>JAVBVF010000033.1:0-19751 GCA_031554475.1 Eubacteriales bacterium | reverse complement strand
AGCATGGCTTTGCCATGCTCGTAAGCGAGCGAAGTGAGCCAGAATCAACAGGGTAGGAAGGGGACGAAGTCCCTTTGGCGAACGGGTAGCGAGCGCCGAGAGAACAACCGCCATTGGAAAGGCTTCCGAAGTGCACCGGAGTGAAGGTTTTACCCAGTGGGTACTGCCGCTTCGCGGCAAGCGACCCGCAGGTGAGAGCATTAACAAGCGCGTGCGCGGTAGCGCTACGCGCGCCGATTAATGCGAGCAAGCGCCGCCGCAGTTTCTGAACACTCTTTTAAAAGAGTGTTCGCCCTGGGGGTTCGGGGGCGCGGCGTTAGCGGCCCCCGAAAAGTACGCCTTGGTGCTGCCCCACCAAAAAAAGCCCCTCCCTGGGGCAGTACAGGGGTTCGGGGGCGCGGCGTTAGCGGCCCCCGAAAAGTACGCCTTGGTGCTGCCGCACCAAAAAGAGCCCCCTCACTGGGCAGTACAGGGGCTCGGGGGCGGGCCCCCAAAACAGCGCCTGTGGGAGCGCGGAGCTCCCACAAACTAGCCCTTGGCGCTGTAGCACCAAAGAAAAAAACCCATCATCCTGGTGGGTTCAGCGCAAAGCCATGAACCCGCTAGGACAACGGGAAAGTGGAATACAAGCGTGGGATGGTAGAAAAAGATGCCAGGGGCGAAGCCCCTGCTTACAGCTTGTTCACCAGCTCGTAAAGCTCGGCGTCAAAGTGCTTTTGCATAATCAGGGCGTCGTTGATGGGCATGTTGAACACGCGGCCGTGGCGCACGCCGATGGCTTGGTTGATGATGCCGCGCTGCAAGAGGCGCACGGCCAAATAGCCCGCTTCAAAGGCAAAGGCGCTGTCGTAGGCGGAAGGAATGGCGCCGCGCTGGGTATAGCCGATGACCGTGGCGCGGGCTTCAATGCCGCCGCATTTGCGCTTAAGGATGCTGGCCAGGCGCTCGGCGGTAATAGACTCGCCAGGATAGACGGTTTTGCCGTTGTCATTGAGGAATTTGCGCCAGTCATATTCTTTCATCTTGTGCCAGCAGTTTTCGCCGATGATAAGGGTGGCGCGGGTGTTGCCTTTGGAGATCAGCTCATTGAGCCGGGCGGCCAGCACGTCCACGTCCCATTCCATCTCGGGGACCACCACCATTTCAGCGCCGGTGGCAATGGCGGTACGCATGGCGATATCCCCCGCGTTGCGGCCCATCACCTGCACCACGGCCGGCCGGTCGTGGCTGCGGCTGGTGGCGCGCACGGAACGCACCGCATCTACGCAAACATTGACGGCGGTGTCGTAGCCCAGGGTGGATTCCGTATAGCCCAGGTCGTTGTCGATGGTGCCAGGAATGCCGATGCAGGGGATGCCCAATTCGCTCAAGCGGACCGCGCCGTTAAAGCTGCCGTCACCGCCGATGATCACCAGCGCGTCGATGCCCAGCTTGCGGAGGTTTTCCGCTGCCTGGCGCTGCACGTCGCGCTTTTTGAACTCCTCGCAGCGGGCAGTGCGCAAAAAGGTGCCGCGCATGTCCGCGATGTCCAGCACAGTTTCCAGATCCAAGGCGACGATATCGTCCTCGGGATCATCGCTTAGGCCCAGCAGCCCGTTGTATCCGCGCTTGATGCCCATGAGCTGAATGCCGTACATGGCCGCGCAGCGAGCCACGCTCACCACGGCCGCGTTCATTCCAGGGCTGTCTCCGCCGCTGGTTAAAATGCCAATTTTTTTCATATCCATTTGCTCCTCCCGTGGGCTTGAAAGCTGCACGCTTGATAGTATACAAGCGGGAACCGCTTTAGTCAACCATCAAGTCCTGATCCACGCCGCCCACATGCTTGAGGTAGGCCGTGGGGCTCATGCCCACCACATGCTTGAACTGCTTGCTGAAGTGGTAGGGATCGGGCATGCCGATCTCCGTGCCGGTTTGGCGCACATTGGTGCCAGCCCGCAGCAGGGTTTTGGCGCGCTCCATTTTCAGGAATTGCAAGTAGCCCAGGGGGGGAATGCCCAGTTCCGAGGAAAAGCGCTTGCGGAAGGTTTCCACAGGCATACGGCTGATGGCGGCCATATCGGAAAGGGAGAAGGCGTCATGGTATTGGTTCAGGCGCAGGGTATCCACCACCCGGGCGATTTCGTGGCTGAGGGTAGCGCTCATGGCCACGCTTTGCCCGCTGTGGGCCGCGATCATCCCCCACAGGAGCTGCGCCAGCTGATAGCTGGCGTCGCCGGTTTCGCTGTGGCGTACCAGCACCTGCACAATTTGCCGTACCAGCAGGATTTGGGTGGGCAAAATACCCTGGCGAGCAGGAAACCGGTTTTGGGCGTTCATTTGCCGCAAGTACTCTCCGCAGAGGGGGCCGTCTAGGGTCATCCACAAAAGCCGCGCGTCTTTGGCGTCCGCAAGTACGCAGCCTTGCGCCTGGCGGGGAATGACCATGCACTCTCCCCTAGAGAGGGCATAGCTCGCTTGCCCAAAGGCGAAGTTCAGGTTGCCCTCGTCCACAATGAGCCACAGGGGTTTTTCGTGGGGCGGCACCTCATAGCAGTTTTGCAAAAGCATGGCGCTGCCGGCGCTATGAATCCATACGCCGCTTTTTTGACAGAGCATGGCGGGAGTGTGAACGCCCTGTACAAAAACCCCGGGATCTCCGTTTTCCGCAAGGGGCGGAAGGGGAAGAAACATTGTCGGTTCCATGTGCGTATCCTCTCCAAACAGTATGAGAAAAGTCCTATAAGATCGCTTCCTATTGTAAAAGGGAAGGACAACACTGTCAAGAAAAATTTGTCCAAAAAGCGGGGAAGAAATACCGTTTTTTACAAACTTGAAAAAAGTCCCAGTTTTGCTTTATTTCCGCACCCAAGCGATGGCAAGGATTCCCTGCCCTGTATGGGAACCGATGACAGGGCCGATTTCCACCTGGAGGCTGTTTTCGCTGGCCAGCCCCTTTTCCATCAGATACTGATGAAGCTCCCCAACGTCCTGGGGGGCGTTGGCCGAGGCCAGCGCTAAAGGATAGTGAGGGTCCAGTCCCTCGGTTTCCACTTGCTTGGCCAGCCATTCAAAGGCGCGTTTTTTTCCACGGGTCAGCCCGTCCTGTTCCAGCTTGCCCTGCTTTAAGCGCAGCATGGGTTTGAGGCGCAAGGTGGCGCCGATTTTGGCGGTGGTGGCGGAAAGCCGGCCGCCCATGACCAGATGCTTCAGATCATCCACCTGCCCTGCCAGGGAGATTCTGGGAATCAGCGGAGTCAGGAAGGCGGCCATCTCCGCCAGGGTTTTGCCGTCGTCCCGCAGGCGCACGGCCTCCCAAAGAAGGATCTGCTGCCCCAGAGAGGCATTGAGCGAATCCAAAATGGTGATGGGGGCATCCTCCGGCAACATATCCTTGGCGATCAGCGCGCTTTGGTAGGTGCCGGAAAGTTTGGAGGAGCCGGTGATGCAGAGCACTTCGTCCCCTTTTTGGACCGCCGCTTCAAAGGCGCCGAAAAAAGCCTCGGGAGAGACCTGGCTAGTCTTGGGAAAGTCCTTGGAGGTGGCCAGCAGATGGTAGAACTCCTCCAAGGAAAGATTGATGCCGTCCAGATAGCTTTTGTCGCCAAAGAGCACGTGCATGGGAAGAACGGTGAGGGCATATTGCTGCGCACGGGACTGGCGGATGTCGCTTAGGCTGTCGGTGATGATTTGAATCATGCTTTCTGGGTCTCCTTTTCGGTAAAATAGGAATCAATGCCGTGCAGTGCTTTGACCAAAATGCTCAGTTCCGGCTCTGTCAGCTGCTTCATGACGGCGGCGATCATTTCCTGATGAAAAGCGATGTGCTTTTTTTGAATGGCCTTTGCCTTTTCCGTGGGGAGAATATCAATGACCCTCCGGTCGTCCTCCCTGCGCTTTCGCAGAAGGTATCCCTTGCGCTCCAGGGTGGTGACCGCTACGCTCAAAGAGCCTGTGGTTACATGGAGCATTTGGGCCAGCGCGGTGATGCGGGTATCGGGCGCTTCGCAGGCCGCCTCGATCACATGGACCTCCCGAATGCTGAGCCCGGGGAAACTGAGGGCGTTTTCTTCAATGCGCAGGATATGGTTGAACAGCGTGACCAAAACCTGGTTGATGGTAGAATGCGCCGCGTCCATAGCACGCTCCTTTCTTGCCGAAGATCATAATTGCTTTGAAGTTCAAAGCGTTTGGGAAAAGAAATCGCTTTGACAGACAAAATACTTTGATGTTCAAAGCACTCCAAAAGTATAGCACAGGAAAAAACCGGTTGTCAAGAAAAAGTGGAAACCGGAAGCGAGGGACGCAAGCCCGAAGCGCTCCGGTTAAAAAGCCCCGCCCTATAGGGAAATCGGGCGGGGCCGGCGCAACCACAAGGAGTTATTGAGGATTAGTGATAGGCAAAGATCCCTTTGACGCCGGCGCCCACGGAACTCCAAGGTTCGTCCACATCCGACGTGCCATAGATGGCAAAAACATAGCGGTTGTCTTTGGACAGCGGGATGCTTTGGCCCTCAAGCGCTTTATCCTGATACCCCCGCACCCCGGGAGGGAAATGAATGGGGTCAAAGATGATTTGGCTTTCAGGAATCAGTGTGAAGGTGGAAGACCCTGCCGTGGACTCATAAATTCCAAAGGTGAAATAATAAGTGTTTTCCGGAACCCTGGGCTGATAACTATAACTATGCCTCAAGGTGACGCGGATATCCGTTACGGTGATGTCCATGGGAACCACCAGCGTGGGAAGAGGCATTTCAGGGGTGCCCAGCAGTTCAAAGGAAATGCCGTCTGACACGAGGAGTTTCCGCTCGTTGTAGGCATAAGCGGAGGTGTTGTTTGGGGAATCAAACAACACGATGCCGTCCTCGGGCAGCGGCAAAAACGCGCCGGTGGCCGAGTCTCCCTTGGGGCCTTGGGGGCCAGGTTCGCCTTGTTCGCCAGGTTCCCCAGGTTCGCCCTGCTCGCCGGGTTCGCCTTGGGGGCCAGGTTCCCCTTGAGGCCCCTGTTCGCCAGGTTCGCCAGGTTCCCCAGGTTCACCAGGTTCCCCGGGATCGCCTTGGGGGCCTTGCTCACCAGGTTCCCCAGGTTCGCCCTGCTCGCCGGGTTCGCCTTGAAGGCCAGGTTCGCCTTGTTCCCCTGGTTCGCCTTGAGGCCCTTTCCGACCGCGCTTTCCTCGGCAACAGCACAAAATCGCGCCGCATTCGCAGTGTTTGTGAAGGGTATCGTCTATTTCGTCTACAGTGTCATGGAGTTTTTCCTCTGACATTGCGTTCACATTCTTTCCAAAGCGTGAGAATGGACAGCATAAGCATCGCGACGCCATCCCTTCTCCATGATTAGGGTACGCGATTGCGTGCAACATGTGATAACTATTTTTGTACGTGGCGTATACTGTCGAAACCCCCCGCGAGTTTTTTCGCGTTCGCAAGCGAAAGGCGGCTCACGATTCCTCGTGAGCCGCCCAGCTTGCTGAAAAAGGCCCGTTTGCTTTGTCAGCTTCGGCGGCTAAGGGATGTCACGTACGGACCTGTACGCTCCACCCCTTATGCCGCCTCGCTTCCGCGCAACCGGATCTTTTTGAGCAAGCGCCATCCCGTTGCCAAAGTGCCTTTGTCAACGGTCTGAGCGGCTCACGATTCCTCGTGAGCCGCCTTTGATCAGTGAACCTTGATCCCAGCGAAAGTCGTTACTGTGCGGGAGCGGGCTCCTGGGTTTCCGTGGGCGCGGGGGTTTGGGTATTCTCCGCCTGGGTAGGGATGGGAGAAGCCGAAGGAACCGGCGTTTGCTCCTGCTTAGGATCGGGGCTTGGGGTGGGCGCCTCCTCGGCGGGGGTCACTGTGGGGGTAGGCTCTTGGGTTTCAGGCGCAGAAGTGGGCGCTTCCGTTTCAGGCGCGGGCGTGGGCTCCTGGGAATCGGGTGTGGGCGTGGGCAGGGGCTCTTCCACTTCCGCAGACGGCAGGGCGCTGCTCTCCGGTGCCAGGGTCGCGTCTAGGCGGTTTGCCACCACGATGGAGGAAGGATCCACCACTTCCAAGGCCGTCAAGGAGTTGTGATCCGCTTGGCCGTCATAATAGACGGTGACGTTTTTTCCTTTCAACGCGCCGTCAAACCAGCTTTGGGGAAGCAGGGTGCTGCCCTGGAGCTTGACGGTCAGGGACTTGTCCTTTTCCATTTGCAGGGTGAACTGATCCTTCTCCACGGCCTTGACGATCCCTTTCATCACCGGCACCACGATATGGTTGGCGGTGACCTTGCCGGGCTTGCTCATGGCCATGGTTCCGTTATAATACACCGTCATGGGAACGCCGGGGAACACATGGGGCATGTTTTGATTGAGCTTGACCACCACATCCCCAAAGAGCGGATCTCCGGAAAGCAACACCGCGTCGGGCAGCATGGCGGCCACCGTACCCGTTAAGGGATAGCAGCCCAAGCGGTCGGCATGGGTTTGCGGCGGGGTGGTACGGGTCAACAGGCCGTTGTATTTCACCACCACATACATGCCCACGGCCAGGGGCTTCTCCGCCAGCACACCCTCCAGCACAGTTTCCGGATCGACGTTCAAGAGAACCTCGCCCATCTCCATGTCATTCATCAGGAAGCCGCCGTCAAAAACCTCGGTGACCAGCCCTTGTAAGTCAGTATCCACAGCGGCTTTTTCAGCGAGGCTAAAAGCGGGCAAAAGCGCGGCGCATAACAGCATAACAGAAACGATCCATGCAAACGATCTTTTTGAGGTCATGCGTGTTCCTCCATTTCGATTGGTCTCGACAGCTTAGACGCGGGCCAAGAGAAAAAAGTTCCGCCCCGCGGGCTGCCGCATTCTGGCAGGCCGAACAGTCCAGGATTACAAAAGAGAAAACAAATCCACCTGGCTGGTTTCCGGTAACCCCATGAGAGCGCCCTGCTGGCGGAGCATGTCCACAGCCGCCGCGCCGATCCGCGCCCGAATGCGCAAATCCTCCACAGAAATGTAGGGTCTTTGAGGGTCCCGGGAATCCAGGATGCCCTGGGCGGCGGCTTCCGGAAAGCCGCTTAGGGCGGTGAAGGGGCAGCGCAAGTCGCCGCCTTCGGGCAGGAAGCGCTCCTTGTGGCTTTTGAATAAATCCACCGGCAGCATGCGAATGCCCCGCTCCTGCATCTCCAGGAGCATGCGGTAGGCATTCTCTACCTGCTTGTCCTTCACGTTGAGTTTCTCCTCCCGAAGGTCAAATTCCTTCAAGCGATCCCGAAGGGATTCGTTGGAAAGGATCATTTTGCTGGCGTCAAAGCCGTCGGCGCGGATGGAAAAATACGCCGCGTAATAGGCCTGGGGGTGGTACACCTTATACCAGGCCACCCTGAGCCCCATGGTCACATAGGCCACGGCATGGCCTTTGGGGAACATATACTTGATTTTTTTACAACTATCAATAAACCACTGAGGAACGCTTTTTTCCGCCATGGCCCCTTCCATGGCGGGCGTCAGGCCCTTGCCCTTGCGGACGGATTCCATGGTGTCAAAGCTCACTTTGCTGTCCACGCCCATGGAGATCAAGTAGTTCATGATATCGTCCCGGGTGCAGATGCATTGGCGCAAAACCGCAGTGCCGCTGTCGATCAAGTCCTTGGCGTTGCCCAGCCATACGTCCGTGCCGTGAGAGAGGCCCGACAGGCGGATCAATTCCTCCATGGTGGTGGGCTGGGTATCTTTCAGCATGCCCTGCACAAAGTCCGTGCCAAATTCGGGAATGCCCAAAGTTCCTACCTCGCAAAGGATCTGCTCCGGCGTGAGCCCCAGGGCCTGGGGGCTTTGAAACAGGCTCATCACCTTTTGATCGTCCAGGGGAACGGACTGGTAGCCGATGCCAGTGAGTTCCTCCAGGCGGTGCATCATGGTGGGATCATCATGGCCCAGGCAGTCCAGTTTGACCAAAATGTCGTGCATGCTGGCAAAATCATAATGGGTGGTCACGGTGCCGGCCGCCATATCATCCGCCGGATGCTGGGTGGCGGTAAACTGGTTGATGTCATACTCCTTGGGCAGCACCACAATGCCCCCCGGGTGCTGGCCCGTGGTGCGCTTGACCCCCATGCAGCCCGCTGCCAGCCGCTCCTTGTGGGCCCGCCCGGCGCGGATGCTGCGCTCCTCCAAGTACTTGGCCGCAAAGCCGTAGGCGGTTTTTTCCGCCAGGCCGGAGATGGTGCCCGCCCGAAACACATTCCCCTCCCCGAACAATTCCTCGATGTACTTGTGGGCGCGGCTTTGGTACTCGCCGGAGAAGTTCAAATCGATATCCGGCACCTTGTCGCCCTTGAAGCCCAAAAACACCTCAAAGGGGATGTCGAAGCCGTCTTTCACCAGGGGATTTCCACAGGCTTCACAAACCCCGTCGGGCAAGTCCACCCCCACGCTGGCCAAGTCCGGTTCCGTAAAGCGCACGGTATGGCAGGTGTCGCAGCGGTAATGGGGCGGCAGGGGATTCACTTCCGTGATGCCGCACATGGTGGCCACAAAGCTGGAGCCCACGCTGCCGCGGCTGCCCACCAGGTACCCGTCGGCCAAGGATTTTTGCACCAGCTTCTGGGCGATGGAATACAGCGTGGCGAAGCCGTAGCCGATGATGGAGCCCAGTTCCTTATGGAGCCGCGCCTCGATCAATTCCGGCAGAGGATCGCCGTAGAGGGCCCTCGCCTTGGCCCAGGCCATGGCTTCAATGTCCTGGGCGGCGTCCTCCCAAAAGGGTTGGAAGGTGTCCTCCCCCTTGGGATGCTTGGGAAAGAGTCGCAATTCCCCCACCTGGTCGGCGATGGCCCGGGGCGCGGTGATCACCACCTCCCGGGCCTTGTCCGCGCCCAGGTAGGCAAATTCCGAAAGCATCTCCTCCGTGGTTTTGAAGTACAAAGGCGGTTGGTCGTCGCAATCCTCATAGCCTAAGCCTGCCTGCAAAATGGTGCGGTACACGGCGTCCTCCGGATGTTGGAAGTGCACGTCCCCTGTGGCCACCACGGGCTTTGCGAGCTTTTCGCCCAGGGCCACAATGCGGCGGTTATACTCCCGCAGCTGTTCCGCGTCCTTGGCCATGCCGTTGGCGAGCATAAACTGGTTGTTGCCCACGGGCTGGATTTCCAGGTAATCGTAAAAGGACGCAATGCGTTCCAGGGTTTCATCGGACCGCTCCGAAACCACCGCCTGGAAAAGCTCCCCCGCCTCGCAGGCGCTGCCCACGATCAAGCCCTCCCGATGGGCTTCAATCAAGTGCCTGGGCATATTGGGATGGCGGTGATAGTATTGCAAATGCCCCGCCGAGATCAAGCGGTTCAGGTTGGTCATGCCCTCCTGGCTTTTGGCCAGCAAAATGATGTGGTACGTATTGGACATGCTTTCCCCGCTTAACACCTGATCGATATCGGCCAGGGTTTTTGCGTCTTTGGCGGCCAGGGTATTCAGCATTTTACACAGGCACTGGGCCGTGGCGGTGGCGTCGTGCACCGCGCGGTGGGCGTTTTTCAGGGATACGCCCAAAAGGCGGCATACCGCCCCCAGCCGGTGGCTCTTTTGCTCCGGATACAGCCGGCGGGCCAGGGTCAGGGTATCCAGCACAGGGGCATGGAAGGAAACGCCCATGCGGCCGCATTCCGCCAGCAGCATGCCCATGTCAAAGGGCGCGTTGTGGGCGGCCACGGCAGCGTCCCCAATAAAGTCCAGCAGCTTCTTCACGCCCTCCGCCGGGGGCTCCTGGCCCCGAAGCATCAGGTCCGTAATGCCGGTAATTTCAATGATCTTGGGCTTCAAGGGTACCCCAGGATCGCACAAAAGGGAGAGCTCCTCCACAACCTGCCCGCCCACCAGCTTCACCGCGCCGATCTCAATAATCCGCTCGCTCACCGGAGAAAGCCCCGTGGTTTCAAAGTCCAGCACCACAATGGGCGCGCCCATGGAGCGGGCGTCCGCGTCTTTCACGATGGGCACCAAATCGCACAGATAGCCCTCCACCCCGGGGATGAGCTTGATGTTGTTCTTTTTGGCCGCAAAAAAGGCGGCGGGAAAGGCCTGGGCCACGCCGTGATCCGTAATGGCCACGGCGGGGTGCCCCCATTTGGCGGCCTGGGCAATGAGGGCGCCCGCCTCGGCGGTGGCGTCCATGGCGCTCATTTGGGTATGCATGTGCAATTCAATGCGCTTTTCAGAGGCGTTGTCCTGGCGTTCCTTTTTGGGCAGCTCCTGCAAATCCCGTACGGAGATAGACAGCTCTGAAAGGAAGGTGTCCAGCCGGCACTCCCCCCGCACCCGCACCCGAATGCCGTTTTTGATCCGCCCCGTCTGCTCGGCCACCCGGGCTTTTTCCTCATCTGTAGGCGGCTGGGGCGTTTCCCCCATACCCGCCCGCTTCATGCGGTACTGGTAAAAGGCCTTGCAGTAGATGGTGGAGCTCTCGTCATACACGGCGAAGGTGCACAAAACCGTTTCCCCGCCCTTGAGCTCCCGTGGCTCGTTCACCCCCGTGATGATCCCTTCCACCACCACCACGCCGCTGTCGTCGGACAGCTCCGCAATGGGCACGGGCTTGTCCGCGATGGCACGGCCCTTCAAAACCTTGGGGGCCTCGGGGGCTTCGCCCCTCTTATGCGCCTCGGGGGCTTCGCCCCTCTTTTTTACGTCGCCATTTGGGGAAGCGGCAGGGGCGGCAGAGGCAAAGCCCCCGCCAGCGGGTTCCTCCTCTTGCTCTTGGGGCGCTGCCACTACAGGCAAAGAGAATCCCCGCTGCTCCCGCATTTCCTTTACCCATTCCTCCCGCTGGCCGCACACCGCCAAGGCGATGGGCCTTTTGATGCGGAAGATGTCCCATATGGCTTGGGCCAGCTTTTCATCCAGCTGATGGCGTTTGAAATATTCCTCGGCAATGGCGTCAGGGCAGGTCAAAAGGATGCGCCCGTCCTCCGCCGTCCAGCCCACGTCATGGATCCAGGTGGACAGGGCGGGGCTTTGCCTGCGCAAAAAATCGGTTAAGACCGGCTTGTAGGTTTCCAAATGGCTTAGAAAATCCTCGGCCAAGGAAGGAGACGCGATGCGCAAGGCAATGCCCACCCCAGGGAACAGGCCGCGCAGTCTGCGCTCCAGCGTAAGAAAATCTTTTTCTGTAACCAGCACGTCGGACAGAAAGCTGAGGTAGGCTTTATTGATGCTTTTTTTATACAACACCCGTTCCACGTGGAGCTGGCCCTTGAGGGGCGGAACGGTTTCTTCCAGAATCTGCAATAACTCACTTTTGTTCACGGAACGCCTCCGGAATTTCTGAAAGTCGGGCCTTGAGGCTCATGCTTGTTGCGCCGCTTTCGCTTTGGCGATCTCCCGGGCTTTGGCGATCAAAATCGCCGCCAAATCCCCCTCCACCCGCTGGGGGGGCCGATCCCTTTCAAACAACGCCCCGCAGGCTTCGCGGACTTCGCAGGCTTCGCCTGTTTTCTCCTCTTCGCGGACTTCGTCCGATTTCTCCGCTCCGCGGACTTCGTCCGTTTTTTCCGCTTCGCGGACTTCGTCCGTTCTTTCCGCTTCGCGGACTTCGTCCGATTTCTCCGCTTCGCAGGCTTCGCCTGTTTTTTCCGCTTCTCTTCTTCGGCCCTGGTCCGAAAGCCCGCCCCCCGCCAGCCCCACGTCGGCCTCTCTGGCTTCCCCGGGGCCGTTGACCACGCAGCCCATCACCGCCACGGTCAGGGGCACGCGGATGTCCGAAAGTTCTTCCTTGACCCGGGCCGCGATCCCCGCCACATCGATCCCCGTGCGGCCGCAGGTGGGGCAGGAGATCACGTTGACAAAGCCTTTGCGCAGACCCACGGCCTGCAAAATCTCAATGGCCGCCGTTGCCTCGGGAATGGGGCTGCCGGTCAAAGACACCCGCACCGTATCTCCAATGCCTTGCAGAAGCAGCGCGCCGATGCCGATGGCGCTTTTGATGTTCCCGCTGCCTGGGAGCCCCGCCTCCGTCACCCCCACATGAAGGGGATAATCGGTTTCCTTTGCTGCCAGCTCATAGGCTTCCACCGTCAGGGGTACATTGCTGGCCTTTAAGGAAAGCACAATTTCATAAAAGCCCGCCTCCTCCAAAAGCCTGGCGTGGCGAAGGGCGCTGTCCACCATGCCCCGAGGGGTGACCCCGCCGTCCCGATGGAGGATGTCCTTTTCCACGGAGCCGCTATTGACCCCAATGCGGATGGGCACATGGTGCATTTTCGCGCAGTCGGCCACCCGCCGCACCCCCGCCTCGCTGCCAATGTTCCCCGGGTTGATGCGCACCTTATGAATGCCCCGCTCCATGGCCCCCACGGCCAAATCCGCCCGATAGTGGATATCCGCCACCAGGGGCACGGGGCTTTTTTCCACCAGCGCCTTCACGGCGGGCAGGCAGTCGTCATCATACACG
Source organism: Eubacteriales bacterium (assembly GCA_031554475.1). Taxonomy (GTDB): domain Bacteria; phylum Bacillota; class Clostridia; order Christensenellales; family Aristaeellaceae; genus Limiplasma. The sequence goes on along the minus strand of JAVBVF010000033.1, from coordinate 7,371 downwards.
CTGACGCGGACGAGATCGCAGCCCGCCTCATGGAGCGCCTGGATTTGCTCCAGGGTTTTTTGGGCGTCCCGGGTATCGGTGTTGGTCATAGACTGGACGGTGACCGGCGCGCCCCCGCCAATGGGGACCGTGCCGATGAAGAAGGAACGGGTCTTTCGCATGGAAACCTCCAACACAAAAATGAGGGGGAATGTTACCCCTCATTATAGCACATTTTGGGAAGGGGAGCGGAGGTGATTTTTGCCAGGGGGTGTGCTATCATCAGAATACTTTTGGATCAAAGCGTCACCCGTTTGGCAAGGAAAACTCGTCTTATTGGGAAAGGAGGTGGTTTACGCCATGAATGTTGTGAAGGGTTCCCATCAAGCTGAGGAGGCGGAGCTTGACCGAATGATGGCAGAGCACGGAAGCTCCTTGCTGCGAATGTGCTATCTCTACCTGCGCGATGCCGCCTTGGCCGAGGACGCGGTGCAGGATACGTTTCTCAAGGCATATCAGAACCTCTCCCATTTTCGGGGGGAAAGCAGTGAACGATCCTGGCTCATACGCATCGCCATCAACACCTGCAAGGACTATCTGCGAACGCCCTGGTTTCGCAGGGTGGATGGAAAAGTGACGTTAGAGAACCTCCCTGAGCCTGTCCATGAGAGTGAGCCTTCCGATTCAACAGTCGTGGACGAAGTGATGCGCTTGCCCGCTAAATACAAGGACGTTGTTTTACTGCGCTATTATCAGGAATTAAAAATCAGGGAAGTCAGCGAAACCCTTAGGATTCCCATGGACACCGTGAAATCCCGAATCAAGCGCGCCAACCAAATGCTGCACCAAAAGCTGGAAAGGTGGTATTTCGATGAATGATGAATTCAAAACCCTTGTCGATGACCAACTCTCCGCTTTGGAGTGGAAGGGGCGACACAAGGAAGCGGTATTGGAAAAAATACGCACAGGAGAAAAAGCGCCAAAGAAAGTGTCCGTGGCGATGATGGTGGCCATACTGTTGACGCTGGCGCTCCTTGGGGCGGCGGTTGCCGCGGGGTTCGGAATTTTTGGCCAGTTTGCGGAGAAGAACGCGGCCAAAGACCTCAACGCCCTGGAAGCCAGCGCGCCCACCTACGCGGACACCGTAGCGGTGGAGCCGGAGCAGGCCGGATTTCCTCAAGCCAAATTCACGTTGGAGCAGGCCTATTACGATGGAGAAACCATTTACCTTTCCTATTCTTTTACCGGCGGAAAACCCCAGCTCACCTTCCTGCCAGGCAAACCCACAGAGGAGCAGAGGAAAGCGTATACCTCCATGGAGAACATGTTCCCTGGCTGGGAAGCGCGGCTGGATGAAGAAGAAAATAAAAGAGTACGGCGTCTGGTGGAGGAAAACGGCTTTGCGTACCTGGAAGCGCGAGAACAGTTTCTTGGGGATTCGGTCTCTTTGAAAAACGGGATCCGGCTGGAACAGACGGAAGGCGAGCAAGACATTAGCGCGGAGGGAAGCGCCGTAGGATATTGGAAATTCGATACGCCGCTGCCCGAGAGCGCAAGAAACCAAGACCACCTTGACCTGGTCCTGGTGATGCACCGCTCTGTGAACTGCTACTACATCACCCAAGAGGGGGCCTGGGTTAGCAGCAAACGCCTGGGAGATACCGCCTTGCCCGCCACCGTTTTGCGCAACGCGCAGGCGGAGGCGCTCACCGGCAGCGGTTCCTTTGAGGACTACGGAGCAAGCATCTCCCTGAGCTGCTCCAGCATTGAAATCCTGGCGAATGTACAACTGACTTTGCATGAGGAATGGATGGCCTGTTGGCAGGATTATGAAAACTGCTTTGAAACGGAGGATTTTCTGGAAGGCTATGTGCTATATGCCGACGGCGTACCCTGTGGGCAAATTTCCTTTAGCGCAGAGGATCTGGGTAAAAGCACATTGGGGATGAAAATGGGCTATGAAGCGCCGGAAAAGGCCAGCGTGCTTATCATGCGGCCCAAGTATACGCAGAGCGGAGAACATGCGGAGGAAGAGATCGTCATGAAACCGGCGAGCCCAAAACCCTCACCCGTTTTTTGATCCAAGCCAACCAGAGGCTATGCTTTATAGCCAAGCCTCAAAAACCCTCACCCGTTTTGAACAGGTGAGGGTTTTTGAGGAAAGTTTTTTGTTCAAGCTCCACCCGCACGCAGCATGGCCCATCAGCCAATTGGGACGGGAGATGGGTGCAGGGATGAAATCCCTGCCCTGCCTCGCCCGCACATGGTGTGGCCTATCCAGCCGCCCCCAACGGGAGATGGGTTAAGGGGCGAAGCCCCTGCTTACAGGATGGCCAGCAGCACGAAGTTCAGCACGAACAGCAGCGTGGAGACCCAGAGGATGGGGTGAATGTCTTTGGCCTTTTTGGTGAAAACCTTCACCAGTACGTAGGCAATGAAGCCGGTGGCAATGCCGTAGCTGATGGAGTAGCAAAGCGCCATGAACACGCCCGCGAAGAAGGCGGGAACGGCCTCGGCGAAGTTGTCCCATTCGATCTCTTTGAAGGCGGAGATCATCATGCAGCCCACGGCGATGAGGGCGGGGGCGGTGGCGGCGGAGGGCACCGCGCTCACGAAGGTAGCCAGGAAGGCGCTGAGTGCGAAGCAGATGGCCACCACCACGCTGGTGAGGCCGGTGCGGCCGCCCGCGCCGATACCGGCGGCGCTTTCCACATAGGTGGTGGTGTTGGAGGTGCCGAAGATGGCGCCGATGGAGGTGGCGGTGGCATCGGCGAAGAGGGCCTTGTCCATCTTGGACTTGAAGCCCGCGCCGGATTCCATGGCCTTCTCGTCGTCCTCGGAGAAGATGCCGGAGCGGCGGCCGGTGCCGATGAAGGTGCCAATGGTGTCAAAGGTATCGGAGAGGCTGAAAGCAAAGATGGTGATCAGCACCAGGGGGAGCTTCGCGGGATCGGAGAAAAGGGAACCCAGGCCCGCGCCGGTGAAGATCACGCCGAAGGTGGAGGGCAGGGCGGCGGCGCACTGGGTGAAGGAGATGGTATCCCCCACCTTGGTCACGTTCCAGCCAGGGATGAGGCCGATCAAGGTGGTGGCGATGATGCCGATCAAAATCGCGCCCTTCACCTTGAGAATCAACAGCACAATGGTGATGACCAGGCCAATGAGGAACACCCATAGGCCGGGGTTGTTGAGGAGGGCCATCGCAGGCACGCCGGCATCAAAATTGATGATCTTTGCGTTCAACAGGCCGATGTAAGCGATGAAAATGCCAATGCCGCCGCCAATGGCGTTTTGCAGGCTCTTGGGGATGGCCTTGATGATGTGCTTGCGCACCTTGGTGACGGTGATCAAAATGTTGATGAGGCCGCAGATGAACACCATGGACAGGGCCTGCTGCCAGGAGAATTTTAATTGGAAGCAAACCGTGAATACGAAGAAGGCGTTCAGGCCCATGCCAGGCGCCTGGGCGTAGGGAACGTTTGCCACGAGGCCCATAATCAAGGTGCCGATGATAGCGGAGATGATGGTGGCCAGGAACACCGCGCCCCATTCCATGCCGGCTTGGCTTAAGATGCTGGGGTTAACAACGATGATGTAGGCCATGGTAAAGAACGTGGTGAGACCCGCAACCAGTTCCGTGGAGAACTTGGTGCCGTTTTCCTTCAACTTGAAGAACTTCTCCATTGTGAGGAACCCTCCGTTTCTGATGCTTTTTCCAAAACTGGAAAAAGAAGATGGAGTCATTATAGCGTATGTTTCGACAAAAGACAATATGAATGTTCGTATTTCGACTAAAAATTTTGGTTCTTGACAGGGTGATACGGGCATGATTTAATGTCTTTTGATGTATTTCCCTTGGATTTGGAATCGTTCGCTTCCCAGGCACACAAAGAAATAGGAGAGGATGAATCCCATGCAAAACCAAAGCGTTGGATACCTGCCCCATGAAAGGCCGCCTTTTGGAAAACTGCTGCTGTACGCATTGCAACAGGTGGTCGTTATGTTTCCCGCCACGGTGGCGGTGGCGCTGATCACGGGCTTTCAGGTTTCCACCACCATCTTCGCCAGCGGTTTGGCCACCCTGTGCTTCATCCTGATCACCGGCCGGAAGATCCCCTTGTATTACGGCTCCAGCTTCGCCTACTTAACGGCCATCGCGGCCATGTGCACCGCGGAAGGCTTTGAAAAGGCCAACGGCATCCTGCCTCCTGAGGCCATCCAAGCCGCCCAGTTCGGCATCATTCTTTCCGGCTTTGTATCCATCGCGGCGGGGCTCTTGGTTCGGTTTTTCGGCAAGGCGGCGGTGGAAAAGGTGCTGCCCGCCTCGGTCACCGGCTCCGTGGCCATGATCATCGGATTGACCCTGGCGGGAAACGCCCTTTCCGACGCGCTGCCCGCCGCCGCCTCGGGCATGGCCAGCCAGCAGATCACCGCCTGGACGGTGGTGGCCCTGGTCACCCTGCTTTCCACGGTGATCTATACGAAATACCTAAAGGGACTCCTGGGGCAATTGCCCCTGCTTCTGGGCGCGGCCACGGGCTGCGCGCTGGCGGGCATCCTGTACCTTTGCGGCACGGACCTCTTCCGCGCCATGCCCGCCGAGGCGCTGAATGCGTCCCTGTGGAAGCTGGGCGACGGCGCCCTCTTCGCGGTGCCCGCCTTCACCTTCCCCAAGATCAGCTGGGCGGCGGTGATCGGCATCATGCCCATCGCCATTGCCACCATTCCCGAGTCCACGGCCCATATGTACCAGCTGGACATCTATGTGAATGATGTGGCCCGCAAAAAGGGCCAGAAGCTGGGCTATTCCCTCACCGATATGCTGGACCGCAACCTGATTGGCGACGGCATCTGCGATATGATCTCCGGCGTGGTAGGCGGTCCCGCGGGCACCAACTACGGCGAGAACATCTCCACCATGGCCGTGACCCGGGTGTTCAGCGTTCCCGTGATTGCCGCCGCCGCTGGGATCGCCATGATCGTCAGCTTCTTCACCCCGCTCATCAAGGTGATCTACGGCATTCCCGTAGCGGTGATCGGCGGGCTGGAGGTGTACCTGTTTGGCGCTATCGCCGCCCAGGGCATCGCCATTATGATTGAGAAAAAGGTGGACATGTTCTCCGCCAAGAACATCGCCGTCATCGCCTCCATTATGACCATTGGCATTGGCGGCAACTACGCCTTTGGCGGCAACATTCCCCTCTTTGGCATGCAGATCCCCTGCATCGCCGGCGCGGCGGTGTTCGGCATCCTGTTAAACCTGCTTCTCTCCATCGGTGACAAGAAGGGCAAGGACGACGAGGCAGTAGCGCAAGCAAAAAAGGACGAAGAGGCCGCCTAGGGGCTTTGATAGAGGAAGGCGCGGGGGGCTCTCCCGCGCCCTTGCCTTGCTGAAAAAGGCCCGTTTGCTTTGTCAGCTTTGGCGGCTAAGGGATGTCACGTACGGACCTGTACGCTCCACCCCTTATGCCGCCTCGCTTCCGCGCAACCGGACCTTTTTGAGCAAGCTCCATCCCGTTGCCAAAGTGCCTTTGTCAACGGTCTGAGGCGCGAGGGGCTCTCCCGCGCCCTTGCCTTTCTCACCATCAAAAAGGAGGAAAAGTTCCATGAAAAAAAGGCTAGCTTTGGTATGGGCGCTTCTCTTTGTTTTCATCCTGGGCGGTAGCCTAGCGGAGGAAGCGCCGGATTTTGCGTACCACAATGAAGTGTTCGAAAAATACCCCTGCTATGGCTACGCGGTTCCCGATGACTGGACCCAAACGGACCTGACCGCCGCCGAGGTAGCTGCAGCCGCCATTGCCAAGTGGCAAAGCCCGGACGGGAACACCACCATGCTCGTCTCCGTGGAGGACACAGGCGAGGGCGGCTATTGGGGCGAAGAGCTGATGGAACGCCTGAACGCCCGAGAAGGCTATGCCAACCTCTCCTACAACAGCGATGCGGACGTTTACTTTGTTCACTACGAAAAGCCCGCCCAAAGCATTGATGGCGGAGCCGCCTTTGTAGGCACCGAGTTTGGCGATAACGCCACCGCCTTTGTGGACTTCACCTTTCAAAACCCTGATGAGGCGTCCCTCAAGCGGATGAACGATCTTTTCCTGCTCTTTCGGGAAAACATGGACGAATGGGAGCAGACGGAGGAATGAGACGGCCTTAAAAGTGGCGTTGCCACTTTGTAGCAAGCAGGCGCAAGGAGAAATGTCTTCATCCTTGCGTTTTTTCATCGAGCTTTAGCGCAATGAAACCATCGGCTTCGCTGGTGATTTTGCTTTTCCTGGGGGCTTATGGGGAGGCCATTTGGAGGGCCAGCTCCAAAAGCTCCCTTGCTTTTTGGTGCTGGGCGGAAGTCAAAGCATGGCCGGAGGCCGGTTCATAAGGTGGTGGCAGCAGGTCGTTCATGGAGATATGAAGACATTGGCTAATGGCCACAATGGTTTCCAGGCTGGCCTTGCGGGTGCCCCGTTCCACATGGCCGATTAGCGCGGTGGATTTGCCCACTAGCTCCGCCAATTGCTCTTGGGTCAGGTTTTGTTTTTTGCGGTGGAAGAGGATTTGCCTGCCAAGGGATCGGTAGTCCATAAGATGTAGGCCTTTCTTTTTTTCTTTTTGCTATAGTATAGCAGAAAGAAAAGAACTTCGCAAGACGAACGTATTGCGATAGCAATGCTGAAAAAATGCAATGCATTATGCATGATAATTGCAATACTATTTGTATTGCGAGGTATATCTTATGGCGAAATTTAAGATTCCAGCCATCCCTTCCACCACCAACAAAACCATTCGTTTTCCCAACGATGTCATTGAAAAAGTAGAAGCGGCTATCCAAGGAAAGAACAGCAATTTTTCCGCTTTTGTCATCGAAGCGGTTCGCTGGGCGTTAGATGATTTAGAAAATAATAAAGAAACAAAGGAATAGTTTCTCTTGGTGCGGCAGCACCAAGGGCTGCATAGTGGGAGCTCCGCGCTCCCACACCCGGCTCCGGCCTTTCGGTCGTCGTGGCCTTCGCTGCCGCTTGGCCACTCGCCTCAAGCCCCGCCTCTCACTCGCTAGCGGCGACGCCGCTGTGCCCACAGGGCACACGCTCGCTGGCGGCGCCCCTTCTTTTGGTGCAAAAGAAGGGGGAAGAAAACTGCGGCGGCGCTTGCTCGCATTAATCGGCGCGCGTAGCGCTACCGCGCACGCGCTTGTTAATGCTCTCACCTGCGGGTCGCTTGCCGCTACGCGGCAGTACCCACTGGGTACACGCTTCCCTCCGGTGCACTTCGGAAGCCTTTCCAATGGCGGTTGTTCTCTCGGCGCTCGCTACCCGTTCGCCAAAGGGACTTCGTCCCCTTCCTACCCTGTTGATTCTGGCTCACTTCGCTCGCTTACGAGCATGGCAAAGCCATGCT
>JAVBVF010000049.1:0-9466 GCA_031554475.1 Eubacteriales bacterium | reverse complement strand
GCCGCCGCGCCAAAGAAAATCATGGAGGGATCCTTCATCAAGGGCGAAAAATCGCACATGGCGCCCACGGCAATAAAGATCAGAATCGGGACTAATTCGTTCTTAATACCGGCATTGAACAGCACGGTCAGGAAGCCTTCGCTGCCCAGCACGCTGGCGCTTAGATGCCCCATGGCGTCCATTACGGGGGGAAGATTGGCTAAGATCGCGCCAAAGCCGATGGGCAGAAGCAGCGCGGGCTCATAGTCCTTTTTAATGGCCAGATAAATCAGAATCCCCGCGACAATGAACATCACCAGTGTCTTCAGCCCGGCGGCAGTGAACATGTAGGTCACGCCGGAGAACAACTCCTGAAATAGAACCGAAACGTCCACGATGGTTCCCCCTTGTATTCATTTGTTTGGGTTGATTATCCCAATTGACTCCGAGCATATTATAGCATCCAAACCCCATGCTGTCAAAGCCTGGCATTTTCTTTTCTCCTGGGCCGGATCCATTGGAGTGGAGATTCCTTGCTTGTTCCCAGAGAAAAACAATGATATGATTCTTTTATCATTGGATGAGATCTTCCTGAAAAATTTTCCACCCATGAGTTGTATTGTGGGTGAAGGGGGCTGAACACCTATGGATGTGCCATCCGAGCTCAATGGCCGCATTCAGCGGGCCGTGCAGACGCATATGCAAAGCATCGTCCGTGTGGCTTATACCTACGTGCAATGCATACAGGACGCGGAAGACATCGCGCAGGACACCTTTGTAAGCTACCTGAAAACTAACCCCGCCTTTCAAACCAACGAACACGAGAAGGCCTGGTTGCTTCGGGTATGCATCAATAAAAGCAAGAACTTTCTCAAAAGCGGCTGGCATAAAAGCCGGAATCCTTTGCCCGAGGATTTGGCCGTATTGCCGCCGGAAGAAAGCAGCCTGCTTGGCGCTGTGCTCCGTTTAGAGGAGAAGTACCGCACTCCCATCCACCTGTATTATTACGAAGGGTACGCCATCGCGGAGATCGCACGATTGCTTCAACTTCCTTCCGCCACTGTGGGCACGAGGCTTTCTCGCGCCCGCAAGGAACTACAAAAACAGTTAGGAGGGGCTTTTGATGAATGACCGTTCCTATCGCGATGCCATGAACCGGCTTCCCTTCAGCCAAGACCTGGAAGCCAAAACCCTGGCCATGCTTGAAGCCGCCTCCGCTGTTCCACCGAAGGAGGAGACATCCATGAAAAAACCCTTTTGGGAAAAGCCCAAGTTCTATGCCATTGGCGGCAGCGTTTTGGCCGCGGCAGCCTGCTTGCTCCTGGTCGTTTTACCCCTTTTGAAAACCACGCCTCCCCTGGCTCGGACCTCCGTATCCATGGTGGAAGAGGCCGCCCAAGAACCCCTGCTTCCCGCCAAAACTGGGGGGAAAGTTTCCGCTCCCGCACAGCAAGCGCGCAAACCGGAAGCGGAAGAAGCGGAGGTCTTTCAAGATCAAATGGCAGCCCAAGAAGCGGCCGCTCCCAGCATGGATATGGTGCAGGGCGGCGCAGCTTTCCTAAACGCCGCAGTGAGGCAGCCGCAGATAGCGGATTGGAACACGGAGGAATACAGCTTTATCACCGAAAACCGCTTTCTTTCCACCCTCACCTCTCCTTTGAGCACCTTCGCGGCGGATGTGGACACCGCCTCTTACGCCAAACTCCGTTCCGCCCTTTTGGCGGGAGGCAGCGTTGTGGCAGACAGCGTTCGCATCGAGGAAATGCTCAACTATTTCTCCTACGACTATGCCCAGCCTAACAATGGCGAACCCTTTGGCGTTACCACGGAAATTGCCGATTGCCCTTGGAACCCTGATACAAAATTGCTCTTATTGGGGCTGCAAGCGGAAAAAATCCCGGAGGAGGCCATCCCTCCGCAGAACCTGGTCTTCCTCATCGACGTCTCCGGCAGCATGGACGACCCCAACAAATTGCCGCTGGTTCAGCGCGCTTTCCTGCTGCTTTTGGAGGAGCTCCAGCCCAATGATACCATTTCCATTGTCACCTATGCCTCCAGTGATTGCGTGTTGCTGGACGGCGCCCGCGCCAGCGAAAAAACCCATATCATGGAGGCCATCCAAGCCTTGACCGCCGGAGGCGGAACCGCTGGCGCGGCGGGGATCGAAACCGCCTATGCCTTGGCGGAAAAGCATTTTCTTCCAGAAGGCGGCAATCGGGTGATCCTGGCCACGGACGGAGACTTGAACCTGGGCATCAGCGATGAAGGTTCCCTGACCCGCCTGATTGAAGGCAAGCGGCAGACCGGCGTGTTCCTAAGTGTGCTGGGTTTCGGCCAGGGAAACTACAAGGATAACAAGCTGGAAGCCCTGGCTGATCACGGCAACGGCAACTACGCCTATATCGATACCATTTATGAGGCCCGCAAGGCCCTGGTGGAAGAAATCGGCGGCACCTTCCACACCGTGGCCAAGGACGTGAAATTGCAAGTGGAATTTAACCCTGGCAAGGTAAAGGGCTACCGGCTCATCGGCTATGAAAACCGCGTTATGGCCGCCGAAGATTTTGCCAACGACCAAAAGGACGGCGGCGAGGTGGGCTCCGGCCATCGGGTGACCGTGCTATACGAGATCGTCCCCTCTGACAGCCCCATGGAGATCCCCGCCGTGGAAACCAAGTACCAAACCGCCGCCACCCAGGAGAGCTCCGAATGGCTGACGCTGAACCTTCGCGCCAAAGCGCCCCAGGGAGACACCAGCACCCTGTACCAGTACCCGGTGGACAGCAGCGCCATTCTCCCTGCCGCGAGCGATAACCTGCGCTTCGCTTCCGCCGTGGCGGAGGTGGGCATGCTTCTGCGCGACAGTGAGTTCAAACAGAACGCCAGCTACGCCGATGCCCTGGAACGCCTGCGCAACACCGCCTCCATCAAGGGCGACGCATACAAAGAGGAGTTCCAGTACCTGGTCACGCTGTTGGCACGGGAAAACCCGTAATGGGCCCAACCTCTTAGCCCATGCGCACAAGGGGCAGGCAGCAAACGATGCCTGCCCCGTCAGACCGTTGACAAAGGCGATTTGGCAACGGGATGGAGCTTGCTCAAAAAGATCCGGTTGCGCGAAAGCGAGGTGGCATAAGGGGTGGAACGTACACGCACGTACGTGACATCCCTTAGCCACCGAAGCCGACAAAGCAAACGGGCCTTTTTCAGCAAGCTGAAGGGGCAGGCATCAAACGATGCCTGCCCCTTGTATGCTACCATAACCCTTTCACTTCGGCGTGCGAATGCGCTGTTCCCGCCGCTTTTTGCCTGCCGCATAATCCGTTTTTTCCGTCTCTGTTTCCGCAACCAGCACCGGAACTTCCGTGGGGTTGCGGTCGTGATCCAAAGCCACCATCGTCAAATAGGCACGGTTCACCAGGCGGCTGGTGCCCCAGTCCTCCGCCTCTTCCACAAAGGTCTCCACGCAAACTTCCATGCTGGTTCTCCCCGCATAGGTCATGCGCCCCCGCAAAACCACAATATCGTTGAGCCTTGCTGGCGCCAAAAACTCCAAATGATCCACCGCCGCGGTGGTTACCTGGCAGCCCGAATGACGCCTGGCCACCACCGCCGCCACAATATCAATCCATTGCATCAACTGGCCGCCAAACAGGCTGAAATTCGCGTTCACATCCATGGGCAGCACAATATGCACTTGCTCGGCGCGGCTTTGGGCCACTGTGCGGCTTCCGCGTTCCGGGGGCTTTTCACACAGTAAACCATTCATAGGGAAATCCCTCGCTTTTCCTCTTTATTGGGCAGCTTTTGTTGAATCACAGGGGGTAAATCCCGCAACAGGGCTTTGGTTCTTTCGCTCAACAATCGCGCGTCGAAACCGGTGAAAAAGAGCAGCTGCCGCTCTGGCATGGGATGCAGCGTAAACAGGTCCGGAAACTTTTCTATCAGGCGCTTCAGCATGGCGCCCTCGGAAAAACTCCGTTTAATGGCCGCGTCTACCTGGCTCAACGCCTGCACCTCTCGCGTCAGGAGCTTCATATGCCTGCGGGGAATCACCAGAAAAGAGCCGTCCGGCTCACCATCCACCACCGCCAGATGGATGGTCTCATCCGTCAATGGGGAGAAATCGGGCATAACCTGCGGGGGGATAGGATATGGCAAAATATCAAAGTCCACCCAAGCATAATGAGCAAACGCCGGATAGGCTGCCATGGAACGCTGCAAAAGCAAAATTTTGTTCCGCTTAAAGTGCTGGGTGGCGGTCATTCCCTCCCGCAACAGGGATTTAGGCAATAGGGCATTGTCTGGATAGCTGAACGTATTGGGATAGTTCATGCGCAGCAAGCGCTCTTGCCGCCCGCCCGCATACAAAAGCAGGGGCAAGCGCTTTACGCCTTGCAAATAGGAAAAACGGATCATGTACAATAGCGCGGGCTTCAGCGCTTCGGGCAACTCATAAAAAGCGGTGACAAACATGGGCATAGGGCGAGCCGCCCGGGCCGCAAGCGCCTTCCATTGCTGCTCCAGCGTAAAGAGAAGCGGCATGGCTTGCAGGTATCCCTCCTCGGAAAAAAAGAGGCCCAAGGAAGCCCTCACGCCCACCCTGCGCTTTTCAAAGCTAAAGCCAGCGCTTTGTTCAAAGCGGGCCAAATGCACGGCGGGCAATCTGTCCTGATGGGGCCACAAAAGCCAGCGCGCCCTCGGCCTTTGCTTTGGCCAAAGCAGGGGCTTTTCCACCACGTACACATGATACCCCGCCACAAACGCCCCAATGGAGAGAATCCCGCTTTCCGTTTCCGCTTGCTTTAAAAAGTCTACCTCCCCAAACAGGAGGGAAGGATGAATGAGGGTGCTTCTAACCGGACGCGCGGCGCAAACCAAAGGAAGGCCCCTGGTGATTTTCACCGCATCCTCCGAAAATTCCTCCGCCAAAGCGGGTAAAAAGGCCTGGGGTGGCAACCCCTCTTCTTCGGCGCTTACCATGGCCGTCAGAATCGCGGGCTTGGTCCCCCGCACCTGGTGCAGCCGCTTCAAAAAGCCCGAATCCCAATGGTTCTCAAAGACGTGCGCTTCCTTTACCGAAAGGAAATGGGTCTCGTCTCCACGCAAAGCAAGCCGGGTGCCTTCCAGCCCCTGCGCCTCGGGATAGAAAAAAATGTTGCTGCCAACAGCCACCCCGCCGATGACATCCGCAGGGAGCAGCTCCTTGGCATACTCCATTCCCAGTGGCAAAGCAAAGCGGATACCGTAGGGCCGGGCCGCTGAGGCCAGCGCGCTCAGCATGGAATCCACAAGGGAATCGGCATTCCCAAACTCCGAAAACACCACCACAATCCGCGCAGAAAGCATTGTAGGCTCCTTCCCAGAAGATGTTTCTATTATAGGGGGTCTTTTAGGGAGCGTCAAGCGCAAAACCCTTGGCGTTCCTTCTGTTGATTGACATATATAGGGTTTTACGCTATCATCAAAGCAAGTCATCCAAAGAAAGGGTGTCGCTCCATGCGGATATTGGTCACCGGCGCCAACGGCTTTATGGGTAAAAACCTAACGGCGACCTTGCGCGAACGGATCACTGAATCCTGCGACGTGCTATCTTTGATTGATGTAAGCGCCTCGGACACGGAGTTGCTGGAGGCGACCCAGGAAGCGGATTTTGTGTTCCACTTGGCGGGGGTCAATCGGCCTGTGAACGTGGAGGACTTTCAGCGAGGAAACGGCGACTTTACCACCCGCCTGTTGGACCTTTTGGAGCAGGGCAAGCGCCCCCCCGTGTTGTTGAGCAGCTCCATCCAAGCCGCCTTGGACAACCCCTATGGCTTGAGCAAGCGGGCGGCGGAGGATGCTGTTCGCGCCTACGGGGCGCGCCATGGGCAAAACGTCATGATCTACCGCCTCACCAACGTCTTTGGCAAGTGGAGCCAGCCCCATTACAACAGCGCCGTGGCCACCTTTTGCCACAATATCGCCAGGGAACTGCCCATCCAAGTGAACGATCCCAGCGCTATTTTGCGCCTGAACTATATCGACGACGTGGTGGAGGAGTTCCTCCGCGCCCTCGCCGCAACACCTACCCGCCAGGGCGATTTCTGCCTGGTACGGCCCGAGCACAGCACCACCCTGGGGGCATTGGTGGATCAATTGCGGGGGTTTTTTGAAAACCGGAATCATTTTGATCTGGTGGATCAAAGCGATCCCTTCACACGCAAGCTCTACGCCACCTACCTGAGTTTTTTGCCCCCGGAGGACTTTTCCCGGGCCCCCACTGTGCACAGCGATGCCCGGGGTTCTTTTACCGAGCTTTTGCACATGGGGGGCTACGGCCAGATGAGCGTAAACGTCAGCCGGCCGGGCATCATCAAAGGAGAGCACTGGCACCATACCAAGCACGAAAAGTTCCTGGTGGTGGCCGGGCAAGGCGTGATCCGTTTTCGGCGCTTTGGCGATGACCAGGTATTCTCCTATCCCGTTTCCGGCGATGTCCCCACAGTGGTGGACATTCCGCCCGGATACACCCACAATATCGAAAACCTGGGCGATACCGACATGGTGACCCTGATGTGGGCCAACGAGCGTTTTGATCCCCAAAAACCGGACACCTATCGCTTGCCCGTCATCCCTGAAAGGAGTCCTTTGGCTTGAAAAAACTCAAACTCATGACCATCCTTGGTACCCGCCCTGAGATCATCCGCCTGTCCGCGGTGATGCGTTGCGCCGATCAGTACTTTGATCATCTGGTGGTGCACACCGGCCAGAATTACGATCCGGCCCTTAACCAGATCTTTTTTCAGGAGCTTACCCTTCGCGCTCCGGATTTCTATTTGGACGCTGTGGGCCAAGACCTGGGCGAGACCATGGGCAACATCATTGCCAAAAGTTATCGGGTACTGGCCGAGGAAAGGCCGGACGCTGTGCTGCTTCTGGGCGATACCAACAGCGCGCTGGCGGCCCTTTCCGCCAAGCGGTTGAAGATCCCTATTTTTCACATGGAAGCGGGCAACCGTTGCTGGGATTGGAATGTGAGCGAGATGATCAACCGCAAAATCGTGGATCACATTTCCGATATCAACCTGCCCTATACGGAAAACAGCCGCCGCTATCTCCTTTCCGAGGGCATTGACGGAAAAACCATCTTTGTCACCGGTTCCCCTATGCGGGAGGTGCTTGAGAGCGCCATGGAAAACATCCAACGCAGCGATGTGCTAGCGCGCATGAACCTTTCCAAGGGCAACTACATTTTGGTTTCCGCCCACAGGGAAGAAAACATCGACCTGGAGGCCAATTTTCTCTCCCTGATGCAGGCCATCAACCACATGGCCGAGACCTATCAATGCCCCGTGATTTACAGCACCCATCCCCGTTCCCTGAAATTCATCAAGGCAAGGAATTTCGTTTTTCATCCGCTGGTGCGCAATGTGACCCCGCTGGGTTTCTTTGATTATAATCACTTGCAGATGAACGCGCTGGTGGTGTTAAGCGACAGCGGAACCTTAAGCGAGGAAAGCGCCATACTGGGCTTTTGCGGCGTACTCATCCGCACCTCCACCGAGCGGCCGGAGGTTTTGGACAAAGGCGCCATTGTGATTGGCGGCATTACCCAGGCAAGCGTGCGCCAGGCGGCGGAGTTAGCCATCGCCATGCAGCGAAACCAGGAGCCCCGCGCCCTGCCAGCCGACTATGCGGACACCAACGTGGGCGCCAAGGTGGTTAAGCTGATCCAAAGCTACACGCCCATCGTGAACCAAACCGTTTGGCTCAAACCCTAACGCCTTATCTGCTTTTTTCGACAGTTGGGTGGGAATATATGACTTTTGGTGTAACTCCCATGACAAACCATGGAAGCTCGTGTATAATCAATACCAGTGAACGATGAGGAGGAGGACTTCCCATGAAAAAAACGGTCATCTCTCGCATTCTCTGCCTTATTTTGGCCCTGCTGCTGCCTCTTTGCGCTTTCGCGGAAGCTGTTGAACCGGCGGCTCCCGAGGCAGCGCCAACGCAAACCGTGGTAACCCTTTCCGTAACCCCCGGCGAAGCCATGAGCTCACTGCCCGAGATAGGGGATCTGTGCAAGGTCGCCGCTCTGCAGTTCCGCGCCCTTGGGGAACAGTATCTTGGATTTTCTCTATTGCTCAACGGCAAGGAATCCTTCACGGCCAATTTCCGCGCGGACAAAGACGGGCTCTACGGGGATTCCATCGGCCTGTACCCCCAAACGCTATATGTAAACTTTGAAGACTTGCAAAAGGTGCTGGAAGAGGCGGCAAAAACCGGCTCCGCCAGCAACGTGGCCGCCTTGGGATCTCTCCAAAGCTCGCTGAGAACCATGCTTTCCGCCATGGAAAAGCAACAGACCGATCCTGCACCCTCTTTTTACGGCAAAGACCTGAAGGACCCCGCTGTGCGCCAGGCCATTCTTGATATGGCGAATGGGGATGAATCCTACTTAGCCCTGGTTGAGGATTTGCTGGGCCGTGCCACTGTGACCGAAGGCGATTTCACCGCCGAGGATCATGATCCTGCCACCACCCAAACCGCTATCCTCATGACTCAAAAAGACGTGCTGGTCCTCCTGGAGACTCAGTACATGAAGAATCTGCTCAAACAGCAATTAACGCCCGCCTATCCTGAGTTGAGTGGAGATGCGCTAGACCAAAAAGTGGCCGAGAGCATTGCCCAAGCGAAAGAACAGTTTAGCAAAATGGACTTTGTCATGCCCATGACCATCCTCACCAATGGAGACGATGTGGTTTCCTGCTCTTACCCTTTGACCATGAAAAGCAAAGGGGACTCCACCCCCATCGATCTGTCCATGACGATCGATTACCGCCGGCTGACCACCGACGGGAATGCGAAGCACAGCGTGCGGATGATTGCCTCCGAGACCGGATCGCGGTTGGACCTGGACTTGGACGGCTATGTCACCCAGTTTGCCAATGGCAACTATGACTTGAATCTGACCATCACCAATGCCCAAAAAGAGCAAGTGGCCATCAAAGGAACCTACGAGACCATCGCAGACCAGAGCACTGGGCTATTGAGCCTCTTGATCCCAGCCCAGCCGGAAATCCTGCTTCAATTCACGCAAAATCGGGCGGGAAGCGCCACGAATAATCAACTGGCCGTCTACCAAAAGGCCGCCGCTGTCCAATCCATGGCGGTTACCCAGGCGGATAAGCCGCTGTTCACCCTGAACCTCCAAACCGAAGAAGTGCCGGACGACGGCCGTTTTGATACCCTCAAGGCCGCCACGCCGGATACCGCCCTGCAGGTCTTGAAGCTCTCCCCCGCGGACATGCAAACCTTCCAAAACACGTTCATGAATACCGCTATGCAAACCGGAATGGGCTTGCTGTCTCAACTTCCCGAGAGCTTGTTCAAACTGCTGGTGCCCACCCAACCCAACCTTCCCGTGCAATAAGACAAGCAACAAGCAAGGGCCCATGGCATACGCCATGGGCTCAGGCTACCGACAAACCGCGGTTTGTCG
>JAVBVF010000016.1:0-82574 GCA_031554475.1 Eubacteriales bacterium | reverse complement strand
ATCTACTTCTATCTGTCCACCGAGGAACTTATGGAAACCATCTCAGCCAGCAAACAGAAGGGGTACAATGTAGAAATCCAAGAAGGGACAATGAAATCCATGATTGGGTAACCAGAACACTTTGGGGTTTCGTTTTCGGACGCTCGTCAGCGCGCTACATTCGCATTGTAGAGGTCAGGAGTTCGACTCTCCTATGCTCCACCAAACGGCCCAAAGACGAACACCTACTACTTCAAAGGCGGCTTTGCGGTAACGGTGTGGTTCTAAGGTCAAAAAGAATCGGCAGTCCAACGTCTGTTGGGATGCCGATTTCTTTTGCTTTGCATCTCGATGGGAGAGATAGTCATACGATTTCCGTCTGCACATTAGGCATGCGCAATGAATTTTTCCTTTGGCAAGTCTGCCGGACTTTCCACGTGTCCAGCCTTGCACAAAATCTTCGCCGCCGATGCGCCTGAGTAAAGCCATTTTCCTTTGGATGCTCCGCCTTCTTTGCCAGCGATGGTAAGCACGATTTCTTTCCACCGAAGTCCACTCCTTGACAATTCGAGCAGCCTGTAAGGAGCGTCGGGAGGTGACTCCTTACAGGCTGCCTAAGGCCAGTCAGTTGGATAAGCGAGCTCTCTGCCAGAAGTCTCGCCAGCTGGCCGCTCCTAGCGGGGGCTGCGAAAAATCCGCTAGAACAACCGCAACTGTTCTCCATATCCCTCCCGCCGATGCGCTTTTAGCTTCTCCTCCCGCACCGCTTCTCCCAGCTCTGGCAAAAAGCGAAAAGACTTTTCTGCGCTTAGCAAAAACAGGCTGTCCTTGGCGCGGGTCATCCCCACGAAAAGTAGGCGGCGTTCTTCGGCGAGCGCCTCAAGCGCCATTGCTTGATCCGCTCGCGCCATGTGATCACAAACCAAAAACACCACAGGAAATTCAAGCCCTTTGGAGCCGTGCAGGGTCATCAGGCGAACGGCATCCGTGGAATAGGCTTTGCCGGAGGCGCGGCGGATGTCCGCCTCCTCGCCGGTGTCCAGGCAGGCTAGCAAAGAGGTCATGTTTTCGTAAAAAAGGGAAACGCGTAGCAAGTGTTCCATGGCTGTGCTTTTGCCGCCGCAGAAGTCCTGAAAGCGTTGCAATAGCATGCGAGGCTTCTCCTTGATCATGGCGGGCAAAAAGGAGGACAGAGCCTCCAGCCATGGCGCAAGCACGTCAAATTCGCGCAAGGCCTCTTCCAACAAGGGCAGATCAATGGAAGCGGAATGAAGGAAACCTTTCATAACAACGGATGCTCGCTGGCATAAGGGGCCAGGGACCCGCCAAAGAGTTTGCAGGCAGACGCTCAGGGACGCCATGTCCTGCGGATCCAGGAGGGAGCGGAAGAATCCCAGGGCGCCTAGAACCCGTTTGTCCGTCAGATAATCCTCACGGCCGTAGACGATATACGGGATGTCATCATGCAAAAGGCAGCTCTCCACCTGAGATAGCTGATGCCTTGTTCGGCAGAGCACCGCGATATCAGCAAAAGACAGGCGACCGTGGCGGCCTTGATCGCTGGATTTGGCACTTAGCATATCCACCCCGCCTACCAGCTTGCTGATTTCTTTGGCAATCCAAATGCTTTCGTCTATGGCTTTGGGCGCATGTAGGAAGCGGATAGGCCCCATCTCCGGCCGGTTGGCTTGCAAACGCCGTTCTTCGCCCTCGTTGTGGGAGATCACAGAAAGCGCGCCCCTAAGAATTTCCGGAGCGCTACGGTAGTTTTGCTGGAGCTGGAGGACGGACAGAGCGGAAAAATCGTGGGCAAGATCGGCAAAGCAGCGGGCGTTGGCCCCGCGAAAGCCGTAGATGGATTGGTCAGGGTCCCCGATCACAAACAGGGTCTCGCCTTGGCTGTGCCAATGGCGGATCAGTTGGCGTTGAATGGCATTGATATCTTGAAATTCATCCACCAGCAGATGGGTGAAGCCACGGCTGCGGGGTGCTGATTGCTCCAGGGCTTCCCGCAATAGGTCGTCCAAGTCCCGCATTCCTAAAGCGGCCAACCAGGCCTGGTAAGCAGTATAAACACCTTCCTCAAGCCCTGATTCCATAAGAACTTGGCCATTTTTGACGGCGGAAATGCGGCGCAGGACCTCCCTGGGCGACAGATCGCTTTGCTGGGAGGCAAGTTGCTGGCGGACCCATTCGAAGGCTTGTCCATCGCCAAGCAACGGTTTGGGGGGCAAGAGCGCCAGGCAAATGGAATGAAAGGTGCCCACCGTAAGGCCGCGCAAAAGCTGTTTCCCCAAGGTGGCCTCCAAACGTTCCCGCATTTCCGTGGCCGCCTGGCGGGTAAAGGTGACGGCGGTGATCTGCGAGGGGCGAATCCCGCGTTGTTCTATGAGATAAGCGATGCGGGCCACCAGGGTCTTGGTCTTTCCCGTTCCTGGCCCCGCAATAACGGCCACTTCCTTTTGTTCCGCAGTGACGGCCAGGTGTTGCTCCGGGTTTAAGGCATCAAGACCAGGGCCGGATGGGGAAATAGGCACGGTTTCTTGGCTGGGAACTGCTGCAGTATGGGAAACCTGGGCAACAGTCCGCTTTGCGGCCTTTCCAGGCACGGAAGGCATGTCCCCAAACAGGGAAAGCTGGCCACGCATCAATTCCAATTCGTTGGGTAAAAACAGGGAGATGACGCCATACTCGCCGTCATAGCCGGAGCGGCGGTAGACCTGCCCGCGCCGCATGCGGGAGATGCCTTCCGCAATGGCATAGCCAGCGGCTTTTTCGATGTCCGCCATAGGGATTTCCCGAAGAATGGGAAGCTCTGGCCCCAGCTTTCGCAGCATGCCAAGATAGGCCTCTTGCGTCTTTTTGCTAGCCACGGAGGTTTTTGTGCAGGAGGCGATCAGTTCCGGCAGGGGGATAAGGCTTTGAAAGGATTGTTGACTAGGGAGCCGTTCATCATCCCGTCGGTCCGCCAGCTCATTGATCCGATGCAAAACGCCGATGGTGAGCTTGCGGCCACAGACTGGACATTGCCCATGAAGGCGCAGGGTTTCGTCAGGCTCCAGGCATACGTCGCACTGGCGGTGGCCATCCAAGTGGTATTTCCCCTCTTCGGGAAAAAATTCCAGCGTTCCCGCAAAGCCCTCACCGGTTTGAATGGCGTGGGACAAAGCGGGATAGGTGAGCGCCGTATCCAAAAGATTGGCCTCCCGCCCCAGTTTGGCGGGGGAATGCGCATCGGAATTAGAAACCAGTGTGAACCGGTCCAGGGCGGAAACACGGCGGATCATGGCAGGGTCCGAGGAAAGGCCGGTTTCCAAGGCGTGGATGTAGGGCGTGAGATCTTCATAGCATTCTTCTACTGTATCAAAGCCTGAAAAGGCCCCGAAAAGCGAAAAGTGAGGCGTCCAAATATGGGCGGGAATGTAGATCGCCTGCGGGCAAGCCTCCAAAAGGATCTCCAGCAAGTCATGGCTGTCCAGCCCCAAAATGGGCCGGCCATCGGAATGAAGATTGCCAATGGCTTCCAACTTGTGGGAGAAGGCTTGGGCGGCTTCCAAGCTGGGCAGTAGCATCAGGTGATGCACCTTGCGGGTTTTGCCGTTTTTCTTATAAATGGTGCTGATTTCTCCAGACACCACAAACCGCGGAGAGGCTTCGCCCTGATCCGCCGCAGCAGGCAAGCGAAAATGTTCCCGGAGGGAATACAACCCTTCCTCGGCGGGAACCAGCATTTCGGAAAGCTCCGCGCGCCAGGCGGAGTGCGTGAAATCTCCCGTGCCGATGAGGCGAAGGCCCTTGTTACGCGCCCATTGGTCCAGGTGGGGAGCATCGCAATCACGGCTGGTGGCGCGGGAGTATTTGGAGTGGATATGCAAATCAGCAATATACATGAAAAATCACCCTTTTGGTAGCTTCATGCTGCCATTATAGCCTGCCCATAACGGGCTTGCAATGGCGGAGGGAATTTCTCCTTGACATTCTTTTTCAAATTCGGTAGGATATTTCAAAGAGCAAACGATTGCACGCTTGAAAGGAGCGCCTCTCATGCCATTTGAAATTCATCCTTGGAAAGTGCGAGAGACGGGTTTGGAACCCGAAACCCTTCGTTTTGCCGAGAGCCTGACCTCTACTGGAAACGGCTATATGGGCATGCGGGGAAACTTTGAAGAGGATTATAGCGGAGACACCCACTTAGGCACCTATGTGGGCGGGGTTTGGTTTCCCGATAAGACCCGGGTGGGCTGGTGGAAAAACGGCTATCCCCAGTATTTCGGCAAGGCCATCAATGCCTTGCGCCTGATGGGGATTCATGTGGAAATCGACGGGGTACCCCTGGACCTCCACAAAGCCCAGGTGCTTTCCTTTGTGCGGGAATTGGATATGAAAACGGGCATTTTTTTGCGCTGTTTCACGGTGAAAACGCCCAAGGGTACCATTCAAGTACGGGCGGAACGCTTTGTGTCCCTGGCGCAAAAGGAACTTTTGGCCATTTCCTATGCCATTACCTTGGATTATGAAGCGCAAGTGCGTATGCGCCCTTATTTGGACGGGCATGTGAAAAATCTGGACAGCAATTATGAGGAAACCTTTTGGGACATGCTGGAGGAGGCCGAGGGAGACAACGCGCTGGCGCTGCTTGTGAAAACCAAGGAAAATCCGTTCCAAGCGCCCCGCTTCGCCGTTTCCGCCGCCATGAGCTGCTGGGCGGAAGGGCTGGATTTCGAGGCCAATCAGCTGGAAGAAGGCTATGTGGAAACCAGCTTTGCGGGCACGGTGTCCGCAGGGGAAACAGCAACGCTGGAAAAGTACGCCCTCCTGTTTACCAGCCGCGATCATGAACAGGAGGTCTTGTCCACCATGGCGCTGAAAGCGGCGGCCAGGGCGCGGGAGGTGGGGTATGCAGAGCTTCGCGCGGCTCATGTGGCCGCATGGAAGGAGCGCTGGGCATCCTGCGACGTGACCATTCAAGGGGACGATGCGGCGCAGCAGGGCATCCGCTTTAACCTGTTCCAGCTTTTAAGCACCTATTCCGGGGAAGACCCGCGGCTGAACATCGGCCCCAAAGGGTTTACAGGGGAGAAATACGGGGGAGCCACCTATTGGGACACCGAGGCCTATTGCTTGCCGGTGTATATGGCGGTAGCGGGCAAAGACGTAGCCAAGCAGCTTCTGTTATACCGCTATTTGCAATTGGACGGGGCCTATGAGAACGCGCGGCAGCAAGGGCTTAAGGGCGCGCTCTTTCCCATGGTCACCTTTACGGGCCTTGAATGCCACAATGAGTGGGAAATCACCTTTGAGGAGATCCACCGCAACGCCGCCATGGCCCATGCGATTTTTACCTATGCCACCTACACCGGGGACATGGAATATATGTTGCGCGAAGGCCTGGACGTGCTTTGCGGCGTAGCGCGGTTCTACACGGACCGGGCGCATTTTTCCAAGCGCTCCGGCCTATACATGATCCATGGCGTGACGGGCCCCAACGAATACGAAAACAATGTGAACAACAACTGGTATACCAACCGCATGGCGGCCTGGAGCATCGAGCTATTTTGCAAGGTGGCGGGCGTGGCCTCCAAGCAGCGCAAGGAAAGCCTGGGCATTACCGAGGAAGAACTTCGCCATATGAACGACGTGGCGGAGGGAATGTACTATCCTTACGATGGGGAATTGGGTATCTTTGTTCAGCATGACACCTTCCTGGACAAGGAGCTGATGCCGGCGGAGGCGATTCCCCAGGCGCAACGCCCCATCAACCAGCACTGGTCCTGGGACAAGATTCTGCGCTCCTGCTTCATCAAGCAGGCGGACGTGCTGCAAGGGCTGTATTTTTTGGGGTACCTATACGATCAGGATGTAAAGAAGCGCCACTTTGATTTTTATGAGCCCATGACCGTCCACGAAAGCAGCCTTTCGCCTTGTGTACACAGCATTTTGGCGGCGGAGTTGGGCTATGAGGACAAAGCCATGGAAATGTACCGGCGCACCGCACGGCTGGATTTGGACAATGTGAACCATGATACCGAGGACGGCTTGCATATCACCAGTATGGCGGGAAGCTGGCTGGCCATCGCCCAGGGCTTTGCGGGCATGCGTACGGTGGAGGGCCTTTGCCTTTCGCCGTTCCTGCCGGAAGCCTGGGAGGGCTATTCCTTCCAATTCCTTTATCGGGAGCGGAGAATCCGCGTGGCGGTAGACCGCAAAGGCGTCACAGTGGAGCTTTTGGAGGGCCAGCCCCTGGAAATCACCCTGTTTGCTCAAAAACAAAATCTAGTCAGCACGCTGCATTCCTCATTTCCCCAATGACCCACTTCGCACCCCCAGCCGCCTCCCGCATAAGATGCTCTAGAACGCATCGGTGGGAGGCGATTTTTGGTGTTTAGCATCGCGGTGATCGGCGGAGATGAACGGGCGCGGAGGCTGGCGGATGTATGTCGCGCTCAAGGGCATCCCGTAACGACCTTGGGGCTCTGGGAGGGCGATGAAACCACGGCAACCGTGGAAAACATGGATGTTCTTTTGTTTCCCTATCCATTTTCAGTCAAGCATACAGGCATTCCCAATCTGCAGGGGCTGACCATCGACCCTGCGGACATCCTGGCCCGAGCCAAAGAAGGCGCTTTTTTGCTGGCGGGCGAGGGCGCACAGCCCTATATTGCCGCTGTGCAGGCGCTAGGAAAATCCTTGACCTGCCGGCAGTACCAGGACGATCCTGTTTTTTTGCAGGACAATGCCGATATCTCCGCCGAGGGCGCCATTGCCTACGCCATGCAGCAAACGGACTGCACCATTGCGGGGATCTCGGTTTTGGTGATTGGCTACGGGCTTTTTGGCCGCGCCATCGCGCAAAAGCTCCGCCATTTGGAAGCGGATGTAACGGTGGCCGCACGCAGTGAAAGCGCCAGGCTCCAAGCTCGAAGCGACGGCATGCGCGCCATTGAGCTTTCGGAATTGCGCAAAGAAGTCCCCTCTGTACAGCTGGTCATGAATACGGTACCGGCCCCTGTGCTGGATGACGCGATACTCATGGAGTTCCCAGCCGAGGCCTTGCTGATGGAATTGGCCAGTGCGCCCTATGGATTTGATTTGGAAGCGGCCAAGCGTTTTGGCCTTGCGGCGGTGCTTTTGCCTGGCATCCCCGCGCGCTACGCCCCTCAAAGCGCCGCAAAAGCCCTCTATGAGGCCATGAGACGCCTCCTATTGACGAAAAGAGGAGAATCAGTATGAAAAAGGCCACCATTGGCTTTGCCATGACGGGATCTTTTTGTACCTTGGATAAAGTGTTTTTGCAAATGGAGGAGCTGGTGAAGCGCGGGTATGAGGTGCTGCCCATTCTGTCGCCCAACGTGGCGGAAACGGATACCCGCTTTTTGTCCGCCGACGCGGTATGGGAGCGGGCCGTGGCCATTACGGGAAATGAGCCCCTCACCACCCTGCCCCAAGTGGAACCCTTGGGGCCCAAGCGGATGACCGATGTGTATGTGATCGCGCCCGCTACGGGCAACAGCCTTGCCAAGCTCGCCAGCGGAATCTTTGACACAGCGGTGCTTTTGGGCGCCAAGTCTCATTTGCGAAACGACAGGCCCTTGGTGCTGGCAGTGTCTACCAACGACGGGCTGAGTACCGCCGCGCAGAACATCGGCAAGCTCCTGGCACAGCGAAACGTCTATTTTGTCCCCTTTGCGCAGGATGATCCCTTTCATAAGCCCCGCTCGCTGGTGGCGGAGTTTTCCTTGCTTCCCAAAACGGTTGCCTCGGCGATCTGCGGTGTACAATTGCAACCCATGCTGAGCCAATCGCCTGTGGCGGAAGAGAGTTCCCCGCAGCCAAAATGACAAAAATCCTCCTCAAATCTTGTCAAACTCTGTAAAACTGTGTAACAAACTTGCAACAAATCCCTTTTTGGTGTACAATTAAGGGTACACGAAAGGGGGAAGGGTTTGATGCGGAAACAAGGATGCAAAGCCATCATTGCCTTGGTTATGGGTATGCTGACACTCTGTTTCTTTTCCGCCGTGGCGTGGGCGGACACCCCTTCGGTGAAAGAAGTGAGCACCGTGGCGGGGGAAAATCACGTGGTTTATCCCCAGCTGGAGGGCCTTGCGGACGCGGCGATTCAGCAGGCCATCAATGATGATATCGTCTTGCGGGCGGATATCCCCGCCCATTTGATCACCTTAAGCACCCTTAGGGAGGGGGGCTGGGGCCTCAAGGTGGAAGCCGTCTCTTTTCTTAAAAACAATCTATTCTCTGTGACCCTAAGCGCCAAGGGTGAAATGCCCAACCAACGCGAAGGCCAGGCCTATACCGCGCTTTGCTATGACTTGACCACCGGCAAGCGCGTTTCGCTACCGGAACTG
This sequence comes from Eubacteriales bacterium, assembly GCA_031554475.1. Lineage (GTDB taxonomy): Bacteria > Bacillota > Clostridia > Christensenellales > Aristaeellaceae > Limiplasma. The sequence continues at coordinate 74,232 of JAVBVF010000016.1, read as the reverse complement.
CTGACCTCGCCGGAAGAGGCGATTGCTTGGATGGAAGAGAAGGCCGTGGACACCCTCTCGGAGGAATTGTCCGGCTACTTGGCAAACAGCGATATCACCCCTCTGCCCATGGAGAACTTTGCCTTGGATGAGGATGGGATTACCTTTTACTATCCCGCTTCTCAGTTTTCATTGCATAGCGGATATAGCGGCGCTTGTCAGTTCTATTACGAGGAGATCGCGGATTTTTTGGATTTTGACGGGATCCTAGCCAATCTGGAGCTTCCCCCAACGGATCTCTCGGATGCGCAGATTCAGCAAAAAATAGAAGGAACCCTGAAAACCGGAAGGCTTCCCCAGATTCCGGTGGCCATTGGACAGGAAATGACGGATGTGGTGGCGAAATACCGTCTCCTGCGGGAGCCGGACCAGTACCCGGGGGGTAAGTACTACCAACTGGAAGCGCCGCCTTTTCGGCAGGTGTTGGTACTTTCCGACGCGCTGACCAAGGGGTATGAGAATTCCAAGGTTTTGGGGCTGCAAAGCACCCGTTGCGACCTGTTTGGCATCAAGGCGGGGGAAACCACCCAGGGGCGCTGGCGGGAGATTTTGGGTCGACCGGACGATACCCTGGTTTTCACCGAAGGCCTTGCGTATGATTACGGCATCCCCGTAGGGGAAAGCGATTTTTACACCTTTGGAGAGTATCAGCTCAGGCTGCACGCGGATGAAAACGGAGTTCTTCATTCCGTTCGCTTATCCCGGTAAAGCACGTTGCAAATGGCGGAGGGAAATGGATGGCTCGTAGCAGGCGTGGAAAAAAGAGGGTTGCGCGGGAGTATTCGCCGGAAGCGCTGATGTTTCGCACCGTATCAGGGATTGTCTTGATCGCGTTGGGAGTGCTTGCGCTTTTGTCTTTGGTGGCTGGGCTTCGGGGCTCCGCCTTTGACATGGTTCGGGGAATCACGAAGGGGCTAGGCGGAAGCCTCTGCTTTGGGGTTGCGGTGTTTTTGATTTGGGGAGGCGTGCTGCTTTGCTTCTCCGCCCGTAAGAGCATGCCCATGCGAGGGATTGCTCTTTTGTTTGTATTCTATCTTTCCGTGCTGTCCATCATCAATTTGCTCAGCAAGGTGGCGGAAGTCTCGTTTTTGGACTTTGTGATCAACCGCAACCGGCTCCAGCATCCGCCCATGGCCGATCCGGAGGGACTTTTGAGCGTGCTGGCGACCACATTCGGGCTTTGTGATCAAAGCGGTATGTTCGGCGGCGCCTTGGGTGTGCCGCTGGCGTGGGCCTTACACACCTATGTGGGCCAAACCGCGGGCGTGGTAGTGCTGGTGGTGGTATGCCTCTTGTGCGCTATGTTCTTCTCCAAATTTGATTTGATCGGGTGGGCGCGGGAGGCGAAAGGGCGCAGCGACGAAAAGCTGGCTGAGCGGGAGGCGGAAAAACAGCGCCAGACCTATGAGGAAATGCAGCGGCAAATGGAGCAGGAAGCAGAAAAATCCCAGCCTGCTTATGTGCGACGGGGCAAAAAAAGCAAGCAGTTTTCCACCGATCCTCAAGAGAATCCGGTGGCTTTTGGCATGCCTGGCGCAGGTTCTTTGCCAGGCGGTATGCCCGCCATGTTTCCCGTCAATATGCCCATGTCCCAAGGCGGACAAGCCATGGGGTTTCCGCCGACGTTTCCGGCGCAGCCCGCCCAAACCGTGCAATTATATGATGAGCTGATTTTGCCACGGTCTGAAGAAAAGCCAGCTTGGCGCATGGGGGGAAAGAAAAAGGGCAAGTCCGCGGAGGAGGCGGTTCCTGCGGCGATTCAAACGGAAATGACGTTTACGCCCAGTGAAGTAGGTTCCCGGGACCTAGTGGACCGCGCCTCCAAAAAGGCGGCTGAGCGCCTGGAGGAGATTCGCAGGCGCAAGGCGGAGCTGGCCCAGCAGCTTTATCAAAATCAAACGGCAGGGACCACCGTGAGCGGGGTGGCCGCGCCTACGGAGCCCATCCATGCCCAGGCCTTTGTGACAGGAGTCCGCCGGGGGCCTGAGCCTGACAAGACGGAAAGCGATAAGCGCCCTGGGCCGACAACGGCGAATACGACCAGCCAGACGCCCATGAGCGGCCAGCGGCTGGACAAGCCCGCCCTCAAACTGCCGGCAACCCAGAAGGCCGCCCGGGCGGAGGAAGCCAGGAACCTCCCGCCGCCCTATGTATACCCCACACTGGACCTATTAAGCCAAAAGCAGCATCAGGCGGCGGATACCCGGGCGCAGGACGCGGAAAATGCCGCGCGCCTGGAAAAGACCCTGGAGAGCTTCGGCATTCCGGCCCGGGTGCAACGGGTGACCCACGGCCCCGCCGTGACGCGCTTTGAACTGGGCCTGGTGTCCAGCGGCATCAACGTCAAGCGTATTATGTCCATTGCGGACAACATCGCATTGGAAATGGCGGCCAATGGCGGCGTGCGCATTGAGATCCCCATCCCAGGGACCAACCTGTTCGGCATTGAGATCCCCAATCGGGAAATTACGCCCGTCTCCCTGGCGGAGGTGCTGGTGAGCCCTGAAATGAGCGCGGCCAAGTCGCCGTTGGCTGTGGCCTTGGGTAGGGATATCGCGGGCAAGCCCATCATTTGCGATCTGGCTAAGATGCCTCATTTGCTCATCGCCGGTCAAACGGGCAGCGGCAAATCCGTCTGTATCAACACCATTGTCAACAGCATTTTGTTCCGGTCCTCGCCGGAGGAAGTGCGCATGATCATGATCGACCCCAAGGTGGTGGAACTGCAATGCTACAATGTGGTTCCTCACCTGCTGATCCCCGTGGTCAGCGATCCTCACAAGGCGGCGGGCGCCTTGGCCTGGGCGGTGGCTGAGATGCTGGACCGCTACCATAAAATGCAGAGCAAAAACGTGCGGGAATTAAACGCATACAATGCCAAGCTGGGCCCAGACGAGCCCAAGCTGCCGCGCATTGTGATCATCATTGACGAATTGGCGGATTTGATGCTGGCCTGCAAAAAAGAGGTGGAGGAGAGCATCATCCGCATTGCGCAGTTGGCTCGCGCCGCAGGCATTCACATGATTGTGGCCACCCAGCGTCCCACGGTGGACGTGATTACGGGCCTCATCAAGGCCAATGTTCCCTCCCGCATTGCCTTCGCGGTTTCCTCCAGCATTGACAGCCGCACCATTTTGGACATGAACGGTGCGGAAAAGTTGCTGGGCCGGGGCGACATGTTCTACTTCCCCACGGGGGCAGGCACGCCTTTGCGGGTGCAGGGCTGCTTTATGAGCGACGGGGAAATCGAGAACGTGGTGGATGATATCGGCCAGCATACCCATGTGGAGTTTGATCCCAACATCATTGAGGCCATGGAAAGCGAAAATGAGCCGGTTACGGGCCTGGACGATATGGGCGACGGCGGGGTAGACGACAAGCTGCAGGAAGCCATTGAGATGGTGATTGCCGATGGACAGGCCAGCATCAGCATGCTCCAGCGGCGCATGAAAATCGGGTATGCCCGCGCGGGCCGCCTGATCGATGATATGGCCGCCAGGGGCGTGGTGAGCAAGTCCGCGGGCAGCAAGCCCCGGGAGGTGCTCATGACCCGGGAGGAGTTTGAAAGGATCAAAGATAGTATTTTGAAGTGAAGTCCGCTTTTTCAGCATCGATGGCAAAGAAAGCGTCATCTTCTCATCATTGGATTTGTGATCCCTTTTCTGTTGCCTTATCGATAGTAACCGCTGGCAATTTGCCGCCGGATCGTTTCCAAATCGTCATTCCAGATGTCAATGGGCAGCCAGACGAAAAAAATAAAGCGGAGCTGCTCCTGATTCCAGCCCTCTTCCGCGACAAGGGGCGCCAGCTGGGCCTCCAAAACTGTACGTAGGGCCAGGGCCTGTTTAAGCCTTTCATCAGATACGGTCTGGCCTTGCCGAATCTGCTGGCGCAAATCAATCAGTTGGACGAAGGCATCCTGGAGCGCCTTCTTCCCCGCCATCTTCTCCACCATGCCTTGAGCCAGGGCGGGTACCTTGTGCTCCATGGCCTGCGGCCCCAGTTCCTTAGGCGTCAACGAAAAGCAGCCGTACAGCAACGCAATGACGGTGTAGTTGAGCGTCTTGCCCTCCGCCAAGGCGGCATAGCACGCCAGCAAAAACTCATTACGGAACCATGCGTAGGGTGGTTCTTGGCTATCCTTGCCCATATAGGATTTCTTGCTGGCCACTGTGTGCAATTTCTGGAAGTTCATGGCTGCTTTGGCCTCCTCCTCCAGTACCTTGGCAAGCATATAGGCATAATCGTCCATGGCGTCCATGTCTTTCCCAACCGCATCCGCGCTGCGGGAATAGAGAACTTTGATGATGGCCATATCATCTATCAGGGCGTGCCTCTCGCTGGTTCTATGGATGTCTGCCGTATTGTTTAAATAGGTGAAGTGTTCCCCTATAGACAAAAGTGTGACGATCCTTTTGCGGTAGTAGGCCGCCATGGCGGCCTCATAGTCCTTTTGCTCCGGCTGAGAGGGTTTCTCTTCCTCCATCGAGAGTTGCCAAAATTCCAGAGGGGGTTCCAGCGCCCCATAGCTCGCCGACACTTGCAAAACCTCGGAGCTGGTCATGGAAGAAACATAATCCGAGGCATGCGCGGCAAAGGGCAGGCTAAGCGTACACATAAGGAGCCATAGCGCAAGAAGTGAGCGTTGAGAATGTTTCATGGAAACGCCTCCAACATCATGGTGTGCCTTGATTATACCACATCACCTTCTCACACGCCATCTTATTGAAATGGACAGTCATTGCGCACGCAAAAATGAGGAGAGACCTCCAAAGAGCCCGTTCCGGTTTTTTTCCATGTGTTTCGCTCTTCTTTTTCGTTTTATCCAAAGGGTATGATTTCCACCGAAACGATGCCCTCTGTCAGCGGTAAAAGCCCCCAGGAGTGGCTTTTTCTTGACAATGCGTGAAACACCTGTGTATAATCCGAAATATTGAAGAGCTTATGGTGAAAGCGATGGAGGGAATGGGATGCTGACCAAGGTACCCAAGGGAATGAAGGATGTGCTTCCCGCCGAAAGCGCGCTGTGGAGGGCCATGGAAAGCGCTATGCGCCAGGCGGCGCTGCTGGCTGGCTATCGGGAAATTCGCACGCCGGTTTTGGAGCATACGGAACTCTTTGCCCGGGCCGCCGGAGAAACCAGCGATGTGGTCCGCAAAGAAATGTATACGTTCTTGGATAAGGGCGAGCGCAGCGTTACCCTAAAGCCGGAGAGCACGGCAGGCACGGTGCGGGCCTTTTTGGAAAGCGGGCTCTACGCCCAAGCCCTGCCCTTGAAACTGTATTATTTGAACGCTCCGCATTTTCGGTATGAAGCGCCCCAATCAGGGCGGCTAAGGGAGCACCATCAGTTTGGCATGGAGTGCTTTGGCGCGGCCCAGCCCACGGCGGAGGCGGAACTGATCGTGCTGGTGGTCAATTTGTTGGCGGGGTTCGGCCTTCCCAATCTTGCGGTGCGGGTCAATTCCATCGGTTGCCCTAAGTGCCGGCCTGCGTATCAGGAGAAATTCCGGACGTATTTGGCGGGCAAGGCGGATTCGCTGTGCAAAAATTGTGTGGAGCGCGCGCAGGTGAACCCCATGCGGGCGTTGGACTGCAAGGAAGAGCGCTGCCAAGCTCAGCTTGCGGACGCGCCCATGATGCTGGATTGCCTTTGTGAGGAGTGCCAGGAGCATTTTGAACAGTTAAAGCGGCTTTTGACCCTGTCTGGCATTCGCTTTACGGTGGATCCCCGCATTGTGCGTGGATTGGACTATTATACCAAAACCGTGTTTGAAGTGACCATGGAAACGCCAAACGGGGTTTTGACGGTATGCGGCGGCGGACGCTATGACGGCTTGGTGGAAGAACTGGGAGGGCCAAGCATTCCCGCCGTGGGCTTTGGCTTTGGCATGGAGCGGGCATTGATGCTTTTGGAACAGCTTCCGCAAGAGGAGCGGCGTTTGCAGGCGCAGAATGAATTTCCCCAGGTATTTACGGCGTTCTTGCACAAAGGCTTGCTGACGGACGCCTTTGCCGTGACCGAGAACTTTCGCAAGGCGGGCCTTCGCGCGGACATGGATCATCAGGGCCGTAGCCTTAAGGCCCAGTTTAAGTACGCGGATAAGCTGGGAGCGCCCTTCATGGCCATTTTGGGAGATGAAGAGGTCGAAAAGGGCGTGGTCAAGCTGCGGGATATGACAACCAAAGAAGAATGGGAAGTCGCTCTTCCGGAGGCGCCGCAGGCCCTTCAAAAGCGCCTCGGCTGAGGAAATAAGGAGGAAACAGGGATGAACAATCGCACGCATATGTGTGGCGAGGTAACCGCGGCGGAGGCGGGGCAAAGCGTCATTCTCAAGGGGTGGGTACAGCGCTCCCGCAATTTGGGCGGCATTATTTTTGTGTGGCTGCGCGACCGCACAGGGATTGTGCAGCTGGTGTTTGACGGAAACATCATCGCGCCCGAGCTTTTTTCCGTGGCAGAGAGCCTTCACGGCGAGTATGTGCTGGAGGCTCACGGCACGGTGCAGCGCCGCGCCCCTGAGGCTGTGAACGCAAAGCTCAAGACCGGCGAAATTGAGGTGATGGTGGAAGCGGCCAAGGTGCTCAATGCCAGCAAAACGCCGCCCATCTATGTAGAAGAAGAAACCAAGGAGCAGGAAGCCCTGCGCCTGAAATACCGCTACCTGGACCTGCGCAGGCCCAGTATGCAGCAGATGCTGCAGTTCCGGCACAAGGTGATCAAAGCCCTGCGCCAGTATATCGATACCCAGGGCTTTGTGGAGGTGGAGACGCCTATCCTCACGAAGTCTACGCCGGAGGGCGCGCGAGACTATTTGGTGCCCGCCCGCATGCGGGCAGGGAGCTTTTACGCCCTGCCCCAAAGCCCCCAGATTTACAAACAGCTTTTGATGCTGGCGGGAGTAGACCGGTACTATCAGGTGGCGCGTTGTTTTCGGGATGAAGACGGCCGCGCGGACCGCCAGCCGGAGTTCACCCAATTTGATATGGAAATGAGCTTTATTGATCCCGAGGATATTCAGCGGGTGGTGGAAGGCGCCTATCAGGCGGTTTTCAAAGAAGTGATGGGGGTGGAGCTCCAGCTTCCCCTGCCCCGCATGACCTGGCGGGACGCCATGGCCCGCTATGGCAGCGACAAGCCGGATACCCGTTTTGCCATGGAGATTTCCGATGTGGGCGAAGTGGTGAAGGGCTGCGGGTTCCAGGTGTTTGAAAGCGCGCTGGAAAATGGGCAGACCATTTGCGCCCTGTGCGCCAAGGGCGCGGGGAAGCTCAGCCGCAAGGAGATCGACGCTCTGGGCGAGTTCGTGAAAACCTACCATGTCAAAGGCCTGGCCTGGACCGTGGTGAATGAGGACGGAACCCTCCGTTCCAGCTTCCAAAAGGCCATGCAGGGCGACAGCATGCAAAGGCTGCTGGATCATATGGGCGCTGAGGCCGGAGATGCGGTCTTTGTCATCGCCGATAAGAGGCTGACGGCGCTTACCGCCATGGGCCAGCTTCGTTTGAAGCTGGGCAAGGAGCTGGGCATGATCGATTCCAGCCGCTATAACCTTTTCTGGGTCACCGAGTTCCCGCTTTTGGAGTGGGACGAGGACGCCAACCGCTTTGTGGCCATGCACCACCCTTTCACCAATGTCATGGATGAGGATGTGGCACTGATGGAAACCGATCCCGGCGCGGTGCGGGCCAAAGCCTATGACCTGGTAATGAACGGGCTGGAGATGGGCTCAGGCTCTATCCGGATCCATCAAAGTGAATTGCAGGAAAAGATGTTCAGCCTCCTGGGCTTTACCAAGGAAGAGGCCTGGGCACGGTTTGGCTTCCTTTTGGAAGCCTTCCAGTACGGCACGCCGCCCCACGGCGGTTTCGCCTTTGGCATCGACCGTCTGGTGATGATCTTAAGCGGCGCGGAAAGTTTGCGGGACGTGATCGCTTTCCCCAAAATCCAAACAGGCGCCTGCCTGATGATGGAAACGCCTTCCTCGGTGCAAAAGGAACAGCTGGAGCAATTGCGGTTGAAGATCGTGGAGGAATAAATTCCCTCCCTTTCGGTTGTCAAGGTTCGCATTTTTTGGTATACTAAGCAATGGAATTTTCGTTTTTCACAAGAGCGGTTTGGGGAAAGCCTCCTGCCGCCAAGGTTCAACCATAGGAGGTGTGTAGCATGGCCCCCAAGAAGGATAACCTGCCCTTGAGCTTGGAGCAGGATACCGATTCCACGGGAACCATTACCTATGCCAACGAAGTGATCGCTGTGATTTCCGGCGTGGCTGCCAACGAAGTGGAAGGCATTGCCGGCATGTGTACCAGCGGCGGGATTGCGGAGGTTTTTGGCCGCAACAAGAACATCACCAAAGGGGTACGGGTGGAGATCGGCTCGGAAGAGGCGTCGGTGGATCTGTACGTGGTCGTGGAGTACGGTACGCCTATTCAGACGGCCGCCCTGAATGTGCAGGAAAACGTGCGCAAGGCCATTGAAACCATGACAGGCTTGCATGTGGTGCGGGTGGATGTGCATGTGCAGGGCGTGAGCTTTGAAAAGGAAAACAAAGAGCTGCAGGCAGGGTTGGAAAGCGCTTCTTTGAACGGCGAGGAAGTCAAGGTGGAGAAGAAGGTTTCCAACTCGAAGCCCGAGGATTATCATCCTGAAATTTCTTGGGAGACAGACGAGGCCAAGCCGGAAGCGGAAGCGCCCCAAGAGGCGCCCGCAGGGAGCGAAGAACAGGAATAAATCAGGTGAAAAGCGATACCCATGTGAATAGCCGGTCGGCTCACGGGGATTGCTTTTCCTTTCTTTGGGAAAGCGGGTTCCTTTGGAAGGAGGGACGGGGATGAAGTTTCGGTTGGTGGATCGCCTCATGTCTGCGGTGGTAGGCTTGATCGTATTGTTTTTGGGCGTGTGCCTGTTTGTGTTTGGGCTGGGCATTTTCCCATTCAAATTTGACGCGTCCTTATTGGAAACCCCGTTTGTTCTTTGGCAGCGGTTGGTGATGGTGGCCATTGCCGCGCTGCTCTGCGTTTTGGGCGTTCACAGCCTGCTTTTGATGTTTCGCAGAAGCAAGGAAAAGGGTTTTATCATGCAGCAAACGGAGCTGGGGGATATGAGCATTTCCATGCATGCCATGGAAAGCATGGTGAAGCGCTGCATTGATACCCATGAGGAGCTAAAGGTCACTCAAACCCGCATCCGCCGCATGCGTGACGGCGTGGGCGTGGCCATTCGCGTATCCTTGGCCAACGGCGTGAACATTCCTTTGACCGTGAATGCGCTGCAAAAGCAGATCAAGCACTACATCACCTCTTGCTCGGGTGTGGATGTGAAGGAAGTTCGGGTGATGGTGGAGACAAACAACAGCCAGCAGCCCAAGAGCGCCGAGGTGGTGGCCCCGGATCTGCTGGCGGCGGATGCCAGCGTGGCTGCTCAGGGCACTCCGTCTGTGGAAAGCACGGCGGGCGCTTATGCTGCGGCCCCGTCTGCAACGGATTACGAAGCGGAAAAGGAACCCTTCCACCAGCGCATTTTTAAGCCGGAGGAAACCCAGCAAATCGTGCCTCCGCCGCCTGTGGAAGAAACCATCCAAACGGTTGCGGATATCATGGAGTCACAGCTTTTGGAGGATCAGCCTCAGGAATCTTTGCAGACGCTGGAGGCGGAGGCAGAGGCGTCTATGCCTGAAGATGAGGGCACTGAAGAATGGACGGACCAACAGGGCGAAGAAGAAAAGGAGAATGACTGATGGAAAACCCCAATGATTTCGGCCGCGACCTGTTTAGGGTCGGCACGCTTTCCTGCGGTATTTTCACGGGGATTTTAGGCGTGATTCTCGCGCTGATGCTCCTTTTCTTGGGATTTTGGAAAACTCTGTTCATCCTCGTTTTCTTCGCGGGCGGGTTTGCCTTGGGTGCTTTCAGCCGCAAGGTGGACTGGTTCAAAAATCTGATCAACCGCCTTTTTCCGCCGAAGGGCGAATGATGACATAAGGGGAAACGGAAATGGAGTGTGAAACATGGCGCGTTCAATAGCCAGACAAGCTGCCATGCAACTTTTGTATGAGCGGATGTCGGGGGGAGAGGCTGACGACGAGTCCTTGGATATCGTCTATGAGCAGCTTTCCATGGCGCAAAAAGACGCGCCGGATAAACTCAGGCCCACGCAAGAGGATAAGGAATATATTCAGGATGTTTTGTGCGGCGTAAGCGCCCACGAAAGAGAATTGGACGAGAGCATCACCAAGTACAGCAGCGGAGATTGGACGCTTCAGCGGGTTCCCCATGTGGATCTGAGCATTCTTCGCTTATCCGCGTATGAACTGTTTTACCGTCATGATATTCCCGATAATGTCTCCATCAGCGAGGCCATGGAGTTGGCGGAGCGGTACAGCGAGCCAAAGAGCAGCCGCTATATCAACGGCGTCTTGGGCGCTATGGAGCGGGGCAAGCAGGAAGGGTAAGCCATGGAGGTAGTTCTGGGATTTGATACCAGTTGCTATACCACGTCCGTTGCGGCGGTGGCCGAGGACGGGCGGGTGATCGGCTCAAAGCGCATGCTTCTGCCTGTGGAAAGCGGACAACGCGGCCTTCGCCAAAGCGAGGCCGTTTTTGTGCATGTAAGGCAGCTTCCCTTGGTGACGGAAGCCCTGGGAGAATGCTTGCGGGCGGAAAACGCCAGGATTGGCGCAGTGGCCGCTGCAGCCGCGCCCAGGGAGGACCCGGAAAGCTACATGCCCGTGTTTACCGTGGGGCTTGGGCAGGCCAAGATCCTTTCGCAGGTTTTGGGGGTGCCGCTCTATACCTTTTCTCACCAACAAGGGCACATTGCGGCGGGGCAGCTGGAGGGCAATGCATGGGACGAGCCATTCGTGGCTTTGCATTTGAGTGGGGGAACCACGGACCTTTTGCTTAGCGCCCAGGGAAGGCTCACCCAGCTGGGCGGTTCGCTGGATTTGCACGCGGGGCAATTGGTGGACCGGGTGGGGGTGGCCATGGGTTTGCCCTTTCCCGCAGGGCCCGCGCTGGAAAGGCTGGCCTTGGCCTGTGGGGAGCCGCCGCGCTCTCTTTTGCCCGTCAGCATGGCCAGGGAGGATTTGGACTGTCACCTTTCTGGGGCGGAAGCCCAGTGTGTACGCCTTTTGGCCAAAGAAGCGCTGTCCCGGGAGGCGTTGGCGCTGGAGGTTTTTGATTTTCTGGCACGGACGGTTTTTCGGTTGCTGAGGGCGGCATGCAAGCAAGGGCATACGCCACGGGCGCTGGTGGTGGGGGGCGTGGCTTCCTCCAGCCTGCTGAGAAAGCTATTGCAGGACCGGCTCAAAAAGGACGCAAGCGGGATTCAAGCGGTGTTTGGCAAGCCCGAATACAGTGCGGACAATGCGGCGGGCATTGCCTACTTAGGGATGAAACGCCATAGGGCGATCAACAAAGGCTAAGGATAGGAGGGTGCGCATGACGGCAAAACTGTTAGATGGCAAGCTCATCGCGGAGGAAGTGGAAAAGGCGCTGCTGCCCAGGGTGGAAGCGCTTCAGAAAAAGGGGATAACGCCGGGGCTGCTGGTGATTTTGGTGGGGGAAGATCCCGCCAGCCAAACCTATGTGGGCAATAAGGAGAAGGGCTGCGCGCGCCTGGGCATGCATTCCAAGACCCTCCGCCTGCCGGAAAATACCTACCAGGAGAGTTTGGAAAAGGCCATTGGGGAGGCCAACGCTGATCCTTCCATCCATGGTATTTTGGTGCAGCTGCCCCTACCCAAGCACTTAAACGGCGACCGTGCGCTGGAACTGATCTTGCCGGAAAAGGACGTGGACGGCTTTCATGACATCAACGCGGGCCGCTTGATGCGCGGCCAGGATGGCGTGGTGGCCTGTACCCCCAAGGGAGCGCTTAAGATGCTTCAAAGCGCGGGCCTGCCCATAGCGGGGAAGGAGGCCGTGGTGGTGGGACGCAGCAATATCGTAGGGAAACCCATGGCCATGCTGCTTTTGCAAGAGAACGCCACGGTGACGGTTTGCCACAGCCGCACAGCCAATTTGGCCGAGCATACGAAAAGGGCCGACATTCTGGTGGCGGCCATTGGCAAGCCCAGGTTTATCACGGCCGACATGGTGAAGGAGGACGCGGTGGTCATTGATGTGGGCATCAATCGTGTGGACGGCAAGCTCTGCGGAGATGTGGATTTTGGGCCTGTGAGCGAAAAGGCCGGATACCTTACCCCTGTGCCAGGCGGCGTTGGCAAAATGACCATCGCCATGCTCATGGAAAATACCGTGGCGGCGGCGGAAAAGGCCAGCCAGGCGTTATGAGCCGCTCTGTCATGACCCTCACGGTAGAGGAGCTCAACGAGTATGTTCGCCGGTCCTTGGCCAGCGACCCCATGCTTAGAGGCGTTTGCCTGCGGGGGGAGATCAGCAATTTTAAACGGCATGTGTCCGGGCATTGGTACTTTACGCTGAAAGATGCCAACAGCGCCATTAGCTGCGCCATGTTTCGCCAGTCGGCCCTGGGCGTTTCCTTCGCCCCCAGGGATGGGCGGCAGGTGAAGCTCTATGGGAGCGTGGGGCTATACGTCAAAACCGGCCAATACCAGTTCTATGCCGAGGCCATGGAGCCGGACGGCATGGGGGAAATGTTCGCGCTTTTTGAGGAACGCAAGCAGAGGCTGGCCAAGGAAGGGTTGTTTGATCCTGCCTTGAAAAAGCCCATTCCGCTTTTGCCCAAAGGGATTGGAATCGTGACCAGCAAAACCGGAGCCGTGGTGCATGATATCGCCCGGGTGGCTTGGCGGCGCAATGAGGGCATGCCCCTGTACCTGTGTCCGGTCTTGGTGCAGGGCCAGGGTGCGGCGGAGGAAATTGCCGAGGGGATCGCGCTGCTGGATGGACTGCCTGAGGTGGAAGTGATCATCGTGGGGCGCGGGGGCGGCAGCATGGAGGATTTGTGGGCCTTCAACGAAGAGATCGTTGCCAGGGCCATTGCCGCCTGTGCAACCCCCGTGATCAGTGCCGTAGGCCATGAGACGGATTTTACCATCGCGGATTTTGTGGCGGACTTACGGGCGCCCACGCCTTCCGCCGCTGCTGAAATGGCGGTGCAGCCCCGTCAAGGGCTTTTGCAAACCATTGTAGGGTTACGGGATCGAGTGGAACACGCGGCGGAATTTGGGGTTGGCGAACGACAATATCGGCTTTCTACGCTGGAAAGGCGAATCGGGGAATGCGACCCTGACAAGCGGGGACAAGCCATGCTTTCACGCCTGCGGGAGGCGCGGCAAAGGATCGAAGCCTTGTGCGAAGGCTTTTTGCGGGATAAGGCCCATGCCGTGGAGCAGAAGAAAATTCGGCTACGCGCCTCCGGTCCGGAGGCAACCCTGCTGCGGGGGTATGCCATCGTTTTGCGGCAGGGCAAGCCAGTGCCGGGTGCGGCAGGCGTCTGCGCCGGTGACAACTTGGACGTGATCATGAGCGGAGGGACGCTGGGAGTCAGCGTTACGGCGGTGGCAAAGGAGGAAGGATTTTGGCTGACAAAGGAAAAAAAGAGCTTGGAATGAGCTTTGAACAGCGGCTGGAAAAGCTGGAAGCGCTGGCACAGAACATGGAACAAGGCACCTCGTCCTTGGCGGACTTGCTGAAAGATTACGAAGAAGGCATGCTGCTCTCCCAATCCTTGGAAAAAGAATTGGAACAGGCCAGGGCGCGCATGCTTGAGGTGAAAAGCGGAAAGGCCGGCAAGCCTTCCATAAAGCCCTCGGATGTGGTGGAGCAGGGGTCGCTGCTGGACGAATGGAAAGCGGAGGAATGAGAACATGGCGGTACATGGCGAGGGGTTCAGGGCGGCGGTGGAAGAGGCGTTGGAACGGTATCCGCTCTTGGCGGAGGCCGGAGACGCCATTGTGACCCAGGCGCCTTTGGTGGAGCCTCAGGAGGGAGCCATCCCCCAACCTTTGCAAAGCGCCATGCGCTACAGCTTGCTTTTGCCTGGGAAACGGCTGCGCCCTGTTCTTCTTTTGGCGGCCTATGCCCTGATGGAGGAGGACTGGCAAGAAGCTCTGCCCTTTGCTTGCGCCCTGGAAATGATCCATACCTATTCCCTGGTTCATGATGATTTGCCCGCGCTGGACAATGATCCCTTGCGGCGGGGAAAACCCACCAACCATCGGGTCTTTGGAGAAAATATGGCCATTTTGGCAGGGGATGGGCTTTTGAATCTTGCCTATGAAACCATGCTTTGTGCTCCCCTCAGCGAAAGGAAGCCTGCGGAAGCCTTGGCCGCCATGCGGGAAATCGCCCTTCGCGCGGGAGTGCGGGGCATGATCGCGGGACAGGCTTTGGACGTGAAGCTGGAAGGCATGGAGCCCAGGGAAGGGCTGGTGCGCTATATTCACCGACACAAAACCGCCGATTTGGTCGCCGCGCCCATTGTGGCGGGCCTGTCTCTGGCAGGGGCTACGCAAGCGCAGGTAGCGTCGGGGCGAAAGTATGGGGAAAACCTGGGGCTGGCGTTTCAGATTGTGGATGATCTGCTGGATATTGTGGGGGACACAAAGACCCTGGGCAAGCAGACGGGCATGGACGCAACCAGGGGAAAGATGACCTGGCCCTCGGTGCGCGGCGTGGATCAGTCCAGGAAGGACGCAGGCCAGGCGGTCGAAGCGGCCGTGAATGCCTTGGAAACCTTTGGCAGCCGGGCGGATTTTTTGCGAGACCTGGCACAAGAAATGCTTGTGCGGGTCAAGTGAATGTTGTAGTATGGTCAGGACAGGAAAAGGAGCTGATGCTGGTTGCTGCATTCCCTTTGGGATATTTTTTCAAACCATGCGATTATTTGCGCTATGATTGGTTGGTTCGTTGCCCAAACGCTTAAGATCCCCTTCCATTATTGGGTGGAGCGCAAATGGGATTTTCGCCGGTTTGTAGGATCGGGCGGCATGCCCAGCTCTCACTCCGCCATGGTGGTGGCGCTGGCCATTATGGTCGGCGCGATGAATGGATTTGACACAGCTGAGTTTGCGGCTTGTTTTGTGCTGGCCGCCATCGTTATGTATGACGCGGCGGGGGTGCGCCGTGCCACGGGTACGCAGGCTACCGTGATCAACCAAATTTTGAAGGACTTTTTGCTCAACGGCAAACAGATTTCCGATGAGGAACTTAAAGAGCTCATTGGGCATACGCCGCTGGAGGTGTTGGGCGGCGCATTGGTGGGGATTGCCGTATCGGGAATCTATCTGGTGACGTTGATGAAATAAACCATCAAGGTCAAAAACAAAGGAGGCAAGGCTATGGCCATGGATCATTTTATGGAAGAAATCATTGTGAAAAAGCAAAAGGGTTTGCAGGACGCGTTGTATTATTGCGCGTCGTTTGCCATGATCGTTCTGGCAATCATCGGATTTACCATGCTGTCTTCCCTGATGATGGGCTTTAGCGTGGCTGGGCTTTTGATGCTGGTGGTTTTTTTAGGGGGCGCGGTGTTGCTGTATTTCTACAAAGATCGGATTCGGACGGACTTTGAGTATACCTTCACCAATGGGGATTTGGATTTTGCACAGGTGTTTAACAACCAAAAGCGCAAAAACCTGGGAACCATGCGCGTGAAAAACGTGGAGGCCTTTGGCCCTGTCAATAGCGAGGGTTTCCGCAAGCTGGTCGGCATGCCGGGGTTGGAAAAGCGCAATTGGTTTTTGAACCGAGGATCGGATCTATACTATTTCTATTATCAAAAGGAAACCAAAAAGACCATGATCGTGATGGAGCCGTCGCCGGACATGGTGGCCATGATTCAAAAATACTTGCCGCATGGCGCGTATCGCGCGTAAGGGGCATTCATGGAGATTTATTTGGATCACAGCGCGACCACCAAGCCCTGCGAACAGGCGGTTGCGGCCATGGTTTGGGCCATGCGGGAGAACTACTACAATCCTTCGGCGCTGTATACGCCTGCCCTGCGCGCGGAGCAGGAAGTGAACAAAGCCCGCCGGACAGTGGCCCAGAGCGTAGGGGCTTCACAAAAGGATGTTGTGTTTACCTCCGGCGGCACGGAAAGCAATAATCTAGCCATTATCGGCCATATGATCGGGCAGCGCAGGGAAGGCGTGATTTTATATAGCGCCGCGGAGCATCCCTCCGTGAAAAACGCATGCCTGGAGGCGGCGGCCCTTCATGGGCAAATCGCCAAGGAAATCCCCTTGACCCCCAAAGGCTCCTTGGATCTGCAGGCCCTGGAGGGCATGCTGGATTCACGGGTGCGGCTGGTTTGTGTGATGCAGGTCTGCAATGAAACCGGCGTGATCATGCCGCTGTCCAAAGTCGCAAAGCTCAGAGACCGTTTGGCGCCGGAAGCCGCCATTCACGTGGATGGCGTGCAAGGCTATTTGCGTACGCCCTTTTCCATGGCGGAGATTGGGGTACAGTCTTATGCCGTCAGCGCGCATAAGATACAAGGCCCTAAAGGCGTGGGCTCATTGGTGATTCGCGGCGACCACCGCATCCGGCCGGTGCTGGTGGGCGGTGGGCAGGAGGGTAATCTTCGCAGTGGAACGGAGAACACCGTAGGCATCGCGGGTTTTCAGGCAGCGGTTTTGCAGTACCCCCATCACGCGTTTGTGGAAGCCCATACCAAGGCGCTCAAAGAGAGCCTGGTGGAAAAGCTGAAGGCCGCGATTCCTGATTTGACGGTTCTGGGGCCACAGCCCCAGGATGAGGGGAGTGCCGGCCACATTCTTGCCATTGCCTTTCCGCCTGTGCGGGGCGAGACGCTGGTCCACGCCCTGGAGGCGGAGGAGATCTATATCGGCACAGGCTCCGCTTGCTCCTCCAAAAAGGGGAAGCGCTCTCAAGTTCTTACCGCTATGCAGCTTGCGCCGGAGGTCATGGATTCCGCCGTTCGCATTAGTTTTTCCCATAAAAACACGCAAGAAGAAATCAACCAGGTGGCGGACAAGATCCTGCGCCATTATGAGGTTTTGGGCAAATTCAAAAGACGCTGACGCAAAAGGAGTCGGAAGCATTGCGAGAAGTTTTATTGGTACGTTTTGGAGAGATTTATCTAAAAGGGCTCAACCGCCCCTATTTTTTGCGCATGCTGGTGGACCGCGTGAAAAAAGCGGTGAGGGAGTTGGGCGGCCGTGTTTGGCTCAGCGATAGCCGCGTTTATGTGAGCGATATGACAAGCATGGAGGAAGCCATTCGCCGCGTCACCAAGGTGTTTGGGGTTCATAGCGTCTGCCGTGCCGTGGAAATGGACAAGCGCGATTTTGCGGCGATCTGTGAACAGGCCGTGGAAATGATGAGGGCGTATCAAGGGTCCTTCAAGGTTTCAGCCCGCCGCAGCGACAAGCGCTATCCCATGGATTCGCCGCAGATCAACCGGCAAATCGGCGGCTATGTGCTAGAGCGCTTGCCCAAGCTCACCGTGGATGTACACGCCCCACAAACGGTGCTTTCCGTGGAGATTCGCGATTTCGCGTATCTCTACACCCAGGCCATCCCTGCTGTGGGTGGCATGCCTGTGGGCACAAACGGCCGTGCCACCCTGCTTTTATCCGGCGGTATCGACAGCCCTGTGGCAGGCTGGATGATCGCCAAACGTGGCGTAACCATGAGCGCTGTGCACTTCCACTCCTTTCCCTATACCAGCGAGCGCGCCAAAGAAAAGGTGCTGGAGCTGGCGCGGATTTTGAGCGAGAGCCTTTGCGGGATTCGGGTGCATGTGGTGCCTTTTACCGAAATCCAAATGCAGATCCATGAAAAATGCAATGAAGAATATACCACCCTGATTATGCGCCGGTATATGATGCGCATCGCCAACGCCATCGCACACAAGGAACGGGCCCAGGCGCTGGTGACGGGGGAGAGCATCGGGCAGGTGGCCAGCCAAACCATGCATGCCTTAAGCTGTACCGATGCCGTGGCCGAGATCCCGGTGTTCCGCCCCCTGATCGGTTTTGACAAGCAAGAGATTATTGATTTGGCGGAGAAAATCGGCACCTTCCAGACCTCGTCCTTGCCGTATGAGGATTGTTGCACTGTCTTTACCCCAAGGCATCCCGCCACAAAGCCCAAGATGGAGATCATCTTGGCAGGAGAAGCGCTTTTGGATAGCGACGCCTTACTCCAAAACGCGTTGGAGAACACGGAAGTATTTGAGCTGTGATGGCAGAGAATTACTTGAGGTTTTGCATCACAAAGGCCAAAGCGGCGCCTGGGAATCCCAGATAGCCCGTCGCCAACGAGGCCAGCGGATTGGGAGCAAGAGAGACCGAAAAGGGAAGCAGCACAAGATTGAGCACATAGATTACGACAATGCCGATCACAGCCTTTTCGCATACGCGCAAAAGGCCGCGGTGGGGTGTAAGGCGCATGGAAAGAAAATAGACACCAAGGCATGGCAAAGCCACAGCGATGAGGAGGCTCAGTTTTTCCGCCATAGGATCACTCCCTTTGAATATTCTCATCCTATGCGGCAGGCTGAAAAAGGAGAACCAACCCAGTTGAAAAGTTTATGTTGCCCTTAGTGCAATTTCTGAAAACATAGCGCATGCCTTGGCGGATATTTTGCCACCCCGCTGTGCTTCGGCCGCGCAGCGTAGCGCCGCTACGCCTTGCTTCCTCAGCTTTGCCCAATGCCAAAATCGCTCGCCAATCCATGGCTACGTTTTGGGAAATTGCGCCAGCAGAAATGGCCACAACAAGATTCACAATTGTTTCAAGGGTTTTTGAATCTTCGCGTCGAAATCAGCGAAGTCAATAGTACTACTACGATCTAAGGAGAAGATGTATGCGTCGCAGATTTTTTGCCTTCCTACTGACCATCCTGCTTTTGCCCGCCTTTCCCGTGATGGCGGAGGATGGCCATCTAGTCATGGCCATTGCGCCGAGCCAGTTTTCCCAAGGAGAAACCGCGTATGTCTATTTCACCGTCCCCCAAGCGGCAACAGCGAATTTGGAAGTTTTGGACGGAAGCGGCCAGGTTTGCGCAACCCTTTTGAAAGATGCGCAGGTGCATGAGGGCGCCAACGAGCTGCCTTGGGACGGTTCCGTGGAGGGAAACATGCTCCCTGCGGGGGACTATGTATTGCGGTTAACCATGGGCGACCGCCAGGAGGAAATCAGCGTTACCCTCACGGCCGGCAGTGGATCGGTAGCGGCAAGCGCCTCCTTGGGGGCAACCCTGGAAGATGTGGACGCGCCGCCAGAGGAAAGCGGCGAAACCACCGAAACAGAGGAAAGCGGCGAAGCCGCCACCCTGATTACGCCGGCCTATCGCAGCACCCATACGCCCAGCCCTAAGCATGAAAACTGTTATTGGTGCACGCCTATGGATATTCGCAACGAAGCGGCGGTCTGGGCCATGCTTACCGCGCCGGTTACGGTGTTAAAGGGCGAGAACCAAAAGCAGCAAGAGGTTTTGCGGGCGGAGCCCAGCGAGGATGCCCAGGGCATCGGCGTGGTCACCTGCGTGTCCCAAAGCGTTCATGTACTGGAAACCCTGGATAACGGCTGGTCTTTGGTAGAAACCTATTCCAGCTCTTTCTACGATTCTAAGGTGAAGGCATGGAACCTTTTTGTGACCGGTTATGTCCGCACCAACCGTTTAACCGAAAAGAGACCCAATCAAGAGTTTGGCATCGTGATTGATAAACTAACGCAAGAACTTTATCTGTTTAAGAATGGGCGTCTTTTCTCCAAGCTGTTGGTTTCCACAGGCCTCTTTAACGAAAAGCAGCCTTACAATGAAACCCGTTCCGGCGAGTTTTTGCTGGTTTCCAAGGTGGGGGAGTTCCGCTCCGACAATATGTTTGCCTCCATGGCCATGCGGTTCAATTCCGGCGATTTGCTCCATGAGGTTCCCCATGTGAAAAACGCGGATGGCACGAAGAACTACAAAAATACGGAATTTAAACTGGGCACCCGGGCCAGCCATGGCTGTATTCGCGTCCAAAGGTTGAAAAATGACGAGGGTGTGAATATGAGTTGGATTTGGAACAATGTGCCCTTGGGCACCAAGATGGTCATTTGGGAGGACTTTGCAGGAAGGCAAACGGCAATCCCCGATCCCGCCACCATGCTTTATTATAATCCCGACGGCGGAACCAGTTATCATCTTTCCGCAGAGTGCAGGGGCGTGAAGGAAGAGTACTTGCCCCTGCCTGGGAGCTTTACCTATGGGGAGTTGAACGACAGCCAATACAAAGAACTGAAGGCCTGCTGGTATTGCGTGCCGCCCCGCAGAATCGAAGAAATTGAAGAAATCAATACCCTTCACTTAACCCAGTCTCCTGGGGATATCCCTCAGCACCTCCGGCAGGATAACTAGTGAATTCCCACTTGCGCACAACGGCCATTGCGAAAAGAAGGTTGTATGGAAACAACCCAGGGAATCGTTTGAAAGGACTCGGGGGCCGTTGATTGCGCCCACGAGGGAATGTGGGATGAACCGTTTAGCATCAAAAAAAGTAACGATCGCGCTATTTGTTATCTATTTGCTGGTCCTCTTCTGTACGATTTTGTTGAAATCACAATTTAACCTTGTGTTTGTGAATATTCAATTCCGATTCGGGGGTTCAGAAATAACCAGAAGCATCAACCTTGTGCCTTTTGGCGGCATGCTGATGCTCAACGGGGAACCCAGTTATGGGGAAGTGTTTTTCAACACCTGGGTGTTTGTGCCCTTTGGCATGTTTCTATGCATGCTGATCAAAAAGAAATCCTTTGTCAAGCTATTGGCGCCCATTGTTTTGACAAGCCTGCTTTTTGAAGCGCTTCAATATGTTTTTGTGCTGGGGGCCAGTGATGTTACAGATGTTATCGCCAATACGTTGGGCGGTTTGATAGGCGCTTTGCTGTTTTTCATTCTCCATAAAGCATGCAAGAAACATGTCAATGGACTGATCAATATCATGGCCTTGACGATTGTTTTGGTCATTGGGCTTGCGTTGTGTGCAGGGGTCATCAGAATATTTTGAAGAGAGCCGGTGTGAGAGCGCAGGGTCTGTGTTCGCACGCCTCTTTCCTTGTGAAGAAAATGTCAAAAGGGCTTGCGAATCCGCCTTGGTTGCGGTATACTCTTGTGGGATGAAATTGGTCACGCGGGATGCATTTTGTCCCATAAGGAGAGTGGCTATGCAAGACGATTACTTTACGCTGATGCAGAAACTCGCTCCCGATTTGGCAGGCCAAATCGAGCGGCGAGCATTGGTGTTGGAGCGAATCGAGGCATTGCAACCAGTGGGCAGACGGCTGCTCGCAACACGGCTCAATTTGCCCGAGCGGGAAGTGCGCACCGTAGCCGCGCTCTTAAAGGAGCACGGATTGGTCTCCTTGGACGCGGCGGGCATGATCCTGACCGACCAAGCCAAGGCCATTCTCCCCGCAGCCAGGCGGTTTAGCCGGGAACTTAGGGGGCTTACCAAACTGGAAACCGAGTTGGGGCAGCTTTTGGGCGTCCCAAAGGTGTTTGTGGCGGCGGGGGATTTCGATGAAGACCCCCATGTGCTGCAAGAAGTGGGCCGGATTGCGGCGAACCGTTTGCGTTCCTTTTTGCAAAGCGGTTCCACTTTGGCCGTGACGGGGGGGACCACCATTCATGAGGTGGCTTTCGCATTGCCTCAAGGTACGCCCATGAATGTGATGGTCGTGCCTGCCAGGGGGGGGATCGGCCGTGCGCTGGAAACGCAGGCCAACACCATCGCCAGCGAAATCGCCAAACGCCTGGGAGGCCATCACCGTTTGATGCACCTGCCCGATCATTTGGATGAACAGGCGCTGGTAGAGCTTAGAAAACTGCGCGAAATCAGGGAAACCTTAGATCTTTTGCAACGGGCCGATGTGGTGCTCCATGCCATCGGTCGCGCGGACGACATGGCCGAGAAGCGCCAGTTGCCGCCATCGGTGCAAAATGAGGTTTTGCAAAAAGGCGGCGTTGCGGAAGCCTATGGGTGCTATTTTGACGGGGAAGGCCGCCTGGTCTACTCCGCGTCTACGGTAGCGCACGATCTGGGGGCCTTAAAGCCTAATTGCGCATTGATCGCCGTGGCCGCCGGAAAACGGAAGGCTGAGGCCATCATTGCGGTGATGCGCAACCGGCCTCACGCCATGCTGGTCACCGACGAGGGCGCGGCCAGAGAGATTTTGCAGATCCTGGTTTCCTAGGCCGCAAGGCGGCCAGTTAGGGGTTTGCTCGGCCCTTGGGGCTTTGCAAATAGAATGGAAGAAGCCAACAGCTAAGGAGTGTGCGTTATGGCCAAGAAAACCATTGAGGACATTCAGGTATCCGGAAAGAAAGTATTGGTTCGCTGCGATTTTAACGTCCCGCTGGATGAGAACAAAATCATTACCGATGAAAACCGCATCCGCGGCGCGCTGCCGACGATCAAATACCTGATGGAGCATGGCGCACGCGTTATTTTGTGCTCTCATTTGGGCCGTCCTAAGGGCGGTTTTGACATGAAGTATTCCTTGAAGCCCGTGGCGGATCGTTTGAGCCAGCTTTTGGGCAAGGAAGTGAAGCTGGCGGAAGATGTGATTGGCCCCTCCGCGCAAAAGCTGGCTTCCGAACTGAAGGATGGCGACGTGATTTTGCTGGAGAACGTTCGCTTCCATCCGGAAGAGGAAAAGAACGATCCTGAATTTTCCAAGAAGCTGGCGGCTTTGGCCGAGGCGTATGTGAACGACGCCTTTGGCACCGCTCACCGCGCCCATTCCTCCACCGAGGGCGTGTCTCATTTCCTGTCTCCGGCCGTGGCTGGATACCTGATCGGCAAGGAACTCAGCATCATGGGCAAGGCGTTGGAAGATCCGGCCCGTCCCTTTGTGGCCATTTTGGGCGGAGCCAAGGTCAGCGATAAGATCGGCGTGATTACGAACTTGCTGGATAAAGTGGATACGCTGATCATTGGCGGCGGCATGAGCTATACCTTCCAAAAGGCGCTGGGCGGCGATATCGGCAAGAGCCTCTTGGAAGCGGATAAAGTAGACCTGGCGAAGGAGCTTATGCAAAAAGCAAAAGACAAAAAAGTGAAGCTCCTCTTGCCCGTGGACAACGAGGCCGGAGATAGCTTCTCCAACGACGCCATGCGCATTACCGTGCATTCCAAGGAGATCCCCGATGGCTTTGAAGGCATGGACATCGGCCCCAAGACCCGCGTGATCTTCTCCAACGAAATCGACGGCGCGGGCACCGTGATTTGGAACGGTCCCATGGGCGTTTTCGAGTTTGAGAACTTCGCGGAAGGTACCCGGGAGATCGCCCGCGCCATGGCGGAGTGCAAGGGCGTCACCATCATTGGCGGTGGCGACAGCGCGGCGGCGGTGGAGCAGATGGGCTTTGCCGATAAGATGACCCATGTATCCACTGGCGGCGGCGCCAGCCTGGAATATCTGGAAGGCAAAGTGCTGCCCGGCGTTGCCTGCCTGGACGAGAAATAAGCCCCAAAAGGTTCATTCCGTTGCGCAGGCAGCCGTGAGGCGCCTGCGCAACGTTTGCCAAGCCCCATAGATTTTGCGACGAATGATCGCCAAAGGATAAAGAAAGAGGGACCAATATGCGTAAACCCATCATTGCCGGGAACTGGAAGATGAACAAGACCCCCGCCGAGGGTGTGGAGCTGGTGAAAGCGCTGATTCCCAATGTGGAAGGCGCACAGTGCGACGTGGTGGTATGCGTTCCGGCCACGAATTTCGCGGCGGTAGGCGAAGCCATCAAAGGGACCAACATCAAATTGGGCGCACAAAACGTGCACTTTGCCGCCAGCGGGGCTTATACTGGCGAGCTGTCGACGGACATGCTCAAGGCATGCGGCGTGGAATACGTGATTATCGGCCATAGTGAGCGCCGGCAGTATTTTGGTGAAACCGACAAAACCGTGAACCTTCGCGTGAAGGCGGCGGTGGCTGGTGGCCTGATTCCCATTCTTTGCGTGGGCGAATTGAAGGAAGAGCGGGAAAACGGCTATACGGACGCGTTGGTGGAATACCAAACTTTGATCGCCCTAAACGGCCTAACGCCCGAACAGGTGAAGGAGGTTGTGGTAGCCTATGAGCCTGTTTGGGCCATCGGCACTGGATTGGTGGCCACCGACGAGCAGGCCAACGAGACCATCGGCGTGATTCGCAAGGCCATCGAGCGCAAATATGGCAAGGCCGTGGCCGACGCCGTGCGCATCCAATACGGCGGCAGCATGAACCCGGCCAATGTGAAGGGGCTCATGGCGCAACCGGAGATCGACGGCGGCCTGATCGGCGGCGCGTCCTTAAAAGCGCCGGACTTCACCGCTGTGGTCATGTACCACAAGTAAACCAAGGATAAGGAGCAACAGGAACGATGGAGAAAACCATGACGGCCCTGATCATTATGGACGGTTTTGGCCTGAACTCCGCCCATGAGGGCAACGCGATTTTCGCCCAAGGCACTCCGCACATTGACGCGCTCATGCAAAAATATCCCCATACCCAGCTGGGTGCCAGCGGCATGGACGTGGGCTTGCCGCAAGGACAGATGGGCAATAGCGAAGTGGGGCATTTGAATATCGGCGCGGGCCGCATTGTGTACCAGGAGCTGACCCGCATCACCAAGGACATCCTGGACGGCGATTTCTTTGAGAAAAAACCTCTTTTGGACGCCATGAGCCAGGCCAAGAAGGCGGGCAAAGCCGTGCATCTGATGGGCCTGCTCAGCGATGGCGGTGTGCATAGCCACAACACCCATTTGTACGCGCTGTTGAAAATGTGCAAGAAAAATGGGCTCAAGAACGTTTTTGTCCATTGCTTTTTGGATGGGCGTGACGTGCCGCCCACCAGCGGCCTTGACTTTGTGAAAGAGCTGGAAACCAAGATTCAGGAAATCGGTGTGGGCAAGGTCGCCACGGTGATGGGCCGCTATTGGGCCATGGATCGCGATAATCTCTGGGATCGCGTGCAAAAGGCCTATGACGCCATGGTGCTGGGACAGGGGCAAGCCACGGCGGACAGCGCGGCGCAGGCAGTGGAGCAAAGCTATCAAAAGGACGAGACGGATGAGTTTGTTTTGCCGACCGTCATCCTTCAAAATGGGCAGCCGGTAGGGAGCATTCAGGAAGGTGATTCCGTGATCTTTTTCAACTTCCGTCCTGATCGTGCCCGCCAACTGACCCGCGCCTTCATCCAGCCCGATTTTGACGGCTTTCAACGCGCCAAGGGCTACTTCCCTGTGCATTTTGTTTGCATGACCCAGTATGATGAAACCTTTACGGGAGTTTCCATTGTGAATCCCCCGGAATCCTTGGACAATACACTGGGCGAATACCTGGCCAGTCTGGGAAAAACCCAGCTGCGCATTGCGGAAACCCAGAAATATGCCCACGTGACCTTCTTTTTCAATGGCGGTGTGGAAAAGCCCAACGAAGGCGAGGATCGGGAGTTGATCCCCTCCTCCAAGGTAGCCACTTTCGATTTGAAGCCGGATATGTCCGCTTATGAGGTGACGGAGAAGGCGATTGCGCTCATCAACGAAAAGAAATACGATGTGATGATCCTGAACTTCGCCAACTGTGATATGGTGGGGCATACGGGCATCATGAAGGCCGCCATGGAGGCCGTGAAAACGGTGGACGAGTGCGTGGGCCGCGTGGTGGAGGCCATCTTGCAAAACGGGGGCCGCGCCTTTGTGACTGCGGATCATGGGAACGCGGATCAAATGGTGGACCCTGAAACAGGCGAGCCCTTTACCGCGCATACCACATTCCCCGTGCCTTTCATTGCCATTGGCGCGGACATGATGAACAAAAAGCTGCGGGATGGCGGCCGGTTGGCCGATATAGCGCCTACCATGCTTTCCAGCATGGGGATTCCGGTTCCCAAAGAAATGACGGGAAAGTCGCTGCTGAAGTAAGAGAAAAGGGTTTGAGCAAGGCATTTTCGGAATGGATCCGGAGCAGAAAAAACAGGCTTTGACATTGTCAAAGCCTGTTTTGTGCGTTTGCCGCTGCCTTTAGTCAGAAGAAACTTGAAACAGCCCGCTGGGCCTGCGCTGGCTGATGCGGGTATCCTTCATCACATCCTGGACTAGGGTAAGACTGCGCTTCATCACCGTGACCTGCTCCTCTTGCATGTATTCGGGCGGAGGCAAGTCGCTGGGGAAAACAGCATATACGGTGCGATCGGCCTTCTTCCCACGCCATACATAGGTGGGGGTATAGGTGAGTTGGTCAAAGGCCACGGTATCCGCAGAAAGATCGTAGGTGATATTGGCGTGAAGCAGGATACTGGAAAGGGAGGCGCGTTTTTCCCTCTCGTTGGAAAAAAGATTGCCCAAAGAATAGGCGCAAAGGGTTTGGGATGTTTTTCCGCCCGGACGGTGGGCGGTAAGGATTTCCACGGTTTGCAGCGTGCCGCTATGGGTGCCCACAATGATGTCGGCACCGGCATCGGCAAGGGCTTGCGCCATTTCCTGCTGGGTTTGGGTGGGCGAGGCCGCGCCTTCTTTTCCCCAACATAACGATACGATCACCACTTGAGCGCCCAGGGATTTTGCTTTTTGAACTTCTTCCGCCATGGTGGGAAGCGTGGGAGAGGCAATGGCAAAGGCCTGCTCCTCGCGGGAGGCTTTCTTTTTGCCGGAGGCGTTCAGTTCGCTTTGATAGCTCAGCAAGGCCACGGAGACCTGGTTGATTTTGAGGATGGTGAGCGCGTCCCGCTCTTCTGGCGAGGCATAAACGCCATAGGGAGTCATTCCATCGGCGCGCAAAATATCCTGCGTGGCGGAAAGCCCGCTGATTCCGCTGTTTAGCACGCCGCTATGTCCCAGGCAAACCGCCTGAAAGCCACATTGGCCAAGAGCATTGGCCACATCCGCGGGCGCGTTCATATCGGTCAGCTTTTCTGTAGGAACCAGTGTATTTTCTAATGTTAGGAGGGAAAGATCTGATTGGATTTCCTCCTTGAGCGCGGAAAACAGATCGGTAAAATGATATCCGCTGCCATCGGTCATGGCTTTTTGTACGCTGGTATCAATGTGGATACTACCGGCGGCGGTCAAACGAAAAGAAACCGTTGTGGGTGCAGTGACCAAGACCGGCTGAAAATCAGATTTAGAAGAAATAGGCTCCTGGGTAGGAACCGGTGTGGCTGTGGTGCCATGGGCTAGGTTTTGAAAAGAATCGTCAAAGGCAACGGCCAACTCACGCGCGTCGAAATGAAAATCAGTCTGGCCCAGGAGCTTTGGGAAAAACCAGCCGCATCCGCCCACAACCAGCACTGTGATGAGCAGCATCGTGATCGTGCCTAGGGAAATGCCTTTGCGTTTTGGAAGTCTCCGCATGATCGTCCTCCTCCGCAAAGCGGGTGCGCGTCAGAACAATACCAAAACACTGTACTTGCTTGACCAACCCATGCAGCAATGATATCATATTGCCAAGCGATATGCAACAAAAAGGAGCAATGGCCATGAGGATCAGTTTTTCGACGCTGGGATGCCCGCGCTGGAGTTGGAATGAAATAATCGCCACCGCCCATGATTTGGGGTATGGCGGCATCGAGGTGCGGGGTGTGGGCAAGGATATCTCCGTTCCCAGCGTTCCGGCGTTTTCGGATGAAAATATGGCGGAGACCAAGGCGGAGCTGAAACGGTTAACTTTAGAAATCCCTTGTTTGGACAGCGATTGCTGCATCCACCTTCGGGAAACGGAAGCCGCAACAAACGAGGAGATCAGGGCATACTTGCGCCTGGCACAGCATTTGGGCGTGAAATATGTGCGCATTATGGCCGCGGCTCCGGTGCCACATCCCGTAGGGAATGTAGATGAAGGCTATGTGTGCGAACGGGCGATTGCTTTAGGCGCGTTGGCAGAGGAGTACGGAGTCAAGCTGCTGATTGAAACCCATGGGGTATGGAGCGACAGCGCAAAGCTGGCGCGGTTATTAAGCACGGTCAGTTCCGATTTTGTAGGCGCTTTGTGGGACGTGCATCATCCTTACCGCTTTATGGGGGAAAAGCCGGAGACCACTTTTGCGAACCTGCGCCCCTGGCTTTGCCACACCCATGTGAAGGACAGCGTCGCTACCGCGGATGGTTTCCGATATGCCTTGCCCGGCTTTGGAGATGTGCCTTTGCACGATGCGGTGCGTGTATTGGAAGAGGGCGGCTATATGGGTTTTTATTCCCTGGAATGGGTCAAACGCTGGGATACCACGTTAGAGGAGCCTGGCATTGTGTTTGCTCACTATGCCAATTTCATGCGGACGCTGCTATAATTTATGCGTCATTCCAAACAACGCCCAGCCTGCATCCAGGCTGGGCGTTGTTGACGCTTATTGGATTGGCGATTGCTTCATGGTACTGCCCGCAAGCCAAGAAACGGGCATGAGCTCTTTTGGGCCGGCGCTCCGCAATCACTCCGCCGGTGGCGGCGGGTCTGGCGGCGCTGAATCCGCAGGCGGCGGGGCGGGTGACGCTTCCGTGACGGCGGCTGTGGGCTCCGGCGTCGGCGTTGGGGTAGGTGCTGGCTCGGGAGTTGCTGTAGGCGCTTCGGTGGGTGTTGGGGTAGGGGTTGCTGTAGGCGCTGCTGTAGGCGCTGGGGTGGGTGTTGGTTCAGGAGTTGCCGTGTGCGCTGGGGTAGGCGTTGGCTCTGGAGTTGCTGTAGGCACTTGGGGGGGTGTCGGGGTAGGGGTTGCTGTAGGCGCAGGAATAGGCGTCGGAATAGGGGTTGGGGTGGGGTCGGGTGGCGGCGTGATTTCCTGCGGCACCGGCGTTACCGCAATACTGGGAGCGCTCAAGGGCGCGGCTTTGGGGGCATTTGGATCGATGACTACGCAGGTGACTGTGCCGAAATAGATGGTGTTTGTATTATACCGGTGAGCCAACTGAACGGTGTATCTGCCGGCCCCTATAGGCCAGATCGTTACTCTGTAGCCGCGATAGGTACGGGTGACATCGAAGGCAGAGGTATCACCATTATCAGAATTAGCAATAACAAACGGCTGCCCCATTGAGGGCGTTCCTTCAAAATGCACTTCGATAACAATCGCTTCTCCAACGCTCACTGTCGTTGGTGCAATAATTGGATCATATGCGCATACAAAGTTTTCCGACGCCACCACAAAGGCTTTGCTGGTTAGGGAAGAGGATTTGGCGCCAATCGACAGGGTGCATCGAACCGTATAGGTACCCGTATAGCGCGGGGTATAGGTAAACGTATTGCTGCTGGTTTTTGCGCTGGTGTATATTTTTTCGTTGCCTAGGTACACCGTATATGCATAGCTCCGCGTACCTACACCAGTCGCGGTAGCGGTCCAAGTAACCGGCTGAAACAGTTCGCCGGTACTCGCCTTGGTTTCCATTTTTGAGATCAAGGGATCCTGAATATAGACATTGAAGTTAGAGGAGAGACTGGCGGAAGTGTAGGCATCCTTTACGTAGGCCTTCACTTTATAAGTACCCGCCTTGGTCGGCGTATAGTCTACATAAGCATTGCTGCCGTAAGAGCCAGTATAAACGCAGGTGGTTCCCTGGTAAATCAGGAATCTGTATTGGCGCGTGCCATATCCGCCGCTGATGCTGGCGGACCAGCGGTTGCTTTGCTTGATATAGATCGCATCCGCATTGGATGACTTGATCGCGGAGATTTTCAGTGGCTTTGCCGTTGTGGTGAGTGTGGCGGATTTAGCGGTCACGCTGCGGCTTTTGTCTTTGGCGGTGACGACCAGCTGATAGGTACCGAGCTTGCTGAGCTTTGCGGTATAGGTTGCGGCGCTGGAAGCGCTGGCAGCCGCAATTTCCTTTCCATTCAGATACAGCTTATAGGCGTAAGACCGCGTTCCATATCCGTTGGCTGGCGTAACCGTCCAGGTCACGCTATCGCCTGTATATGCGGACGTCACACTAGTAACCTTTGCGGAGAGTGGCGGCTTGATGACCAGCGCGGCGCTTTTCAAGCTCACGGTTTCCAAACCGCACTTCACCCGGCATAGGACAGTGAAACTCCCTTTTTGCGCAGGGGTATAGGTAAAGGTGCTGCTGCTTTGATAGTTTTGTGTGTATATTTTCACACCGTCCTGATAAACCTCAAACCGGTACTGGTACGCCCCGTTTCCGTACCTGGCCGTCGCGGACGCCTTGATGGGAAACCCTGTGCAAGGCACGGAGGCTGTCAGGCTGGCACTGACGACCTCCAAGGCTTTCGCGGTAACGCTTAGGGAGGAACTCAGGCGGCTGACCGTATCCTTCGAGTCTTTTGCATAACAGCGGGCGGTGTACCTGCCTGCAAAAATCGGCGTATAGGAGTAGGTATTTGACGTAGAATAAGCCGATCTTTTGACCTCTACACCATCCTTAAACACCACGAACATATATTGACGGGCTCCGGCGCCGTAGCGGGTGGACGCCGTCCAGGTGAGCTTTTCGCGGGTATAGGCACTGGTTTTGCTGGGTGTAACCGAAAGCACTTCCAGCTTGTTGGGCAACACGGTTACCGCACATTGGGCCACAACGCCCTTGCTGGTGGCGGTGATGGTACATTTGCCAGCCTTTACGCCCGTCACAACGCCTGCGGAACTGACCGTAGCAATGGTGGTATTGCTGCTGGTAAAGGAAATGGTGGCATTGCTGTTGCTAGGCGTTTTTGTAATAGAAAGCGCAATGGTTTTGTCAATACCAACCGTTTGCGTTGCGGGGATTTTCAACGAAGTTAGAGGGCTAATCACGTTGACGGCAACGGAGGATAGCATGGGCTCCCAGTAATAGCCGCCATAGACAACCGCGTTATACTGCTGGCTTTGCCAGCTGTGATAAAGAATAGCCGTGCCCGGTGACAAAGCGGTGACCGTGGTGATATAGCGGCCTGGGGAAACGAGGAGGCAGGAGGAAGAAGAAAAGTATTCCTCGTTTCGTATGCTAGACGACGTAAACATGGGAAAGGTCCGTGTATCGCCGACATAAAGATCCACGGCCGCCATGGCTGCGAGCGGGGCAATCAAGGAAAGTAGGAGGCCCAAAATGACCGATGCAAACGAGAATTTTCTGTTAATTTTCACGAAAATCACCCTTTTTCCTTGGTTCTTTTTACGATCATTATAGCAAGAAATGGAAGCTGGGTCAACTGATTCTAAGGAATCTCCGCTGTGCTGACAATTTTATGTGAAGAAGTGGCGATATGTTCCCACACTGCGATTTCTCAGGGTTTGGCAGAATAAGAGCCTTACGCAAAAGAGAGAACGGCGTAGCCATTACGCTACGCCGCTTGATAGATACAGGATCAAACTGTTTTTTGGAGGTCGGTCTCATACCGTGCCTGCTTTTTGGGGCTCACCAAGTGGCCTTGCTGGCGGTGGATAGGGCCTTTTGGTGATCGGCGTCCACCTTTTCGCTTCCGTGGGTCTTGCTGTTTTGGAAGTGGATGCAAAAGTGTCCTTCAAAACCGTTGTTAATGGTGGTGGTGCCGTGAGGCATGCCGTTCATGGAGGCGGCGTAGACATGGCCGTTATATTGAATAAGGATGGGTCTGCGGTTCCAACTCCAAGCGCCGCCAAAGATCTTTTTCATAAGGGCGGTGTCCTCGGAAGTGGCAGGCTCGGCATCCAAGTGGTTGATACCCGACCAGCGCACGGCACGGAAGGTTTTGCCGGTGCGCACGTCTTTGATGGTAAACTTGGCGTTCTTGGGAATCACGCGGGTCATATCATCGGCAAACCAATCCTTGACCTCCGTCTTGGTGGAAGGCTCCGCGCTTTTTGCGCTGGATTTTGGGGATTCGCTTTGGGAACCAAACAATACGCGAAGGGTGGAGGAGCCGGCCACACCGTCTTGCTTCATTCCACGGTTTTTTTGGAATTTCTTCACGGCGGTAACCGTCTTGGCGCCATAATCGCCGTCGATATCGCCAACATAATATCCAAGGCATTCCAAGGCCTGCTGCAGCTTTTTCACCTTGGTTCCGCTATCGCCTTCTTTGCTGGGTCCGGGGGCGGTTCCAATCTGCGCCAGGGTTTCCACCGTATCCTCGGCTCTGCTTTCCTTGGCTTCGGACGTAGAAACGGATTTTGAAACCGATGTGGAAGCGGGTTCGCTCTTGGGGGAATCTTTGCCCACGGCGCCGAAGATCGACTTGACCGTGTCCCGCCCTGCCACGCCGTCCGCTTTGAGCCCCTTCTCTTTCTGATAGGCCATAACGGCGGCTGTAGTGCCATCCCCATATTCCCCATCAATGCGGCCCTCATAAAAGCCAAGGATGTCCAGGGCCTTTTGCAGCTTGGTTACATCGTCCCCAGAATTGCCAATTTTCATGGCGGCGGGCGGGTCGCCCAGAGCGTCGATCTTTGTAGCGTTTGCTACTACAGAGTTTTTGCTGACTTTGACATATTTTTTCAAAATGTAGCCGGTATATTTTCCATAATTGACCTTGTACCAATCCTTGGTCGCATCCAAAAGAGCGACTTCCTCGCCTTGGGGAAGGGTTTGCAGGGCTTTGGAATCCTGGTCGGCGGATTTGCGCAAAACCACTTTGCAGGTTGTTTTGCCTGTTTCCTCAGCGCCTGCGGAAAAAAGCGGCAGGCAAAACGCTAAAAAAATCATCAGAGCAAGCGCCATAGCCCGGGAAACACGGCAACTTCCAATAAACGGCGAACTTCGAAAAGGATTCATAGGAAACTTCCTCCTTAGCAGAAAGAATTGGCGACGCAATCGCTGTCACTAATATATTACAAAATTATTAAAATGTCAATAAGTTCTTAATATGTATTACATGTAAAACATTACAAAAGAGCTTGTATGTAAGTCATAATATTGCAATGACTGAAACAAACTATTGACGAAAAGTCCTTTGGTGGGTAAACTATGTTTAGTAATTCTTTTAATCACGTTTTTTCTCTTTGAGGATAGGATGAACTTGGGGGGATTATCTCAATTATGAAGCGAATCAACGGGACCATTACGCTTTCGTTTGTTGAGGAAGACAACAAACAGCGTGTGATTTTTCGGATCGTTCCCTTATGTACCCGGGAAGGCGTTACCTTTCGGGATTCAATGGAAACGTTTCCCGATCAGGGAAGCCTTCGGGTAGTGCCGGACAAGCGGGAACAGAGTACCTTCAAAGAGCGGATGCGAGAGATGGGAAAACTCTGCGCCGTAGAGCTGATTAGCACGGATGGGAAAGAACTGGGCAAGGTACGGCAGAACCGGAATTACGATCCGGCCCAGGGGGAGTGCAACCAGTATGCCATTTATTCGGATGTGGTTTTCGAATTTGCGGCGGAAGGCGCCTTTGAGGTCATTTCCTGGGAGCCGTCGGCTACGCTTACGGAAGCGCCCTTGACCCAATCGGTATTATTTTTGTCCGAGAAGGTCTTGTACGGCCCCGTGGCCAAGGATGACCTGGAAGCTGTGGATATCAAAGAACTGAAGCCTTTTGGAAACGATCAGTTTTTATTACATACCGTGGTTTTGCCAGACGGAACAAGCCACTGCGTGTACTGGAATCCGGAGGCAACGATCAATTGGCGGCAGCGGCGCGGCTCCTTGCGCCGCAAAATCGATAAATCTCAGCATGGGGATGCCGAGATGCCTTCCGTGTTAGAGGCCCAAGCCGCGGACCTAACGCAAGAGGAGGAGAGGTTTCTTCGGGGCATCGCGGATGCCGATAGCGCGCCTGTTAACACCGAAGAATCACCAGCCATGAAACCCATCGCCTCCATTGAATTTCTGGAACAGCAAGCCGAACCCAAAGCCATTCCCATTGGGATTAAGCTGGAGATTTTGGATAGCGCGCTTCCCTTTGAACAGCAAATCTCCAGGCTGGATCAGCCCTTATCGGAAAGTGCAAACCGCTTGAGCGTGGAGTCCATTCAAAAGAGCATTCAGGAGCAGGGTGCGCCGGTTCGCTATACGGGCACTCCCTTTGTGCGTGATTCCGTTCATATGCCAAAGGCGACCAGCCGTCCGGAACCGCTTCACCATGTGGTGGAGCAGCAAATGCGCATGAGCCGGGAAGAGCGCATGGGTGGGGAATGGCAGGGCGGGGCGTACCGCCAGGTGGAAAATCCCATTGAAAACTTGCTCATGGCTGTGGATGCCGCCTGGGAAAACCAGGACACCCGTGAGCAAGCAGTGGCCGCGCTGATGGACAACCCCGGTTTTGTGGACCGAATCGTGGAGGCCCTGCGCGGGAAAGGCCAGCAGGTCCACGCGGTGGCCGCCGCTTATGCGCAGTTAGAGGATATTGAGGCGGAGCGGCTTAGTTTGCTTTTGCAATTGGAGCAGGCCAAGGAAAACCGGAAGGCTTACCAAGAACAGGTAGCCGCTTCCCTGTCCCAGCGCAAGCAAGAGGAGATCGCTCGGCTGGAGCAAAGCGTTGAGGCGCTTTCTAGCCAAAAGGAGCAGTTGCAAACCATTTTGGACGAGCTGAGCAAGCAATCCATGGATCGCGTGCTCAGTGCGTTGGCGGATCGTGTTTCTTTCTTGGGCGGCATGTCCGCAGATGGGAACATTCTGGTGTGCTCGGTGGTCGGGAAACAGCGCAGCGCGCAGGAACTGCGGGATAGCCTGTATGCGAGATTGTCCGCCAGTGGCTTTGCCATAACACAAGAGGATGCCTTGATCTTTTTGATCACCTTTGCGCTTTTCCCGTCTTTGTGCATCTGTGCGCAAAAGGCAGAAGACGCGCAGTTTTTTGCCTCTGTGCTGCTGGAAGCGCTGGGGCTGCAAAATGTGTGCGCCATGGTTCGCCCCAATAGTGTTTTACAGATTTCCAGCCTGCTCTTGGAAAATGAATGCCGTACGCCCACAGTGACGGTGCAAGCTCTGGGAACAGAGCAGCTGTCCATGCATGGACACAAGACTTTGTACTGGGCAGCGGAAGGGGATATCGCGCAGCGGGGCGCTTCTGTCAATGGACTGTTTCCCGTGGTCAGGGTCCCTTCCCTGAACGCCCATAAAGGCAGCTCCCTGGAAGCACTCCCATTGGTTTCGCCCACCTCTTTGGCCTCTTTCACGGATATGGCCGCCGAGGTGCATCCTTTGTCGGAAGAAGGGGAGGAATGGTTTGGAGAATTGTGCCGCGCTTTTGAAACGGCGGGTACGGCCATTCCAGATGCCGTGCTTTTAGGTATGCGGCGTTTTGTGGCCGTCGCTTCCCGCAAGTTGCGCGGCGGGTTCCTGGCTGCGGCGGATGCGGCCATGTGCCAATGGATGATCCCCCGGATTCATTACTACCAACTGGATGTGGCGGTGGCACAAGCGGCGGTCAGCAGCCTGCCTCATACGCTGGAAGCGCTGGGGATTCAGTAAGAGTACGAACCAATATGAGAATACCCCCTTCAGATCTATCAAAATTCGAGGGCGATTATGCTTTGAAAAGAGCATAATCGCCGCAGCTTGCTGAAAAAGGCCCATTTGCTTTGTCAGCTTCGGTGGCTAAGGGATGTCACGTACGGACCTGTACGCTCCACCCCTTAAGCCACCTTGCTTCCGCGCAACCGGATCTTTTTGAGCAAGCTCCATCCCGTTGCCAAATTGCCTTTGTCAACGGTCTGGGGCGATTATGCTTTGAAAAGAGCAAAATCGCCTTTTTGAATGTCAATTCATTGTTTTTCGCATAGGATGAAGTGGTACGAACGCTAACCTTCAATGCAATGCCGCTTGTGGCCTGAACCAAGCCTATGGTAACGCGCAGGCCCGCAACTCGTTTAGCTTCGCTGAATTTTGATCGCCCATCAGGATATGCCCAAGCTCGATTTGCTCGTAGGATCACGCGGGGAAACCCTCGCGGCGCGCCGCGATTCGCGGGCTTCCTTGTCACCTATGCACAAAATCTGTCATCGTTGGCATGGCATCAAAGGTTGGAAGGCGTATGAAATCACGAACACAGATTTCAATAACCTCTTGGAGGATGGATATGTTGCTGAATCCGAATCATCTCTTTCCCCGCAGAAGCGCCACCTGTGGAGTGCCGATTCCCGTGCGGGTATGCCATTCTCAGGGCTGTGCAGGCGTTCCTGGGCCCCAAGGGCCTACCGGTCCTCAAGGTTCTACAGGCGCTCAAGGCCCCGCGGGCGCGGCAGGAACGCCAGGCGCTCAAGGCCCCGCGGGCGCGGCAGGAATGCCAGGCGCCATGGGCCCACAGGGCGCCGCTGGCGCTACAGGGGCCACCGGAGCCACCGGAGCCACGGGACCCGCCTTTCTGGGAAACAACTTGGTCTATGTAACGTCCTCGGGCAATGATATGCTGTACGTAATCGATGGCGAAACGGATACGGTTTTGACCACCATTCCCGTGGACCTTTCCCCGCGCGGAGTTGCCTATAATCCCCATACCCAAAAGATCTATGTGGTGGGCGTGACCAACTCCACCCTGACCATCATCGACAGCGTGACCAATGCCGTGCTCAAAACATTGCCCGTGGGTCCCTTGCCGCTATTGGTGGCTGTGAATCCCTCCACGAACCTGATCTATGTTCCCAGCGCCCTGCTGGACAACGTAACCATCGTGGATGGGATAACGGATACGGTCATTGGCACAAGCGCTACGGGGCTCACTCCTGGGGGTGTGGCAGTGGATCCGGTTTTGAACCAGGTGTATATCTCCAACGGTCCCAGCGCCAACTCTTTGACCATCAAAAACGGCATTACCAACGCCACGGTGGCCACCTTGGCCATTGGAAACGATCCTGGGTATGTAGCGGTCAATCCTTTCACCAATCTAGCATATGTCCCAAACCGTGCCAGCGGCAGCCTTTCTGTGATCAATGGAAAGACCAACACCGTTCTCACCACCGTGCCCCTGGGAGGGTCGCAACCCTTTGGGGCAGGGGTGAATCCCAAAACAAACACGGTTTACGTGAGCCATTCCGGCAGCAATGAACTGACGGTTCTTCGCGGCTCCAATCAGACCATCATTGGGGTGATTCCAGTAGGCGCGGCTCCCCGCGGAGTGGCTGTGAATCCTACGACCAATAAGGTCTATGTGGCCAACAACGGAGACGCCAGCGTATCGGTCATCGACGGGGCGAGTAACACCCTTCTCACGACCATCCCCGTTGGCGAGTTTCCCCAGGATGTGGCCGTTAATCCATAATAGTGAAGGAGCCACCGGCACTTAGGCCGGTGGCTCCTTGCCTGTGGAAAGTTTCTGTTTACTGGGCGTTGGCCATGGCTTGGGTCAATTGCCCCATGGCGGCGGCCACCTGAGAAGTGCTGGGGTTGGAACCGGAAATGATATTTTGCAAATCGTCTATGGCGCTTTGGATGTTTTGATAGGCGATGGAGGAAGGATCCAGGGAGCCGAGGACGCCAAGCGCACTTTGAATGAGCTGTTGCGCGTCGGGGATTAAGGTATTCTCGACCACAGGGTCCGCGCCAGGATCCATACCGGAAGGGACCTCTTCCACATAGCCGCTCACGTGGATGGGGCAGGAGCCCATGTGCGTGGTGGCATCGCCCAAATACTGGGAGAGGGTGGAAGCATAGGAGCTGTTGAGATAGTCGGACAAGGGGTGGCCGTTGGGAATGACCACTACGCCCTTAGTGGCCCGGTATTGAGGCGGGCACCATTCCGTGGCCAGTGCGTGGCTCTGGGTGCAGACCACCATGGATTTGTGCATCTGGCATTGCACGGTGGGGGCTGTGTTTTCCAGCCAATAGTCCGTCACCACGCCATAGCCCATGTTGTCGTTATAGCAGGCGTCCGTGGCCAATTGGCCGCTTACGCCGCAGGTGGCGACCTTTGTAAGGCCGTATTGCTGAGGATCGCCCTCCACAATGTCGCGGTTGGAAAGATTTTTCGCGTCGTGGATTTTTTTCATGTAGGCTTGCCACAAAGGCGCGGCGGAGCTATTGCCTGTGGATTTGGAGGAAAGCGGTTTGTAATTGTCGTGACCAACCCAAAGGGAGGAAGAATACCAGCCGGTGAGCCCGCAGAAGAATACGCCCCGTTGATCACTGTTGGTACCCGTCTTTCCGGCCACGGTTTGGCCGCTGATCTTCGCCTTGGTCCCCGTGCCGCCGCTGACCACGCCTTTCATCATGTCGATGGTCATAAAGGCGGTGGACGGCCGGAACACTTGCCGACGCTCCTGCTGGGCGTGGCTGTCATAGACCACCTTGCCGCTGCTGTCGGAAATCCCCAGGAAGGAGATGGGCTGCTGATAAACCCCTCCATTGCCTAAAACCCCATAAGCCACAGCCATTTCCACAGGAGAGATGCCGCTGGAGCCTAGGGAAAGCCCGAAGGGGGTCGCGTCGATGTGATCCCGTTTGACCCCAAGGCGAAGCAAATAGTCCACAGAGCGCTCCACACCCACCATGTTCATCAGGGTTTGGGCGGCGCCCACATTATGGCTGCGCTTCATGGCTTCCCGCAGGGTTTCGGGCCCCACATATCCGCCGCCGCCATAGTTTTTCGGCCAGGAATCCTTGCCGTCGGAGCCCGTCCAGCCGCGGATGGGAATGGGCATGTTGTATACGATGCTGGCGGGCGAAGCGCCTAGGTCAAGGGCAGGGGCAAAAACCGCGATGGGCTTGATGGCCGAACCCACAGGCATCTTCATATCCGTGGCGCGGTTTAAGGTCTTTCGTTGGGTAGGCTTGCTGCGCCCGCCCACAATGGCCTTGAGTTCGCCCGTGTGATAATCCAGCACCACGGCGGCAGCTTGCGGCTGGATGATTTCGGAATAGCTGCCGTCGCTGTTGCGGGGCCGGTAGACCTTATCGCTGGGATCGCGGAGGCCGGGATAATTTTTCCAGCTTTCCAACGTATCTTCTACGATGGTTTGGATTTCAGGATCAATGGCCAGGGTCACATGATAGCCGCCGGTACGGAGTTCGGTTTCCATTTTATAGCGGTTTTCGCTGGTGTCTTCCAGGCCGTTGAGCTTCAAAAAGCAAGTGACCACGTCGCGCACCGCGTATTCCACATAATGTGCATAGGGGTACATGCCTTCGCCCTCGGTGGTGGAGGTTTCCAAAACTGCTGCGGTGGCTGGAGAAAGCGCGTCCTGATATTCCTGATAGGTGATGAACTCGCTTTCGTACATGCAGCGAAGCACGTAATCCGTCCGGTTGTTGGTGATCTTGGGATAATCGGTTTCCTCCGACTTTCGGGTGTAGAAGTTCCTTCGGGGATTGTAATAATAGGGATTATTGGTCAGACCGGCCAGCATGGCGCATTCCCGCAGGCTCAACTGGGAGAGCTCCTTGCCGAAATAGCCCTTGGCGGCCACTTCCACCCCGTAATAGTTCTCGCCTAAATAAATGGTGTTGAGATAGCATTCCAGGATCTGCGCTTTGGAATATTTGGTTTCCAGCTGCATGGCCAAATAGGCTTCCTGGATTTTCCGCTTGTAGCTCAACTCGCTGCTTAATACCGTCTGCTTGATCAATTGCTGGGTGATGGTGGAACCACCCTGCTGTGTGTTGGAAACAAAATTTTGCACAAAGGAACCCATGATGCGCTTCAAGTCGACGCCGTTGTGGGTATAGAATCGCGCGTCTTCCACGGCAATATAGGCATGCTGGAGCTTTTCAGGCATTTGGGCAATGCTGACCATCACGCGGTTTTCAGTGCCCTTATAGTCTGTGATCACATTGCCGGCGTTGTCATAAATGAACGAGGTTTTATCCTGTTCGTCCAAAAGGGCCAGGTTCAGGGTAGGCGCAGTTTCTACATAGGCTTTGGCAATGCCTAGCACCGCGCCCACAGCGGCCAGCCCACCCAAAAGCCCGACCAAAGCCAAAATACGCACGGCATTCACCAGCACGGAAAACACAAAATTTGGCTTGCCCAGGCGGGGCTTGAAGATGGTGTGCCTTTTAGGCGCGTCCAGTTGCCTGTCGTCCATAAGGGGAGCGTGATAGGCGGGATCATAGACGTCTGTTCCGTCTTCGTCGGCGTAAAGCGGCTCAAAGGACGCCTCCTCATAAGGGTCGCCCAATTGCTGTTCAAAATCGTTGTCTTGAAAGGGGTTTGGCTGTTGATACAAAGCAAGGCCTCCTCCGCGCAAAAATCCAATATCAACACATGATAGAGTATACCACAAATCACCGCCCCTTTTCCAGCCATCTCGCGTTATCCATAGAAAAGCAGGGTGGTGCCGCAAACGGGAAGGGCATATCAATGTAACGAAGGAGATGAAATAATGACTGCATTTTCAAAAAGCGATAGGAAAGGGCGCGTTTGGCGCATTGTGATCCTTGCGGGCCTCCTGTTGGTCCTCTTGTCCATGGTCATCGAACGCAATCTTAGTCAAATGATGCTGGATATGGCCTATGCGCGCGCCTATTCGCTGGCGGTAGAGACCATCAACCAATCGGTGGCCAAGGTCATGCAAAATGGAGTGACCTATGACGAGCTAATGAAAATTCAGTTTGACGCCCAAGGCCATGTCACCATGCTCAGCGCCAACACCATCCGTATGAATGAGCTGGCCACCCAGACTGCGCTCATGGCGGAAGACGAATTGAATTTGGTGAAAAATCAGGAAATTCAGATTCCCACAGGCGCCGCCCTGGGGATCCAATTTCTGGCGGGCAGCGGACCGCGCATTTCCCTACAGATCGTCCCCGTGGGATCGGTCAATACGCGCTTCACCACGGAATTTGAGTCCGCAGGGATCAATCAGACACGGCATAAGATCGGATTGGTGCTCTCCACCACAGTACAATTGGTGATTCCCGTAGGATCAAAGCGCGTGGAAGTGGTCAGCACCGTCCCCATTGCCGAAAACATTATTGTGGGCGCGGTACCGGAAAGTTTTGTGGACGTGGCCAACAAGGACGATTTGCTTAACCTGCTGCCCTAAACTGCCTTCCAGTCTGCTTCTAAAAAATGGGAAATCCAGTTTGGATCCGCAAGAAAAGGGTGGGTTCATTCGTTCTGTTTAGCGGGTCAAACAGTCGTAAGGGCTTGTTTTGCTTGACATCCCTTCGTGTTTGATCTACAATGTATTGGTAGAAATTTATACTGTGATCATAAATGCAGTATATTTGCAAAGCCTGTGGAAAGCATAACCATGGAGCAAAGGCGAAAAGCTGCAGGTTCGATGGTGTGCCGAAGGGAGGAAGGGCGTACAGTCGCCCGCGCGATATCATGAAACGGAAATCACTCGTTTTAGTGCTATTGGTTACCGCGCTGTTGCTGATGGTGAGCGTGGCAGGGGCCGAAACGGACCCTATTGTTTGCAGCGTGGAAGTTACGCCTGCGAAACTGGCGGCGCCGGGTCCTGTGGACGTGACCATCAACATCTCCAACTCCGGCGAAACCGATATGAAAGATCCGGTGGTTCTTTACGATCCTGTGGGACAGGTGGTCACAGATTTTGGCACCAACGGCGCAGTGACCTTAAAAGCGGGCGAGTCTAAAACCTGGACGGGGAAATGGGATGTGAGCCAGCGGGTTTTGAACACTGGTTCCGTTGTTTTCTTTGTAAAGTATACACTGTATAAGGACAGCGGAGAAGCCTACGCCCAAAGCCAGCCTATTCGCGGCAAGGTTTCCGGCCAAGCCGCGGAAGCGGTCATTGATATCAAGCGCACCATCAGCCCCTCCACCGCCCGGGAAGGCCAAACGGTGACCGTTACCTATAATATCGCCAATAACGGTACGGTAGGATTGAAGAACATCACGGTGCAAGAAAGCCGGGAAATCAATAAAGACTCCCAGAAGGTAGAAACTTTGGCGCCCGGCAAGACTGCCAGCGTAAAATTCCCTTTTACGATGGGCAAAAAGAGCTTGACGAGCAAGGCGACCGTTTCCTATCAGACAGAAAGTTCCTCCAAAACCCAGCAGCAGGAAATCGAAGCCGCTACCATCAATTATGGCGAAGCGGCCATGACCGCCAAATTGACGCCCAGCGCCAAAGGTGTGGCGGTGAATGGGAAATTCACCCTTACGCTGGAATTGAGCAATAAAGGCAGCGTGGACTATACCAACCTTCGGGTGACCGATTCCACCCTGGGGGAAGTGTTCACCAACCAGTCCTTGAAAAAGGACGGCTCGTTGAAACTGGAGAAGGAAATTACCCTGACCCAAACCACGGAATACCAGTTTACCATCACCGCCATTGATAATACCGGCACGGAAGTCAGCCTGGCTACAGATCCGGTGAAGGTAGAGGCTGTGGATCCCAACAAGGTGCTGCACCTGGCCGTGGAGACCAGCGCGGACCGGACGGAAGTCTATGAGCAGCCGGGGAAGGTCCGTTTCAGTGTGACCGTTACCAATGACAGCGAAGTCGAGGCCAAAAATGTGGATATCCTTCATGGAACCACCAAGATCTACACCTTCGCTTCCATTTTACCGGGAGAGACCCGCAAGCTGACTCGTGACGCCGCGCTTTCCATGGCAGGCAAGTATCAGTTTACCGCCTCTACGAAGGATGCGTTTGAGAATACCGTTTCCTTTCCTGGCAACGAGGTGCAAGTGGCGTTCTCCGTCCCCACTCCCGCGCCGGAGACGCCCACGCCGGCCCCTGATCCCACGCCGGAACCTACCTTTAGCCCCGTGACCATGCCGCCTATCAACGATCCGAGTTTTGCGGCCTTTCCCAAGATGGTGCAGACGGTTCTTCTGC
This sequence comes from Eubacteriales bacterium, assembly GCA_031554475.1. Classification (GTDB taxonomy): domain Bacteria; phylum Bacillota; class Clostridia; order Christensenellales; family Aristaeellaceae; genus Limiplasma. The sequence goes on along the minus strand of JAVBVF010000016.1, from coordinate 31,677 downwards.
CCATCCTCATTATTGGCAGCCTGATGCTGATTGGCTCCGGCGTTCTCCTGGCAATCGCCACGAAAAAGCGCGCCGATCAGAAAAAGGCCTCCGAAGCGGCCTATGATCATTTGGAACGCTCCAAACGGCGGGACTATGTCTCCGAAGCGGAAGCCGAAGAAGAGGTGGAAATCAGGGCAGCCAAGGAACGCGTAGGGAAGAACGATGAAAAGGAAGCCGTGAAGCGCAAACGGGAAGACCTCCCCTTGGATGATGTAGAGCTTCCGCACATGAAGTATATCCGCAGCGCTTATGACCGCAGCGCAAGCAAGCAGCCAGAGGAATACCAAAAGGGAAAGAGCAGCCTGTACGATGATGAGCTGTACGGCGTAGACGAGGTGTTGACCCAAAGCAGCCGCAACAAGGTGATGTACGAGGAGCCCTATCAGGATGACTACGCGGGCGGTTCTTATGACAGCTACGGCCAGGAGCGCTATGCAGACGACTATCCTGCCGACGGCAGTCGTTTGGACCAGGATGGCTATGACGATTATCCAGAGGAATATGCCATGGATAGCGATGGGGCGGACGGGCATTATCCTGACGACCGCCTCCCCGATGCTTATGAAACCAATGACACAGGCGACGGCTATGCGGATGAGTACGCTCCTTATGAGGGAGAAGAAACGCCGGAAAGGCGTGCGGGGCGCGCCCGTGGCGGGATGCAAAGCTCGGATGTAGGGTATTGAGCCATTTGGCTTCTTACATGGATTTTGGCACGCTGCCCAGGCAGCGTGCCTCAGCTTGTTGAAAAAGGCCCGTTTGCTTTGTCAGCTTCGGTGGCTAAGGGATGTCACGTACGGACCTGTACGCTCCACCCCTTAGTCGCCCACCCCTCGGCTACGCCGAGTCGTGGGTACGCGCTTCGTTTGCTACGCAAACTTCGGGCGCTAGTCGGAGCTTCGCTCCTTCCTCCTGAAGGCCACCTTGTTTCCGTGCAACCGGATCTTTTTGAGCAAGCTCCATCCCGTTGCCAAATTGCCTTTGTCAACGGTCTGTGGCACGCTGCCCAGGCAGCGTGCCTTTTCATGCTTGAATTTGCCTGGGAAAACCTGTATAATGGGAACGAAAGGGTGAAGGGTGAATGTTTAGCGGCTTTCCGGAAGAAACGATTCGGTTCTTTTTGGAGCTTCGGTTTCACAACGACCAGTCTTTTTTCAAGGCCCATGAGCAGGAATACCAAACCTATGTGAAAGAGCCGTTCTATGCCTTCATTGAAGCGATGGCGCCCACGGTTTCACAAATCGCGGATGATATAGAATTAAGACCGAACAAATGCTTGGCGCGGATCCACCGGGATACCCGCTTTTCCAAAGATAAAACCCCTTTTCGGGATCATATGTGGCTTCTGTTTCGCCGCTCGGGAGAGCCGCGGGATACTTCCGCGATGTATTGGTTTGAGATTTCTCCGGAAGCGGTGGAATGGGGCTTGGGTTTTTGGGGGGACAATAAACCCGCCATGAACGCCTTGCGCAGGCGGATGGAGCATCAGCCAAGCACCGTGCTTTCCGCTTTGGAGGCAAGCCGCCTTCCTGATGAAGGCCTGATGCTATACGGTGATACCTATGCGCGTATGAAGCCTCCCGACGGCCTTCATGCGGAGCTTCTCCCATATTATTCGCGCAAATCCCTCTATATCAAACGGATCAACGTACCCATGAAGGAGATCTACCGCAAAGGAATTGTAAAAAGGGTGGCGGAGGATATCCTCCGGCTAAAGCCAATGTATGAACTCTTGCGCTCGGCTGCTGACGAAGGTTTGGCAATGTTAGACGCATAAAGAAGGGGATTGTATGGATTATCAGACGCTCAAAAGTGGATCGGATGTACGCGGAGTCGCCATCGGGGAGGACGCCAAACTCACCACGGATGTAGCCAAAACGCTGGGCATGGCCTTTGCCAAGCTGGTGGCCCAAAAGGAAGGAAAGGACGCTCAGGAGATTTCCATTGCCTTGGGGCGGGACAGCCGTATCTCTGGTCCGGCGCTGTTGGAAGCAGCCTCGGAAGGGATTGCGGCCATCGGCGGCACGGCCATCCAATATGACATGTGCACAACGCCTGCCATGTACATGGCCATCCTGACCGAAGGCTTCGCGCCTAACGGCTCCATTATGATCACCGCCAGCCATCATCCTTGGCAGCTCAATGGTATGAAGTTTTTTACCAAAGAGGGCGGCTTGAGCTTTGCGCAATTGGATGAGCTGTTGGACATCGCCGCCCATATGGAAAGGTCTGATGGCGCGGCGACGGGCGCCATTAAGCAGGTTCCCTTCTTGCCGACCTACGAAAACCATCTCAAGCAGATCATCATCAATAGCATCAATCCTGAGGTTTCTATGCCGCTTTTGGGTTTGCACGTGGTGGTGGACGCGGGCAACGGCGCGGGCGGTTTCTATGCCCGATTGCTGGAAAGCCTGGGCGCCTGGGTGGAGGGCAGCCAGTTCCTGGAGCCGGACGGTCATTTTCCCAACCATATCCCCAATCCCGAGAACAAGGAGGCCATGGCCTCCTTGTCTGCGGCGGTGTTGAAGGTGCAGGCCGATGTGGGCGTGATTTTTGACGCCGACTGCGACCGCGCCGCCGTCGTGGACCATACGGGCAAGGAGATCAACCGCAACCGGCTGATTGCCATGATCAGCGCGATCCTGCTGGATGAAAAATCCGGCGCCACCATCGTCACCGACTCCGTAACCTCTTCGGGTTTGGCGGATTTTATTCAGGAGTGGGGCGGGGTACACTATCGCTATAAACGCGGCTACCGCAACGTGATTGATGAGGCGGTGCGCCTCAACGAAAAAGGCATTGATTGTCCTTTGGCGATTGAAACCAGTGGACACGCCGCCTTGCGTGACAACCATTTTTTGGACGACGGTATGTACTTGGTCACCTTGCTCTTGATCAAGGCCATGCAGCTCAAGCAGCAGGGGGAAACCTTGAGCAAGCTGCTGGATGGCCTAAAGGAGCCCATCGAAAGCACGGAAATCCGGCTGCCCATTACGGCTTCTCACTTTGCACCGGTGGGCAAGCAGGTGATCGAGCATGTGCTGGAGTATGCCACCGAGCATGCTGATTGGCATATTGCGCCGGATAATCGGGAAGGCGTGCGGATCTCCTTTGATTTGGACAGCGGGCTCAACAATGGCTGGTTTCTGTTGCGCCTGTCCGTGCATGATCCCGTGATGCCGCTGAATGTGGAAAGCGACGTGGCGGGCGGCGTGAACGCCATTTTGACGGAGCTGATTCAGGCGCTCAAAGACGTGGAAGGGATCGATGTCTCGCCCATGGAGAAGGCCATTCGGGCATAAGATTTATGGATAAGAAAAATCGGGCTTTTGGTGAAATGCCAAAGGCCCGATCGCTTTATTAACTGGCTTAGGAAATGCTATCCCGCATGGCGCGGAGCAATTCTCCATTAGCGTCGTCGCCATACTCCCAGCACATGATTCCCATGAGTCCGTTTTCCTTTACATAGGCGCCTTTATGGCCGATAGACGTAGGGTCGTCGTAGGCGACAAAGATCTCGCCGTCGAACAGATAAGGGGCCTTGGCGGTGTCGTCGAAATAGCGGGTAGAGGTTCCTTTCTCTAGGATAGACTTGATGGTGGCGTAGGAATAGTACGTTTTGACTCGCTGCGCTTTTTGATACAACCCGCTGTTCTGGGTGGAAGCGGTTTTGAATGCCCGCCCATAAAAGGCGGATCCGATCATGATTTTGTGGCGGGGGATGCCCGCGGCTACATAGATATCCACGCCATGGTCTGCGGAGGCTGGGTATTGGCTGCTGCTGGCGTACAGGTTGGTGTGGTGAGTGGTGACGTTTTTTTGCTGCATATCATAGCTCATCAGGTTCACCTGATCCACCAGCTTGCCCACAGCCGCGCAATCAATGGTGTTTGCCCACGCTTTGTCCGCACCGGTGGCAATGCACAGAAGTCTCTTTTTACCGTCTTTGGCGGTCAGCTCGTCCAGCCGGTCCCGAAGCTCGGTCAGGAGTTTGGTGAAGTTGGCCTTGTCATTGGCGCTGCTTTTGATGCCCGCCACAGAGGAACCCGGGTACTCCCAGTCAATATCGATCCCGGTAAATCCATGTTCCTCCATCAGCTTGATGGCGCTATCCACGAAGAGCTTTCGTCCCTTTTCCGTAGAGGCAGCCTGGGAGAACCCATCCGCCCCCCAACCGCCCACGGAAAGCACAGGAGTGATGTGGGGATTGGCTGCGATAAAGGTCTTATACGCCTGGATGGATTGCCAATGGGAACCGCTGACCTTGCCGTCTTGAATCAACGCGAAGGAAAAGTTGAGCTGGTCAAGGCTGGCCGCAGTGGACTGGGGAAAGGTAAGGCCTTTTTGATCATAGACATAGGCCGCTGAGATGGGGCGGTTTTTGGCTTTGGCTGCGCCTTGGTCCGCTTGTGCTTTTTCGCCGATCCAACCCATGGTTTGCGTAGAAAACAGAAGCATCGTCGTGGCAAGGGTAAAGCCTGCGCACGCATAACGAAGGGATTGCCACTTACCATTACCCTTTGGTATAAGTTTGATCATCTTCTCTCTTCTCCTTTTGATCTGATTCGGTTTTAGCCGTTTCGCCACAGCGCGTTACCGGACGCAGCAACCGAATTCGAACGAAGTATATCACGAGTACTTGTCACAAAACAATGACACATGTTACTATGGAATTGTTACCGTATCAAGGAAAAAGGAGAACAAGACATGGGTGAATATATGAAAGACATGCGCAAGCGTGTTGGGCGTATCCCCCTTCAGCAATGCGGCGCGTCAGTGATTGTGGAAAACGAAAAGGGCGAAATCCTTTTGCAGCGCAGGGCGGACAACCACGAGTGGGGCTATGCGGGGGGCGGTGTGGAGCTCTACGAACGGGTGGAGGACGCGGCCGCGCGTGAATTGAAAGAAGAGACGGGCTTGATCGCTGAGGAATTGGAGTTTTTAGGCGTTTTCTCGGGCGAAACCATGCGCTACACCTATCCCAATGGCGACGTGGTTTCCAATATCGACGTTGTGTTCCTTTGTCGCCAATATCATGGGGCGTTGGCCTGCCAAGAGGGGGAAGTGGAGGAGCTGGCTTTTTTTCCGCCGGATGCCTTGCCGTCGCCCATGTTCCGCTTGCATGCGGGCGCGCTGGCCGCCTATATGCGCCGCAAAAAGGAGAGCGAAGCAAAGCAGGGGCACCCCTTGAAAGCCTAAATAAGCCGAAAATGCTTCTATGATCCGAAAAATGTGTTGACGCGGAAGGCGGATGCTGCTATAATCAGTTTCGCTGGTTCCGATTCAGGGAGAGATGGCCGAGCGGTTGATGGCGCTGGTCTTGAAAACCAGTGATACCGAAAGGTACCGGGGGTTCGAATCCCTCTCTCTCCGCCAACTTCTGGAAATCAAGATTTGGCCGACCACCATGGAGAAGTACCCAAGTGGCCGAAGGGGCTCCCCTGCTAAGGGAGTAGTGTGCGAAAGTGCAGCGAGGGTTCAAATCCCTCCTTCTCCGCCAAAAATCCGTAGAATAAGGTTCTACGGATTTTTTCTTTGGCGATTTAGGCTGCCAAAAACAGGGAAAACCAGGGCTATCCTCATACCTTGTCCCACTAAAGTGCCGCCGTCAGCCTGTCTAGGCGGATGATTCATATTCGCCTAGGCAAGGCAAAATAAATATAGTAAAATCATCAAGATGACATTCGGGATGTTTTTGGGGATCCTCATGCGTTCAGTTACGGAACGTCCGTGATGGAATCCAACCCGTATTCTTGAAGAAAGGCCTGACGGGGCACGGCCGGGCAGAGGCGCCTTTGAGCGCAGAGGAAGACAATTTCTCAATCTTGCGGTCCACTAGCTTTGACCATGGAAGGAGCTCCAATGAACAGCCATCAGTATGATTATGTAGTCGTCGGTTCCGGTCTCTATGGGGCGGTTTTTGCCCACGAAGCGCGCTGCCATGGAAAATCCGTTCTGGTGATCGAAAAGCGCCCCACCATCGCTGGCAATCTTTATACGGAACAGATCGAGGGTATCCATGTCCATCAATATGGCGCTCATATTTTTCACACCAATTGCAAAAAGGTATGGGACTATATCTCAAGGTTTGCTGAGATGAACCGCTATACCAACGCTCCGGTGGCCAATTATCGGGGAGAGCTGTATAGCCTTCCATTTAATATGTATACCTTCAACAAAATGTGGGGAGTCGTAACGCCGGAAGAAGCCTGGGGCAAGATTGAGGAACAAAGAAGATGGGCGGGAATCACGAACCCTCAAAACCTGGAAGAACAGGCCATTTCTTTGGTTGGAACGGAGCTCTATGAAAAATTGGTCAAAGGCTATACCCAGAAGCAGTGGGGGCGCCCCTGCAAAGAATTGCCCGCCTTTATCATCAAACGGTTGCCTGTGCGCCTGACTTTTGACAATAACTATTTCAACGCGCTCTATCAGGGTATCCCTGTTGGCGGGTATACAAAAATGGTAGCCAAACTACTTGAGGGCGTTGAGGTCCGCTTGAATACGGACTATTTGGCGCACAAGGCGCACTATGACAGCCTTGCGGGGAAAGTGGTCTATACAGGCGGAATGGACGCCTACTTCGGCTACCGGTTGGGGATGCTTGAATACCGTTCCCTTCGCTTTGAGGTTGAGGTGCTCAATAAGCCCAACGTCCAGGGCAATGCGGTCATGAACTACACAGACCCGGAAACGCCATGGACCCGCGTCATTGAGCATAAGTGGTTTGAGTTTGGCAAAGACGCAGAGGGGAACGAGCTGCCCAAAACGGTGATCAGCCGCGAGTATAGCGCGGAATGGAAGCCGGGAGACGAACCCTATTATCCGGTGAACGATGAAAAGAATGGCAAGCTGTACGCAGCCTACCGAAAACTGGCGGATGCGGAAACCAAGGTGATTTTCGGCGGCCGCTTGGGCGAGTACAAGTATTATGATATGGATGATGTGATCGCTTCGGCCTTGGAGATGTGCGAGAAGGAATGGCGGTGAACCAAAGGGCGCCGCTTCCAGGCTGTGGAAAAGCTGGGCATGGGATCAGGGAAATCAACTTGTGCAAAAAAAATGACAGGTTATGCAAATGTCCCCGCCTAGCATGTTTTTTATGATATCATTTTGTCCATAAAGTACGGTATGTGTACAATCAAAACAAGAAAGCGGGGATAACATGAACAGAACTCGGTTGGTTAAATTCATGGCAATCGTGATGGTCGTTCTGATGGCGGCAAGCAGCCTGAGCGTAGCTGTTGCGGCGGAAGCAGTATACCAAAGCAGCTATGCCAGCAAGCAGGAAGCCATCATCGCTGGTGGTGAGTTAAACGAAAAAATTGCCCAGGAAGGCATGGTTTTGCTCAAAAACAAGGACAATGCCCTGCCCATTCAGCCCGGCAAGGTGACGGTATTGGGCCATGCCGCGATTTCGGGCGGCGATGCCGGCAGCGCGGCCAACGACACCTCCGCCGGCGTTACCAAGCTGCAGTCGGATATCTATGCCAGCATTCAGGCTGCGGGTTATGAAACCAACCCCACGGTGGAAGCGCAATACCGGGAATGGGTTGCTGCGGAAAAGGCTTCTGATTTCGCGGTGCGGGCAGATTTTGCCGCCGCGAAAGACAGCTTCGCCGATAGCGTCAGCGAATATAGCGACGCGGCGATCGTGGTGCTGTCCGGCACCAGCGCCTATACCCAGCTGCCTGTTTTTGGGGGCATGTTGTTCGTGAAAGCCTCCGAAGGCAAGCAGATGGATCCCGAAGCGGTGCCCGAGGGCGACAGCGCACAGCGGGCTCACTCCATGATGTTGGATGTGTCCCAGTTTGAATTGCTCAAGTATGCCAACGACAATTTTGACAAGGTGGTCGTGGTGATCGCCAACTCGGCCCCCATCGAATTGGGCTTTTTGAACGACGAGGCAACCTACCCCAACGTGAAGGCTGCCATTTTGGCGGGCGCGCCCGGTGCAAACGGCTTCACGGCTTTGGGCAAAATTTTAAGTGGAGAGGTGAACCCCTCCGGTCGTTTGGTGGACATGTATGTGAAGGATTTCACCACCAACCCCGCCTGGGTCAACTGGGGCGACAATGGCACGCCATTTGATTTTGGACCGGCTGGCATTGACGGTTCCTACACCATGGCGCCTTTGGCGGCTGGCGGCAGCGGGTATATCGATGCCGAGGGCAAGGCTCGGGCTGCCATGTTCACTGATTATGAAGAAGGCATCTACCTGGGTTACCGTTACTATGAAACCCGTGGCTTCACAGAGAAGGAAGCGAATGCCAATTCCACCTGGTATGAAGACCATGTGGTATATCCCTTCGGTTATGGCCTGAGCTATACCACCTTCTCCTGGGAAGTGGTGGGCGGCACTGCCGATGGCACCGCCATTACCGACAAGGACGAAATCACCCTGGAAGTGAAAGTCACCAACACGGGCGCTGTGGCGGGCAAGGATGTGGTGGAAGCGTACGTCACGGCTCCCTACACCACCGGCGGCATTGAAAAGTCTCATGTGGTGCTGGCGGACTACGCCAAGACCCAGCTTTTGCAGCCCGGCGAATCGGAGACCGTCAAGCTGGCCTTTGCGGCCCGTGACATGGCCTCTTATGACTGGAATGACGCCAATACGAATGATTTCAAAGGCTACGAGTTGGAAAAGGGCGCTTACCAGGTCAAGGTGATGCGCAACTCCCATGATGTGGAAGCCATGGTCACTTGCAATGTTGCCGAGGATATCAAGTTGGACACCAGCGCGGCCACCGGCAACACCGTGGAAAACCGCTTCGACTATGTGAACGACGCGATTGCGGCCAGCGCCGACAAGACCGTTCTTTCCAGAGCCGATTGGGAAGGCACCTGGCCCAAGGTTCCGGAAATCAACACCGAAGATCCTACCAAGGATGGCCGCTACGTGAGCGATGAGGATTTCGCGAACTGGACGTTAAGCGTGTCCGCGGAAACCGATGCCACAGCCCCTTGGAAGTCGGAAACCATGCCTGTGGTGGCGGATCCTGCCACCCGGCCCGAAACCGCGGCGGTTATGTTGAAAGACTTGATTGGTAAGGACTACAATGATCCCATGTGGGATACCTTGCTGGATCAGCTGAGCCTGGAAGAAATGATGACCGTGATCAACAACGGCGGTTTCAATACCTTCGAATTGCCCTACATTGGCAAACCCTATGCCTTTGACACCGATGGCCCCAAGGGTTGGACCGGCAACGGCGTGGGCGGAGAGCGCACGATCAACTATGCAAGCGCCCCTGTCCTGGCTTCCACCTGGAGCAAGGAACTGGCCTATCAGATGGGCGTAAACATTGGCGAGCAGGCCCTGTGGGGTAACTCCGATGTGGGCGAGGGCATCAAGACCTACTCCGGCTGGTATTCTCCGGCCATGAACACCCATCGTTTGCCTCTTGACAGCAGATACACCGAATATTATTCTGAAGATGGATATCTTGCTGGTGAGTTTGCGGCCAATGTGATCAATGGCGCGCGTTCCAAGGGATGCTATGTCACGGTGAAGCATTTCGCCATGCACGAGGACGGCAGCCTTCCTTATCGCGGCATGATGGGCGGATTTATGGGCATGGAGAGCGGCGTGGGCGCCGAGACCTCCGGCCTGTCCATCTGGTGCAACGAGCAAGCCATGCGCGAATTGTATTTCAAGCCCTTCCAAATCGCGGTGGAGAGCAGCAATCCTGGCGGGGCCATGTCCTCTTTCAGCCGCATTGGCTACCGCTGGGCGGGCGCTAACTATGGGCTGCTCACGGATATCCTGCGCAAGGAGTGGGGCTTCAAGGGCTTCGTGATCACGGATATCGAGATCTATCCCTTCATGAATGCAGACGCCATGATCCGCGCGGGCGGCGACCTGGTCCTATCCTCCGGTAAGGTGGCCCCCCGCCAGGTTACGGAAAGCGCGGGCGATCCGGCGACCCACCTGACGGCTATGCGCACGGCCATAAAGAACAGTCTGTACACCGTGGCAAACAGCAACGCTATGCAGACCCCTGTGGGCGCGTCGGTTCTGTTGGAAAAGGCTGACCTTAAGGAAGCCGTTGTGAACGAAGCCTATAGCGCCGAAGTGGGCGATGCCACCCTGAACACCGTTACCACCCTGAAGTCCATTGGATTCACCGTGAGCGCCGGAAGCCTGCCTGCGGGCCTGGAACTGAACGCGGCTACGGGCGAAATCACGGGCACCCCCACAGCGGCGGGCGAGTTTACCTTTGACGTGACAGCTGCCGCCGACGAATACACACCGGCGACTGTGTCCTTCACGCTGACGGTGAAGTAAGCTCAATTCAAACCAGATAGGAGAGCCATTCATGAAAGCAACTCACAGGAATTTCTTCAAACAGCTTTTGTGCATTGCGTTGGCCATCCTTGCTATCGTAACCTTAACGGGTTGCGATAGCAAGGGTAACACGGAGAACACGGCCAATAGCGCTAGTACGGCCGCGCAAGACAGCGGCACAAACCATTATGTGTTTGAGGCCGAACTGGTTGACCTGACCGACAAGGCAGGCGCAGGCCCCTCCAACGCCGCCATGGAAACAGAGTTGATTTTGAAAGACTCGAAAGCCAGCAACGGTTGCTATATTGGCTACACGTACTTTGCCGATCTTTCTTTTGACTTTGCGTTCACCTCGGATTCGGCCAAGGAAGCGACGCTTAGCATCGTGCTGGGTTCGGATCTGGGCGTTGTGAGAATGAATCCCTCCGTATTCGAGATTTCCCTCAATGGCACGGCGCTGGATTATGCCGAGTTAAAACTTCTGGACAGCAGCGGAAAGATCAACAAGGAGTTCAAAGAATTCGAAGTCGGCAAGGTAACCTTGGCCGAGGGTGACAATAAGATCACCTTGCGCATTCTGGAAAACGAGCTGTACAATGGCGGCACCGGCGGCCCCCTGATCGACTGCGTTATGCTGGACACACCGGCGGTGCTGAACTGGAGTCCGGTTGAAACCAACGTGAATTAAAAAGTAGCCAATCGCGCGGATGGTTCAAGCCGGAGGATACGGATTTTCCGGCTTGAACTGTTTTTATCTTTGGAGGTTGACGTATGAAGTGGATGTTTTCTCATAAGCCTGTGAAAGTTTGGCTGATCACGGCTTCCTCGGTTTTGGTCTTTGCCCTCGTCATTTCTTTGGTATTAACGCAATCCGTGTTTATCAGCGGTACCATGGATGTGATTTTCGGCAAAAAGAGAGCGGTAGTCAGCGAGAACAAGGGCGCCTATACCGGCGAATACGAAAGCAAGAGCGAGGTTTTGGCGGCGGCCAATGATTTTAACATTTCCATTGCCCAAGAGGGAACGGTTTTGCTTAAAAATGAAGGTTCCCTTCCGCTTTCCGCCAATGCGGGCATTAGCGTGTTTGGAAAAAACTCGGTCAAGCTGGTGCTGGGCGGCTCGGGCTCGGGAAATGTCAGCGGTGCGGCCAGCAGGAGCATTTATGATAGCCTGGAAGCCGTAGGCTTTAAGGTCAACCCCACCCTGAAAGATTTTTATACGAGCAATGAATCCGGAAGCGGCCGGCCGGGCAATCCCTCCATCGGCGCTGCGGTTACGGGTTTTTCTACGGGCGAAACGCCGCTTAGCAGTTATTCCGCCGCCGTGAAAGACAGTTATGGCGCGGGTAGCGAGTATAAAGACGCGGCGCTGGTGGTGATTTCCAGAATTGGCGGCGAGGGAATTGACTTGCCCAGAACCATGCAAAAATCGGCAACGGATACGGAGAAGGTGGACGGGGCAAGAAAGGCGAACGACCACTACCTGCAATTGGACGAAAACGAGACGGACTTACTCAAAGAGGTTTGCGCGAATTTTGAGAACGTCATTGTAGTCATCAACGCCAGCCAGACTCTGGAGCTTGGCTTTCTGGATGACCCTACGCACTACGCGTACCAGCCTAACATCAAAGGCGCGGTCTGGATCGGGAGCCCTGGCGCTACCGGTATTATGGCGCTGGGCCAAATCCTCAAAGGGGACGTCAACCCTTCCGGCCATACCACGGATACTTATGCCCGTGATTTTACGAAAGACCCCACTTGGAACAACTTTGGCGACAACCGGGTGAAAAACGGCAACCGCTACAATGTGGACGGCGCCAACAAGAATGCCTATTTTGTGGATTATGAAGAAGGCATTTATGTAGGCTACCGGTATTATGAAACCAGGGGTTATACGGAAGCCCTGGCAGGCAATCCTGACTGGTACCGCAAGAACGTAGTGTTTCCCTTTGGCTATGGGCTAAGCTATACGAATTTTGACTGGGAAATCGAAAGCGTTTCCCACCCTGATGGCTCCGCGCTGGCCTACGGGGATGAGATGACTGTGAAAGTCAAGGTGACCAACACAGGCGACTATGATGGCAAAGAGGTTGTACAGCTTTACTATACGCCGCCTTACACGGAGGGCGGAATTGAAAAAGCCCATGTGGTTTTGGGCGCCTTTGCGAAAACCGGTCTGATCAGCAAGCAAGGCGGCTCGGAGACGGTGGAGGTAACCTTCAAAGTCGGCGATATGCGCTGCTATGACTATAGCGACGCCAACCAAAACGGGCACAAGGGATACGAGCTGGAGGCGGGAGAGTATCAAATCCAAATCGCCAAGAACGCCCATGAAGTGTTCGAAACCCTCCACTACACCCTTGCCGAAGACACGCTGATCACCGATGACGCGGATACAAACTATCCCATTGCCAACCGTTTTGATGAGGTCAGTGGGCATATCCCGCAGTATTTGAGCCGCTCGGATTGGGAGGGTACCTGGCCCCAGGCGCCTGCGGCGGCGGATTTGTCGGTTTCCCAAGCGTTGATCGATTCCATGAATTATCAAAGCGGGGATGAGGGCAAACCCTGGTATGTGGATCAGATGCAAAACCCGTCCCAGGAAGCGGCTCAAGTCATGCTGGGCGACCTGACCGGCAAGGCGTATAGCGATCCTTTGTGGGACAGCTTGCTGGACCGGCTGACGTATAAACAGATGGCCATGCTGATTGGCGTTGGCGCCTATGGCACGGGAGACATTGAACAAATCGGCAAGCCCAAGACCATCGAACCGGATGGCCCTGGCGGATTCACCGCCTTTATGGGCGGCCCCGAGGTATACGACACTTGCGCGTATGTGTCCCAGTGCGTGGTGGGCGCTACCTGGAATAAGGAAATCGCTGAAAAAATGGGGGAAATGGTGGGCAATGAGAGCCTGATCGGCTACGAAAAGGGAGATAAGCTGCCCTATTCCGGCTGGTACGCTCCGGCGGTCAATCTTCACCGCAGCCCCTTTGGCGGAAGAAATTGGGAATACTACAGCGAGGATCCGTATCTATCCGGGGCCATGGCGGCCAAGGTTTGCCAAGGCGCAAAAACCAAGGGTCTGTATACCTTTGTCAAGCATTTTGCCTTCAACGAGCAGGAAACCTGCCGGGATGCCAATGGCCTGATTACCTGGCTCAATGAGCAGGCCATGCGTGAAATGTATTTGAAGCCCTTTGAAATGACGGTGAAGCAGGGGGAAACCACCGCCATCATGTCCTCCTTTAATCGGGTGGGAACGGTGTGGGCAGGCGGAAGCTATGAACTGCTCACGGAGATTTTGCGCAATGAATGGGGCTTCCATGGCATGGTCATCACCGATTATGCGCTAAAAGAGTACCTGAATTCGGAGCAGATGATCCGCGCCGGCGGAGACTTGGTATTGGCCCAGGGCGGCAAAATTCCAGCGTATGAAAACCCCACGGCCACCCAGGCGGCCAGGCTGCGCGCGGCAGCGAAGAACATCCTTTTTACCACGGCCAACAGCAACGCCATGAACACGGTGATCCTCTATTATCTGTTGCCGGTGTGGCAGGTGGCATTGATTGTGGCGGATTCCGCGATTGTTTTGCTGCTTGCGGTTTGGGGCGTTGCGGTCATTCGCAAGGCGCGCAAGAAGGATAAGGCGCTCAAGCCTGGCGAAATCGCCAACGCCTAACGCTTAGGATCCAAAATCAAAATCGACCCAAAGCGGGAAAGCAATTTCCCGCTTTTTTTGATGCTTTTTCCCAGCAATCGGTTCATTGATTTTTGGTGTTGGGCTAAGGTATAATGGGATGGACAAACGGAGGAGAGTCACATGTTTCGAATTGCGATTGTGGAAGATGATGAAAGCGCGGCTAAGACACTGATGGAGTATATCGCCGCCTATCAGGCGGAAAACAATGAGCCGCTGGATGTGAAATGGTTTCAGGATGGGGAGGATATCGTGACGGATTATGTTCCGCTGTACGATATTATTTTCATGGACATTGAAATGCAGTATATGGACGGGATGATGGCGGCCGAGCAGATCCGCAAGGCGGACAAGGAGGTCATCTTGATTTTTGTGACCAACATGGCCCAATACGCCATTAAGGGGTATTCCGTGGATGCGCTGGATTTCTTGCTCAAACCCCTGCCGTATTTCGCGTTTTCCCAGCAAATGAAGCGTTCCCTGGACAAGCTCAAAAAGCGCTCCAACAATTTTCTGATTCTTCTAAACGCCTCTGGGGCCAGCAAGGTGGAGTACTCGGATATCATTTATATTGAAAGCTATCGTCATGAGATGATTTTTTACACCCGGGAGGAGAAGATCTCCATCAACAGCACCATGAAGGAGCTGGAAAAGAAGCTGGAAAAGGCTGGCTTTTTCCGGTGTAATAATTGTTACCTTGTGAATCTGGCCTATGTCAAAGCCATTAAGGGCAACAGCGCCTGGGTGGATCAATACGAGCTGGCCATAAGCCGTTCCCGCAAGAAGGCTTTTATGGAAGCGCTGACGGAATATGTGGGGATGACGCAATGAACACCATCTTTGTTCCGGATATCCCCAGAATCAACACGGCCATGGCGGAGTGGCTAGCCTGTATGGTTTTTGTGCTGGCGCTGCGAAGGCGCTTTCGCCCAGCGCCCACCGCGCTGTTCTCCCTTGCGGCGCTAGGGGTCATCATTGGCTTTCAGTATTTGGCGGGAGCGTTGCCCCTTTATTTGTGGATTCCCGGCATGTTGGCGGCCATTGGCCTAATGTACGGATCAATTTATTGCCTATGCAAAATCAGCGTGCGTGAGGCGCTGATTTGTACGGCTAGAGCCTTTATTTTAGCGGAATTTGCCGCTTCGCTGGAATGGCAGTTTAACTACTATGTTGTCAATTGGCATGGTTTTTCCTACGCATGGGCGCCGATTGTGATGTTGGTCGGTAATTTTGCCTTGGTGTATGTGGCGGCCTTCTTCCTGGAGCGCCGCTACCGTAAGCTCAATATTCGCTTTGGCGTTTCCGGCAGGGATTTGGTGGTGCCGGTGGCGGTGGGCGCGGTGATCTTTTTTCTGAGCAATATGAGCTTCGTCAGCCGCAACACGCCTTTGTCCGGTACCTATGCCTCCGATATCTTTCTGATTCGAACGTTGCTGGATTTTTGCGGTGTGGTGCTTTTGTATACCTTACAGGAGCAACGGCTGTGGATGCATGCTCGAATGGAGATCAGCGCCATGCATAACATGCTTAACCGACAATATGAGCAATATTGCTTCTCCAAAGAAAACATGGATTTTCTCAACCATCGTTACCATGACCTCAAGCATCAAATTGCGGCGCTCAAGGCGGAAGCGAATCCGGAGAAGAAAATCAAATACCTCGAAAATATGGAAATGGCCATCAAACACTTTGAGATGCAGTACGACACGGGCAACAAGGCGCTGGATATTCTCTTGTCCGGAAAAAGCAAACAAATCGTAGAAAGCGGCGTGAATTTTACCTGCGTGGCGGACGGCACGCTGCTCAACGGGATTGATACCATTGATATTTGTTCCATTGTGGGCAACGCGCTGGATAACGCGTTGGAGAGTATGGGGACACTGGAAGACCCAGAAAAGAAGATCATCAAAATTGCTATTTTTGCGCAGAATGATCTGCTCTTGATGCGCTTTGAAAACTACTTTGAAAGCAAGCTAAGGTTTGAGGATGGGGATATCGCTACCACCAAGAACGATAAGCGCTCCCATGGCTTTGGGATCAAAAGCATCAAAAATGCCGCTGAAAAGTATGGCGGACATATCAAGATTTCCGCCAGCGATAACTGGTTTACGCTGTGTGTGTTGATTCCGCTGGAAAAGGCTGCCTAGGAGCGTGGATTTCAGAGCAATTTGTGTGAAAAAAACAACCGTTTGTGCAGTGTATCGCACGGCGGTTGTTTCTGTGTTACCATGCTCATATCACAAAAATCTATGTAGCCTGGGGAGCTTTTATGAAGAATCAAGAATTGATTGCGCAGATGACATTGGAGGAAAAATGCGGACTGCTATCCGGCCGTGACATATGGAGCACCAAGGCCATTGAGCGCCTAGGCATCAGCCCGATCTATTTGTCCGATGGCCCAAGCGGTTTACGAAAGCAATTGGGGGATGCGGATCATTTGGGGTTGAACGCGTCCCAGCCAGCCACTTGCCTGCCTTCCTCCGCCTGCATCGCAAACGGTTGGGATCCAGACCTGGCGGAAAGCGCAGGGAGCCTGGTGGGCAGGGAGGCCGTCGCACAAGGGGTGGAAGTGGTTCTGGGGCCGGGCTTAAACGTGAAGCGTAGCCCGCTTTGCGGCCGCAACTTTGAATACTATTCCGAGGATCCCTACCTTGCGGGGAAGCTGGCCGCGGGGTTTATACGGGGGATTGAAAAGCAGGGTGTAGCCGCGTGTCCAAAGCATTTTGCGGTCAACAGCCAGGAATGGATGCGCATGGCCTCCGATAGTGTGGTGGACGAGCGCACGCTGCGGGAAATCTACCTGACAAACTTTGAGATTGCCGTTAGGGAAGGGAACCCCCGCACCATAATGACGGCGTACAACCGGGTGAATGGGGTTTATGCCAATGAAAACGAGCATTTGCTAAAGGATATCCTGGTGGGAGAATGGGGCTTTACCGGCGCTGTGGTGACCGACTGGGGCGGCTCCAACGACCATGTGGCGGGTGTGGCTGCAGGAAGCCACTTGGAAATGCCCGCCACCGGCGGCGATAGCGACCGTCAGCTGGCCAAGGCCGTACGGGAGGGCCGCATAGCCGAGGCATTGGTGGACCAAAGGGTGGATGAGCTCCTCACGTTGATTTTATCCGCCAAGGGTCAGGGCGGGGAACCTTCCGCCTTTGATGCCAAGGAACATCACTTGACAGCCCAGAAAATCGCGGAACAAACCGTGGTGCTGCTGAAAAATGAGGCAGGGCTATTGCCGCTATCCAAGGGGACGAAGGTCGCCGTCATTGGCGATTTTGCGGCAGTGCCCCGCTACCAAGGAGCCGGCAGCTCTGTGGTAAACCCAACCCAATTGGACAGCCTGCTGGGGGTACTGGAGCAATTTCCGTTGGAAAGCGTGGGATATTGCCAGGGCTTCCGCCGGAATGGCCAGCAAGACGCGGCCCTTTTAGAGCAGGCGCTGGAACTGGCGAAGCGGGCTGAAGTGGTGCTTGTGTGCCTGGGGCTGCCTGAGATTAACGAGGTGGAGGGCATGGATCGGGAGCATATGCGGCTGCCGGACAACCAGATCCAGCTGCTGGCAGCGCTTCGGGCCGTTCAGCCCGAGCTTGTGGTGACGCTTTCCGCCGGAAGCGCGGTGGAGATGCCCTGGCTTTCCGATTGCAAAGCGCTGGTCTACGGCTGCCTAGGCGGCCAGGCCGGAGCCGGAGCGTTGCTCAAGGTGATGATGGGCGAAACCAATCCCTCAGGCAAGCTGGCGGAAACCTTTCCTTTGCTGTATACGGACTTGCCCGTGAGTCGATATTTTCATAACCGGGGGGGAGTCGCTGAGTATCGGGAAGGCCCCTATATTGGATACCGCTATTTTGAGACGGCGCAAAAACCGGTATGCTTTCCCTTTGGCTTTGGGCTGAGCTATACCACCTTTGCCTACACGGACCTCTGTGCAGAGGAAAGCGAAATTGCCTTTACCCTGGAAAACACAGGGAAAGTAGCGGGGGCAGAAATCGCGCAGGTGTATATCGGCTGCCCGGAGGGCAAGGTGTTCAGGCCCGCCAAAGAGCTGAAAGGCTTTCAAAAGGTGGTGCTGGCTCCAGGAGAAAAAAAGCGGGTCACTATTGCGCTGGATGATAAAGCGTTCCGCTATTATGATGTGGAAACGCAAGCGTGGCAGATCGAAAGCGGAGAGTATCGGATCATGGTGGGGGCCAGCGCGCAGGATATCAGGCTGACGGAAACGTTGCGGATTACCGGTACGGCGCATGACATAAAGAGCATGGCCGATCAAATGCCCAGCTATTACAGCGCGGATGTGTTTGCGGTGTCAAGGGCCGAATTTGAGGCCCTTGCGGGCCATGAAGCACCGGAGGCTGAGGCGAAACCAAAGGGGCTACTGGGCATCAACGACGCGATTTGCCAGATGGATAATGCCAAATCCGCGCTGGCGCGGTGGGTGCATCGTATCCTAACCTGGCTCAAGGACAGGAGCCTGAAAAAGGGCAAGCCTGACTTGAATATATTGTTCATTTATAACATGCCCTTCCGCGGGATCGCCAAAATGATGGGCGGAATGGTGACCATGGAAATGGCCGAAGCCCTGGTGGTGATGGTGAATGGACATGTGGCGAAAGGGCTTAAGGCATTCATTTCCGGATACTTTTCCAACCGCCGGTTGATCAAAACGGAACAAAGCAAAAAAGGAGCAGAGCAATGGGTAAGCGAATAAAAGCAATTTGGCAAGGATTTAAAGACAAGCACCCGGGGATTGCCCAATTTATGGTTTTCTTTGTTTTGTGCAACGGCGTGACCCTTTTGCAGATGCTCATGATGCCTGTCTTTAAATCCCTTTTTGGCCAAACGAATTTGATCAATCAGAGTTTTCAAATCTGGCCAGTGGGGCATAATTTTGATGGCAGCCGCTATTACGTTTTCAATTATGCCGCAGGTGAGTTAGCGCAGGGCGGCGGCGGCGGTTTGGCCTATTTCCTGGCAGTGCAGTTGACCATGGCCATTGCCCAAGTGATCAACTTTTTCCTCCAGCGGAATGTGACGTTCAAATCCAACAGCAGCGTCCTCAAAGCGGCATTCTGGTACTTGGTGGCATACTTGGTGATCACCGTGGGCGCGGCGGCGGCCCAGGGCCTTTACAAGGCTCCGATTTACGAATTGCTCATCAACACCTGGGGATGGGGCAAAACAGGGGAAACGGTTGCCGATGTGGTAACCATTATTATCAATGCGGCTATCTCCTTCTGGGTCTTTTTTCCCATTTTCAAGGTGATCTTTAAGACCGAAAAGAAGGACGATGTGCAGGCGTAACAAACCGGAGGAGCCCTATGAAACTGATCACGTTTGTAGTCCCTTGTTACAATTCCGCCAAACATATGGAGAAGTGCCTGGATTCGCTTCCGCTGACAAACCCTGACTGCGAGATCATCATTGTCAACGACGGTTCCAGCGACCGGACGGGTGAGATCGCAGATCGATACCAAGTGCAATACCCCAGCGTGGTAACGGCGGTGCACCAGCAAAACGGCGGACACGGAGAAGGCGTAAACCAGGGACTGGAAAGGGCCACCGGGCTGTTTTTCAAGGTGGTGGATTCGGACGACTGGATGGATCAGGGCGCCCTTGAAACCGTATTGGACACCATGTACAGTTTTCAACAGGCGCAAGTCGTACCGGATATGATTTTTTGCAATTATGCCCGAATCCACCAGCGCACGGGGAAAGTGTATGTCGCCCGTTATCACAAGGCGCTCCCCGCCAACCAGATTCTTCGCTGGGAGGATACCAAGCGCTTTGGCATTCCCCGGAGCTTAATGATGCACGCCATTTTTTATCAAACGGCTGTTCTTCGCGCCTGCAGCTTGGTTTTGCCAAAGCATACGTTTTATGTGGACTGCCTGGTGACCAATTTACCGTTGTATTATGTAAAGACTCTGTATTATTTGGATGTGACGCCTTATCAATACTTGGTGGGCCAAGCTACCCAATCCGTGAACAAGACCCAGGTGATTCGCAATATCAACCATATGGAGCGGGTGGTGAAGGCCATGATTCATGCCCATGCCCAGAACGCTCCCCATTCCTTGCATCCCAAGCAAGAACGGCTCATTTTGGAAGACATCCGTTTGATTGTGGTTTTGACCTGTGCCCACATGATGCTTGCGAACAAGCCGGAAATCCTGGAACAAAAAGCTGCGTTGGAGCAATGGATCAAAGCGCAAGACCGTGAGTGCTACCAATACCTGCGCAGAGCGATTCAGTGCCGCATTGTCTTTCAAAACAGCACTCTGGCCATGGGGATTACCCGGGTGGCCTTTGCCACGTTCAACCAGATTTATAAGGCAAACTGACGCACCAAAGGCTTGATGATAAAGCACAGGGGAAATCAATCGATTTTATCAAGGGCGAAGTCTGAAAATCAATCAATAGAGTCGGTATTCTATCTTTTCCAGGCAAACTGTGCGGGAATAGAATAGTGTTAGATGCCTGGCTCACATATGGATCGCGCGCAACAGGAGCTGTTTTCGCGCGGGGAAACTCATGCGGTAAAGATTTGTGCAGAAATGAGAAATGTGTTACAATAACGCATAGGTCAAGAGGGACGCGAAGGCAAGGATCTCTTTAAGCAAAGTGCCTGAGGCACGCATAGAAAGTTCCGCAGGCAGCCTGCTCGCTCATGCCGGATGATTCTGCCAGCCCTCAAACAGCCTTAGGAAAAAGGCAAATTATCGTCGCTATGGAGTTTGGGCAGGCGATGAAACGGGGGTACGGTATGGGGACTCTCAGCATACCGACATTTGGAGATAGAATGTTGGACATTGTGATTTGCATCGCGTTTGTCTATCAAGTCTCCCTGATGTACATCAAGTTCAGCTTGTACTTGCGTATGAGCGAAGCGAAGCGGCCCCTTATCACGAAAATGTTGACGGCCGCTTTTTTGGGAACTTTGGCGTTCTTTGGAGATTTTTTTAGGTTGGTGATAGCGGAACCGGCGGGCATGACGGCGCTCATACCGCTTTTTGCCTCCATGCCAGGTTTTGTCATTACGATCATTTTGTGGTTCCATTTGGTGGGTTCGCTTAAGATGAGACCCTTGCACGCGTTGGAAATTGGAGTTTATGCCTACCTCTTGTTTCAGACGATCTCTGGAGTGACGCGGCTGGTTAGCGCGGTTTTTTTCATGCAAGAACCGGGGGCAGTGGATTATCCCAAATACATTCTCATGTACGCTGCAAACTTTTTGGTTTCCATTGCGCTGTTTGGGTGGATGCATTATCTTCTGAAGCACAAACCAAACCTGCTCACCGTGAAGGGCATGGACAGCTCCATGCGTCAGAAAAACATTGCCTTTGCCATTTTTCAGCTGGTTTTTATTTTTATCTGTGCGGCTTTGATCATGATTCTGATCCCCAAAACAATCGTGGGTAGCACAGTCAGCCTGACGATGCTGGTTCTGTTTTCCGCGTTCTCCATCACGTTAAACAGCAACCGTTACGCCCAAGCGGAGATTCGGGATAAAGAAAAGCAAATGCAATCCATGTTTGAAAGCCTGGACCAGTTCGGCGCCATTAAGCATGACTTTTACAATATCCTGCAAACCTACAACGGATATTTTGAAATCGGTGATTTAGAGGCCTGCAAGCGGTACCATCAATCGCTTGTGGAGATCACAACGACAACGGGGAGCCTGCTGGACATAAGCCGCCATGCAATGGAAAATCCAGCGCTTGCCGCGCTTTTGCTCAACAAACATGAGCGTGCTGGAAGCCTTAATCTTCGGCTGAACATTTCCCTGGATTGTCCGCTCTCCGAGCTGCCCATCAAGGACATTGACATCTGCCGCATCGTCTCGTGCCTGCTGGATAACGCCATTGAGGCAGCAGCCGAGTCCAGGGAAAGGAAGGTGTCCTTTGCTATCGAGCGGGATGGCAGCCAGGCAAAACGGATGATCATCACCAATAGTACGCTAGCCCCAATCGACCTTACCAATGTATTTACGCATGGCTTCACAAGCAAACAGGGACATCAGGGCATTGGCCTGGTCAATGCGAAGAAGATCATGGCTCGGTATCCAAACTGCACCCTTCAGATGCAGGGTACGGACAATGAGGTTGTGGCCCTGTTGGGGTTTGGGCCTGTAGACCCACCGTCCGCAAGTGGCACATGGCTTGATGCGGGGCAGTGAAGTTTGGGTCGACTGCCTCCTTATTCCCTGGAGATGAACAAGTCGCAAGAAAGCCTTCCAGTGGCAAAATCCGTAAAAGATCGCGGTTGGGCAGTCTTTTATAATGATTCGGCGTTATGGTTTTTGGATGCGGATATCCGCTTGCGGCATCTCCCACCCACGGGACATCACCAGAAAGTGTTGAGAGAGCCGCTATTTCTGCGATTTTCTTCCTGGCCTACGAACAAAACCGGCCATCACCGGCATGGCGTAAAAGACGGGAATGGGAGTAGCTTTACAGCAGATCATTCCGTATAAAACACGGACCAGCAAATGCCGTTTCGCAAGCGCTGGTCGTCCAATACGAGCGCGCGAATGCTTTGAGGAAGCTGGTCCCGTTGCCATTGGCATTCCCGCTGCCTGGACATTTCTTTTTGATCTTTAGGGGCAGCTGCCATGGCCGCTCGGAGGGCATAGGCGGCTGCGCCCAATTCATGGGCGGCCACATGGGCAACCACGGCAGCCTGTCCGGCGGAAAGGGCAGCCAGCCTAGCCGCTTCAGATGCCGCCGCCACGTCCCGGGCAGCGTCTTGCGACGCGCCAGCCGCAAAACGGGCCTGCTTGACGGTCATCTCTCCCCGCACCCAAGCATGCGCCGCTTCAATGGCGCGGCGGGGCCGGTCATCCTGTGGCCGTGCGTTCTCAAAATAAGGCAGCACATGCTGGGCACATTCCGCAGCCCATAATGCCAGCAGGTGATGGGTTTCATCGCATAGCGCGCCGCCGCGGCGAACCGTGATGAATCTGGGGTCGCGAATTTTGGGCAGTATCATGGAATCCTCCTGCTTGGAAGCGCAGGGATTGGAACGGGAAATCGCATTATGCCCCCAAATGCTTCCGCAGGGCAACCCTAACCGAGCCCTTGCCATTCAATTGCTCCACAAAGTAGGCTTCGATCCGAGCGGAGAGGCTCGTTTGCACCAAATCAAGGCCAAAGATGGCGGCGTTGCTCAGAATTTTTTTCAACTGCCCATGGTAAGTGCTTGGGTCGTTCCAAACGATATCCTGCAATTGCTTTTGCAATTCTTCCTTCATCGGGTCGGAGGAGACTTCCATGGGATTGCCCTGATCGTCAACCGCCAATAAGTACCGAAGCCAGCCGGCAAGGGCCAGGGGAATAGCGGTGAGTGAGTCTAGGTCTCGCCCCTCGGCCAAATAGCTTTTGATGGTTTCCCCAAAGCGAATGCCCACCTTTTGGGAAGTATCCGTGGCGATGCGTTGCGGGGCGTCCGGCATGAAGGGGTTGGGCAAGCGCTCCTTCACCACCTCGTCAATAAAGGCGTGGGGGGACAGAATCAAAGGATCCGTGACCACGGGAAGCCCTTCCTGATAGCCAAGGCGGGTGATCAGCTTTACGATGTCCGCATCCTTCATTTCGTCGCAAATCAAGGTGTAGCCCAGGAGGCATCCGTATACGCTCATGGCGGTATGCAAGGGGTTCAGGCAGGTGGTCACTTTCATGCGCTCCACCTTGTTGACTGTGTCTCGGTCCGTCAGATAGACGCCAGCCTTCTCCAGCGGGGGACGCCCGTTGGGGAAGCGGTCCTCGATCACCAGATACTGGGGCTTCTCCGCATTCACATAAGGGGCGATGTAGGTGTTTTTGGAGGTGATGAGGGGATGCATATCCTCAATGCCTTTTTGAAGCAGCATTTCCTCCACGGCCTTGGCTGGGCGGGGCGTGATCTTGTCGATCATGCTCCAGGGAAAGGCCACCAGGCTCTCCTCTGATAAATAGGAAAGGAACCCAGCATCCACAAAGCCGTTCCGTTGCCATGCCTGGGCAATGTCCATAACGCTGGAGCGCAGTTTTTCGCCATTGTGAGAGCAGTTGTCCATGCTGACCACAGCCAGGGGGAACTTGCCCGCCTGATACCGGCGGTACAATCCGGCGGCCACAATGCTCATGACGTGGCAGGGCTTTTCGGGGCCGGAGCGCATATCGCTTTCCACCACAGGCAAGAGGGCGCCGTCCGCACGGCACAGGGCATATCCCTTTTCCGTAATGGTAAAGCTGACAAGCTGCAAACTGGGTGCGCAAAAGATCTCCATCAAGCGCCCCATCTGCGCCGGATCTTGGCTGTTCGCCTTGAGGGATTCGGCAACAGACGCGATGATCTCTGTGCTGGTGGTGGCATCGGGATGGAGCGTTACATTGAGGGTGAGCTGATCGAAGGGAGCGTAGATCTGATCGATGATGTCATCATCAAAGCTATCCGCGGCAATGATGCCGCAATCCGAAAGCCCCTGATTCAAAAGCCCCTGTTGAAGAGCGGCGATAAACCCGCGAAAGATATTTCCAGCGCCCATATGCAGCCAAATGGGGGAACGTTTGGTTTTTTCCACCATGGCAGGCACATCATAGGCGGGCAGAACCACGGCGGCCTTTTCCCACTCGGCGGTATTTTGCAGCGCGCGAAGATTCATTTTCATCATCAACACTCCTGATTTGATTTGGCGCCCGAACCTTGTGGGGCTCGGGCGTCCAATCTTATGATTATTTCGCTTTCGCGTTTTTCGCGATGGCCTCCCACAGGCCGTTTAGATAGGTGACGCCCAAGGCCCTATCGTAGAGGCCATAGCCAGGGCGGGCTTTTTCGTCCCAGATCATGCGGCCATGGTCTGGGCGGATGTAGGTATCGGGACAGGTCTCATAAACAGCCTTGACCACTTCATACATATCCAGGTCCCCATCGGTGGATAAGTGGCTGGACTCGCGGAATTTGCGGGGGCCTAGGTGCTTTACATTGCGAATGTGGAGGCAGGCCACGCGGTCCATCTTGCCAAAGTGACGGATGATGGCGGGGATATCGTTGGCCGGATTGGAGGCCAGGGATCCCGTGCACAGGCACAGGGCATTGGCGGGAGAATCGTGCAGGGCAACGATTTTTTCAAAATCAGCCTGGCTGTGGGCAATGCGGGGAAGGCCAAAGATGGGCCAGGCTGGATCGTCCGGATGGCAAGCCATGCGCACGCCGCATTCTTCACAGGTGGGAAGAATGCCGTCCAGGAAATATTGGTAGTTTTCCCGAAGCTGGTCGGGCGTGATTTTTTCATATTGCTTGAGCGTTTCTTCTAAAACGGCCAGTCTTTCCGGCTCCCAGCCAGGCAGGCTGAAACCGTGGGAATCCTCGGCGGTTTTGCGCACGATTTCCATGGGTCCCATGGTGCCCAGATCTTTTTCATCAAAGTAAAGGCTGTTGGAGCCATCTTCCTCAATGGTGCGGGCCAAATCGGTTCTGAGCCAGTCAAATACAGGCATAAAATTGTATACGATCACCTTCACGCCATATTGGGCCAGGTTGCGGATGGTGATTCGGTAATTCTCGATGTATTGATCCCGGGAGGGGAGCCCCATTTTGATATCCTCGTGTACGTTCACACTTTCGATGACTTCGCACGCCAGTCCGGCGGCATGGACCTCGCCCATAAAGGCCTTGATTTCTTCTTCGCTCCACACCTCGCCAGCGGGCTTATAGTCCAAAAAGCCCATCAAGCCGGTCATGCCGGGGATTTGTTTGATTTGGCGCAAAGTGACGGTGTCGCTTTGGGAGCCGAACCATCGGAACGTCAGTTTCATGATAACACCTCAATCATTATTTTTCACGGTCACAACTGGACCTTGTGCTCCTTGATGGCCAGGTGGCGGGCAGGAGGCGGTTAGAGATGATGCTCCAGAGAAAATTCACGATTTTCATAGGTTGACATGTTGTGCTTGATCACAATGCTGGTTTCCACATGCAACAGGGGCTTTTCCGGCAGCCAGCCCTCCAGCACATGGCGCGCCAGTAAATGCGCCGCATGGTAGGCTTGCTTGAACGGATCCTGAAACAGGAGCGCGTCTGCCCAGCCGTCGCGCAGCGCGTCCAGCGAATCGCCCCCCACATCAAAGCCGATCAGCACGATGTCTTTGCGGTTGAGCTCCTTTAGGGCGGCGATGGCGCCAATGGTGCTGGAATGGCCGGTACAGTAGACGCCGCGCATGGTGGGAACCTGGGAAATGGCCGCCAGCATGTTTTTGGTGGCGACGGCGGGTACGCTGCGGCATTCTGCGCAGGGATAGAGGACAATATCGGGATATTCGGTATGGATGACCTCGCAAAAACCGCCAAAGCGTTCCGAAAAGGGCTTGGCCTGAATGAAATTCCCCATCACCGTCACGCCGCCCTGGCCGCCCAGGAACCGGCCCAGCAACTCCGCGCCCATCCGGCCGGATTGGAGGGAATCGTTGCCGATGTAAAACAAACGCTGGCTTTCCGGCGCGTCTGTATTGAAGGTGATGACGGGGGTCCCACTTCGGGACAGGCGGTCGATTTCCAAACTGCTCTCCCGTCCGGCGGCGTTGATTGCCAGGCCGTCGTACTGGCCGGGTGCAATGGTGGCCAGCGCCTCCGCTTGTTCGGCAGGGTCCTGGCTGCGGTGGCGAATTTTTTCCACCCGCACGCCATAGGCCAGCAGCTCCTCGGCGGCCGCGTCCACGCCGCGGTCGATATCCGCATAGAAGGAGGCGGGCTCCAGGGGATAGAGCAAGCAGAGCTTGGTGGTACGCTTGCGGCCCAGAGCGCTGGCAAAGCGGTTGGGTTTGTAGCCCAACTCCTGGGCAATGCGCAACACCCGTTCTTTGGTATCTGGATGGACGCCAGGGCGGTTGCTGATGGCACGGTCTACCGTACCAATCGATGTGCCTGCCTGTTCGGCGATCATTTTTAACGTAACTTTCACGGTTTTTGACGGCATAACGCTCTACTTTCCGCGCCAAAGCGCCCGCATACGGGACAAGTTATGCCTATTCTAGCACATTAACAGGGTTTTGCACAAGGGGAAAAGCGTACATTTTTGTGAACGATAACGGAAAAAATTTGGGGGAGAGTCAATGGCAAGCAAATGCGACATTTGCGCGTTTTTGATTGGTTTCAAAAGAATCATTGCCGCTTTTGTTTAAAACTTGAAAAAAACAGGCTTGACAGAGATATAACAAAGAGATATAATCTGAGCAAAGATCGTGAACGCACACAATCAGGAGTTAATTTTAACGAAATTTAACGGTCGTGTGTTGAACCTAAAGGAGCGTATGCCCGCATGAGCGAAGAGTTGTTTCGAATGGAAGGCATTTGCAAGGCGTTTCCTGGTGTGAAAGCGTTAGATAACGTCTCTTTTTCGGTGAACAAAGGGGAAGTGCACGGCCTGGTAGGGGAAAACGGCGCCGGAAAATCCACGCTGATGAAGATTATGACCGGCGTATATAAAGCGGATGCCGGTGAAATTTTCATTGAGGGAGAGAAGGTCCATATTGACTCGGTGGCCAAAGCCCACGAATTAGGCATTAGCATTATCTTTCAGGAACTGACCCTTTGCAGGCACATGACAGTGGCGGATAATATCTTTATCGGGCGGCCCCACGGGAAGCGGGGTTTTATCAATGACGCCGCCATGCATAGGGCTGCCGCGCAGATTCTGCAGGAATTGGGCATTGATATCAATACCCACACCATCGTGGCCAACTTGAGCGTGGCCAAGCAGCAAATGGTGGAGATCGCCAAGGCCATTTCCTACAACAGCCGCATTTTGGTGCTGGACGAGCCTTCGGCCACCCTGACGGAGCGTGAAATCCAGCAATTGTTTGAGATTATCCGCAACCTTCAACAGAAGGGCGTGGGGATGGTCTATATTTCTCACCGCATGGAAGAACTGGGCAAAATTTGTGAACGGGCAAGCGTTCTGCGAGACGGCCAATACATTGGCACCCGCGATTTGAAGGACATCACCATGGATCAGCTGGTCAATATGATCGTGGGGCGCTCGCTGGAGGACAAGTACCCCAAGTACGAGCGCACCATTGGCGAAATTGTGCTGGAGGTGAACCACCTCAAAGCCCATAGTAGGCTGGCGCTTAATGTGGATCATTTGCATGTGCGCAAGGGGGAAATCTTAGGGATTTCCGGCCTGGTGGGCGCAGGCCGTACCGAGATCATGCGCTGCTTGTTTGGCGCGGACAAGGCGCAGCATAAAGAAGTCAAAATCGATGGGGTGCCGGTGAAGATTGAATCCCCGATTCAGGCTATCAGCCATGGCATGGCCTATGCCACTGAAGACCGCAAGTACGACGGTCTGGCCTTAGACCTGGATGTGGCTTATAACACCAATATGGCCCACCTTCGCGCCTTGACCCACTTTGGCTTTATTGATGACCGGGCAGGAGCCCAAAACGCGGAGGAATACCGGCAACTGATGCGCACCAAAACCCCGTCCATTCACCAGCAGATCAAAAACCTCTCCGGCGGCAACCAACAAAAGGTTGTGCTTTCTAAGTGGCTTTGCAATAATGCCCGCATTCTCATTGTAGACGAGCCGACCCGAGGCATTGACGTAGGTGCGAAGTTTGAGATCTATCAACTGTTTAACAGGTTGAGCGACCAAGGCGTGGCCATTATCATGATCTCCTCTGAGCTGCCGGAAATTTTGGGCATGAGCGATCGTGTGCTGGTGATTCATGAAGGCAGCATCAACGGCGAACTGGTGACCAAGGAAACCAATCAGGAAGAATTACTGTATCTCGCTGCGGGTTATAACAAGCTGGAAAACAAGGCAGCCCCTAAAGTTTCGTAAGGAGTGTAGGCTAAAATGGAAAAGGAAAAAACAGGGCTGTTAGGATTTTATGGGAACCTTGGCATTGCAACCAAACGGGCGCTTTTCTCCTTGCTCCTGCTGGTGGGCTTGTTTGTTCTCTTCGCGATCCTAGCGCCGGGGAAATTTATCTCTGCCCAAAACATCCAAAACCTGCTGCAGCAGATCGTGACCTATGCCATCATTGGCTGCGGGCTGACCTTCTGCCTGGTGTGCGGTGGAAACGACTTGTCCGCCGGCGCTTCCATGGCGTTGTCCGGTATCATCGTGGTATCGCTTTTGGTGATGGGCTGGCCCATGTGGTTGGCGATCGCCCTGTGCTTGCTCATGGGTATCTTGACGGGCATTATGAACGGCTTCTTTATTGAAATCCTTGGGGTCATTCCCTTTGTGGCCACATTGGGAACCCAATGGGTGTACCGGGGCTTGGCCAACGCGCTAGTGAACGGCGCTCCGGTGTACACGGCCGATATTCCCAGCAAAGAGGTGCAAGATGCTTTCTATGTGCTGGGCGGCGGTCGGTTTGAAGGCGGATTGCCTTACAGCGTGGTGATCATGCTGGTGTATGCCCTGATTTTGGGCATTGTGCTGGCCAAGACCCGCATTGGCCGCCAGATCTATGCTTGCGGCTCCAACCTGGAAGCTGCCAAACTGTCTGGTATTAACGCGGTAGGCACGCGCATGTTTGCGTATTGCATGTCTGGCTTCTCCGCTGCCATTTGCGGAATTTTGGTGGCCTCCCGCCTTTCCTCCGCACAGCCCATGGCCGGCAATGGATACGAGATGGAAGCCATTGCAGCCGCTGTTTTAGGGGGCATCGCCATTACCGGCGGCGAAGGAAATATTTTAAACACCATCATTGGCGCGCTCATGATGGGTGTGATTCGCAACGGCCTGAATCTCACTGGCGTGAACTCCTACTGGCAGATGGTGATTATTGGGTTGATCCTGGTGATTGCCGTTGCCAACCAGATGCGCCGCCACCGCAAGAGCGGTTCCACCGCGCCCTCTCCGATTCAGCTTCTGGTCAATCGGCTTTTCAAGCCTTCCCACAGCGAATCCGTTAGTTAACTGGTGTTTTCACCAGAAACTATACATTAATCATTAGGAGGATTAGCCCATGAAGAAACTGCTGGCTCTTACCCTCGCATTGGCACTTACGCTTGCCCTGGTGGTGTCCGCCCAGGCTGCCGAAGCCCAAAAGACCATCTATGTGATCGTGAAGGTGCTTGGCAACCAGTATTGGTCCATCGTGGAAGCGGGCGCTAAGAAAGCCGAAGCTGACCTGGGTTGCAAAGTTGTTATCATTGGTACCGCTGCGGAGTCCGAAGTGGAAAAGCAGGTTGCCCTGCTGCAAGACGCCGTGTCTTCCCAGGCTGACGGCATCGTGATCGCTCCCCTGGACCGCAAGGCCATGGCGACCCCCATTTCCGAGCAGTTCAAGTCCGGCATCCCCATGATCTTGATTGATTCTTCCGTGGATACCGAGGACTACAGCGCCGCTTACCTGACCAACAACATCGAAGCCGGCAAGCTGGCCGCTCAGACCTTGATTGCCAAATTGAAGGCTGTGAACACCCCCGAGGATAAAGAAGGCGTTGTGGCCATCACCATCGGTTCCACCGGTTCTCAGGCCATCATCGACCGCAATGCGGGCTTCAAAGAGTACTGGGATGCCAATGCCCCCGCCACCTGGAAGGTGCTTTGGGACGAAGTGAAGGTGAACGATGGCGATGCCGCCAAGGCGTTGGCTTTCGGCCAGGATTTCATCACCGCCTATCCCAACCTGATCGCCCTTTTTGCTCCCAACAATGGCTCCACCGTCGGCTTTGTTAAAGCGCTGGAAGAGTCCAAGCGCACGGACATCTCCATGGTTGGTTTCGACTTCTCCGCTGAAATGGAAGGCATTGTCCGCAATCCCGAGTACAATGTGGCCACCATTTTGCAACGGCAGTATTTCATGGGCTACGACGGAGTGGCCAAGGCCCTGGAATTGGCCAACGGCGGCGCCGTGACCGAAAAGGTTGTTGACACCGGCGTTATGGTCGTTGACGGCGCCAATGTGGATTCTCAAGAAGTGAAGGACATCGTGGGCAAATAAGCGCATCGATCCTTACCAAAGCAAGGCCCTTATCGCGATCATCGCGGTGAGGGCCTATTTCAATAGCGCCAGGGCATAGAGGCGTAGCGAAACAATCACCGCCCCGTTCTTTGAATCTTTCCTCAAAGAGCGGGGCGGTGGTTTCTTAGGAGTGGATACGCCGTCTATACACAAGCAGGATTAGGATTCCGGCTGCGATCAGCAGGAGCCCGCCTCCAATGGGGAGGAGCAGCTGGTCAATGGTTTGTCCGGTGGCGCCCAATTCTCCGTCCATGGGGGAACGGCTCGTTTTGGGGCCGCTGGGAGCCTGTGGGGAGGGTGTGGGCGTCGGTTGGGCTGTTGTGGCAGGCTTGGCCGAAGGCGTAGCGGAAGGTTCTGCCGTGGGCGTGGCCGTAGGCTCGGCTCTGGGGGTGGCAGAGGGTTCGACGGTAGGCGTGGTCGTCGGTTCTGCCGTAGGCGTGGTCGTCGGTTCTGCCGTAGGCGTGGTCGTCGGTTCTGCCGTAGGCGTGGCCGTAGGTTCTGCCGTGGGCGTGGCCGTAGGTTCTTCCGGAGGTGTGGCCGTAGGTTCTTCCGTAGGCGTGGCCGTAGGTTCTTCCGTAGGCGTGGCCGTCGGTTCTGCCGTAGGAGTGGCCGGAGGTTCTTCCGTAGGTGTGGCCGTAGGTTCTTCCGTAGGTGTGGCCGTAGGTTCTTCCGTAGGTGTGG
>JAVBVF010000061.1:0-7943 GCA_031554475.1 Eubacteriales bacterium | reverse complement strand
CTTGCGCCACAGGATGGCGGGGAATGCGGATGGCCACACTGGAAAGCCCCGCGTTGGTGACGGCGGGGATTAAGTCTTTTTTGGGCAGCAGCAGGGTCAGGGGCCCAGGGCAGAAGGCGTCCATAAGCGCCCGCGCGGCGTCGGTCAGATGACACAGCGGTTCTGCGGACGCCCCATTTGCCACGTGCACAATGAGGGGATTGTCCGCCGGCCGGCCCTTGGCGGCGAAAATGCCTTGGACGGCGGAAGGGTTCAGTGCGTTGGCTCCAAGGCCATACACCGTTTCCGTGGGCATGGCCACCAACCCGCCCGTTTTGAGGAGCTCAGCGGCTGCTTGAACCGCCTGGGGCGTGGCAGGAAGAATCTGCGTGGTCATTCGTTCGCCTCCCCAAATTCCTTCAGTTTTTCGGCTTGCTCCGTCAAGCGCAGCGACTCTAAAATTTCATCCAGATCCCCGTCCAAAATTTCCTCAATGCGGTAGAGGGTGAGGCCGATGCGATGGTCGGTGACCCGTCCTTGGGGAAAGTTATAGGTGCGGATGCGCTCACTGCGGTCGCCGGTGCCCACCTGGCCTTTGCGGTGGGCGGAATAGGCGGCATCCTTTTCCTCGCGGAGCTTGTCATACAAACGACTTTTGAGTACCCGCATGGCCTTGTCCCGATTTTTGATCTGGCTCTTTTCATCCTGGCAGGTGACCACCAGCCCCGTGGGCAGGTGCGTGATGCGCACCGCGCTATCCGTGGTGTTGACGCACTGGCCGCCGTGACCGGTGGAGCGGTACACGTCGATGCGCAGATCATTGGGTTGGATGGTGACCTCCACATCCTCCGCTTCTGGCAGCACGGCCACCGTACAGGTGCTGGTATGAATGCGGCCGCCAGATTCCGTGGTGGGGACCCGCTGCACCCGATGAACTCCGCTTTCGTATTTCAAGCGGCGAAAAGCGCCTTCGCCGCAGATGCTGAACACCGCTTCTTTGACGCCGCCAAGCTCCGTCATATTGTAGTGAACGGGTTCCACCTTGAGCCGGTTGCGTTCCGCGTAGCGGGTATACATTCTAAGCAGCAGCGCGCCAAACAGGGCGGCCTCGTCGCCCCCCGCTCCCTGGCGGATTTCCATCACCACATTGCGGTCGTCGTCAGGGTCTTTGGGGAGCAAAAGGAGCTTCAGTTCATGCTCCATGGCTTCCTTGCGCTCCAGGAGTGCTTTTAGCTCACTTTCCGCCATGTCCGCCAGTTCGGGTTGGGACAACAGCTCCCGGGCTTCCTGGATCTCCCGCAGGGTCTGGCGGTATTCGTCATACGCCTTCACGGAAGGCTCCAATGAGGCGTGTTCTTTTAACAGCTTTTGCCAAAGCGCCTGATCGGCGATGATATCGGGCTGGCTCACGGCTTCGGAAAGCTCTTGATAGCGGCCCAGAATCCAATCAAATCTTTCAAACATAGGGCTTCTCCTTTGCGGCAAATAAGAGGGACGCAACCGCTGGCCGCTACGTGGGGGAGGAGAGGGCGTAGGCGCAAACCACGCGGGGAAGGCCGCAAAGGTCTGCTAAGACCGCAATGCGTTCACAAGGGAACTGCTCAGCAAGCAGCTCACATACGGATTTTGCTTGCGTATCGCCGATTTCCAGGCACAAAAGGCCGCCGGGGTACAAATGATCAAAGGCTTCCGCCGCGATACGACGGTAGAAGTGGAGTCCGTCCGTGCCGCCGTCCAAGGCCAATAGGGGCTCCCGAAGAACCTCCGGTTGCAGGGAAGAGCAGGCGATGCTTTCAATGTAGGGGGGGTTGGAAACGATGCAGTGGAAGCGCTCCCCTGCAACCGGCGCGAACAGGTCGCCTGCCACAAAACGCACTTCCGCCCGGTTGAGGCGAGCATTTTCCCGGGCAAGGGCAAGAGCGTTCGGACTTATGTCGCTAGCGGTGACCTCCGCGCCGGGGCACTCGTGTTTGATGGTCACCGCGATGGCGCCGCTGCCCGTGCATAGATCCAGCACCCAGGGAGCGGGAAGGGCTTGCATAAAGGCCAAAGCGGTTTCGCACAGGATTTCGGTTTCGGGGCGGGGGATCAGCGCCCGTTCATCCACGCGAAAGGGGAGGCCGTAAAAGCACAGGGTTCCCAAAAGATATTGTAAAGGCATTCGAGAGGCGCGCGAAAGCAGGAGCGACGAAAATCGTTGCTCCTGCTCTGGGGTCAGTCCTTGTGTGCCATGGAGCAGCAATTCCACAGGGGGGAGTTCCGTCACATGCGCCAGCAGCAGCCTCGCGTCGGTTTGCGGATCGGGAACGCCTGCGGAGGTCAGTTGGTCCACGGCTTTGCGTATAGCCTCTCGTAGGGTCATGGGTTTAGGTTAAAGGCGAGGGATCGGCCTCGTCAATGGTTTCCTCGGGTTCGGGGGCAGCCTCTTTCACGGGAGGATCATAGGAGGGATCGCTCATGCGGTAGTCCTTGAGGATCGCATAACCTTCGTTGGTGACCTCGATCTGTTCACGAGCTTTGGGCATGCCATGAAGCGCTACATTCATGGCCACAATGGCAATTTCCACCATATCGTCCGTGGGGGGCTTGGTAGTCAGGCGCTGCATTTGCATACCTGGCCAGCGCAGAGCACGGGTGAAAGCGTTATTCTTGTGCGCCAAGGCTTTGAGCGCTTCATAGCTGATGCCCGCCACGATGGGAAGCAGGGCCAAACGGCTGAACAAGCGCAGGAAATAATTGCTGCCCTGGTACCCAAACACCGTGAAGAGCGCAATGGAAATCACAAACACGATGAGCAAAAAGCTGGTTCCGCAGCGGGGATGCAGGGTGGAGAACTTTTGCGCGTTCTCGGGCGTCAGAGGCAGATCGTTCTCATGGCAGTAGACGGTTTTGTGTTCCGCACCGTGGTACTGAAAGGTACGGCGCACATCGGGCACTTTGGAGCAAAATAAAATGTAGGCGATCAAAATGACAATGCGCAAAAGTCCGCTCAAGAGATTGATGAGCCAGTTCATGGACGGATCGGGCCAAATGCCTTTCAAAAGGCGGGCCAGCAGCTCGGGAACCACAAAGAACAGCCCGATGGAAAGGGCCACCGCCAGCACAATGGCAACGCCCATAATGATTTTATCAATGCCCTTGCCCAGCTTTTTGCTGAGCCAAAGCTCAAATTTGGTGGGTTCTTCCTCCAGGATGCCTAGCATTTCCGTGCTCTGCTGCAGGGTGCGCATCCCCATGGAAAGCATGGTGACCATGTTGACGATCCCTCGTAAAAAGGGCTTACCCATCCAGGGGTGCTTCTGGGCGGGGGAGGTATAGGGCGTGCGTTTCACGACGATGGAATGGTCCGGACGGCGCACAGCCACCGCGATGGCGTCCGGCGCTTTCATCATCACGCCTTCCATGACGGCCTGTCCGCCAATATCGGGCCTTTTGCAGGAGGCTTCTTTTCCTTTTATCATTTCGGGTTGGTTCCTTTCCGCCGCTCAAAAGCGTACAACTCAATTACTTCGACAAATCCTTTTGTTTTCCTGCCTGAAATGTGCGCAGACCTGCGCAACTGGAAACCTTTGACATTTTGAAAAAACCCATGTACACTGCCAGTGTACCCGTCCAAAAGGACATTGAAACTGATAGAGAGGGCGATTCGCCATGGGAAAATTTACGGAAAACCAACGCTTCGTGTTTGGCAAGGACATTGAGGCTCAGAAGGTGGCCGAAGGCGTGGAACGCAAAATTTTGGCATATTGTCAGGAACTGATGTGCGCGGAGCACCACTTTGCGGCGGGCGCGGAAGGCGCCATCCACAGCCATCCTAACACCCAACTGACTTATGTGGCGAAAGGGCGCTTCCGCTTTACCATCGCAGAGGAGACCTATGAGGTTGTCGCCGGAGATACCATGCTTAAGCAGGACGGCATTCCCCACGGTTGCGTTTGCTTGGAAGAGGGGATTCTTTTGGACTTTTTTACGCCTATGCGCAAGGACTTCGTATAGGTTTTCTCTCAACCAAAAATGCGGCGGTCTTTTGCCGGAATCACTGGAAATGCGGCCGGGAATGTTGTATACTATTTTCCGGTCGCTATTGCTGGGGTGCGTTGCAACCTCGCGAATAAAATAGGGGAGAGAATAACGAATGAACATTCAAGCGTTGAAAGACACGTGCAAGCAAGTTCGCCGTGATATTATCAATATGACGGCCAACGCCGGATCAGGGCATCCCGGAGGATCCCTTTCCGTAACGGAAATCCTCACCGCCCTGTATTTTGACAAGATGAACATTAACCCCCAAAAGCCCAAGGACGCCGGTCGCGACCGTTTTGTGCTTTCCAAGGGGCATGCGGCGCCCGCCCTATACGCCTGCCTCGCGGAGCGGGGCTTTTTCTCCACGGAAGAGTTTCAAAATTTCCGCCAGCTCCATAGCATTTTGCAAGGCCATCCGGACCTGAAGAAGTGCCCGGGTGTGGACGCCTCCACCGGCTCTCTCGGCCAGGGCGCTTCTATCGCGGTGGGCATGGCGCTGGGGGCCAAGGCCACCAAGAATCCGTGCCATGTCTATTGCGTGATGGGCGACGGCGAACTCCAGGAAGGCCTGGTGTGGGAAGCGCTGATGGCGGCCGCCCATTATGAGCTCTCCAATTTGACCTATATTGTGGACAACAACGGCCTGCAAATTGATGGCTCCAACGACGAAGTCATGCGGCTGGGCGATTTGAAGGCCAAGTTTACCGCCTTTGGCACCCACGTGATCGAAGTCCAGGACGGCAACGATATGGAGCAAGTTTTGGCGGCGCTGAACACTCCGGCCAAGCCGAACATGCCCACCCTGATCCTTTGCCATACGGTGAAGGGCAAAGGCGTTTCGTTTATGGAAAACCAGGTTGGCTGGCATGGCAAAGCCCCCAGCAACGACGAACGGATGCAAGCACTGAAGGAATTGGAGGGCTAAGGCCATGAGTGAAAAGAAAGCGATTCGGGTTGGTTATGGTGAGGCTTTGGCCAAGCTGGGTGCGAAAAACGAGAAAATCGTGGTCTTGGATGCTGACCTCGCCCATGCGACCATGACGGTTAACTTCAAAAAAGCCTTCCCGGACCGCCATTTTAACGCGGGCATTGCGGAAGCCAACATGGTGGACATGGCCAACGGCATGGCGGACATGGGGCTGATTCCCTTTTGCTCCACCTTCGCGGTTTTTGCGGGCCGTTGCTATGAGCAGATCCGCAATGGGGTTTGCTATCCTCACAACAATGTGAAATTTGGCTTTACCCATGCGGGCATCACCGTGGGTGAGGACGGCGGCACCCACCAGGCGGTAGAAGATGTGGCCATTATGCGCGTGCTTCCCGGCATGACCGTCATCGTTCCTGGGGACGCGACGGAGTGCGAGAAGGCCGTGGCTGCGGCAGCGGAGATGAACGGCCCCGTTTACCTGCGCTTGGCCCGCCTTCCCACCACGGTCTTTGAAGAGCGCCCCTTTGAAATCGGCAAGGGCAATGTGCTCAAAGAGGGCAAGGACGCTGTGATGATCTGCTGCGGCATTATGGTGGAGGTCTGCATGGAGGCTGCTGAGATGCTCAAGCAAAAGGGCATGGATGTGGCAGTCATCAACATGCACACCATCAAGCCCATTGACGCCCCGCTGGTGAAGCAATATGCCGACCAGTGCAAGGCCGTGTACACGGTGGAGGAGCATTCCGTTATCGGCGGCCTGGGGGACGCGGTGGCCGAGGTGTTGGTAGGCAACGGCGCATATACCTTCCACAAGCTGGGCATTCAAGACCAGTTCGGCCAGTCCGGCAAGCCCATGGACGTGTTGCGCGAATACGGCCTGACAGCGGAGCAGATCGCCGAGCGTATATTGAGCGAGAAGAAGTAATTCCCAGCGGGCTTTGGCCCTGGGCCGCTGGCGCGTGAGCGAGGGGCAAGGGCTGCCGCTGGGACACGAGGGCCTGCAAATGGGTTCCCACGATTGAAAAACGCGCCGGTTTTCGTTGAGAAGGAAACCGGCGCGTTTTTTCCGAAAAATCCTAGGAAAATTTTGAAAAATCAATTGACAAAGGCGCATCCGTGTTGTATGATAAAAAACGTCGCATGAGCGGCAACGTCGCGGGGTAGAGCAGTTTGGTAGCTCGTCGGGCTCATAACCCGGAGGTCGAGGGTTCAAGTCCCTCCCCCGCAACCATTTTTTGTTAAGTAGGCGCTTCCCTGCCGGAGGCGGAGAAGCGTTTTTACTTATATATGGCGGCGTAGCTCAGTTGGCTAGAGCATTCGGTTCATACCCGGAGTGTCGTTGGTTCAAATCCGACCGCCGCTACCAGTACTATCCATTGAGAATCCACCATGGCGTGGGTTCTTTTGTTTTATGCAAAAATTCTCATTTCCATATGAAGAGGCCAAAGGGAGTTATACCAGTTTCAAAGTTGGCGAGGATATGGTAAACTAACGAAAAGGAGCTGGACGGAACGAGGAAAGCGAATTAAATGGCGGAACAAATCATCATCAAGCCAAGGCAGTTTGAGCAACAACGGCCTGATTGATGATGGGTTTTTCATGAATACCATTGGTTAGAAAGAAGGTGGTTCGCGGTGACTGAAATTGAACGGATTATAGTTGACTATCACAGAATGACAAAAATTACGCCAAAGCAAATTCCAAAAAGTGTAACATGGGACCATGTCACTTGGGAGTATTGGGAACGTTTGGTGATCGACCGGGCCACAAACTCTCTTGAACACATTCAGGTAATCGGTTCCGGATGTAAGATATCGCACAAATATGAGGTTGAGGGTGGTATCGAGAGCCTGCTTGATAATCTTGGTTTGGAAGAATTATTCGAAGTTGCTATAGGGGATCCGGACGAAATGTTCACAGATCCTAACGAAACTAGGGATTATACAATAACTGTTGACTACAAGACAAAACCTCAGCGTATCATCTCCGGCAGCTTTGATAAGCACGGCTTGCCGACAGATTACGCTGAGTTTGCAGAAACTGTATTCGATTTTATACATGTTTATGGATTGGGCGAAATTCTTGCTCCTGCTGTATACTGCAAAGCAAGGCGAACCAGAAATGAC
Source organism: Eubacteriales bacterium (assembly GCA_031554475.1). Taxonomy (GTDB): domain Bacteria; phylum Bacillota; class Clostridia; order Christensenellales; family Aristaeellaceae; genus Limiplasma. Next base: position 887 of record JAVBVF010000061.1, on the reverse strand, counting down.
TATATTTTTTGCAGCGTGGAATTCGACAAAGGCGGCAAATCCTATTATTACCTCACTGAGGATGAAACCTTTGAAGTTGGCGATCTGGTACTTGTGCCAGTTGGCAACAATGACCGAACTGTTGTGGTTGAAATTGTAGACATCCAATACTTCACCGAAGATGATGCTCCAATGCCTTTGGATCGGGTAAAGAGCATTATCGAAAGATATGTATCCGACATTGAGTATAGGAATACCGCAGTCTTGTCAAGGGAACCGCTCCCCGATTGTACTCCAGACACGATAAGGATATGGTTGAAGGAGCACTGCGGTGAATGTAATCTCGCAAAGGCTTTCGCCGTAGCACATAACCAGACCGGATGGTTGATGCATGATTTAGACGAAAACGATGACGCTATAACCCGAAAAAAATATGAATCATGGTGGGAGCTTGAATCGGAGTTGTGCCAACGCATCATTGATATCCTCATAATTGAAGATCCGGAGGGAACTGTTCAAAGGAAAAGTGGGGACAAAGGAACGCACCATGTGATAACTCCGTTTATGATTCGCAATGGGTTTTCAGATGGCAGCGGCTGGTGGATAGGCGATTATGCGGATTTGTTCGTGGAGTGAATAGGTGTCCAGCTGCGGGTTTGTGTTGTATTTTTAGATCCCGATCTCCACTCGTACCAACCTTTAGAAAACAAAACAGTTGCTTTTCAAGTTTTGGATTTTGAAAAGCAGCTGTTTTTGTTAATAAGAGGCGCGGTACTGTCAATAATCTTTCGCAAAAAGGTCTCTGGTAGGAAGAAGTTAAACCGCGAGGGTATTTTCTAGGGTAACCTCCAAGTGTTTCATGTTCATGTACTTCTTGTTGCCCCATTGAGTACCAGCTACGTGGCGTA
>JAVBVF010000050.1:0-10425 GCA_031554475.1 Eubacteriales bacterium | reverse complement strand
ACCGTTGACAAAGGCAATTTGGCAACGGGATGGAGCTTGCTCAAAAAGGTCCGATTGCGCGGAAGCGAGGTGGCATAAGGGGTGGAGCGTACACGGACGTACGTGACATCCCTTAGCCGCCGAAGCTGACAAAGCAAACGAACCTTTTTCAGCAAGCTGAGGGAATGCCCATAAATGGGCATTCCCAAAATGCGTGCAGAGGATTGCCCTGATGGGGCGAAGCGCCGGGGTGGATTTTAGGGGGAGCTACTCGAGAAAAAAGGGCGAAGCCCCGGGGATCAGAGGGGGGCGCCCCCAGGTGGGACTAAAAGGGGTGCAAGCCCCTGAGAATACAAATAAAGCAAAGGTTTCGGCGACATGTGCGGCGAATCCTTTGCTTCTGATTGGCCAGGGGCGAAAAATCCGTGAGGATTTTTCGCCATTACGGTACGATGTCCCCCACTCCGTTTAGCACGTAATTGGGGCGGTAAGGGTACTTGCGCATCTCGTGCTCCGTGGTGACGCCGCTTAAGACCAGGACCGTATCAATGCCGCTTTCCACGCCGGCCACGATGTCGGTGTCCATGCGGTCGCCGATGATCACGGTTTCCTCGTTGGTGCCGTCCAAAAGGCTCTGGGCCAGGCGCATCATCAGGGGGTTGGGCTTGCCCAGGTAGTAGGGCTTGCGGCCCGTGGCCAGCTCGATGGGCGCCATCAGCGCCTTGCAGGCGGGCACAATGCCGCCCTCCACAGGCCCAGTCAGGTCCGGATTGGTGCCGATGAGCTTGGCCCCGCCCCGCACCAGGGCCACCGCCCGCTCGATCTTCTCAAAGCTGTAGGCGTTGGTTTCCCCCAGCACCACGTAATCGGGGTTCACCTCGTTCATGGTGAGGCCCGCGTCGTACAGCGCGCCCACCAGCCCAGGCTCCCCGATGACATACACGCTGCCGCCAGGGCATTGAGCCTTCAAAAAGGCCGCCGTGCTTAAGGCGCTGGTGTAAAAGTGCCGCTCGTCCACCTCCAGGCCCAGCCGCGCCAGCTTTTGCTGCAGTTCCCTGGGCGCACGCTCGGAGCTGTTGGTGAGAAAGAGAAACTCCTTCTTCTCCTGCCGAAGAAACGTCAAAAACGCCTCCACCCCGGGCAGGAGCTTGTTGCCGTGATAGATCACGCCGTCCATATCGCAGATGAAGCCCTTCTTTGCCCGAAGGTCCTCCATGGTGTACATTTTTGCCTTTGGTTGTTTCATGTCTTCTCCTCTTTCTGTAGGCTCGTTGTTCAAACCCAATGCTTAGTATATCACAAAACCGCCAAAATTGAAGCGAACCTTGCCCAAAAGGTGCCCATCTTGCCGGATATGACAAGGTCCCGCCCCCGCGCCGCCAGCCCAAAAAATATTACGGAAAGGTTTCATTGGTTGGAACAATCTTCAAATATACTTTCATTAAGAAGTCACTTCTGGTATACTAGGATTGACTTAGGGCGTGTTGGAACGCACTAAAATTGAAGGGGGAAATTTAGGTATGAAAAAAGGAATTGCCGTTGTTTTGGCTCTGATTCTCACGCTTGCGTTGAGCGTCTCCGCGCTTTCGGAAGGCATCAGCATCGCGCTGGTGACAGACGTAGGAAACATCGACGACCAGAGCTTTAACCAGGGTACCTGGGAAGGCGTTGTGGCCTATGCCGAAGCCAACGGCTTGGTGAAGGACACGGATTACGCTTACTACCGTCCCAGCGAGGACAGCGATACCGCTCGCATTGAGGCCATCACTGGCGCGATTGAAAAGGGCGCCAAGGTTGTGGTGCTCCCCGGCTACCTCTTTGACACCGCTGTGGTGGACATGGCCGGCAAAAACCCTGACGTGATGTTCCTGGGCGTGGACTTGACCCCCGCCGACAACTATACCCCCAACATCAACAACATCGCCTACAACGAAGAAATCGCGGGCTTCTGCGCGGGCTATGCCGCCGTGAAGGACGGCTACACCAAGCTGGGCTTCCTGGGCGGCATTGACGTGCCTGCCGTGGTGCGCTATGGCCACGGCTTTGTGCAGGGCGCGGACCTGGCGGCCCAGGAAATGGGCGTGACCGCGAGCATCAACTACTGGTACAGCGCCGCCTTCTGGCCCACCGATGAAATCAAGGCCAAGATGGACAGCTGGTACGCCGGCGGCACCGAAGTGGTCTTCGCCTGCGGCGGCGGCATCCTCTACAGCTGCCTGGCGGCGGCCGAAGAAGCCGACGGCAAGGTCATCGGCGTGGATACCGATCAGGCCCACATCGACGCCCGCATCATCACCTCCGCCTATAAGCTCATCCCCACTGCCGTGCAGTCCGCTTTGACCCAGCTTAAGGAAGCCGACGGCAAGTTCCCCGAAACCCTGGCTGGCAAAACCACCCTCTACGGCGCTAAGGAAGGCGCTGTGGGCATCCCCACCGCCGAAGCCAGCTGGCGCTTCACCAAGTTCACCGTGGCCGAGTATGAAGCCATGTTCGCCAAGATCGTGGCTGGCGAAATCGCCATCAACGACGCCATCGACACCCACCCCGAAACCTCGGACAAGGTGACCGTGGACTATCAGAACTAACCCATCCTACATCGCAATCGGGAAAGGTCAGGCGGCTGCCTGGCCTTTCCCTCCATAAGGGGAGCAAGCCATGAGTGAATACGTCATCGAAATGCGAGACATCGTGAAGGCCTTCCCGGGCATTCTCGCCAACGATCACATCACCCTGCAACTGAAAAAGGGCGAAATTCACGCCCTGCTGGGGGAAAACGGCGCGGGCAAAAGCACGCTGATGAGCGTGCTGTTTGGCTTATATCAGCCGGATTCCGGCCACATTTTCAAGGATGGCCAGGAAGTGCACATCCATAACCCCAACGACGCCAACGCCCTGCACATCGGCATGGTACACCAGCATTTTAAGCTGGTGGAGGTGTTTTCCGTGCTGGACAACATCATTTTGGGGGCGGAGAACACCCGCTGGGGCTTTCTGAAAAAACAGGAGGCCCGCCAAAAGGTGCTGGCCTTAAGCGATAAGTACGGCCTCGCCGTGGACCCCGAGGCCCTGATTGAGGACATTTCCGTGGGCATGCACCAGCGGGTGGAAATCCTGAAAATGCTGTACCGCGACAACGACATACTGATTTTTGACGAGCCCACGGCCGTTTTGACCCCCCAGGAGACGGAAGAGCTGATGGAGATCATGCGCGGCTTCGCCCGGGAGGGCAAGTCCATTTTGTTCATCACCCACAAGCTCTCCGAGATCATGGCCGTGGCCGACCGGGTGACGGTTTTGCGCAAGGGCAAGTACATCGGCACCGTGGACGTGAAAGACACCTCCAAGGACGCCTTGGCGGAAATGATGGTGGGGCGCAAGGTGAGTTTCGCCGTGGAGAAAAAGCCTGCCGACCCCGGCGCCCCCGCGTTGACGGTGAGCAACCTCACCGTCCAGGGCAAGGCCCGTGGCAAAAACAAGGTTTCAAACCTGTCCTTCACGGTGCGCAAGGGCGAGATTGTAGGCATTGCCGGAATTGACGGCAACGGCCAGACCGAGCTTGTGTACGCCTTAACCGGCCTCATGCCGCCGCTAAACGGCGCGGTGTATTTGGAGGACAAGGACATCACCGCCGCCACCGTGCGCCAGCGCAACGACATGGGCCTGTCCCACATTCCCGAGGACCGGCACAAGCACGGCCTGGTGCTGGACTACTCCCTGGCGGAAAACCTGATTCTCAAAAGCTACTACACGCCAGAGTTCCAAGCCGCTGGTTTCCTGCGCTTTGACGCCATTGGCCGCCACGCGGAAACCCTCATTGAGCGCTTTGACATCCGCTCCGGCCAGGGGGCCCAAACCGTGGCCCGCTCCATGAGCGGAGGCAATCAGCAAAAGGCCATCGTGGCCAGGGAGCTCAGCCTGGAGCCCGAAGTGCTCATTGCCGTGCAGCCTACTCGCGGCCTGGACGTGGGCGCCATTGAGTACATCCACCAGCAGCTCATCCAGTCCAGGGACGACGGCAAGGCTGTGCTGTTGGTGAGCCTGGAACTGGACGAGATTTTAAACGTCAGCGACCGGATCTTGGTGATGTACGAAGGCGAGATCGTGGCCCAGGTCCAGGCCCAGGACGCCACCGCCCAGGAGCTGGGCCTGTACATGTCCGGCGCCAGCCGCCAGCAACTTTTGGAGGAGGTGACCGCTCCATGAACCGACGGCACCGCGCGGCTTCCGCGCTGGTCAGCATTTTATCCTCCCTGCTCTCCATTGCGGCAGGGCTTTTGGCGGGCTTCGTCCTTTTATTGATCTTAAACCCCCAGCATGCTACCAATGGCTTTGGCCTGATCCTATCCACCGCCCTTAACTCGCCGGAGAAACTGGCCAAGCTCTTTTACCAAACCGCGCCCCTGCTCATGTGCGGTCTGTCGGTAGGCTTTGCCTTCAAGACCGGCCTATTTAACATCGGCGCTACGGGCCAGTACACCATGGGCACCTACCTGGCCTTGACCGCCGTGATCCAGTGGCGCTGCCCCTGGTACTTAGCGCTGGTATTCGCCTGCCTGGGCGGGGCATTGATGGGCGCCATCCCGGGCATTTGCAAGGCCCTGTTCAACGTGAATGAGGTGATCACCTCCATCATGTTCAACTGGATCACCATGTTCCTGGTGAACATGCTCATTGCCAACACCCCCATGATGATTTCCAACTCCTGGGGCAATTCCCGGGTGAAAGACCGCACCGTGCTTCTTTTGGACAAAACCTTCGTGGAGTTCAACCCCAACGCCACCATCCCCAAGGCGGGCCTGGACACGGTGATGAACAGCGATTACATGAATATCGCCATCTTTTTGGCCATTGGCTTTGCCATTGTGGTCTACATCATTTTGCAAAAGACGGTCTTTGGCTATGAGCTGAAGGCCTGCGGCTTTAACCGCAACGCCAGCCAGTACGCGGGCATCAACGCCAAGCGCAACATCATCCTGTCCATGGTGATTGCGGGCGCTCTTGCGGGCATTGGCGGCGGGCTGTACTTTCTAAGCGGGGCCGCCCAGTACACCCTGGTCAAGACCCTTTTGCCCACCGGCTTTAACGGCATTCCTGCCGCACTCTTGGCCGGAAGCCACCCCCTGGGCATCATTTTTAGCGCCCTGTTCATCAGCTACATCCAGGTGGGCGGCGACGCGCTGCAGCCCCATTTTATCAAAGAGAACATTGAGATCATCATTTCCACCATCATTTACCTCAGCGCCTTCGCCCTATTGATGAAGGGCTGGATTGGGGGGGCCGCTTCGCGGCTTTTCATGGGGACGAAAGGTAACGAGGAACCCCGGTCGGGGGCTTCGCCCCTTTCTTTGGGACCCCAGGGGGGGCAAGCGGAACCCCGGTCGGGGGCTTCGCCCCTTTCTTTGGGGACGGAAGAAAACGAGGAGTCCCCCAATGAGCGAGATCAGGACGCCCCCAAAGACCACGCAACCCAGGACGAACAGGAGGAGCAACCATGATTTTTGCCGATATTTTGAGCGCCACCCTCCTCTTCGCCATCCCGCTTTTGCTGGTGGCCCTGGGGGGCATGTTCTCCGAGCGCAGCGGCGTGATCAACATTGCCCTGGAGGGCATTATGGTCATCGGCGGTCTTTGCAGCTGCCTGTTCCTGCGATTTTCCGACACTTGGATGGTCACCCTGGGGGGCCAGACCGTCTCCTTTGGGCAGACCTATCCCCAATGGGCCGTACTCATGGGCATCCTTATCGCGGGCGTGGCGGGCATCCTGTTTAGCATGCTATTGGCCTTCGCCTCTATCAAGCTCAAGGCCGATCAGACCATCGGCGGCACGGCCCTCAACATGCTGGCCCCCGCCCTGGCCGTGATCGTGACCTGGACCGTCCAGGGCGAGGCCCAAACCACCGTGCTCATCCCCAAATGGGTGCGCCTTTCCGCCGACAGCCTGGGCATGTCCGCCGCCGCCGATACCTTCCTGGGCCGCATTGCCTTCAAGTCCCTCTACCTGACCACCCCCCTGGCCCTTCTCCTCTTGGTGGCCGCCATCCTCTTCCTGTACAAAACCAAGACCGGTATGCGCCTTCGGGCCTGCGGCGAACACCCCCACGCCGCCGACAGCGTGGGCATCAACGTGTACCGCATGCGCTACCTGGGCGTGGGCATCAGCGGGTTTTTGGGCGGCATCGGCGGGTTGGCCTACACCGTGGCCGCTGGCAGCGGCTTTGCCTCCACCGTAGCCGGTTACGGCTTCCTGGCCCTGGCCGTGATGATCTTTGGCAACTGGAAGCCCCTCAACATCCTCTTCGCCAGCCTCTTTTTCGCCTTCTTCCGCGTGATCGCCTCCTACTCCAACTCCATCCCCTTCCTCCCCAACGCCCTGGGCTACGGCGCTGCCATGCTCATTTTGATCTTTGCCGCCCTGGCCCTGGTTCGCGGACTGGGGAAACCCTCTGCCTTGACCCGCACCCTTTCCCGCCTGGTGGTGGCCGGAGGCATTGCCGTGTGGCTCTTGTGCTCCTTTTTCTCCCCCTATGACTTCAACGCCCTCCTGGATAACCTCAAATCCAACGAGTACCTCTACCTGATGCTACCCTACCTGGTCACCATGATCGTGCTGATTTTGACCAGCAAAAAGAGCCGCGCGCCCAAGGCCGAGGGCATCCCCTACGACAAGGGCGGACGGTAGGGACGAGAACGGGGACGACCAGGGGCTGCCGCCCCTAAACGGACTTTCGGTCATCGCGCGTTTCGCTACCGCTCATGCACTCGCTTCAAGTCCCAATTACGGGTCGCTTGCCGCTTCGCGGCAGGGCGCACCGCGCTCACGCTCACTGGCGGTGCCCGGAACCCATTATGGGCCGCGTTTCACGCAGTCAAATAGGCAAACAAAGTAAAAAGAAAAAGCAGAAGAATGCATAGAAGTCAAGGCCTGGGCAGAAATTGCCGGGGCCTTGATTTTTTTGGCCCATAGCGCTTAGGCTTTTGGTGTAGGTACGCAAACCAAAAGATTCATTGTTTCTCCCCAAAGGCACACTATATCTTGTGGATGGGTGTTCGGCAAACACTAAAAAAAGGTATTGCGTTTTTATGCGAACAAGTGTACGCTATTCCCAGGAAATGTCATTCCTCTCTGTGCGGCGAAAAGAAGCAAAAGGAAGAGCCCCTGAGAAAAATGGGACCGGAAAAAGGGAGAAAGGGGCGCAACCCCCGAGGCCCCCTAGGAAAAGCAAAGGGGCGGAAAAAAGGGGCGCACCCCCCGATGCCCCCTACAAAAGAAAGAAGGATGAAAGATGGTACGAACGGATTTGCTACGCGGACTCATCGCCCAACGGAAAAGCTCCCAGCGCAAGGTGGCGGGATTGCTGGGCATCACAGAAAAGACCTTTTACCAGAAAATGGCCCGGGAGGAGGCCAATACTCACGGGGGCTTCTCCCTGCGAGAGGCCGCCCAACTGCTGAAAATCCTGGCGATTGAAAACCCCCTGGACATCTTCTTTGCCAAGGAGGAATAACATGCTGACCCGCAAGCTCTCCCGACGCGCCCGCCTAGCCTGCGGGTGCTACACCGGACATGTGATCGCGGGAATCCTTTCCTGCCTGCTTTGCGCACTATGGTTTCTCTGGCCCACCATGGCCAAAAGCGAAGGACAAGCCCTCTACTGCATCGCCAACGCCGTAAACGTGCGGGAAAGCCCCGTGGATGGCTATGTGCTTTTGCGGCTGGACCGGGGCGACCTAGTGCTTTTGCAGGAGGAGGCCGACGGCTGGTGCCGTATCGACCGCGCCGGAGACATCGGCTGGGTGAAAATGGACTACCTTAGCGACGCGGCGCCGGATACCCAGCCCTCAAAGGCCACCGTCACCGGCGGTCGCCTAGCTCTTAGGGACGAGCCCGACGGAAAGCGAACTGGATGGCTTAAGGATGGGCAGGCGGTGGAGGTGCTGGGCGAAAGAAACGGCTGGGCCCGGGTGCGGGCGGGGGATACCGACGGCTGGGCCGACGCTGCCTTCCTGGAGGCGCTCCCATGAGGGGCTCCAGGGGCTTCGCCCCTTTTTATGGTCACGCTGGGGGGCGTGCCCCTGGCTGGGGCTGGGGTTTCACCCCTTTCTACGGCCCTGGGGGTTTCGGCCCTGGCTGGGGCTCCGGGGGTGGGGAGGGTTTGATCCGCCGCTTCCTGAAAAAAAGGGACCAAGTCCCCCTGCCCGTGCGCCGGGGGGATGTGCTTAGTGGCCTGGACCTGCGCAGCCTATCCGCCTACCTGGCATGCCCCGCCGAGATGGGCAGCCCCCGCCCCTGCCTCCATCAACCCGACGCCGACGACCTCATCACCTGCCGCCGGTGCAAACACCGCTGGCTCCTGGAGGCGATCCCCCTGGCCGACCTCATGGTGGAAAACGGCATGGTGGTGGGCGCTCCGGCCGACTGGGACCGCCAGTTCGGTGACCCAGATCCCAAGGAGGCCCCCTTCGCTTGCTGCCGCTGCGGAGGCCCCCTTTTTTATGGCGAGGATTGCTGGGAGCTGGATATGGATCAGTTTCTCTGCGAACCCTGCATGGAAAACCGACGGCGCATCGTGTAGCCGCGGAACGGAGCCACCTGTGCCCAACCGCATCCCGAAAGAAAGCGTGTGCGTCAGCGAGAGCGTAGACCGCCTCCCCTTCGCCGAGGAATGCTTCTTCTACCGCCTCATTGTCAACTGCGACGACTATGACCGCATGGACGCCCGCCCCGCCATCCTCCGCACCTGCCGCTTCCCCCCAAGAGCCCTCTGTGATGCCCAAATCGACAGCTGGCTCCTGCCTCTTCAAAACGCCGCCAGCTCACTCTCTACGCCTTGGCCGGCCGCCCCTATGATTTCGCCCTCTATTGCGGCATCAGTCCAAAGGAAATGGAGGAGATCCATACACTGTGAATGAGCGAAAAAAACATCCTCCCTTGGGAGGATCCATTTTAGCAAAAAGTGCCGAAGCTGGCTTCGCCAGTTTTGATCAAACCTCCAGCGGCTCCAAGGAAAGGGACGAAACCAAAAAAAGCCCCCCTATGCAGGTGGCGCTGGAGCAGTACGCTGCGGCGAAGATCGAGCTTTTACTCATCGAAGCGGAGCTCCGCCGCTCCCATACCGTCACCGACACGGTGAAGGGCTCCCTCACCGAACACCCCTACACCCTCACCACCATCCGCATCACGGGGATCGAGCTGGATGTGGAGGAGATGCTGAAAAGCCGTCTTCATAAGTTGGCCGCCCTTCGCGCCCGGGTGGAACACTTTTTGGCTACCGTGGACGACCCCTACATGGCCTCCCTCCTGCGCCTGCGCTACGTGGAGGGCCTCCCCTGGGAGGGCGTGGCCGACCGCATGGGCAGCTCCTACACCGGTGGCAGTCTGAAAGTTGCCGTTCACCGGTTCCTGAAAACCTGTAAGGCGTGTAACACCAGTCTATGATCCAATCCCCCGAAGGGGGCTTCGCCCCTTTTCATGAAGCTGTTACTCCACAAGAACCCCCCGAAGAGGGCTTCGCCCCTTTTCATGAAGCGCTACTCTTCCTCAATCCCCCGAAGGGGAAAAGGAGACCGCTTTCACGGTCTCCTCAAACGGACCTCTCGGTCGCCTGCCTTACTTCTTAAACCCGAGATCAGGTTTGCCACTATAGGGAGTGAACACCACATCGCCCGTGGTGACGATGATGAACTGGCCGTTCTTCATTTCGATATCCACGCTGGTGAGGTCGCCATTGCTATAGGAGCTGCTGTCCTTGCTGTAAATCAGCTCGGAAAAGTAGATGTCGCCAGAAAAGTCGATGTCCTTGCCGCTTTCGTCCAGCGCGTCCGTCCACTTGACCCAGGAGCGGCCGCCTTCCACCGGCGCGATGGACCAGTGACCCGCCGGGATATCGTCGCCCACGGTATACACGCCCTGGGGTACCGTGACCTCCTGCCACTCCTCGCAGTCCCACATAGCGCGGTTCACCTGGTCTTTCAGGGCCACCAATTCCTCAAAGCTCAGGCCGGACAGGTCCACGCCGGAACCGGAACCTGAGCCGGTTTTGATCAAAGCCAGGGCGGGGGTCATCAGGCCCAGGGCCAAAAGCGCGACCAGCAACGCAGCAATCCATTTTTTCATTTTATAAAGCCTCCTAGTTATGAAGTTTTTCTTCTAGAATTCTACCACAAAAGTGCTTTTCGCGCAAGCTCACGAAGGACGATTGCCACGGTACGACCGTAGAAGAGCCTGCCAAAGATGTCAAAAGGCAAAAATACGTTTGTTGTAAAAAGGAAAAGCCTTGTGGATCAATTCATCCACAAGGCTTTCTCTTGGTCAAACTGTCTGAAAAGGCGTGGAGAGAAAAGTGAAATAGAAAGAAAGAGGAGTGAAAAAGTGATATAATATAAGAAAAGCAAGCAAAAAGGGTGATACCACATCAACCGATACATAAGAGGGAAAGCGCCGAGCCA
>JAVBVF010000037.1:0-8634 GCA_031554475.1 Eubacteriales bacterium | reverse complement strand
TCCGTCACATCCCTTCGCCGCCTCAGCCGAAAACCCAACCGAGCCTTTAACCGCAGGGGGGGGGGGCCGCGTTGGCGGCCGCCCCTTTGTGATTTTACGCCCAAAATGCTATCGGACTGCCCCCATCAGATGGGATCTGGTATCGCCATTTGCACAATGCTGACCCGCAGGGAGCCTTGCGGCACATCCACGTCCCCGCCGGATTCTACCAGCACGTGGGCCGTCACCACATCTGTCGCCTGCAAGGGCAGAATCCCCGTGGCATGGCCATAACAGGGATAGGGCGCCGCGGTCCCTTGCGACGACCATTCACAGGGACACAATCCCACATCCACTCCGTTCACCCGCATCAACAGCGCGCCGTTGGCGGGCGTATTCGATTGTCCCATCATATACACATAGGCCATATACAGCCCGTCTTGTGGAACGGTCAAGTTCGTTCCGCTGGCCGTGATTCCCTTTTGGAAGGGCGTTTGGGTATAGCTTAAGGTTTGCTCCACTCCCGCGCTAAAGGTGAGCGCATCGGGCAGCGCAAAGATCGCCGCAGGGCTGAGTCCATCCTGACCGTCCACACCATCAATCCCAGGCACGCCTTGGATCCCTTGGGGGCCTTGGGCGCCTTGGGGACCTACCGGGCCCACCGGACCCTGGGCGCCTTCGGGGCCCGCCGGACCCATGGCGCCCGCCGGACCCATGGCGCCCGCAGGCCCAACGGCGCCCGTAGCGCCGGTAATCCCTATAGGCCCATTGATGCCCGTAGCACCTGTGGGGCCCATTACTCCCTGAGGGCCTGGAACACCCTGGGGCCCTTGGGGGCCCACCGGGCCTGTGGCTCCCTGAAGCCCTGGAAAGCCCTGAGGGCCTGGAAATCCTTGAGGACCTTGGGGGCCGGTGGCTCCCTGGAGCCCCGGAAAGCCCTGAGGGCCTGGAAATCCTTGAGGGCCTTGGGGGCCGGTGGCTCCTCTGGGGCCCGGTAGCCCGGGAGGGCCAATCAGTCCGCCGGGGCAGGGCAAAGGACACGGCGAGGGACACGGTGATGGGCGCGGCGAGGGGCACGGCGGGGGACACGGCGAGGGGCGGGGCGCGGGGCACGGATCTACGATTCCAGGGCAAACGGGGGCCATATTACTACTGCCGCACCTGGAAGAACACAGGGGCGCGCTACCAGAAATGTTTTGATACACCACAACCACATGCCTTTTTATAGGATATAGAAGCGCCCCGTCAAAAAGCGGCGGCGATTTCCATCCGTAGCATCCTATGCGGCCGCTCTGTTTTGGTTCTTCTCACCCAAACAAAGGCGCGGCGCAGGCGGAAAATTGTTTGACGGCGGAATTCCCGCCGGTTTTGAGCAGAGGGCGATCTCCCTCCCCAACAAGATATTCCTCCCTTCGGCAAAAGGTGCCGTGCATTTTTCTCTTTTCGCGGATTTCCAACTTCCCTTGACAGTTGTCGCCGACCCATGGTACTCTTTCATCTGCGCGCCCGCGCGGAAAGGACGAACGCCCATGAACCCGAAGCTCCGTGCGAATCTTCTGCTGCTTCTCACCGCCCTGATCTGGGGGGTGGCTTTTGTGGCGCAGGATGTAGCCATGGATGCCATGCCGCCCTTTACCTTTAGCGGCATCCGCCTGCTCCTGGCCGGAGTAGCGCTTTTGCCCTGCATCCGTTTTTTAGACCGCAAGCAGCAAGCCGCTGGCCAGGCCTCCGCAGCCCCAAAGGAGCCCCTTGCGGATCCCGCCACGGACGAGGCCGCTGGGCCCTCCACCCTGCATAACCGCCATACCCTGCTCATTGGCGGCGTCTGCTGCGGGCTGATGCTATTTTTAGGCACCAATTTTCAGCAGTTTGGCATCCAGCAGACTTCCGCGGGCAAGGCGGGGTTTGTAACAGCCTTGTATATCGTGCTGGTGCCCCTAGCAGGGCTTTTCACCGGCAAGCGGGTGCGGTATACCGTTTGGCTGGCTGTGGGCTTGTGCACCCTGGGGATGTTCTTCCTATGCGTTACCGAGTCGCTGACCTTTTCCGTGGGCGACCTGTATCTGTTGCTTTGCGCCTTTTTCTTTACGGGACATATTTTGATCATTGACCATTTTTCCCGCCGGGTAGACTGCGTGCGCATGAGCTGCCTGCAATTTTTCGTGGCCGCGGCCATGAGCTTTCTGTGCGTCCTCTTGTTTGAAAAGCCGGACCTGCCCTCCATTGGGCGGGGCATTGTGCCCATCCTGTATTCGGGGCTTTTCAGCGGGGCGCTGGGCTATACCTTGCAAATGCTGGCCCAGCGGGACACGGACCCCACCATCGCCTCCCTGATCCTGTGCCTGGAAAGCGTATTCGCCGTCTTGGCCGGATGGCTTCTTTTGGGGGACCTGCTCACCCTTCGGGAGCTATTGGGTTGCGGGCTCATGCTTTGCGGAATCTTCCTGGCCCAGTGGCCGCAAAAGAGAATCCTCGCATGAAAAAAAGCCATCCGCCGGTTCTTCCGGCAGGTGGCTTTTTCATTGGCTGTTCTATTTTCCCATGGCCCGCTTGGCCACCTCGTTGGTATCCACGGTTGTGCGGTAGACCACCAGCTTCTGGTACAGGTATTCTGTTACAAAATTGAGGAGCATGGTCCCCCCCACCACCAGGTATTCGTTCACGCCATTTCGGGTGAGAACGTCTCCCAGCCACATGGTCAGGGGTGTAAAGACCAGGTAATACAGAAACACCAGCGTCATGGCCTTGGGCACGTTCATGTCGCTGCGGAAGGTATAGCGGCGGTTGAAGGTGAAATTCCACAAAACGCTCAATACCAGCGCCATGCCATAGCTGAGCCAGTAGGGAAAGCGGCACAGCTCATTGAACAGCGCAAAGGCGCCCGCCTGAATGATCCCCGCCGAGGCGGAAAACAGCGTGAATTTAACCGCCTGCCAGGCGGTCTGTTGGCCTTTTGTTGCTTTGGCTTCCTTCATGAAAACCCCTCTTTCATCATTGCGTATCAAACATAGAAACAAAACCCAGCGTGTACAGACATGCTAGATGCCTTCCCGAATCACCTGGAGGATCTCCTCGGTCTGTTCCTCCAGGGAGCGCTGCGGATCGAACCGCGCGGGCGCGGCCACCCGAAACTGATGCTCCTTATAATCGATATGCACCGGATAAAACTGAAGCGCCAGCCCCAGGGTGCGGTAGGCCATGGGTGCGATCTGCAAAAACCCGCTGTTCAGCCGCATGCGGTGGGACTGAAAGCCATCGGGCTGCTCAGGAAAGATCACCAGGTTTTCCCCGTTTTTCAGGTGTGCAATGCTCTGGCGAAAGGTTTTGAGCACCTGCATATCGTGATACACCGGAACGCCTTCCACGCTGCGAAGAATGGGGGGGAGTACCGCCGCCGCCAGATAAGGCAGGGTACGCGTAAGCACGGGTTCAAAAAAACAGCCAGGCTCCCACCAATAATCCTGCCGCACATAGGCGGGTACCTGCTTGGGGTCCATCATGGCGGCATTGAGCCAGGGGCGGCTGTTCCCCCGGAGGGGAAACTTGGCGCACATCTCAATGGGGCCAAAGGCCCCCGCGTGGTTGGGACAAAACACCGCCGGGGCGCCGTCATACTCCGCCTCCCACACGGTCTCCATCTTGGGGGAAAAGGTACGCACCAGCGTACACAATCCGCGATACAGTTTGCCCATCGTTCTCTCCTTATGAGTCCAAAATCCAAAAATCAAATACCCTACTGTTATAGCATACTATCGGAAGCCTGTCCAGCCAGGGGCCGTGGGCTCTGGCGTTGTTCCCCCGCCACCAAAACCTCCGGCTATCCAAATTGATTTCACCGATTCCCTTTTTTGGAAGATTATGGTATGATGGCGTCAGACTTGTGTTTCGATCAAAAAAATAAACAGATTTTCTCTTGATTACCTCCCGCGCCGTCTGAGGGAACGATTCCCTCCTTTTTTGCATCATCGAAAACAAGTCTTATCGTCCATTTTCTGCTGCGAAAGGTAGATTCGATCGTATGAAACGCATCCCCAAGCAAACTCTTTTTGCCCGACTGTTTCTTGGTGTACTCACCCCGCTGATGGCCGCTATTCTGTTCCTGGCTTCCTTTGGCGCCAACACCTCTTACCAAAGCGCCAGCACCTCCGCGCGCAATTCCGCCATCGACTTCGCCGCCAATGCTTCCAAAAAGGTGGAAGCCCTGTTTTCCGACAAGACCACCGCCCTGATTATGACCGCGGACGCCTTTGAATGGCTGCGCGACAAGACCTCCGACGTGGAGGCCTCCCTGACGGATTTCTTAAGAATGTTCATGGAGCATAACAAAGAGCTGGACTGCGTCTGGTTCGCCTTTGAAAAAGGGCAGGCGCTGCCTGCACAGCGCTTTGTCAAGCATTTTGTACGCAGGGACGGGCAAATCGAAGAATTTTTTGACCTAGACGATTCGCTTTTGGATTCGCCGGAGCTCGCCCCCTGGTATCACGAGCCGCTCAAAACCGGCAAGGTCTATTTTGACAGCTTTGATATCCATAACTACGGAGACGGCGGCATTTACAAAAGCTCCATCAGCTCTCCGATCCTCTACCATGGAGCCATTGTGGGCGTCATTGGCATGGACATCTTTTTTGACAACCTTTTTGCGCATTTTGATCAACTGCAAATCCCAGGGGCCCGCTCCGTTATGCTGCTGGGGCCTGATGGAAAAGTGACCTATTCTTCTGACAAACAAAACCTCAACCGGCCTGTAAAGGACTTTATCCAAGATCATGATAACCTGATTAAAAATGCCCTTCAAAACCGTTGCATGGTTCAGGGGGAATTTTTGTCCCACACCTTTGGGGAGAAGAGCTTTGTCAACATCCACCCCCTGGCGCTGGACAACGCTTCCGATCCCCTATACCTGCTTTTGGACATGCCCACCGCCTATCTGTACGCCCCTGCGGTCAGCATCCTTCGATCCTTGATGCTGGCAGGCTTTGCCGCACTCCTGTTGATTTTTGTGATCCTGTGGTGGGTGGCGCGCCACTTGTCCCGCCCCATCACCCAGCTTACCCGCCTTTCCAACCATATTGCCGAAGGGAAGCTGGACGTCACCTTTGACGGGGTCTCGGACTACCGGGAGATCACGGAATTGCAAGCCTCCCTGCAAACCATGACTGCCTTGCTGAAAAACAACCTGCGCCAGCAGGCGGAATTCACCCAGACCCTAGAAGCCAAAATCGAGGAACGGACCCAAGAATTGCGGCTGATGACCTGCGAGGCCAAGACCGCCCGCAAGGCCGTGGAAGAAGCGGCGGAGGCCAAAACCCTGTTCTTCGCCAATATGAGCCACGAGATCCGCACCCCCATGAACGCCATCCTGGGCATGTCCGAGCTTTTGCTGTTGCAAAAGTTCACCCCCGAGCAGCACCACTATATCGCCAACATCCATTCTTCCTCCCAGTCGCTGCTCACCATCATCAACGATATTCTGGACCTGTCCAAGCTGGAATTTGGCAAACTTTCGCTGGTATGCGACCACTATGATCTCCCCCTCCTCCTGTCCCACCTCAACTCCATGTTCTCCTTTGTGGCCAGGCAAAAGGGGCTGGATTACCGCTTCACGGCCCAGGGGCCGTTGCCCAAGTGCCTCTATGGTGACCGGGACCGGCTCAAGCAAGTCCTCACCAATCTTTTGTCCAACGCAGTCAAGTTTACCGAGCAAGGCCTGGTGGAGATGCGCATCACCGTTTTCCCTTCGGCCCTGCAATTCGATATTGTGGATGTGGGCGTGGGCATCCATGAAAAGGACATCCCTCTTCTGTTTGATCCCTTCCAGCAGTTCAGCATGAATCAAACCAGGGCCAAAGGCACGGGCCTGGGCCTGTCCATTTGCAAAAGCCTGGTGGGGCTCATGGGCGGCACGATCCATGTGCAGAGCGAATATGGCGTGGGAAGCACGTTTACCGTGTATCTTCCCAAGACGCTGGGCAACGAGTCGGCCTTGGCCGATCAGGAGGAAACCCTGGCCTTGTACGCGCCC
Organism: Eubacteriales bacterium; assembly: GCA_031554475.1. Classification (GTDB taxonomy): domain Bacteria; phylum Bacillota; class Clostridia; order Christensenellales; family Aristaeellaceae; genus Limiplasma. The sequence goes on along the minus strand of JAVBVF010000037.1, from coordinate 2,633 downwards.
CAGGCCCGGGTGCTGGTGGTAGACGACGATCCCGTGAACCTGGTGGTGGCCAAAGGGTTCCTCAACCAGTTCGGCATCGCTCCGGATACCGCTGATTCGGGGGAAGAGGCCCTGGCCAAGATCGAAACCACCGCCTACCACCTGGTCTTGATGGACCACATGATGCCCCGCATGAGCGGCGTGGAGACCGCCCGCAGGATCCGCGCCCAGGGCGGCGCCCTGCAAGCCTTGGTCATTGTGGCACTCTCCGCCAACGCCGTAGCCGGAGCCCGGGAAACCTTCCTGGCCGCGGGCATGAACGATTTCCTGCCCAAGCCCATTGAGCGAAAAAAATTGGTCGCCATCTTGGATCAGTGGCTGCCCCCAAGCGTTCGGGAACGGCCATCGCAAAAGGATGCTCTGCCGCCCCTTTCCCTGGCGGAAGCCTCCTCCCCCCTTCTGGCCGCCTTGCAACGCGATCCCCGGGTGGACTATGCCCCCGCCCTGGACCGCATGGGTGGGCGAGCCCAAACCTATTTCTCCGTGCTCACCGCCTTTCTCAAAACCACCGGCGCCCTTGTGGAGCAAGCGGATAGCGCCCTTGCCACCCACGCCCTGCCGCGCTTTTGCGTATCGGTCCACGCCCTGAAAAGCACCCTTATGACCCTGGGGCTTACGGAGCTGGCCCGCCAGGCAAAGGAGCTGGAGGCCCAGGCCAAAATGGAGAATCGAGAAGAATGCCAAAAGACCTGGCAGGGCTTTGCGACTCTGCTGAAGGCCTTCCTGCTGGATTACGCCGCCTTCACCGCGCCGGAGCCCTCCCCGCCCCTTTCCAAAGGGGACCCCGCCTTTTTGCAAAGCCTGCTGCTTCCCTTGGCGGAGCGGCTGGAAATGTTGGAATACGAGGGTGCGCTGGCCCTTCTACACAAACTCTCCACCCATGATTTCGGCGGAGAGGTTCAGCAAACCCTTGGGCACGTTCAGCTCTTCCTGGATCAGTTTGACTGCGATAGCGCTCTGGCCTTGGTCAGGGAACTCCGCCGTAGCCTGGAGGAGGGCCCTGTAGCGTGCTTTGGTCACTCGCAGGAACTTCCAACCCAACCAGCACCCCATTATGAAGAAATATAAAGAGGAATCCGCATGACTGACACGCGCAAAAGCATTTTAGTGGTAGACGACAACCCCACCAACCTGAAAATGATTTTGGAAATTTTGAAAAATGATTATAAGATCTATCCCGCGCCATCCGGCGAGCGGGCCCTGGCGTTTTTGGCCCACACCCTCCCCGATTTGATCCTTCTGGATGTAGAAATGCCCGATATGAACGGCTATGACGTGATGAAAGCCATCAAGGCCCATTCCCCATGGGCTTGCGTTCCCGTGATTTTTCTCACGGCCCAGGAAAGCCTGCATGGCGAGGAGCAGGCCCTTTCCATGGGCGCGGTGGACTACATCCTCAAGCCCATTTCCGCAGGCGTGCTGACCCGACGTGTGCAAATCCATGTGGAGCTGGAGACCTACCGCAAAAATCTGGAGCTGGCGGTGGAGCAAAAAACCGAACAGCTGCAGCGAACCCAGGACGCCATCCTGGACATCCTGGCCAATGTGACCGCCTTTCGGGACAACGAAACCGGCGCCCACATTCTGCGCACCACCGAGTACGTGCGCCTGATCGTGGAAACTTTGCAACACTCCGGCCTGCCCAATTACCAGCTGGACAGCCTGTATGCCAAGCATATTATCAAGGCCGCCAAGCTCCACGACATCGGCAAGGTGGCCATTGCCGACAGCGTTCTTTTGAAGCCTGACCGGCTCACCTCCTCGGAGTTTGAGCGGATCAAGTCCCACACCACCTTTGGCGCGATGATGATCGATAACGCCATGTGGAATTTGGGAGACGATTCCGCCTTCCTGAAAACCGCCCGGGAGTTGGTGCTTTCCCACCACGAATGCTGGGACGGCAGCGGCTATCCCGACGGCCTTGCCAGGGAGGACATCCCCCTGGCCGGGCGCATCATGGCCATTGCGGATGTATACGACGCCTTGGTGTCCCACCGGCCGTACAAGCGGGCCTTTACCCATGAAAACGCCATGTTCATCATCCAAAAGGAATCCGGCACCCATTTTGACAAAACCATCATCGAGCTGTGCCAGTCCGCCTTTCACCGGTTCTCGGACATCGTATCCGCCATTTCCGACGACGACTTCCTCAACGAATTCAAAGCCTGGTAACCTTTCCCAAAGTGGCTTGCGCCACTTTCAGACCGTTGACAAAGTACGTTTAGGGGCTGCCGCCCCTAAAACCCTGCTCAGGGCTTTGCCCTGAACCCCTTATTTCACCGTGTTACACACGGTCAAAAGCAGTTGTGAAAAAAACTTCATCAAACCGGCCTTTTTCAGCAAGCAAAAAGTGGCTTGCGCCACTTTTTTCAATGACCGGAACCAGGGGCCGAAGGGCGCGGTTTTCCTACCCATGAAAAGCCCTGATGGGTGCAGGGTGAAACCCTGCACCGCAGACCGTTGACAAAGGCAATTTGGCAACGGGATGGAGCTTGCTCAAAAAGGTCCGATTGCGCGGAAGCGAGGTGGCATAAGGGGTGGAGCGTACACGGACGTACGTGACATCCCTTAGCCGCCGAAGCTGACAAAGCAAA
>JAVBVF010000025.1:0-25742 GCA_031554475.1 Eubacteriales bacterium | reverse complement strand
TCCTCAATGGCATGCAGCAGCTCAGGATAGTGCTCGTCCTCCTCAAACAGGACGGAAATTTTCAGCTTTTCCAAACGCTCCACATACGCATCCATGGCCGGCTCGCTGCGGGCCTCTTCCAAAAGCGCCCGCTGGCCTTGGGGAAACTCGCTCTTGAGGCGGTCAAACTGCTCCCAAACGGCCTCGGCAGATCCGTAAGCGGCTTTCAGCGCTTTCCACTGATCGGCGGTTATCTCCGCACGGGACAGCCAGAGTTTTCGCTTCTCCTCGATGGAAAAGCCCATGGCGCTCACCTCCAATACTGTCCATCCACATTGCGAAACTGCAATGCCTGCGCCACATCCGCCGTGGAGATGGCCTCCCGCCCCGCCAAGTCCGCCAGGGTTCTGGCCACCTTGCGCACACGGCCATAGGTGCGCATGCTGATGTGAAACCGCTCCACCGCCTGCATGAGCAGGGCTTTGGCCTGGGGCTCCAGGGCGCAGTGCCTGTCCAAATCCTCTTGGGGAAGCTGGGCGTTGCAATGATAGCGCTCCCCGCAGTAGCGCTCTTGCTGTCGTTTGCGGGCGGCCAACACGCGGGCTTGTACCCATTGGCTGTCCTCTGGCTCCTCAGCCGCCTCAATCTCTTCCACGGTGATGGCGTCCATCTCCACCTGCATGTCGATCCGATCCAACAAGGGGCCGCTGATTTTGCTCAAGTACCGCTTGATCTCGTAGGGGGAACACCGGCACTCCTTCACGCGGCTGCCGTGGTTTCCGCAGGGGCAAGGGTTCATGCCCGCCACCAGCATGCTGCGGCTTTGATAATGGCCTTGGGAGTTGATGCGGGTCACGTTGACAAAGCCATCTTCTAAGGGCTGACGCAAGGCCTCCAGTGTGGCCCTTGGGTATTCCGGCAACTCGTCCAAAAACAGCACCCCGTTGTGCGCCAGGGATACTTCCCCTGGCTTGGCTTTTGCGCCTCCGCCGATCATGGCCGGCACAGACACATTGTGATGGGGCGCCCGAAAAGGGCGTTGGGTCAACAGCTGGGCATACTCTTTCATTTCCCCTGCCGCCGAATAGATCAGCGTGGTCTCCAACGCTTCCTCATAGGAAAGCGGCGGTAAAATCCCTGGCAAGCATCGGGCCAGCATGGTTTTTCCACTGCCTGGAATGCCCACCATGAGCAGGTTATGCCCCCCTGCAGCCGCCACCTCCAGGGCTTTTCTGGCAATGGCCTGCCCCTTTACCTGCCTAAGATCGCTTTGCACTGCTTGTTTGCGCAAAAGCTGATCATAGCCAATGCTTTGCTGCAAGGGCAGCGGGCATTCCCCCGTCAAATGACCGTACACTTCTTTTAGCGTAGCGGCGGGAAACACCTCAATCCCGCTTAGGCACTCCACTTCCCCGGCGTTTTGCTTGGGCAAAATCAGGCTCTTCATGCCCTGCTTTACAGCGGCAATGGCCATGCCCAACGCCCCGCGAACGGGCATCAGCCTGCCGTCCAGGGTCAGCTCTCCCAGAAGCAGGGTGCTTTCCAGCCCGCAAAAGCCTTCCGGCCTTTCCGCCGAAAGGATCGCTAAGGCAATGGCCAATTCCAGCCCTGTGCCTTCCTTGCGCACATCCGCCGGAGACAGGTTCACCGTCACCTTTTGCACTGGCCAAGGAAACCCGGCCACCTGCAAAGCGGCGCGAATCCGGTCACGGCTTTCCTTCACCGCTGTGGAAGGCAGGCCCACGATCTCAAATCCGGGCAAGCCGTTGTTTAAAAACGCCTCCACCTGGACAAGGAAACCGCTGATGCCGTCCAGGCCGCAAGAAATGGTGCGAGCCAGCACATTCATTCCTTCTCTCCGCTTTAGTAATAGAGCTTGGGGAACCACTTCATGGCGTCCAGCCACCAGGTGGGGGTCAAAATGCCCGACGCATAGGGATAGAACAAGATAAAGAACAGGGCCGCCAAGACCACGTAGCCAATCATCACGCCACGGCTCCATTTTTTGTTGCGGGGCGATAAATGCGATACCGCCCAGGCCGTGGCCAGAATGATAAAGGGCACACTGGCAAAATAGTGGTACATGTACATGGATCTGGGCACCAAAACCCAGGGCAGGTATTGGGCCAAAAAGCCGATCACCAAAACCGGCAAAATCAGGTTGCCGTCCGTGGCTTTCAGGTGCAATCCTCCCCTTACGGAAAGATATTTGCAAACATATGCGGCGAACACCGCCGCCATGCAGGCCGCGCCCACGTAGAAGATCAAGGGGTTGCCCATGCACATGATGGTGGAGGCAAAGCCCGCCGGCTCGAAGGAATCCCGCACAAACCACATGGGTTTGAGAATCAGCGGCCATTGCCACCAGGGTGACTGGAAGGGATGGTCCATCCCCAGTCCCGGGGTGGCATGATAGCTGAGCATGCTCTCCTGGGCCGCGATGACCCGCTCCAGACTCACAGGCCCTGTGGGCGACAGATACGGGATATAGCTCAAATAGTAAATCACGGCGGGTACCGCCACAAAGAACACCACGCAAAACGCGCAGGTCAAAAGAATCCTGGCCAGGGTGAATTGCTGGGCGCTCAGGATCCGCCGCTTTTCCACAAAGGACTGTTCCGTATTGCTTTCATCGGCCAGATAGCCGCAAGCCACATTGCTGATGCGCAGTTGCCGGTAGAAGGCGATCAAAAGCAGCGCGGCCAGTCCCACTGCCGAGTATAGGCCGATCCATTTGCTGGCGATGCCAAGCCCCATAAACAACCCGCAAAGCGCCAGGGAACCCAGGCTTTTCACAAAGGCGCGGCTAAAGAATTTGGGCGTTTCATTATCGGCCAGAGCCAGGAGATCCGTCATCATATACCTGGCCATGCACAGATAGGAAAGGAGAATGAAAAACACGGGAAAAGAGTCGATGGTGGCAATACGGGTTTGGGTAAAGTGCATTAAATCAAAGGCGAACAGTAGCATGGAAAAGGTGGCCAAGTCCCGTCGCTTGAACAGCTGCTTGGCAAACAGGTACAGCGCGGGCAGCATCAATACCCCAATGAGCGTTCCCGCAAAACGCCAGCCAAAGGGCGTCATGCCAAAGATGGCCACGCCCACCGCCATGATGAGCTTTCCCAGGGGCGGATGGGTGGTTTCATAGGGCGCTTGACCGTGCAAATGCTCATAGGCCGTGCGGCCGTGGTAGATCTCGTCAAAATACATGCTGTTGAACCAACCAGGCTCGCCCTGCAAGGTATCTTGCTCATCCAACAAATTGGCTGGCTCCTTTGGTTCTCCCAAAACGCTTTGCTTGGCCCCTGTATGGGAAACCACCCGCATGGGGATGCATTCTCCCTGCTCGTTTCGGGCCAGGATCTCATAAAGGTTCAGCCCCGCGGCTTTGGCGTTGAGCTTTAGATACTTACCCTCCAAAATCACCCGGTTTTCAGGCGCATCATCCAAGAAGGGGTCCTCCATGGTAATGTCCATGCCATCCTTCAATTGAATGGCATATTTCCAGCGGTAGCAAAGCCCAATGCGCATTTCGCAAGGAATTTCTTCCGACCACTCGCTTCCGTCGTCGCTTGTGGAAACGCTGAAGGAATTGTAGCTGACCCCCGCATAATATAACAAATGGTAAGGCGCGTCCTGGTCCAGCGCAAAAACGATCTCTTCTTCGGCGGCGGTAGACACCCAGCCGTTTTGGGGAGCCACCGTGCTTCCCAAATTGGCAAAAGCCAGGCAGGCATAAACAATGGTGGTGACGCCCATGATAAGCCAGTCCCGCCCTGTCAAGCGCAACCGAACATCCGCTGGATTCAAAAGGGCGCGGTGATAGGAAGCGGCGGAACCAAAGCGTTCCTCCTCCGCTTTGTCCCGCATCGCCCCTGTCTGGGGCAGGCTTTCCCGAAGGCCGGTAAAGCTCACATAGCCCGCGTAGCCGCACAAGAGTAGGTTCAACACGCAAAGGATATTGTTAAGGGCCAGCGTGTCCGGATTCAAATGGCCCATGCTGGACCCGAAAAGGATGGAGTTGTCCAAAATGATGGCGGTATTCACAAAGGTGGTGGCGGAGAAACCCACGCACAACCCCAGCAGCCGCCTGTCCTTGGTGGTCACATAGCCCATAAGCAACAGCGGCAAGGCCGCGAACAGATACCGCTCGTGAATTTTGATGCCCAGCACATAAATGCCGATCAGCGCCAAAGCCATGTCAAAAGGCAGGCGCTTTCCGTCCGCGTTTTGGAGAGCGCCCGTCAACGCCCAGGCATAGACAAACGCCATCATGACAATGCCGTAATTTTGATAGGTGCAACCTAGGATAGCCAATACAAAGAACGAAAGCGCCGCCGCCATGCACAAAAGCGCCAGGAGGGATTTTTGTGTTTTCAAAGAAACGGCTTTCTCCTGCCGCCACTCCGCCCTCATCCGGCGCCGGGGTTCCTTGGCAAAGAGCCAGCCTTGGCGCTTGGTTTGCCATAGGCCAAAGCCCAGCAAGAAAACGCCTGTGACCAACGGATAGGCGATGGGAAGCGATTGTTCCAGGGGCTTCCAGTTGGCGCCCTGCAAATAATACAAGTTGGCCGTATTGAGTGTGGCATAGCCATAGGAGGAAAGAGTATCCGAATAAAGGGCGACGAGCCAGCCTAACGGATCCTTTTGGCTGGCGGCAAAGGGGAAAACGATAACCACCGCCAGCACCGCCGCCGCTAACAAGCCCCACAAAACATCCAGCAACTGCTTGGATTTCTTCGGTTCTCTGGCAAGGGAAACCACCAGCCACACAAGCCCTACCGGTGCAAGCAAAAGCGCTTGGGGTTTCATCAGCGCGCCCACCACGTACAACGGCAGCGCAAAGCGCCATTTCCGCTCCATGGCAAAATATCCGGTCAAAAGCATAAGCAGCGCCAGAAGAGAGTCCACCTGCCCCCAGGCTGCCCCGTTAACCAAGGCGGCGGGATTGATCATGAAAAGCAGGCTCAAAAAGAAGCCGATCTTCACGGACATCCGCTTCTTGGCAAAGCAAAACAGGAAAACCGCAATTCCCATATCGCACAGAATGGGAATGAGTTTGACCGCCAACAGTTGGTTGGCCAGTTCCTTCATCCCCGGGGCGTTTAGCAAAAAACCGATGGGCCACAGCATCAGCATATACCCAGGGGGATAGTCGCAAAAATACTCCTCCGCATAAAACCGCAAAGGGCCCACATCGGCCATACGCTTGCTCCATAAGGTAAAACAGTTAATGTCTACCTGATATCCGGCCACGTAGCGGGAAAGCACGATCCGCGCCCCCAGGGCCACGCCCAGCATGAAAACAAAGGCGGCCTTCCAAAGAAAAGCGCTCTTCTTGGCCGGAGAAAGCTCCCCTTCGTCAGCTGACGCAAAGGCCTTCTGGCAAAAAAGCGCCATCAGCAAAAACAGTAAGGCCAGAGCAACAAACAGGAGGGTACTCTTTTCCGGCGCGTCATTCTGGGGGGCCGGAGCTGCGGGCGCGGCCGTTTCCACCTTATACCAAAGGGAGGCAGTGATGCCCTGGGGAAGCTCGTCCAATCGCTGAATGGAAACATCGTCAAAGAAGGCTTTGCCTGTGCTCTCGGCTCCATAGCCGCCTACGCGTACCCCAATGCCTACCTTGCGCTGGTCCGGCCCCGTTTCCCCATACCACTCCACATACTTCCACTGGCCCTGGGTGTCAAAAAAAGTCTCGGAAAAGGCGAATACATTTTCCAGGGCCAGGTTGGCCCCATTGCCGCCTTCCTCCATGTCCTCCACCAGCACATAGCCCGAAAAGCGGTAGAGGCTTTCTGGTTCCACTGTCACCACGCAGATCAGGCGGGCATCATTGGGGCTGGCGTTTTCCACCATAGCGCTATACTGCCCTGTGTGGGCTTTTTCATTGGTGGCCAGAATGCGGGAATATCCCTCTTGTTGGCGATAGGCCGTGGCATACCACCCCACTGGATTGCCGGAAGAATCCACGTTTTCAAAGCTGCCGTTGGGAATGAGCTCCGCGCTCTCCTCCCCCAGGGCCGCACCTGAAAGCAAAGCGGCGAGCAAGCAAAAGATCAAAAACCAACCCCATTTTTGCCTCATCCTTCCCGCTCCCCCTTTACAAATTTGCGCACAAAGGCCATTCTATGCTCCGGCGTGGCTCCGTATTCTCCCAAGGCCGCAATATGCGCGGCCGTGCCGTAGCCCATGTTGGTGTCCAAGCCATATTGCGGATAGGTTTGGGCGTACTCCGCCATCATTCGGTCCCGGGTGACCTTGGCCACCACGCTGGCCGCCGCGATATGGTAACTGGTAGCATCCCCATGCACAATAGAATGAATCCGAAAAGGCAAGTGAAGCCCCTTGACCGCGTCCACCAAGCACACAGAGGCGGGGGCTTTCTCCGCAGCCCGCTCCATGGCCAGCCTGGTGGCGCCTAAAATATTGCATTGATCAATTTCTTGAGGACTGGCCTGACCTACGCCCACATACAGGGCATGCTTGACAATTTGGCCATATAGCTCTTCTCTTCGCGCAGCGGAGAGTTTTTTGCTGTCGTCCATCCAGGGAAACAGCGGTTCCTCGGGCATGATTACGCAGGCGGTCACCACAGGGCCAAACAAGGGGCCGCGCCCTACCTCATCAATGCCCGCCAGGGAAACGCCAAAGGCATCCCACTGCCGGTCAAAATCCACCAATTGCGCAAAGTGCGCCAGCCGTTTTGCGGAAGGCTTGCTCTCTTTGCTCATATCAGGGCTCCTTCGCGGGGCGGGGCGGCATTTCCAGCGTGATCCTTCCAACCTTCCCCTCCCGAAATTCGTCCAGCACAACGGCGCAGGCGCGTTCCACATCAAAAACGCCGCCGCGCATCAAAAAGCCGCGCCCCTTGCATACTTCCTCCAAAAGCGCATAGCCCTGCGCATCGGGATTTTTGATTTTAAACCGCTCCATGGTCTTTTGCGGCATCACCGAGAGCAAGTCCCGCAAAAGATGCAGGCATAACGCCTCCTGATCATACACCGCGTCGCGGATGGTGCCAATATAGGCAAGCCGCGTGGCCGCTACAGGATCGTTCAATTTGGGCCAAAGCATGCCCGGGCTGTCCATGGTCTCCAAATACGGCGATACTTTCACCCATTGGTTGTTGCGGGTCACCCCGGGGCGGTCAGCCACACGGGTGATGGCGCTTCCATACAGACGGTTAATCAATGTGCTTTTGCCCACGTTGGGTACGCCTACGACCATGGCGCGGATGGTCTTTTGCATTCCCCGCCGGATGCCGCGTTCAATCACATCCGCCGCTGCTTTTTCGATCAAGGCTTTGGCTTGTTTGGTTTTGGCCGGGCTTGTGTCGTACTCCATCACATCCAAGCCCTGCGCGGCAAAATAGGAAAGCCAGGCCTTGGTTTGCTGTGGTTCCGCCAAATCCGCTTTGCACAAAAGCAACACCCGCCGCTTGTGCGCGGTTAAGGCGTTCAAATCCGGATTCCGGCTGGAACTAGGCAACCTGGCGTCACAAAGCTCTATCACCAAATCCACCTTGGAAAGCTGCGTTGAAAGGAGCCGCTTGGCTTTGGCCATATGCCCCGGGTACCATTGGATTTCCAAGGAAAGATCACCCGCCATCCTGAGGATTGAACATGCTCTTTTGAAAGAAATGAGTATGAACCCATAGATTAAATCATTCTTTAAGAAAAATAGCAAGAGGCGAAATGTGTAAAATGTGCTTTGATAGCTTGCCTGTTCTTGCTTTCAAGATTTTTTGGGAGTCAAAAACAGCGGGGAACTCCCCGCCATTTTTACCGGAACCACTTTTCCAGCTCCTCGTACTTTTCATGGGTAATCAGCGCGTCGTGCTTGGTTCCTTGCAACCGGACTACATAGGTCCAACGCCCATAGGGGGTGATATCCTGGATCTGATTGAGATTGATAATATAGCTCTTGTGGCAACGGAAGAAGGCTTCACTGTGAAGCCTTTCCTCCATCTCGGCCAGGGTATCCGCCGTCACATACCGGCCTTCTCCTACCGTGTACAAGACCGTCGCCCGATCTTCCCGCTGCACCAAAAGAATATCCTTTAAGTCGATAAAGCTCACGCCGCCCCGATGATGGAGCATCAGCCTGCCGTCCACAGCCTTCCTTGGGATGGAAGCGCCTGTTTGCACCGGCGCTTCCAGCACGGCGGAAAGTCGATCCCGCGCCCGCTCCAGGGTTTTTAACACCCGTTCCATCTTAAAGGGCTTAATCAAATAGTCAAAGGCGTACAGCTCAAAAGCGTCGCTCATATAGGTAGCGTGAGCGGTGGCGAAAATGATTACGGCGGAAGGATCCATGTCCTGTATGATCCTGGCGCATTCTATGCCCGTTGCGCCCGGCATTTCCACGTCCAAAAAGATGACATGGGGCCGATGCTTTTCCGCCATCTCGATGGCCTCCTGACCGTTCCCAGCCTGCCCCACCAGTTGATAGCCTTCCACCTTTTCCACCATCCGCCGGAGCACATCCCGCATACCGCTATCATCGTCGGCGATCAACACTCGCAGATCCTTCATTTGTACCGTTTCCCCCATTTTCGCTGTGCTGGCCGCATGATGATCTCGCTCATCACGATGCCCTGCAGGATGCTATTGGGTTCAAAAGAAAGAGAAAGACCTGGTTGTTCTTCCTGTTGCGCGATTTCCAGCTCGGTGAAGGAAATGGTGCGGCCATGCTGAAGCACCGTGTCACAGGTGTCTGTTCCTTCCAACGAACCGGACGCAAACCTGCCCTCGTCGCTAGAGGTCCCCTCTTGGCTTTCCCCTTCCAAGGACATCCCACCCGCCATGAGGGACCCGCCTTCACTGATGGACGGTTGCGGGTAGAACTTTTGCAACTGCGGCGTCCACCGTTCCAGCCGATACTCCATCAGCTGATCGACCCGATCCTTTAGCGGCTCCTGGGCTTGCGCATGCGGTTGAGATTGTGCTGGCCCGGCGGTCCCTTGGGTCATTTTGCCAGCCTTGCGAACGATGGAAAAAAGAAAGAAAAAAACGGCAAGAATCACCAACGCTTCCATAGGCTCACCTCCAAAGGAGCGCGGCAGAGACGCCTAAGCGCCCTCCGCCGCTCAACAAGGCATTATTTCTTTCCATTATGATCCAGCGGTTCCGTGGTATTATTGGGAGCGCTGGCTTTGGCGATCCCTTCACGCATGCTGGTATCGGCCACCACGTTTTGCATCTGATAATAGTCCATTACCCCCAGCTTGCCTTCCCGAAGGGCGGCGGCCATGGCTTTGGGTACCTCCGCCTCCGCTTCCACCACCCGGGCCCGCATCTCCTGTACCGCTGCCTTCATTTCCTGCTCCCGCGCTACGGCCATGGCCCGGCGCTCTTCCGCCTTGGCCTGGGCAATGCGGCGGTCCGCCTCGGCCTGGTCCATTTGCAGCTGGGCGCCAATATTGCGGCCCACGTCTACATCCGCAATATCAATGGACAGGATCTCATAGGCCGTTCCGGCATCCAAGCCCTTGTTTAACACGGTTTGGCTAATCAAATCAGGATTCTCCAGCACCTGCTTATGGGTTTCGCTGGAACCTACAGTGGTCACGATACCTTCGCCTACACGGGCAATGATGGTTTCTTCGCCGGAACCGCCCACCAGGCGTTCAATATTGGTGCGCACCGTCACACGAGCTTTGGCGCGAAGCTCAATGCCGTCCTTGGCAATGGCGGCCACCACGGGGGTTTCGATTACCTTGGGGGTTACGCTCATCTGCACGGCCTGTAATACGTCACGGCCGGCGAGGTCAATGGCCGAGGCTTTCTCAAAGGGCATTTCAATGTTGGACCGCTGGGCGGCGATGAGCGCATTGATCACGCGGTCCACATTACCGCCCGCCAGATAGTGGGTCTCCAGCTTGGACAGCGTCACGTCCAGTCCTGCTTTTCGGGCCTTGATCAGCGGCTCCACCAAGCGCTTGGGCTGGATTCTGCGCAGCCGCATGCCTACCAGCGAGCCGATGCTCACATGCACGCCGGCCGCCATGGCCGTAATCCACAGGCCAATGGGAACAAAGCGCAGGAAAATCGATACCAGGATCACCGCAACGACCAAAACCGGAACAATCCAAAGCAAAGTGTTGATCCCTTCGGGGTTGCCATAACTGTAATTGGATGCCAACAAGGCAAGGGCATGCATTGACATGGGGATTCCTCCTACAAATTTCGTTATAATTGGATGATTCGCCTATCCATTTCAACCGTCTTAAGGCAGCTTGCGCACCACCACGCTCGGGCCGTCCACCTTGGAAATCTTTACCTTCGTTTCCTTGGGCATATATTCACCGTCCGCCACCACATTGAGCTTCACGCCGTCAAATTCAGCCATTCCCGTGGGTCGAAGCACCGTGGTGGTAATGCCTTCTCTGCCTAGAAAAACCTCAACATCCGCTGTGGCGGAGTACCCTTCCTCTGCCGTCTCCCTGTCTTTGAGGATCAATGGCGATTTGGAAATCCGCCCCTTGGCCGCCGACCGCAGGGTGACGGATATGGTGATGCCAATCACCACAAGGCTCACCAGCGTCATGCATAATGCCACCAGGCCCCCATGCTTGAGATAGGTCAGCACAATGCTGACAATTTCCAAAATAATGCCCGTAATCCCGGCGATCCCAAAGCCCGGCATAAATACTTCCGCGATAAGCAATCCCATTCCAATGAGAAAGCAAAGGATCATCGGAAGATTGTCGATAATCACATCCATGCTTTTCTTTCCTTCCTTTCCAAGCAAAATCGATCTACGCTGCGTTTGCTCATGATTATCCTATCATGGTTCCTACGCTTTGTCTCGCTTTTGGGCTCAGTCGTCTCTTTTTCCCGTCGAATTGTCAACCCTTTTGTTTGGAAGAAAGCCCCAGGGAATCCCGCAAAGCCAGGAGATCCTCCTCATAGGTCTTTTTGAGTTCCGTGCGATAGATCACCGAGGCGGGATGATAGAGCGCAAACAAAGGCAGCGTTATGGCAGCTTCCTTGGGCGGCTTGACCACCGCCTGATGCCACTGGCCATGGCTTTGTCCAATGGTTTCCCCCTTGGGCAAAAAGGCGTGCAATGCCACATTCCCCAGGGTAACCAAGGCCTTGGGGCGGATCAAGGTGATCTCCCGCATGAGCCATGGCAGGAACAAGGCCATTTCTTCCCGGGTAGGCGGGCGATTGCTCATCCTGCCGGAAGCGCTTTTTTTCGTCGGGCGGATTTTGACTACATTGGAAATATAAATCTCATTGCGGTTCAAGCCCACGATCTCCAAAAACGCGTTCAGGTTTTTCCCCGCCTTGCCCACAAAAGGCTTGCCCTCCATCGCCTCCTGCTCCCCGGGCGCCTCCCCGATGAGCATTAACACCGGCTCCTTCTCGCAACCGTCGCCAAAGACCAGGGGCTTTTGATCGCCCACCCACAGGGTATCAAAGAAAGCGGCGCATTCCTGTTGCATGCGCTTCAGACCGGATGGGGCCATAGCTGTTTCCTCCTGTCCATTCATTTCAAAAACGCTGTGCGCCATAGTCTGCACAGGAGGGATTGCGCACATGCGGCCGACGGTTTGCTCATTGAATGCTGGATTGCAAAATCACAAAGGAATGCAAAATGTCCGTTCGCAGCCAGGAAACCATGCTGACAATCAGGGCTGTCAGCGCCAAAATCACCACCACACCGGCCAAAATACCGGCGGTATCGAACACGTTCATGGCCACGCGGAACCGGCGAAACCCATGGCGTTCCTCCAGGCCTTCGTCCAGCACGTCGTAGTCAGGATACGCATCGTTCATCCCTGTTTCAGCGGGATATGCTTCCTCATCCTGCCCATATTCATCCTGCAGATATTGCTGCTCTTCCTGGGCTTCTTCAGGATCATAGGATCCGTAAAACACCCGCGTTTGATCATTCATGGCAGATCCTCCTTTTGACAAGGCTACTCGTTTCGTTACACATAATCCATCCAGGGCGCATGGGCATCCTGGCGGCCTGTCAACTCCCCGTTTTGCTGCAACCCTGCAAACCCTTGGGCGCGCAAGGCCTCATAAAGGACAATAGCCACGGAGTTGCTCAAATTCAGGCTTCTTGCCCCCTCCACCATCGGAATTCGGATGCAGCGATCGTACACCTTCTTTAGCAGACTTTCGTCCAGCCCCCGGGTCTCACAGCCAAACACCAAAAAATCATCCAGCGAAAAGGCAGCCTCCGTATAAGCCCTGGGGGCTTTGGTAGACAAAAAATGCATGCGCGCCTTAGGATAGGCGTGAAGCAGCTCCTCAAAGCTCTCATACACGCCAAAACGCATCATCTGCCAATAATCCAAGCCTGCCCGCTTCAAATACTTGTCCTCCAGGGAAAAGCCCAGGGGCTTGATCAAATGGAGCATCGAGCCCGTGGCGGCGCAAGTTCGGGCAATATTGCCTGTATTTTGCGGAATTTCCGGATTCACCAGCACTACGTGCATTCAACCGCCTCCATAAGCCCATTCTATTCTTATTATTGTACCGCGAGATTACCTCCCTGTCCATGCTGCTTGCATTTTTTTCCCGTTGGTGTATCATAGAGAGAATCCAAAACGGAGGCGAAAGCATGCAAAAGCACGCATTGGCAGTCCATGATATTTCCTGTGTGGGGCGCTGCTCACTCACCGTGGCGCTACCTATTTTGTCCGCTGCCGGTATCAACACTTCCCCCGTTCCCACGGCGCTTTTAAGCACCCACACAGGCGAGTTTACGGGCTATACCCATTTGGATTTGTCGGAACAGCTTTTGCCCATTGCCGAGCATATTCAAACCCTTGGTTTGGATTTTGACGCCTTCTATTCAGGGTACCTGGCTTCGCCCGCCCAGGTGGATCAGGTGTTGCAAATGATGGACCGGCTTACAGGCCCCTCCACCCACATCTTTGTGGACCCCGCCTTTGCCGATCAGGGCAAGCTGTATTCCCTGATGCACCCCTCCATGCCTGTGATGATGCGCCGTCTGTGCGCCCGCGCCCAGACCATTGTTCCCAACCTGACGGAAGCCGCCTTTTTACTCCATAAACCTTACCCCGAGTCCGGTTACGCAGCAGAAGGCTATGTGACAGAATTGCTTCAGGAGCTTTGTGCCCTGGGGCCTCGTCATGTGGTTTTGACGGATGTGGCCTTTACACCCGACCAAACAGGCATTGCGGTGTTTTCGAAAACCATGGGAAAGCCCCTCTTCTTTTTTCGGCAGCGGTATCCAGGGGTGTTCCACGGCACCGGCGACGTGTTCGCCAGCTTCCTCTTGGCGGCGCTGCTCAACGGCCAGGCGCTGAAAGAAGCGGCGGAACTGGCATTGGCGCTTACCCACGAAAGCATCTCCCTCACCCTTGCGCAAGGCGAGCCCCTGCGCTACGGCGTACAGTTTGAAAGAGTTCTGCCAAAGCTCATTGCGCATCTGCGGTTGGGGTAAGGGATGCATGCCCTTTACCACATCCAAAAGCTGGCATGTTACGATGCCTGGCGATACGTTAATAGACGCTTTGGCAACGGGCTGGAGCTTGCTCAAAAAGGTCCGGTTGCGCGGAAGCGAGGTGGCTAAGGGATGGAGCGTACAGGTCCGTACGTGACATTCCTTTGCCGCCGAAGCTGACAACGCAATATGGCCTTTTCAGCAAAAAGAGCGGGCATGAAACATGTCCGCTCCAGCTTATCGATAAAGTAATGTTCTTGAAAGAACTGGTTCTTGCTTTTTTTCTTTTCACCGCGTGAATACGCGGTGAAATAAAGGGTCCAGGGCGAAACCCTGGCGGGGATGCAAGGGGCGGAGCCCCTGCACGGACCTTTTTTGACAAGCTGGAGCGGGCATGTTTCATGCCCGCTCTGTTTGCTTTCGCCCTAGGGCGTATGAAACTTACTGTACTTGTTGTCCACAAGCAGGGCAGAACTTCGCGCCATTGGTAAGCTCAGCACCGCAACCCTTGCAAACCGCTTTCACCGCTTGCGCCGCCCCGCACTCCGGGCAGAACTTGCTACCAGCCGCCATGGGCTTTCCACAAGCGACGCAAGGAACCGTGGCCTGCTGGGCAGTTTGCTGCCCGTTCATACCCGTGTTCATGCTCTGGGTAAACATCTGCCCCATGGCCGCGCCCGCGCCCATGCCTACACCCATGCCCGCCATGCCGCCGTTGGGATTGTTGGCGGCTTCCCGCATGGCTTCCGCAGCCTGGAACTGGCTGTACTTGTTCAGATCCCCCACCACGCCCATGGAGGTGCGCTTATCAATGGACTTCTCCACCTCTTCTGGCAGGCTGATGTTCTCAATCACAAAGGTACAAAGGGACAAGCCTAGCGCTTCCACCTTGGGTGTAAGCGCCTTGAGGCAATACTGGCTCAGTTCCTCATAATTCGCCGCCAGATCCAGCGCGGGGATCTTGCTCTCGGCAATGGCATCGCTCAAGCCGGAGACCAGCGTACGCTTAATTTGCCCTTCCACGCCTTCCACAGTGAACAGGCCGTTGGTTCCAAAGACCTCCTTCAGAAATACCGTGGGATCGGAAACCTTGAAGGAGTAAATACCAAAAGCGCGAATGCGAATCATGCCAAATTCGGCGTCCCGCATCATGACAGGATTGCTGGTGCCCCATTTGCGATCCAGGAACTGCTTGGTGCTGATGAAGTACACATCGCTCTTGAAGGGCGAATTAAAGCCGAATTTCCAGCTTTTGAGCGCCGTTAAGATGGGCATGTTCTGCGTGGTCAGCTCATGGCGACCAGGCTGAAAAACGTCCGCCAGCTGGCCTTCATTCACAAAAACCGCCACTTGGCTTTCCCGCACGGTCAGCTGGGCGCCCATCATGATTTCCTTGCCGTTCATATCGTAGCGGTACACCATTGTATCTTGCGAGTCGTCTTTCCATTCGATCACGTCGATGAATTGGCTGGTCACAATGTTCTTAATAAAACCCATGGTGATTAACCCCTTTCGCTTTTGCATCTTTTGGAGGAACGCCGCCGATTCTATTTAGAAATCCGTGGCGAAGGCTGTGATATTTTCCAGCTTGCGAATATCGACCACATTCATTTTCAGCCCCAAATACTGTTCGATTTGGTCGATGGTTTCCTCAATAAAGCCTAGCACATGGTCCGCCCCAAAGGATGCGCTATGAGTATATTCGGGTTTGGGGCAGGCTAATACCCGTACCTCTTCCGGCGCAACCACGGCGATATGCACCAGCATTTTCTCATGGTCGTTCCCAAAGAAATTGCGCAACGCGATTTCCAGCCGCTCGCTGCCATAGTGCCAGCGCCCTGTCAAAAAGCTGTCTCCCGACGGCACCGACAAGCGGGCGTAAATGCAAGGGGCGTCCACGGATTCCACACAACGGAACAAGCGGTGATTGATCAACACCTTTACCGGTGAGGAAACCATGCCGCTAAGAAGCATTTTCATCCAATGCTCCCGCGCCAGCTTAAAATAATAGGCTTCGTCATAGTCGTCATTAGAATGGTCAAAATGAAGCTGGTTCAAAAGCTGATAAACCTCTTTAAGCGTTGCCAACTGCTCGTCCGCGCTTTTTTCAATGTGAAAGATGGGAAGCGCCGGATAAGCCTGATCCAAATACGCAATCAGCTCATCAAATTCGGGGCTTTGCTCCACAGCGATGGCATCCACATGATGCTTTTGCATGCAAGCAATCGCGTCCTCTACGGTGGTACGAAGGCGAGGCTGCTTGAATCCCATGGTTTCCCAGCCATCCAGGGAGGCAAACATGTCCTCGACCCGCGGATCCTTGCTTACGATCAACAATCTGTACAAGCCCATACCTCCATGCCTTTGCTTGGTGTCCAGATCATTATACTCGCTAAGCATAGAAATTTCAATGCTTAACAGAATTTGTGTTCCTTTTTGACGGATCAACGCGAAAAGAGCCCTATCCGCGCCGCTTCACATAATACGCCCGCATGAGGGATATGAAAAAACCGGATGGAAGCAGGGTTTTTAGCCACACCGCCGCCCGCTGGTCCAGCTTTGCCACCCGTAGCGGCGAGCGCATTTTTCTTCGGCTGGCATGGCGCACCACCTTTTGCCCAAGTCGTTGAGGGGACAGCCCTTTCGCCTCGTCCCCATGGATCACGGCGCAGGCGCTTTCATATTCCGCCTTGTACGGCGACGCTTCACGACCATTTTCCGCCCTAGGACGGTAACGCTGGCTTCCCCCCTGGTGATCCCCGGGCTCCACCACGGAAACCTGAATATGGAAGGGCTTCCCCTCCATGGCCAGGCACTGGGCATACCCCTGGATGGCGTGCTTGCTGGCCACGTAGGCGCTTTGAAAGGGTGTGGCCACCAGGCCGTTCATCGAGGAAAAGAGCACCACCTTTCCCTTGCCCTGTGCACGCATGGTGGGAAGCGCCTTTTGCACCATACGGACCATGCCCAAAAAATTGGTGTCCATCACGCGCCGGTACTCCGCCGGAGAGGTTTCCTCGCAGGAACCCAGCACCAATAACCCCGCCGCGTAACAAAGCACGTCCACCCGCGGGCTGATTTGCAAAGCCTCCTGCCGGAAATCCTCACAGCTTTTCTCCTCCGTCACATCCAGTGCCAGAAGGTGGAGACGGCTTCCACTTTGCCAATCCTGTCCTGGTTTTGCTTGTGCTTCTGGGGCAAAAGACCGTGCTCCTGCCACCACCCGCCAGCCGGCTTGGGCAAAGGCCTCCGCCGTGGCACATCCCAACCCGCTGGAAGCGCCAACCACCCAAACGGTTCCCTTCTCTGTCATTTGCTTTCCTCCATCAGTCCTGTATGAAATGTGAACACACGTCATTATAACGCAGAAAAACAACCTGTGGAAATAGGCGAGAAAAGCATTTGACAATTTTTTCTTTTGCGCTAAGATAAGAACAATCTGTGAAACGAGGTGTCCTCTATGATGATTGGAAGCGAGACCCTCTTCCTTGCTCCCATTCCCAAGCCCTGCGGGGCGGAAGATCTTTTGCTTTGCTTTTTTCAAGACCGCGTTTTGCTCGGCGCGGATCTCACCAGGGATATCTTTCCGGCCTTCTCCCAGGTGTCCCCTTTTCTTCCCGCCTCTTCCCAACCCCTGATGCTTTTCAAGCTGGATGGCCATGTCGTCTACGGGCTGGATACGGAGCTCGCTCTTTCTATCCCTGCAGACATGGGCCTTTGCTATCATTCCGCCGGAATCTTCCGTCAACTTGCCTCTACCCAGGACGAGCTGCTGCTGGTCACCGCCTATCACCTGGTGTGCTGGTACCGCCGCAACCGGTTCTGCGGCGGCTGCGCAACGCCCTTTGGTCATTCCACCACGGAGAGGGCGCTGGTCTGCCCCTGTTGCGGGCAAACGGTTTACCCCACGATTTCCCCCGCCGTCTCCGTGGCCATTACCCATGGGGAGTACTTGCTCATGGCCCGCAATGCCCATGCCGCCTTCCCCCATTTCTCTCTGATCGCGGGGTACACCGAGGTGGGCGAAGCCTTGGAGGAAACCGTCCGCCGTGAAGTGATGGAAGAGGTGGGGCTGAAAGTGAAAAACATCCGCTATGTGGCCAGTCAGGCCTGGGGGTTCAGCCAAAGTGAAATGATCGGCTTCCACGCGGAATTAGACGGCAGCAACCAGATCACCTTGCAGGAAAGCGAGCTGTCCGAGGCGCGCTGGTTCCATCGGGGCGAGATCCAGGCCAACCGCAATCCGCTCAGCCTTTCTTTTGAAATGATCGAACGGTTCCGCAGGAAGGAATTGTAACATGGAAATCCGGAAAGTATCGCCTACCGACGATGTTGACGCCCTGTCCCGCATTTATGCGCTAAGTTGGAAAGCGGCCTACCAGGGCATCATACCTTGGAAATATTTAGAAAATTTGCCGGAAAACCGGTGGTCTGCCACCTTGAAAACCAGCGACTGGGATTCCTTGGTGATGCTTGATGAAGGGGAGGCCATTGGCACCGCTTCGATTTGCCCTGCCCGGGAGTCCGCCATGGAGGGATGGGGCGAGCTCATCTCCATTTATCTATTACCAGGCCATTGGGGCATGGGCAAAGGGCAGCTCCTGCTTCACAACGCGCTGGAGGAGCTGCGCAAACAAGGGTATGAAAAGGTCTATCTTTGGGTTTTGGCGAAAAATGCAAGAGCCATAGCGTTCTACGAGAAAAATGGTTTTGTGGCCACACAGGACCAGCTGGTGATGGAAATCGGCGGCAAGGAGCTTGTGGACGTCCGCTACGTAAGAAACCTTTGATCCACTTTTCCAATGCGGTTAAGCAAAACCTCTTAAGCGCAGCGCCCCTCCGCTTCCGGAGGGGCGCTCAGCCTCAGCCTGTCAAAAAAGGTCCGTGTAGGGGCTCCGCCCCATTTGCGGACTTTCAGTCATCGTGCGTTTCGCTACTGCTCACGCACTTGCTTCAAGTCCCAGCTACGGGTCACTTGCCGCTTCGCGGCAGGGCGCACCGCGCCCTCGCTTCCCTACGCTGCCCTGGACCCTTTATTTCACTGCGCAATTCACGCGGTGAAAAGAAATAAGCAAGAACCATTTCTTTCAAAAACCTTGCTTTATCGACAAGCTGGAGGGCTGCCTTGTTGGAAATTCATTTTAGGACAGGTGCAACATGTCTTGCAGCGAGGGTCCCCCTCTTTACGCCTTTTCCGCCAGCTTTTCATAAATCGCCACATACTCTTTGGCACTGTGGGTCCAGCTGTAGTCCCCTTCCATGCCCCGTACCCGGAGCCTTTCAATGGTTTCCTTTTCCGTTTCATAGAAGCGCAAGGCGCGGCGAATCACGGTGAGCATGTCGTGGGCGTTATAGTTGAGGAAGGAAAACCCATTGCCTTCCTTGGTAAATTCATTATAGCTGAGCACCGTATCCCGAAGGCCGCCGGTCTCCCGAACGATGGGTACCGTACCATAGCGCATGGAGATCAGCTGGCTCAAGCCGCAGGGCTCAAACAGCGAAGGCATCAGGAAAAAATCCGCGCCGGCATAAATCTTATGGGCCAGCTCATGATCCATGGCAAAACGCGCCGCCATCTTACCCGCGTATTTCTGCTCCGCCCAGCTGAAGAGGTTGGTATAGCGGGCGTCGCCCATGCCCAAAACCGCAAGCTGGATCTTTTCCTCCATCATATCGGACAAAACACAGTCCACCAAGTCCAAGCCCTTCTGGTTGGTCAACCGCCCGATCATGGCGACCAGCGGGATGTCCGGATTGATCTCCAGCCCCAAATCCTGCTGCAAGCGGCGCTTATTTTCCGCCTTGTTGGCCAGGTTTTCTTTGGAGAAGTGGGCGTAAATCAGCGGATCGGTTTCCGCGTTGTATTCCTCCACATCAATGCCGTTCAAAACGCCATAGAGGGAATCTTTACGGGCACGGATCAAGCCATCCAGCCGTTCGCCATAGTATGCGGTGGTGATCTCCTGGGCGTAGCTGGGACTCACGGTGGAAATGGCATCGGCATACACCAAGCCCGCCTTCATGAAGTTGGCGCAGCCAAAGCATTCCAGCTTATCCGCGCTCCATAGCCCATCGCCCAGCCCCAGTACATCTTGCACTTCCCGAATCCCAAAGATCCCCTGGTATTGCAGATTGTGAATGGTAAAGATGGAATGAATGCCCGCGTAAAAAGGCAGGTGGGCATATTGAATCTTCAACAGGGCCGGAATCATTCCGCTTTGCCAATCGTGGGCATGCAAAATATCCGGTTTGAACTCCAAAAGTGGCAGAGCATTTAAAACTGCACGGCAGAAAAAGCCGTAGCGCTCGTACTCGTCCCCGCCCAGGCCGTAGATATACGGACGGCCGAAATAGTACTTATTATCCAGAAAATAATAGGTTACGCCATCCTTTTTGAGCATGTTCACGCCGCAATACTGTCTGCGCCAGCCCAATTGCACATCGAAATGCAGTTGGAATTGCATCTTTGCCTGCCATTGTGCGGCAATGGCCGAATACATGGGCAAAATCACGCGCACATCGTGGCCTTCTTTGGCAAGCACCGGCGCCAGCGAACCTACCACGTCCGCCAATCCGCCGGTTTTCACAAAGGGTACGCTTTCGCTGGCCGTAAAAAGAATATTCATGAAACCCCTCCTCCAAAGTTACTGTGGCCGATTCCTCAAATCTGCATATTCTTGGAAATCACAATGGGATAGGAGCTGGTTCCGATCAATTTTCCATCCCGATGAATCACGGCCTGCTTATCCAGAATGCAATTTTCCAGCTGGGCTCCCTCCTGGATATGACTGTCCTGCATGATGATGCAGTTTTTGAGCACCGCGCCCTTGCCCACCTTCACTCCACGGAACAAAACGCTGTGCTCCACGGTGCCATCCACGATGCAGCCGTCGGCGATCATGGAATCCTCGATTTTCGCGTCCTCCATGTAACGGGCGGGCAGCTCGTCGCGCACTTTGGTATAAACGGGCTTATCCTCGCTAAAGAGCGCATGGCGAACCTTGGTGTCCAGCATGTTCATGTTGAATTTGAAATAGCTTTGCACACTGTCGATCCGGAAGCAGACATCCTTGTACTCGTAACCTGCCACCTTCATGCCCGCATCGCGGATCATCCGCTGGATCACATCCCGCGTCAGCTCGTGATAGCCGTGGGCCGCGCCTCTGTCCACCAATTCCAGGAGCAGCTCTTTGCGCATCAGCATGACCTCCATGCTGGTGTTCTCGTAACGGGGCTTGGTGGGATCGATTTCCACATCCACCACGAATCCGTCCTCGCTGATGTCCAAATAGGTCCCGTATTCAGGCCTCTGCATGGCCGGATCCTTGGTATACATCAGGGTGATATCGGCATCGCTTTGGAAATGGCTGTTGAACAGGCTGGTAAAATTGGTGTTGAAAATGATCAGGCTGTTGCACAGCAGCACATATTCCTGCCGGCTGCGGCGCAGATAACCCATATTGGAGTGCAGGGCATCCAGGGAGCCGTTATAAACGCCCACGTTTTCCCGGGTGAGAAACGGCGGCAGAATGTAAAGCCCGTCGTTCTTGCCATGGAGGTCCCATTCCTTGCCGCTGCCCAGATGATCCATCAGGCTGTGATAATTCTTTTGCATGATCACGCCTACGTTTTTGATGCCACTGTTCACCATGCCGCTGACCAAAAAATCGATCACCCGATACCGGCCCGCCACGGGTACCGCCGCCACCGCGCGCAGCAGCGTGAGTTCGCGCAGGAAGTTGTCTTTTTCTCCTGTATAAATAACGCCCATCACATTTTTCATGGCTTTGTCCTCGCTTCCTGTAAGATGGCGCGCATCACTTCGCGCGTTGTTCTCCGGCCTTCACCGTGCCGCCGGCAGGCAAATTCACATGCTCGCCCACCACCGCGATGTCCCCCGTTTCTTCGCCCACCACGGCGCCCGCGCCAATCACGGCGCCCTCCGCCAAGATCGCCCGCCGCACCAGCGCGCCGCACTCGATCACCGCGCCGGGCATCACCACGCTATCCTCCACCGTGGCGCCTTCCTTCACCGTGACTCCCGCGAAAATAACGCTGTGGTCCACCTTGCCATAAATCTCGCAGCCTTCGGTGATCAGCGAGTTTTTCACCATCGCGCCTTTGGCAATAAAGTGTGGCGCCATGCCCGGGTTGCGACCGTAAATGCGCCATCTTTTGTCATGTAGATCAATGGGCATGGGAACGTTCAAAAGGTCCATATTGGCTTCCCAAAGGCTCTCGATGGTTCCCACGTCTTTCCAATACCCGTCAAAATCATAGGCGAACATGCGCTGCTTGTCGCGCAGCATATTGGGAATGATGTTCTTGCCAAAGTCATTGGCGCTTTTGGGGGTGGCCGCGTCTTCCACCAAATACTTGCGCAGCTTTTCCCAAGTAAAGATATACACGCCCATGCTGGCCTTGTTGCTTTTGGGCTTTGCGGGCTTTTCCTCAAACTCGTTGATGGCGTTTTGCTCATCGGTATTCATGATGCCAAAGCGGCTGGCCTCCTCCCAGGGAACCTCCCGCACGGCGATGGTGGCGTCCGCGCCTTTGTCGATATGATAACGCAGCATGGCATTGTAGTCCATCTTGTAGATATGGTCGCCACTTAGGATCAACACATAATCCGTGTTGAATTGTTCGATAAACGCCAAGTTCTGATAAATCGCGTTGGCCGTGCCGGAATACCATTCCCCCTGCTTTCCCTTCACATAGGGAGGCAACACGTAAACGCCGCCATGGGCCAAGTCCAAATCCCAAGGAGAGCCGCTGCCGATATAGGCGTTCAATTCCAAAGGCTGATACTGGGTCAGCACGCCCACCACATCAATGGCGCTGTTGGTGCAATTGCTCAAGGGAAAATCGATGATCCGGTATTTTCCGCCATAGGGAATCGCGGGCTTGGCCATGTTTTCTGTCAGGATTCCCAGTCGGCTCCCCTGTCCGCCTGCCAAAAGCATTGCGATACACTGTTTTTTCTTCATCATGGAAGGACACTCCTTCAGTTTATTGATGCGAAACGCGCGGCGATTGATGGTTAATTATATTCCTTCATTTCGCCATTCATCCAGTTTCTTCCTTGTGATCAGGGGGGGGCTTAAACACTCCTTTTTCGGAGACGTTTCAGCGCCTTAGACAGCCGACCAAAACAGAGCACGGGCTTCCTCTCCGGAAAACTCTTGTCATAGGCAAAATATACACAGCTTAAGGGCGGCAGGCAGATCTCAGCCCAGAAGGGAAATCCGTTCCATTCCCCTGCCCTCGCTTCCAGTTCATAGGCGTTGTATTGGTTGCTGCCGCCAAATTCCTCACGGTCCGTATTGAAAACCTCTTGGAGCTTGCCGCCCACAGGCAAACCAATCCGGTAAATGGGATGGAAAACAGGGGTGAAGTTAACCGCGCAGAGCATAGCCCTTCCGCGCTTATCCGTACGGAGGAACGCCAGCACGCTGTTGTCCGAATCATTGGGGGTGATCCACTGGAACCCGTTCCAGGACTGGTCCACCTCGTACATGGCAGGCGTGTTTCGGTACAAATGGTTCAGTTCCTTGACGCAGCGCCGCAGCTGCGGATGGCGGTCGTATAAAAGCAGGAACCAGTCCAGCTGGTCATCGTACTTCCATTCGATGAAATGCGCAAACTCGCTGCCCATGAAGAGAAGTTTTTTGCCCGGGTGGGCCATGGTATATCCATATACAGCGCGCAGGCCCGCGAACTTTTGCCACAAATCGCCTGGATTCTTATCCAGCATGCTGTGCTTCCCGTGCACCACCTCATCGTGGGAAAAGGGAAGGATGTAGTTTTCACTAAAGGCATAGAACATGCTAAACGTCAGCTTGTTGTGGTGATATTTCCGGTAGACGGGATCTAGCTTCACATACGAAAGGATGTCGTTCATCCATCCCATGTTCCACTTGAAGCCAAAGCCCAACCCGCCAATGTATGTGGGCGCGGTGACCATGGGGAAAGCGGTGCTTTCCTCCGCCACCATCATCAACCCGGGGAAGTCATGATACACCGTTTCATTCATGCGGCGCAAAAACTGAATGCCGTCCAGGTTTTCCCGCCCGCCAAAGCGGTTGGGAAGATACTGTCCCGGATCTTTGCAAAAATCATAAAAAATGATGCCGGATACCGCGTCCACCCTTAGGCCATCCGCATGGAACCAGTCCAGCCAAAAGCAGGCGTTGCTGAGCAAGAAGCTGCAAACCTCGCCCCGGGCAAAATCAAAGAGCTTGGTCCCCCACTGGGGGATCTCCCCACGGCGAGGATCGGGATGGTTATAAAGATTGGTGCCGTCAAACTGGAACAATCCCATCTCATCCCTGGGGAAATGGGCCGGTACCCAGTCCAACAGAACGCCAATGCCTGCCTGGTGGCAGGCGTCAATGAACGCCATTAACTGCTTAGGGGTTCCATACCGGGCCGTAGCGGAATAAAATCCTGTGACCTGATACCCCCAGGACATATCCAGCGGATGCTCCATCACTGGCAACAGCTCGATATGGGTATAGCCCATCTCCAGCACATAAGGGATCAGCTGCTCCGCAAATTCGAGATAGGTCAGGCATTCCCCGTTCTCATGCCGCCTCCAGGAGCCGATGTGCACCTCATAAATATTGATGGGGTTTACATAGGGGTTAAAATCATGACGCTTTTCCATCCATGCCTGATCCTGCCAGGCGTACCCTTCCAAGTTATACAAGCGGCTGGCGGTATGCGGGCGGCACTCATTATAAAAAGCGAAAGGGTCCGCTTTCATGCGCCATACATCATCGCTGCCCCACACCGCGTATTTATAGGTGGGATACCCGTCCTGCGGGAGGTTTTGCCACAACTCCTCCCTGGGAAGCTGAAGTTCCCATGTGCCGTCATATTGCTTTTCCATCGGATGGCGGCTCTTGTCCCAATGGTTAAAATCCCCCACCAGGGCCACGTGCTGCGCATGGGGCGCCCAAACGCAAAAATGCCATTCCTCGCCCCCACTTTCCCCACAGGGGTGTGCGCCCAGCATTTCATAGGCACGTCGATTCGTCCCCTGATGGAATGTATCACGAATCTCTGCCGACGGCGCTACATACCTCATAAGGCAAGTCCCCTTCGCATTTATTCCGTTCTGAAATTCTAGGAATCTCTGTATTCCTATTGTATGCGCAACCCCCTCCATCCGTCAAGTCTTTCTTCCTTGATTTTCTTTATCAAAGCAAAAGCCGCCGCACCAAGACGGGGACTCAAAGATGGGATATTTTTTACGTGCAATCCACCCCGAAGCATGCTATAATCAATTGCTGCCCGAGCCGCTCCACACGGCAGGCTGCCAGGGAGGTGACGACCGTGCCGCATCAACAGGGCATCAAGCCCATTGCGCAGAACAAAAAGGCGTATCACGAATACTTTGTGGAAGAAACCTACGAATGCGGACTCTGCCTGTTTGGTACGGAAGTCAAAAGTATGCGACAGGGCCGTGTGAACCTTAAGGAGAGCTTCTGCATGGTTCGCCAAAGCGAGATTTTCGCGGAGGGCATGCACATCAGCCCTTACGATCACGGCAACATTCACAACACCGATCCGCTCAGGCCCAAGAAGCTGCTCCTGCACAAAAGCGAGATTCGGAAACTGGCTTCCCTCGTTAACCGGCAGGGATATGCGCTGATTCCGCTCAAGGTGTATTTGAAAGACGGGCTGATGAAATTGGAGCTTGGGCTATGCAAAGGAAAGCACCTGCACGACAAGCGGGATGTAGCCGCCGACAAGGATGCCAGGCGTGAAATGGAACGGGCTTTCAAGGGCAGGCAAGACGGCTGAGAAAAACCAAGCCTAGTTTGCACGCGTATTGTCAGAAATCACATGGGGGTGTTTCGGTTTCGACGGGGGTTTATGAGGGTATGATCAGCGAGCCGCGGACCCTGTACCGCGCAACAACGGGGAAAAACAATAACTGACAATAACAACTACGCTTTCGCGGCTTAATGCCGTGCGTCGACCCGGACGGCCCACAGGTTCGGTACTCGGCGTCATTCATGTGGGGAACGAGTGCGCCCAAGCTTTGAAGCGTTACCCGTAATCATGAAGCTACCGTAGCAAAGAGCCTGCCTAAGGGCGCTTTGTGAGGGGAATCCTAAAACTTAGGATGCGCTCGGAGAACGTCATATCAGCGTGCTTTCGGACGGGGGTTCGACTCCCCCCACCTCCACCAGATGGACCAAAGACGAACACTTACTTCTTCAAAGGCGGCTTTGCAGTAACGGTGTGGCTCTGAGGTCAACAAAGCAAGGCGGTCAGATTTTGCAATCTGACCGCCTTGCTTTGTTAAGGTTATTAAGAATTTG
>JAVBVF010000044.1:0-22631 GCA_031554475.1 Eubacteriales bacterium | reverse complement strand
TAAACCCTTTTTGGAGGCTCCGCCTCCAAACCACTGCCAGGGCTGTGCCCTGGACCCATCTGTGAAACGCCCATTTTATGGGCGTTTCAGGAAAGGGATTCTAAAGGGCAACAGCCCTTTAGCCGCCGGAGGCCGTCTCCCGGAACCTTTTTTGTTATGGCAAAAAGTCCGCCAGCGCCGCCTCCAGGCTTTCCGCCTGCAAGGTGTGTTCCACAATGCCGTCCACGGCGATGGCGTCAAAGAAGGCGTCCATGGGATAGGCGGAAATGGTGCGCACCGTGCCGCCCGTGGTGGTCAACGTCAGTTGCCAGCGGGGCGTGGCAGCGCCTGGGGAGAAATGGGAATCCACATCTCCGGCTACTTGCATGATCTTCAGGCGGTTCACAAGCCCGTCGAAGGCCTCGGCAGGGATGGGCTCGCCGTTGAGGGTAGCGGAAACATCGTAGAGGGTGTTGCCGGCCTCGTCGGTGGCCAGTTGGTTGTTGGGCAGGACGCGTTCGGTTTGTTGGCGGCGGATGTCCAGCATTCTACCGCCTAACTGCACCTGGATTTGGGCAAGGGTTGCGCCGCCCAAGTCCGCGGGGTGACGGGTGATCAGGGAATCCGGCGTGACAGCCAGCAGGGCGGAGGCCAAAAACGCGCTGACATAATAGCACTTCCCGTCATACTCGCAGGTATAGAAGTAATCGCCTTCTTTTCGTCCCAGCACAATGCGCAGGGTTTGCTCGTCAGCCTCATGGGAGGTGAGGATACCGTTTTCGTCTAGCGCGCCGTAAACCCCGGCCTGCTGGTGGATGTCAATCACGGTAAGGGGATCGTCGAAGCCGTAGGTGGTCAAGGTTTCAGGCGTTACCTCCTCCTGAAAGGTGCCCAGGCGGAAGTTGGTGATGGCCGTGACCAAGTCTCCTATGGCGGTGGCGTCCAGGGGATAGCGATAGGGGGAGAGCAGGGTGCCGCTGGTCATGCCGGCGGAGTCGGTGGAAAGCTGAAGTTCCATGGAATTTTGCCCCCTGGCGCGAATCACAACCTGGTCAATGAGGCTTTTTTGCAAGATGGGCTGGTTGACGGGCAATAGCATGGCAGCGGTGTAAGAAAAGGCCTCATAGACCCCTTCGTCGCACATGTAGACCTTCTGGGAACCGGACCAGCGATAATAGTAATAGGTGGTTTCCGGCACGTTGTTTCCCAGTTGCAAAAGATCCTCGCGGCCGTCCTGATAGCGCACTGTCACGGAGATTTTCGGGGGCTCCAGCCCCATTTCGGGCAGGTGCTTGCGGATCTCCGCAAGATCGTCCGCCACCACATCCTCCACGGCGATGAGGGTGGCGGCCTTGAGAATCTTTTGCGCCAGAAGCTCGTCAATAAGCACCAAAGAGCCATCCTTTTGCAGGAAGAGCTGCTCGTGCTGGTACACCAGGGTAAAGGGGTCCTCGCTGCCCTGGGCAACGGTAATGTCCACTAGGGTATCGGGTTGCGTTTCGTCCAGGGTTTCAAAGGAAAAAGTGCGAAGGGGGAGGGGCCCGTTTTCCTTGGGGAATAGGGCTTGGAGGCTGGGCAAAACGAACACAAACGCTAACGCCAAAACCAGCGCTACCCCCACAAAAAGGGCGGTGCGTCTTTTTTTTTGCAGTGGGGTACGGGGATGGTTTCGGGTCTTCATGGGTGGATGTTGCACAGGAAAGCCCCCCTAGTCATGATCCTACGGATTAGCGGTTGCGCCTGGGCAATAGCATGCAAAGCGCGGCAATCAGGGTCAAAAGCGGAACGCCGATGATCAACGCAAGGCCCAAGGTCTGGCTGCCCGCCAAAAGCCCTGGATGGAACGCGGCGGAGGCCAGGATGTCCAGCGAAACGGTTTTTTGAGGCAGCAGCTGCCCCAAAAGCTGCAGCATGAACTCCTGGTTGAAGGTGCGCTGATAAATGTATTCGTCGGTGAACAGGGTGCTGTTGCCGATGGCGAACAGGCGGCTGATATTGCCGGAGGGGTGCATGCGGTGGGCATAAAGGGCAAGGCTCAACTCGCCGGTGCGGTCCTCCGCCTGTTTGTCCATGGAGGTGTTGCCATCGGAGGGATCCCGCAAATAGGCGTGGGGGCCGGATTTCAGCACGGTGGCGACGGTTAGGGCCGCACTGGGCTCCGGTGGGTTTTCAAAGGCGCCAGCGCCGGCCAAAAGCAAGATGTCCAGCTTTCCGGCCAGCAGGGGAAGGGTCATATCCAGCTCACACATATAGGGGAGCAGGTAGATCCGTTCGCCATAATAGCTGCCCTCATCCTCTTCTCCCGCGATCACCACCCCGGGCAGGGGGATCACGCCATAGCTTTTCAAAAAGGACAGGTAATTGGGCAGATCCATGGGGTCCGTATAGTCCCGCAGGACCAAAAGGCTCCCGCCCCCTTTGATGAAAGCATCCACCGTGGAAAGCTCGCTTTCGCCCCAGTCCTTTTGCGGACCCGCCACCAACAACAGGTCGATGCCGTCCAGGCGGCTGCCCCCCAGCAAAGAGACGGCTTGGTAATCATAGTTGTTGCTGCGCAAGAAATCCGTAAAGTTTTTGAGTTTTTCTAAGGTCAATTCGCCATGCCCCTGCAGGATTCCCACCACGGGGATGGTGTCCTCGGTGACGTAGACAAGGGATTCCGTCAGTTGCTTTTCATAGGCCAGCCCCGCCACCTCAAACGTACCTTCTTCGTAGTTGTAGCCTTGGGTGACGAAATCGTTATAGGTCAGGACTTTGTAGCGGCCGGTGGCTTCACAATGGACGATGACGGTATCCGCCTCCACCGCGGTATCCAGGTCGCCTTGAAAGCGGGTGAGGATGCCCGGGTTTTTGGCAATATCCGTAGGCTTTACGTGGATCAGCGTGCTTAGGCCGGCATAGCGGTTCAAAAGCTCCAAAAGCTGGCTGTCCATTTGGCCGCTTTGGTAGAGCAGGTAGATATCGATGGATTTGGTCAGCCGGTTCACCATTTTTTGCGTTTCCGCGCCTGTGGTGGCATACCCGTTAAAGCTATAGTCCTTGCGCCATCCATAGGTTTTTTCCAGCGATTCCACACCGATGTTGATCAGCACGGAAACGGCGATAAAGCCGGAGAGAATCAGGATACTCCAGCGCCCGTGCCGCCACTGGGGCTGGCGCAGCTTGCGCAGGAACTTGCTCCATAGGGCGCAGAGGCCGGCCAAGAACTTTTTCATGCCGCACCTCCTCTGGAAAAGCGCCGGCCATCCATGATGTGCACAGTGGCCACCAGACAAACCGCGATAAAGGAAACAAAATACACAATGCTGGCAAAGCTGAGCTGTCCCAGGATAAAGGGCTCATAGCGCTTGTACAGGCTCAAAAACCCCAGGGCGTCCCTGGGAAGCCCCTGGGGCAGATAGTCCGTCAGCAGATCCGCCATCCAAAACAGGAAATTGGCGGAGAAAGCCGCGATGGCGGCGGTGATTTGATTTTTGGCAAAACAGGTCACCAGCATATCCAGCGCCAGGAAGGCCAGGCATTGCAGGGAAAAACCCAAATAGCCCACAAACCATTCCCCCGCAAACACCTTGCCATACAGGGCCACCACCAAGGTAAACACATTGGTCAAAAACACCGCCGCCAGCATCACCGTGGCCGCCGCCAGGTATTTCCCCAATACGATTTGGGGCAGGGTGACGGGGCATGTCAAAAGCAGCTGGTCCGTACGCTTTTGCCGGTCCTCGCAAAGCAGGCGCATGGTCAACAGGGGGGAAAGCAGCATGATCAAAAGTGTTAACTGGGAAAGAAAGATCAGCAATTCGCCAGTCAGGGTCTGCAGATTGTTCAGATAGAACATCAACCCCGAAAGCGCCAGGAAGATTCCCACAAACACATACCCGATGGGCGTATGGAAAAAACTTTGTAGTTCACGTTTCCAGATGGTTAGCATCCGTCATTCTCCTTAGGACTGGGAAATAGTGCGCAAAAAAATCTGTTCCAGCGTATCCTCGCAGCGGTTTAATTCCAAAAGGGGAATGTTGAGGCCGCTTAAGAGGGTGAAAAGTGCCCGTTCGGGCTCGGGCTGCCGCCGAAAAGTGATCAAAAAGGTGGCGGCGTTCTCCCGGGCGGAAGGCTGCGCGGTCACGCTCTTGATTCCCTCCAGCTGGTGGAGCGGGGGCAAAAGCTGCGCCTCTTCCCCTGCCAAGGTGCAGACCAGCGAAATATCGCCGCTGTTTTGCGCTTGCGTTAAGGGGGTGTCCAGTTTCACCCGCCCCTGGTGCAAAATCACCACATGGTCACAAAGCTGTTGGACTTCGCTTAGAATATGCGAGGAAAACAAAATGGTGCGCCCCTTGGCCAACTTGCGGATCAGGCTGCGGATTTCGGTGATCTGCTTGGGGTCAAGCCCCACGGTGGGTTCGTCCAAAAGAAGCACCTTGGGATCGCCGCAAAGGGCCTGGGCCATGCCCGCCCGCTGGCGGTACCCACGGCTCAAATGGGAAAGCAGCCGATGGCGAACTTCCCTAAGCCCTGTCTTTTCCATTACTTCGTCCACATGGGATAGGATGGCGGCTTTCGCAACGCCTTTTAGACGGCTCACAAAGCGCAGATATTCGAAAACCGTCATCTCGTCATACAGCGGAGGCTGCTCAGGAAAATAGCCCAGTTGCCGCTTGGCCTGCTCGGGTTCCAGCAGGGGATCGCTTCCCTGGATGAGCACATGGCCTTCCGTAGGCGCCAGATAGCCGGCCATGATGTTCAAAAGCGTGGTTTTTCCCGCTCCGTTTTGCCCCAACAGCCCCAGCACGCTTCCTTCCCGCACATGGAGAGAAACGTCTGAAAGCGCAAATACACTCCCATAGCGTTTGGAAACATGGTGAACGTCGATCATGAAATCGCTCCCTTCGCAGAAAGACGGCATTTCCCTTTTCTATTATAGCAAAGCCTATGCGGGAATGCTGTGAACTTACTGTGAACAGCGCGGGGATTTACAAAGATCAAAAACGCGCCGCGCAACTGTGCGCGGCGCGAGGCGGTGAAAAGGCTAGCCGGACTTTTTTGGCAAGTTCCATTCTGCCAAAAAACGCCTGATCACAGGGGGCGTTCCTTGCCCAGGAAGCAGGCGGCCACGGTGCCGGGACCGCAGTGAGCACCGATGACGGGCCCCACAAAGATGGTTTCAATGTCTGTAAGCTCCGCAATCCGCTCTCGAAGCAGAGCCTCCAGGCGCTCCGCGTCTTCCGGCGCGTCGGCATGCATGATGATGAGCTTTTGGTTGGCCGGATCCTCTATGTTTTCAGCGGTTTTATCGGCCAGCACCCTGAGCGCGCGCTTGCGGCCCTGCACCTTATCCGCACTGACCATTTTGCCTTCCTTGCTGATCACGATGATGGGTTTCAGGTCCAGCATGGTGCCCATGGTGGCGGCCATGGCGCTGATGCGGCCGCCCCGGCGCAGGTATTTCAAATCCTCCACAGTGAACCAGGCCTGGGCCCGCAGCTTGTTCTCTTCCACCCAGGCGGCCACTTCTTCCATGGTTTTGCCAGCGCGGTACAATTCGTGAGCCCGCAGAATCAAAAGCGCCTGGGGCGCGGAGATGCTCAGGGTATCCACCACAATCATCTTTCGCTCGGGATATTTTTCCAAAAGCTCTTCCCGTGCGGCATAGATATTGTTGATGGTACTGGAAAGCTGGCTGGAGAAGGATAAAAACAAAATATCTTTCCCCGCTTGAAAATGCGGTTCAAAGTGCTCCCCATACACCACGGCGGGGAGCAAAGAGGTGGCGGGTGCGGCTCCTTTGCGCATGTTATCGAAATATTCCTTTTGCTTGCCCGCCCGGCCCAGATCATCCAGGTATTCCTGGCCGTCCACGATGTAGGGCATGTACACCATGGAAATCCCCAGTTCGTCCACATACCGAAAGGGGAGGTCGGAGTCGGAATCAGTCATGAAAACATAGCTATTTTCGGGCATTTGCGTTCCTCCTTATGCAGTTTCAGGAAAAATAAGTCCAGAAAGACCCTTTCATTGTACATGGTTTGGCAGGGTTTTGCAACTCTTAGGGAGGGTTCCGGCTTGTATGCTATAATGGGGCAACAAACCAGAAAGGGGGCAGCCGCCCATGGCAAACACGGAAGCGGTTCCTACTTTGCGCCCGCTTACGGACGCGGATGTGCCGCTGATGGAGGAGTGGCTCAAACGCCCGCACGTGGCCCAGTATTATGAGCATCCGGAGGACTGGCTGGAGGAGATCCAACATCGGGAGAACGAATTTGCCTTTCTCCGCCATTTCATCGTGAGGCTTGGGGCGGCCCCTATTGGCTTTTGCCAGTACTATGACTGCTATGCGGCCCAGGAGGACTGGTACCAAGTGGAGGAGCCCCAGCGGGTGTTCAGCATTGATTATTTGATCGGCGAAGCGAGCTATCTGGGCAAAGGCTACGGAAAGGCCATGATTCAGGCCCTTGTGGAAAGGATCTTTGCCCTGCCCTGCGCCCGGCGGATCCTGGTGCAGCCGGAAAAGGAAAACGCCGCGTCTTGCGGCGTTCTCAAGGCAAACGGGTTTTGGTTTGATGTTGAGCGGAACTGTTTTGTGCGGGAGCGGGAAACGCCCCAAAAAGGTCATTTCCAAAGGTCGTAGCCCATATCGCTGGGCATGCGCCAATCTCCCCTGGGGGAAAGCCCTAGCCTGCCCACCTTGGGGCCATCGGGCACGCAATTGCGCTTGAACTGCTGGGTAAAGAACCGCTTAAGGAAAGTGGCCAGCTGGGCGCTGATTTTTTCTTCGCCATAGAGCCCCTGAAAGGCTTGAGCCGCCAACAGGCGAAGCCGCTGAGGATCGCTGCCGCTATCCAAAAGATGATACAGAAAAAAATCATGAAGGGCATAGTCGCCCAAAATCTCCTCGGTGCGCTGGGCAAGTTCCCCCTCCGAAACCGGCAACAATTCGGGGCTGATGGGCGTATTCAAGATGTCCGCGCATACTGGCTTGGCCACGCCCTCAAAGCAGGTTTCACAGAGATGGCGGATCAGGCGCTTGGCCAGGGTTTTGGGCACGGAAGCGTTGACGTTGTACATGCTCATGTGGTCGCCATTGTAGGTACAAAAGCCCAGGGCGGATTCGCTCATGTCGCCGGTGCCCAGCACGATGCCGCCCACCTTGTTGGCGTAGTCCATGAGGATTTGGGTGCGTTCCCTGGCCTGGCTGTTTTCATAGGTCACATCGTGGTTGTCCGCGTCCTGGCCAATGTCCAGAAAGTGTTGCTTCACGGCCTTTTCAATGGAAATTTCCTGGGCGGAAATCTGCAAGGCCGCCATGAGCAAGTCGGCGTTGGTTTTGGTGCGGGCGCCGGTCCCCATGCCCGGCAAGGTGATGCCATGGATGCGCTGGCGGGGATAGCCCAGCTCGTCAAAGGCCTTGACCGCCACCAAAAGCGCCAGGGTGCTGTCCACTCCGCCGGATACGCCGATGACCAAGTCCTGGCAATGAATGGCCCTAAGGCGGGTTTTTAGGCCCGTGGACTGAATATTCACCATATCCTCCAGCGCTTGCTCCGCGCCCGCGCCTGAAGGCACAAAGGGAAGGGGCGAAAGCGCCCGCAAAAGGGGCAAAGACGGCGCTTTGGCGCTTTCTAGCGCAATGCGCTCCATGGGCCGCCGCTCACCTGCAGGCGGAGCAAAGCCGCCGCGATTCCGCCGTTGAAAACGGAGGCGAGCGATGTCCACATCGGCCAGGGATTGCCCGCCGCTGTGCTGGAACCGCTCCCCTTGGGACAGCACGCAGCCGCTGTCGAAAATGCCGGTGTACCCGTCAAAGACCAAGTCGGCGGTGCTTTCCCCAAAGCCGGCTCCGGCATAAGCATAGCCCGCGAGGAGCCGTTCACTTTGCCCCAAAAGGAGCTGGCGCAGGCAGTCCTGCTGGCCGGCGGCGGCGCTTATGGCGGCGGGGCAGGCGATGATCTCCGCGCCCATCAGGGCATACCGGCTGCTTGGGGGCAAGGGCGCCCAGGCGTCCCCGCCAATTTCCACGGCAAAGGAAAAACGCCCCGTGTCAAAGAGCAGATGGGGGGCAAAGGGAATGTCCTCGCCATGGACAGTGGCCGTACCGCAGGCCTCCGCGCCGCTGACAAAAAAGCGGACGTCCTCGCCGTCGTGGCCGTTTGACAAATAAGTTTTGGGCACAATGCCCTGTATTTTTCCGTTTTGTAACACCGCCGCGCAGTTGTACAACCGCCCGCCCGCCTCCAGGGGGAGCCCCACCACCGCCGCCATGGAGCCGCTTTGCTGGGCAAGGCGCAAAAGCGCGTCCAGGGCGCTTTCAAGCACAAGGCGGTGAGAGAGCAAATCCCCCAAGGTGTAGCCGGTCAGGCATAATTCGGGAAATACGGCCAATTCAACGCCCTGGGGGGCCAGGGCGTTCATGGCGGCCAGGATCTGTTTTTCATTGGCTGCGATAGTGCCAAGATGCACCGGCAGGCTCATGGCGGCGATTCGCGCAAATCCGTGGCTCATGGGAAACCTCCTTTTTCGCGGGGGACACGGGGGATAGGATACAGGGGGTTTCCCCCTTACCCCAACAGGGCTATGGCCCTGGACCCTTTTGGGCCGCGTCAAATGCGGCCCAAAGGGGGATTGCGCATACATATCCATTCATTGATTCCCTGGGAATGAGTCAGGAGAACCGAGACATTCTTATCCGGCGGAGGGTGCAGGGAGGAAGTCCCTACCCTTAGGAGACTTTGATGAGCATGGTCTTTTGCTCGTCCATTTCCACTTGCAGGAGCTTGTCGTGCTCCAGGGCCTTCAAAACGTCACTGAACCGCTTGAACCCAAGGGTACGTTCGGAAAAATCCGGATAGGCGGCCTGGATGTCCGCTTTGAGGATGCTGGGATTGATGCGCTCAAACCCGTCATCCTTGTAGCTGGCCAATTGCTCGCGGAAGGCATCCTTCCAGTTATCCTTGGTCAGTTGGGGGGCGGCCTCCTTGCCTTGCTGGGCCAGGGAAACCATGACGTTAAAGTTGTCGTTGCGGATGCGCAGGTTGCCAAATTTCTGGCTGAGCTTGTCCAGCACCTTCAAAAACGTGGCGCAGCCGTAGGCCTTTTCATTGAAATCCGGGCGCAAGCGCAGAAGCACGCCCTTAAGCTCGCTGGCATAAAGCTCGTCCTTGTCGGTCTGCTCTTCCAAAATGCTCATGAGCATTTTGTTCAGCTCCTGCTCGTCCAAGGATTCCTTGTCGGCGGCCTGCTTCTTCTTTACGCTGGGGGTACGGGTGCGAACGCCCACGTTTTCCAGGAATTGGAACTCGTTGCAGGCGTTGATGAAAATGTTGCTGGCCGCTTCCGAGCGGCTGATGCCCAGCACGAACTTGCCCATGCTCTTCAACCGGCCTACCAGCGGGGTATAATCGCTGTCGCCGGACACGATGCAGAAGCTGTCGATGAGGGGATTGGTGTAGGCCACCTCCAGCGCGTCGATGACCAGCAGGATGTCGGCATTGTTTTTTTGACTAATGCCATAGCGCAGGCTGGGCACCACGGTGAAGGTGTTGGAAAGCAGCACTTCTTTCAAGTCGCTGTAACGGTCGGTATAGCCATAGACCTTGCCAAGCAGGATATCGCCGCGAATTTTCACGGTTTCCAATACGCTTAGCAGCGTGGCGACTTTCGCGCCGCAGTTTTCCAAGTCCACAAATAGGGCAAAACGGGATGTACTCAGGGGGAACCTCTTCTTTCTCTTAAACGCCGGATTAAATCCGGAAGGTGTATTTGTCGCCGCGAATCCATTGGCGGCTGGTATGCAGGGGTTGGGCCTGCTGGTCAAAGACGGTTTCATCCAAAATGAGCAAAGCCGCGCCTAAGGCGGTACTCAAATGCTTGCTCACCATGGGCGTGGCATGCCCCAAGGAAATATCATGCACCGCGCGGCTGGGGATGATACCGTGGGTGCGAAGAAGGCCATAGAGGGAACCGCTCAAATCCGCCTTTTCCAAAAAGGCGTAGCGAGTGGGGAAACGGTTGATCTCCAGCATCACCGGTTCTGCGTCGCAAAGGCGCACCCGGCAGATCTCCAGGACCGGCTCGCCCTCAAGAACCCCCAAGGCCTCCAGATCCTCGGCCTGGGCAGGCTCATATTGCACGCTGATCACCTTGGTGCCCGGTACGCGACCCGTATCCAGGCAGGCGATGGAGAAGCTGGTGATGTGCTGTAAATCCCGCTGGATGCGCTTGTCCGCCACAAAGGTTCCCTTGCCCTGACGCCGCACCAAAAGCCCCTCCTGCACCAAATCCAGCAAAGCCTTGCGAACGGTGACGCGGCTCACGAAATACGTGGAGCAAAGCACTTGCTCGCTGGGAATGCGGCCGCCGGAGGGATACACGCCGGCAATGATGTCGTTTTTCAGCCGGGTCATCAATTGCTGGTAGAGAGGGCTTTGGCTTCTCTTTTCCAATCCGCTGTCCTGCATGAACGGGATCCTCCTTGGGGAATGCCTTAGTATAGCGCAAAAAAGCGCTAGGGGCAATGGAAACCTTTGAGGGCGGGGGTTAGAATCCCAAAGCAGCCAAGATGCCGGTCTGGAAGGTGTAATCGTAGAGATCATTCAGCACGCCCGTGGGCATTTCCATCATAATGGGCATCAGGGACAGGGTCAGGGTGGGCAGGTATCTTTCTTTATACTCGGAAAGAAAGCCCTCATTCAGGCTGAAAAAGTCCTGCTGAGAATAGGCCCCTTCTTTGAACACAGTGGGCTTCACCTGCTTCATGTCCGCAGCATAATGCAGGGAAAGAGCGGGTTTGGCCGTATCGGGATGGAGCCAGTCCACATCCAGCTTCAGCTGATAGGGCAGTTCCACCTGATCCTTGCTCCAGCGAAAATCAAACCCTTGGGGCGCGGGGAGCGCCTCAAAGGCGCTGCCGCCCAGGGTGAACAGAAGGCTGCCCTGGCCGTTCACATCGCCCTGGCAGGGCAGGCCGGAGCCCGCCACGGACAGGGAAAAGGCTTCCGCCTTGTCTTGGGTGAGCAGGAACTTCAAGGCCAAGGAGGCTCCCTGAGCGGAGGGCGTCCATTCATACTGGCAGGATAGCGCGTAGCCGTCAGGATCGGGCAGGGTCAAAGTCCAGGCCAGGGCGTCGCCCACCTGCTTTTTCACAAAGACGGTGGTCTTGCCCAGCACATAAGTCTCTTGGTTGCCGGTAACGGTGATCTGCATGCCTTGCTGCTCAGGATCCAGGAAGGCCAGGTAGGATTCCAGGTCGCTGAGCTTTTCCGCGACGGCTTCACCCATGCCGGTTTCGTAGAGCAGGGTAGTGAGATACACATAGGCGCGCTCATAATAGGGGTCATCGATCATGGGCAGATTCAATGTTTCCGCTAGCTCATAGAGCTTTTCATGGGGAATCACGCGGCTGCCCGTTCCTTTGAGCGCCTCGGCGACGGGGGCATAGTAGCTGTCCGCCAGATAGGAGGTGGCCTCGGGATACAGGAAAAACGCGGGATACTGCGTGCGCAGCCCCATGAAATGGAAGGGCTTCATCATGAAATCAAAGAAGTTGTGCATCTGAAAGTGCACGCTCTCGTTTCTGAACATAGGACTGATGAGGTAGCGATAGCTGTGGTAGCCGTCATAGACAAAGGGGATGCGGTTTTGGCCGTTCACATACAGGCCCGCGTTCATATACGCGCGATCCTCAAACTTTGGGAAATCCATGGCGTTGACATACCCCTTCAAGCTCAGCTTAGACAAGAAGGTCTCCCAGTCCCCAAGGCGCGAGGTGCTCTCAGGATATCCGTCCGCGTGAAGGCTCATGCTCAGCGTGAAATCCGAGTGGATCGCGGGAGACTCGGATTCCGCCAGCGCTACAACAGGGCTTAGACAAAGCAACACCGATAAGACGCTTGCCAACCAACGGTTTTTCATACATTTTCCTCCTTGCTCCAGGGGAAGTCCTTATGGCTTGTTTTTATGAGCCGCGCGGGCGCGCTGTTCATGGCTTAACTCCCGCTTGCGCATGCGCAGGTTTTTGGGGGTGATTTCCAAAAGCTCGTCGTCGTCAATAAACTCCAGGCATTCTTCCAGGGTCAGGGGGTGAACGCTTACCAGCCGCATGTTATCTTCGCTGGCGGAGGCGTTGCGCATATTGGTCACATGCTTTTGCTTGCACACATTCACCACCAGATCATCGGGGCGGGCGTTTTGGCCGCAGATCATGCCTTTGTATACGGCGGTCTGGGGGCTGATAAACAGAGTTCCCCGCTCCTGGGCGTAGAAAAGGCCGTAGCCGGTGGCCTCGCCGTCCTCAAAGCAGACCAGCGCGCCCACGTTGCGGTGGGGGATATCGCCCTTCACGGGTTCATAGCTTTCAAACACGGCGCTCATGACGCCCTCGCCTCGCGTATCGGTCATAAACTCGCTGCGGTAGCCAAACAGGCCTCGGGAGGGCACCAAAAACTCCAGCCGCACCCGCTCCAGGCCATGCATGCCTTCCAGCACCCCGCGCCGGCGACCGATCTTTTCAATCACCGCGCCCGCATAGGCTTGGGGGACATCCGCCACCATGCGCTCAATGGGCTCGCACTTCACGCCGTCGATGTCTTTGTACAAAACCTGGGGCTTGCTGACCTGGAACTCATACCCCTGGCGGCGCATGTTCTCAATGAGGATGCTCAGGTGCAATTCGCCGCGCCCGCGGACCTCAAAGGCGTCGGGGGTATCGGTTTCGTTCACCCGCAGGCTCACGTCGGTCTGCAACTCCCGCAAAAGCCGGGCCCTGAGGTGGCGGCTGGTCACGTATTCGCCTTCCCGCCCGGCGAAGGGGCTGTTGTTGACGCTGAAGGTCATGGTGACGGTGGGCTCGGAAATGCTCACAAAGGGCAAAGCCTGGGGAGCTTCCGGCGCGCAGACCGTATCCCCGATGGACAAATCTTCAATGCCGGAGAGCGCCACGATGTCGCCCATGCTGGCCTCCGGACAGGGCAATCGTTTGAGTCCGTCAAAGGTGTACAATGCGGACAAGCGAAGCTGGGGGCTGACCAGGCCCGTGGCAGCGTTGGTTTTCACAGCCATCATGCCTTCGGTGAGCTTGCCCCGGGTGATGCGGCCGATGCCGATGCGCCCCACGTATTCGCTGTAATCGATGGTGGAAATCAGCGCCTGGGCAGGGCCTTCCAGCTCGCCCTCGGGGGCGGGAATATGCGCTAAGATGGTGTCGAACAAGGGCTGCAAATTCGTGCCCGCTTCCGTAAGATCCAGGGTGGCCGTGCCTTGACGGGCGGAGGCGTATACGATGGGACGGTCCAGGGCGGTTTCATCCGCGCCCAGCTCAATGAACAAGTCCAGCACCTCGCCGATGACCTCGTCGCAGCGGGCGTCCGGCCGGTCCACCTTGTTGATCACCACCAGCACCGGCAGTTTCAGGCT
The DNA here is from genome assembly GCA_031554475.1 of Eubacteriales bacterium. GTDB lineage: Bacteria > Bacillota > Clostridia > Christensenellales > Aristaeellaceae > Limiplasma. The sequence continues at coordinate 9,248 of JAVBVF010000044.1, read as the reverse complement.
CAGGGCTTTTTTCAGCACGAAGCGGGTCTGGGGCATAGGGCCTTCAAAGCTGTCCACCAGGAGCAGCACGCCGTCCACCATTTTGAGCACCCGCTCTACTTCGCCGCCAAAATCGGCATGGCCCGGGGTATCCACGATGTTGATCTTGGTGTCTCCATAGTGTACGGCGGTGTTCTTGGCCAAAATGGTGATGCCGCGCTCCCGCTCAATATCGTTGGAGTCCATCACCCGCTCGGCCACCTGCTGGTTTTCCCGAAACACGCCGCCTTGCTTGAGCATTTCGTCAACCAGGGTGGTCTTGCCGTGGTCTACGTGGGCGATGATGGCAATATTGCGAATATCGTTACGAATCATGGGTTCAGTCCTTTCTTGCTAAAGGGGAGGGCAAGGGGCGCGGCCCCGTGCATCCCCGCTCAAGGGATCGTTCCCTTGAGAATCTCTGTATTATCTTGATCATTTTCTTTGACCCCATGCAATGGGGTCAAATCAGGGGTTCAGGGCGAAGCCCTGAGCAGGGTTTCAGGGGCGGCAGCCCCTGCGGCTCTCGCCCCTCGTCCCTGTCACTCATACACCACCCGCATAGCCGTTTCCGCCAGCTCCAGGCCTTCGTTGTTTTCCATGGCCAAGCGGATGGACCACTCGTTTTCAAAGAGGAGCACTTCCTGTTCCTCGCTGTCAAAGGCGCGGCCGCTGGTGGAGGTGAGCTTTAGCTTGTCTATGGGGATGGGGCTCTTGACCACCCAACGCACAAAGCGGAAGGGCAGGTGGTCCATGAGCATGATCACGCCGTACTCGGTTTTTAAGCGGTGCTCCAGCACTTCAAACTGCAGTACGCCCACCACCCCCACCAGGAACTCCTCCCGGCCGGTTTCCGTGCGGCGAAAGGTTTGGATGGCGCCTTCTTCCGCCAGCTGGAAAATGCCCTTAAGGAACTGCTTGCGCTTCATGCTGTCCTCGGGGCGCACCCGGGCGAAGTGCTCGGGGGCAAAGACTGGAATGGAGGAAAAGCGCAGTTTGGGGCCGGAGGAAAGGGCGTCGCCCAAGTGAAAGCACCCGGGATCGAACAGGCCGATGATATCGCCCGCATAGGCGGTTTCCACGGCCTCTCGCTCGTCGGCCATGAATTGCTGGGGCTGCTTAAGTTGCATGGGCTTATCCGTGCCGCTGTGGTAGACGGTCATGCCCTTTTGGAACTCCCCGCTGACAATGCGCAAAAACGCCAGACGGTCCCGATGGGCAGGGTTCATGTTGGCCTGAATCTTGAAGATAAACCCGCTAAAATAGGGCGCGGTGGGGGTGATTTCCCCAAGGTCGCTCATGCGGGGCAGGGGCGGCGGCGTGATGGAGAGGAAGGCCTCCAAAAAGGGCTCCACTCCGAAGTTGGTCACGGCTGAACCGAAAAACATAGGAGTCAGGCTGCCGGACAGAACCGCGTCCTTGTCAAAGGCGTCGCCGGCCACGTCCAGAAGCTCGATCTCATCCTGGAGGCGCTTGCGGTAGTGGGCGGCCAGGGCTTTCTCCGCCTCGGCGCTATGGAGGGGAACACAGAGCTCTTCGGCCATGCTCATGCCATGGTTGCCACCGCTATAAAGAAGCACATGGCCGCTGCCACGCTGGTACACGCCCTGAAAATCGCCATCCACGCCGATGGGCCAGTTCATGGGGCAGGCGCGGATGCCCAGCACCTGTTCCAGTTCTTCCATGAGGGCAAAGGGATCCTTGGCCGCCCGGTCCATCTTATTGACGAAGGTAAAGATGGGAATGTTGCGCAACCGGCAAACCTTAAACAGCTTTACCGTTTGCTCCTCCACGCCCTTGGCGGCGTCGATGAGCATGACGGCGGCATCCGCCGCCACCAAGACCCGATAGGTGTCTTCACTGAAATCCTGGTGGCCCGGGGTGTCCAAAATATTGATATGAAAGCCGTCAAACTCAAATTGCATGGCGCTTGAAGTCACGCTGATGCCGCGCTGCTTTTCAATCTCCATCCAGTCGCTGGTGGCGTGGCGTTCCGCCTTGCGTGCCTTGACGCTCCCCGCTTGCCGGATGGCGCCGCCGTACAGGAGCAGCTTTTCGGTGAGGGTGGTTTTGCCCGCGTCCGGATGGCTGATAATGGCAAAGGTGCGGCGGCGGTCGATTTCGGCGCGAATCTCGGATGGAGCCGTGGTTTGGGCTTCGGTCATGGGTGCAAGTTCCTCCGCTTCCTGGTTCGATGGAATTAGGATGTTCAAACAAAATATTGTACAATGGGAAAGCAAAGAATGTCAAGCAAGACGGGGAAAAATGGATAGGCGAAAGGATTCCTGGGGGCTGCGCAGGGAGACAATCCCTGTGGGGAAACCCTACGATGCGCATAGAGGCCGGTACGATGCGCATAGAGGTCGGTAGGCCTTGTTTTTTCTGGAAATAAATGGTAAAATGTAACTTGCATGATCCATCGTCTTTCTCGAAAGAAAAGAATCTTTCAAACGAAGAGAATTGAGGTTAATGAATGATGAAGAGTTTTCAAAAGCAATTGGCGCTTTTGTTGGCGTTCGTATTTTTGTTTTCGGCCATACCTTCCACGGTCCTTTTTGCCAGCGGGGAAACCGCGGAAGTGACCGTAGAAGCGAAGAGCGAGCCCACACCGGAGCCTACGGCTGCTCCCACGCCGGAGCCTACGGCTGTTCCTACGCCGGAGCCTACGGCTGTCCCCACACCGGAACCTACGGCTGTTCCTACCCCAGAACCGACCCCCGCGCCTACGGCTGCCCCCACGCCGGAGCCTACCCCAGAACCGACAGAAAAGCCCACCGTGGAACCCACGCCGGAACCGACCACTGCGCCTACGGAGCAGGTGACAACGGAGCCGACCGCTCCGGCGACCATTGCGCCTACGCCGGAACCCACCGCCGTTCCTACGCAGGAAGTTACAGCAGAACCGACGGCAACACCCACTTTGGAGCCCACCGCCACGCCGCAACAGGGTTACCAGGTGGAGAACGGCTGGCGGTATGTGATGGATGCGGAAGGCGACTTCGCTGAAATCGTAGGGGTGGAAAATAGTGGCGCCGCCGTTTTGGAGGTGCCCCTGCAACTGGGCGGCGCCTGGGTGAATGGAATCGGCCCGGGGGCTTTTCAAGTCAATGCTGCTTTGACGGACATTGCAATTCACGGCAATGTGGAATCCATCGCTTCCAGCGCCTTTGGGGATGCGCTTCAAAAAATCCGCGGATTTCAGGGCTCGGAAGCGGAACGCTTTGCCAACGCAAAATCCATCCCATTTCTTACGCAATCCAGTCCTGCCCTGCCTTCCGGCACGAGGGACCTGAGCTATTTGCCCTCCGCGCATTACAGCGTGGATGGCGAAACCATTTGCCTGCCGCTGGCAACGGGCCGACTGCTGGCTGGCGGCGATGCGTTTGCGCTGCCTATTTCGTCCCAAGGCAAGCCCTTTACCGTTTTTACCGTGGTAAGCCGAAAGCTCCGCGCGGAGGATGCGGTGATCACGGTGGCCGCCCAGAGCGAAGAAGGGCAGCCGAGCCCGCAACCCACGGTAGAAACAACGTTGGAGCCTGCAGCCACAGCAGGACCCGCCGTGGTGCTGGAAGCGCCGCAGCCGACCACTCCAGCTTTGACCGCCGCGAAGTTTACCGCTGATCCCATTGTGATCCGATCCATCGCCATGGCCAGCACCACCACCGCCCGTGTTGAGGTTGCGGCGGTGTCTGGCGCGGACATGTACCAGCTCTATCGGGCTACCTCCGCCAGCGGTACGTATCAATTGGTGAAGTCTTTTGCCGCCTCCTCCACGGTGGTAACCGATACCGGCCTTACCATGGGCGCCACCTACTATTATAAAGTTCGGGCCTATCGAACCCTTCATTATGTAAAAACGTATACCGCCTATTCCGCGGTAAGTCCCTTTGTGGCCCAACTGGGCGCCCCCACCGGACTCACCGTGACGCAGACCGGCCCTGGGGCCGCCACGTTGACTTGGAAAGCGGTGCCTGGCGCCACAGGGTATGATATCACCCTGTATTATTTGACAGACCCGCAAGTAAAGCAGACCCTGCCTGCCGTGACGACCACCAAAACGACGCTGAGCGGCCTTGTGGCGGATGGGCGTTTTTCCTACAAGGTATATGTTCGTGCCAGCGTAATGGTAGGGACATCGAAAAAAGTGAGCGCTTATACTTCTTTGATTTTCCTGCCAAGCGCAGTGCCCGCGCCAAGCATTACGTCCGCTAAGGCCAACGCGGCTTTGAATGGATTGGATCTGGTATGGAATCCCATGACCAGCGCCACTGGATATGTGCTGGAATATGCGCCGGTAGGCACGCAGGAGTTTGAGGAGCTTGCGCCCGCGTTGCCCGCCACAGCCAAAAGCTATTCTCACCAGGAACTCGGGCAAGGCGCGGCCTATCAATACCGGCTAAAAGCGCTGTACAAGGCGGGGGAAAGCGGATATTCCGCCGTTCGCACAGGCGTGATTCCTTTGGCTGCGCCCCAAGGGTTCACAGCCGCGTTCAAAACGGTGAATGGGAAAAAATGCGTGCAGCTTACCTGGCGGGCAGTGCCGGGCGCGCTGGGATACCGGGTATACCGCTCCACCAGCCCAACCTCCAATGGGACGTATGTGACGGTTCCGGCGGGCGTCACCGCTTGGCTGGATGGGGCGGCCGCGGCGGATGTGATTTATGATTACCGCGTCTGCGCCTACCACCGGATCACGCCGGAAGACGAGACCTCCGCGCTGGTGACGGATACGCTGACCACAGCAAAGTCCATGGTGTATGTGACCACGCCCACCATTACGGCGGCGGTCCAACCCAAGGCCGGTCAGGCGCTCGTGAAGTGGTCAGGCGTTTCCAAAGCGACGGAATACCGCGTGAAATATGTGGTGACCCGCGGGACACAGACAATCAAGAGCACAACCGTCACCACGACGGCCACTTCCTATACCATTCCCAGCACAGTGGTTTTGAAATCCGGCGATCAGATCGCCTTTACCCTTTGGGCAGTGCGGCTTATGGGAACAACGAAGGTTTTGAGCCCTGCCTCTGCGGTGACCAAGCTCAAAATAGCGTCCGTTCCCGCGCCGGAAATCACTTCTGTGTCCCAACCGTCGCTTGGAAAGGTCACGGTGAAATATTCCGCCGTACCCGATGCCACCCGTTATGAAGTCACTGTAAAGCTGGTGCCCTCCGCCGGAGAAACGGCAGTCACCCTGCCCAAAGTGACGTCCACCACCACCAGCGCTACGGTTTCCGGCCTTGTAGCCTCCAAGCGGTATGCGGTTATGGTTCGCGTGGTGGAGATGAAAAAGGTTGCCAAGACCGGCGCGACTTCCGTGGCGAAGTATATCAATGCGCAGTTGGCCGCGCCTACGGGATTGACCCTTAGCAAAAGCAGCAACGACGCGGATCTTAACAGGCTGAACCTGAAGTGGACCTTGCTGAATCTGTCCGCCTATGCGCCAGAGAACCTCTATTATGTCATCGAGCGCGCGCCGGCGCCAGAGGGTCCCTTTACAAAGCTGGCGTCCCTCAAGGCCAGCGATCTCGCCTCGTTAAGCGGCGCGTTTTACACGGATACCAGTTTGGGAAAGAATACGGTTTATTCCTACCGTGTGTATGCGTATTGCGATATCAAGAGCCTTCGGGTGGCTAGCTTCCGGTCCGCTGTTGCAAACCAGGTGCTCATCCCGAAACCCGCGCCCACGGTCAAGCAGACCAATGCCACCACCCTTTCCTTTTCCTGGCCCGCCATTTCCGGCGTCACCGGCTATGTGCTCACCTATACCATCGATACCGACCGCAACACGCCGGAAATCACAGGTACGCCTGTGAAGCAGGTGATTGCCGCGCCGGCCACCAGCACCACGCTTACGGTGAGCATGCCCACAAATGTAGGGTGGACGCTCCGCGCGTACCGAAAAGTGGGCGGAGTCAATGCGTACAGCGCATATTATACGCCTGCGGCTCCGATTGCCATGATTGTGCCCGCGCCCAAGATGGCGGAGGTCGTCAAGGTAGACGCCGCATCCGCCACGATTTCCTGGGGCGCGGTGTCCGGCGCTACAGGCTATGATTTGTACCGTTCTACGGATAAGAACAAAGCCCCCGTACTCTATAAAGCAGGACTCACCACAACCAGCTACAAAAATACGGCGCTGAAGGCCGGATATGCCTATCAATACGCGGTGGTCGCCTATCGGGTCAGCGGCACGGCGCGGGTGGATAGCGCTTCTTCCAATATTGTTTGGTACACGCTGCCTGTTGCCGCGCCTGCCGCACCTACCCTTGCGCTGGCGGCCTCCGATGGGAAAAAGGTCAATCTGACTTGGGCGGCCCTGCCGCTTGCGGAGTTCTATCAGGTGCAGCGGGTGGAAGGAACGGTCTATACCACCATTCTTTCCAAGACGGATTTGCTGGAGTTTCAGGATGCCGACCTCACGCCCAACCGCATCTACGGCTACCGCATTCGCGCGTTCCAAGAGGTGAACGGTGCCAGGGTTTATTCTCCCTACTCTCCGGTCAAATCCATTGCCACCACGGTTTCCACCCAGCCCACGGCCGTGGGGCAAACAGGGGTTGCTCAAGTCAAGGTACAGTGGCCGGCCGTTTCCGGGGCGGAGGGCTATTATTGGAAATGGCAGGGCGCCACGGCGGAACTGACCGCCACCGGAACGGTCACCACCACTTCCGTGACCCTAACAGACTTGCCGCTGAGTGCGGAAACCTCCTTTTATGTGCGCGCCTACCGCACGGTGGATGGCGCGCGGCAGTATGGCCGATACTCCTCCGCGATTGCCTTGGAAACGGTGTTTTCCGCGCCGGAATTGGTGCTGGCGGACCAAGTGAACGATGATACGTTTGAGATTAGGTGGTCCACCCCGCAAACGCAGGGCGTCGGCACCTATGAGATTGCAAACATAAGCGGCTATGAGGTGTTCCGCGCATCGGGCGCGCAAGGCCAGTTTGGGACCACGCCATTAGCCACGCTCAACAGTGGAACCACGCAGAAGTACAAGGCTACCGGCTTGCAATCAGGCAGCGTGTACCAATTCAAGGTACGCACCTTCAAAACGAACGCGAAGGGAATCAAGACCTACTCTCCCTTTTCCAATGTGGTCATCGGGCAATCGCTGAACAGGCCCAGGCTCACCCTGGAGGCCCAATCCACCGGAAGCATTCTGTTAAGCTGGCCTGCGGTGGGAGGCGCCAGCGGCTATGACATTTACCGCGCCAATGTATATGCCGCCACGCAAGCCGAGTTTGACGCAGCCAAAGAGCTGATTTCGGGGAATACCACCAACCTAACGCTTTCGGACAGCGGCTTGTCCAGCAGCAGCGCCTATACGTATCAAGTGCAGCTTTATCAGATGGTAGAAGGGGAAAAGGTGCTGGGTACCTGTTCCGACTTGGAATATGGCGCAACCATGAATCCCCCCACGCTTACCACTGTCACGCAAGACAAGAACACGCTTACGTTCAAATTCGTCTATAACATGATGGGGGGAACCAATGGCTGCGCGCTGGAAGTCCTGAATAACGCCACGCCAGGAACGCCGGCGCTCACCCAGGACGTGACCACGTCCTCCGCCACCTTCAACCAGGTCATGCAAGCAGGCACGTATACCTTTACCATCCGTTCCTTTAGGTACGTGGGAGCTTCCGCCGAGAAGTGTTACTCGGTTCCCTCTAACAGCGTGGTTCGCATGGTGCCGAAGGCGCCTACGGTGGGAAGCGCTGTATCCCGCTATTATCCCACGGGAACCGCCAAACTGAATTGGACGGCGGTGACAGATCCGCCGGCAGGGATCCTTTATCAAATCGAACGCAAGATCCCGCCTGCCACGACCTATACGCCGCTTACCACTTGTCCTGTTCAGCCAACCTTTACGGACAATGAGTCGGGGGTAGACCTGGGAGCTGCAAGCTACCAAATCCGGACGAAGTATATGGATACGGACGGCGAATCCTTCTACAGCACGCAAGCCCTGTCGCTTCCTGTCACCAAGCCCAAGTACCGCGCGCTCTTGGTAGGGGAAACGGCCTATGTGGATGATTTTGGAAACCCCGATCCCCTGTCAGGGCCCGATATGGATGTGGTGGCCATGGCGAAGGTGCTGGGTGCTTCGACGATTGACGGCCAGAGATATTCGGTGACCAGCAAGCTCAACATCACCTCTACGCAGCTCTTGAGCAATATCAGAGGCGCGTCCTCGGGCGCGGCGGAGAACGATGTTTTCCTCTTCTACTACAGCGGTCACGGCGTGAATTCCACTTCAACCACATCGAGCTATACGGGAGCCCTGTATTTTATCAACAAGCAGCCGGTGACCCCCGCTACACTGCGGACCTATCTGGATGAAATCCCGGGAACGGTGATCGTGATTTTGGACAGCTGCGGAAGCGGAGGCGTGATCGGAAAGTCGGCGCCGATGATGGCAGGCCTCCAATCAAAAACAACGATGCCCACCTTCGATCCGCAAGCCTTCAACCAGGATGTGGTGGGAGCCTTCACCGGCGGAACGCTTTCAGGATCGGGCAAGGAAGGGTTTGCCCCCAAATTTGCGGATTTGGCGGCCTCCAAGTACCATGTCATCACCGCCAGCTCCTATTATGAACTCTCTTGGTCTGTGGGCGTGGTTGGAGGTCCCATGTACGGCATTTTGACCGATGGCGTTTGCCTCTCCGGCGGATACAACACGCGCAGCAATGTGTGGAATAGCAGCCAAATGGGGGATGCCAACGGGAATGGGCGGGTATCCATGCAAGAGGCGTATGTATACGCCAGAGATTACGCGGTGGATAGAGCTGCCTACTATCAGCAGACAAATGGCTGGGATATTCTGCAGCATGTGCAAGCCTACCCCACGAACAGTAGCATAACCCTCTTTCAGAAATAAGGTTCCGCTGTCAATCAGAACGCCCCGCCGATGTCGGCGGGGCGTTGTGATTCAGTTTGTTGACAAACCCTTTTTGGAGGCTCCGCCTCCAAACCACTGCCAGGGCTGTGCCCTGGACCCATCTGTGAAACGCCCATGAAATGGGCGTTTCAGGAAAGGGATTCTAAAGGGCAACAGCCCTTTAGCCCCCGGATCCCGTCCCCCTTAACCTTTTTTGCCGTTCTGATCCACACCGCCCCGCCGGCATCGGCGGGGCGTTGTGCTTGTGAAAGGATTGGCCGCATTTACCAAATGTGAACCCTGTCTTCCGGCGGCAAATACATGCCGTCCGTCGATTCAATCTCATAGGCCT
>JAVBVF010000052.1:0-3359 GCA_031554475.1 Eubacteriales bacterium | reverse complement strand
CCCTCCCCCCACTCGGGGTCCTCTGGCTCGCCTCGCGGGGGGGGCGGGGGCGGGGCCCCCCCCCCCCGTGCCCCCTGCCCGCGTCCCCACCGTCGTCCCCCCTCTGCCCTTTTCAGAACCCTACAGCCTCAAAATCCTCCGCTCCGTGCTTGCAAACGGGGCAGACAAAATCCGGAGGAAGGGTTTCGCCCTCATGGAAGTAGCCGCAGATTTTGCAAACATAGCCGCGCCTGGGCTTTTCTTCTGGCTTGGGTTGAGGCTTGGGCTTGATATGCTCAAAGTAGTAGGCATAGGTGGCGGAAGGGAGAGCATTGAGCACCTGGGCCTCGGTCACCTCGGCCAGGAAGAGCATGTGGGTGCCGCAATCCATGGTTTCCACCACCTTGGCGGAGAAAAAGGCGTTGGCGGTTTCCGCGATATAACGAAGGCCGTTTGCGCTGCGGGGGTCATGGTATCCGTTAAACTTGTTTACGGTGCGGCCGCTTTGGAAGCCAAAACGCTGGAACAGGGGGAAGGGGGCCTGGGTGGAGAGCACGGACACATTGAACAGGCCCGTCTCCCTGATCATCTCCTGGGTGAAATTTTGCTTGTTCACGGCAACGGCGATCCGCTTGGGCTGGTCGGTCACCTGCAGCACGGTGTTGACGATGCAGCCGTTGTCTTTCTCGCCGTTGCGGGCCGTGAGGACAAACAGGCCGTAGCTGAGGGTGAAGAAGGCTTTGGGGTCCAGGGAAAGCGCGGGGGTGGAGGGGGCTGTCCCGATGGTTTTCAGGGAGGCCAGGATCGCCGCCGCCATGGCGGAAAGCTCGGTCTGCTGATCCTCTTTCAGGGCGGAGCGCAGGGTAACGGTTTCCTCCAAAATGCGGATGTCTTTCATTTCTGAAAGGATGTTTCGCATGGTGTTTTCCGCCGTGGGCGCCCAGGTGCCGTTTTGGACCAGCGCCATGGTGCGGTTTTGCAGGTTGTGTGCCACAAGAGCGCTTAAGAAATGTTCCATGGGAGGATAGAGCCCCGCGTTATAGGTAGGGCAAAGGAGCGCTATGTGGCTAACGCGGAAGGCTTCCGCCACCAACACGGAATCGTGGGTGCCGGACACATCATATAGCGCGACGCGGGAAACCCCGCCCTCCGCCAGCTTGGTGGCCAGGAGGTTTGCCGCGTTCTCCGTGTGCCCATAGATGGAGCCGTACACGATCATCACCGCGTTTTCTTCCGGCTCATAACGGCTCCATTTTTGATACTTGTTCACATACCAGGCGATGTTGTTTCGCCAGATCGGACCATGAAGAGGGCACAGGAAGGAAATCTCCAGGGCGGCCACCTTCTGTAGCAAGGCTTGCACCTGCGGGCCATATTTGCCCACAATGTTGGCATAATAGCGCCGGGCGTCGGGAAGCCAGTCATGGGCAAAATCCACTTCGTCGGCGAAGAGGTTGCCGCTGAAGGCGCCAAAGGTGCCAAAGGCATCGGCGCTAAAAAGGATTTTATGGGTTTGCTCGTAGGTGACCATCACCTCCGGCCAATGCACCATGGGTGCCATTAAAAAGCGCAGGGTATGCAAACCCAGGGAGAGCGTGTCTCCTTCGTTCACGAGGTGAAAGCGGGCGTCCAGCGGTTCCGAAAAGAACTGCCCAATCATCTTGGCGGACTTGGCGTTGCACACGATTTTGGCTCGCGGATAGCGCCGACAAAGCTCCAGGAGTGTGGCGCAATGATCCGGCTCCATATGGTTGACCACCACATAGTCCAAGGGCTTTTCGCCCAGCAAATAGGCAAGGTTTTCAAAGAAAATTTCGCCTACGGAACGGTCCACGGTGTCCAGCAAGACGTTTTTTTCATCCATGAGCAAATAGGCGTTGTAGGTAATCCCCCTTGGAACTGGGAAAAGGTTTTCAAACCGCTGCAGCCGCCGGTCACTTCCGCCCACCCAGTAGCAATCCTTTGCTATTTCTCGTACGCAATGCATACGCAACCTCCTTGATCCATCAATCGCCATAGGCCTCCCTATTGTACCATTCGCTAGCGAATATACACAAGTTCTATGGAGACGAAACTCAAAATCATAGGGGGATGGGAACTGTTTGTAGGATTTGAGGCGGGAGTATGGTATACTTGAGAAAGCAAAGCTGGGTATCGCCTGTCAAAAACATGGGCCAAGAGCAAGGGGGACGCAGGATGGGAAGCGTGTGGATGGTGCTGGGATGTCTTGCGGCAGGTTTGGGGCTGCTGCTCTTATTGGTAGCGCCAGGTCACATGCCATTGGCGGCGAAGCGTATGTCCCGCTTTTTTGGCGGCCTCAACTGCGCGCATCGGGGGTTGCACCGGCAGGATCAGACCATACCGGAGAATTCCCTGGCGGCGTTCCGCGCTGCCCGGGAAGCGGGTTACGGCGTGGAATTGGATGTTCAGCTTTCCAAGGACGGGGAAGTGGTCGTCTTTCATGATGACGATCTGCTCAGGGCCTGCGGGAAGCCGGAGCGCGTAAACGCCTTAGAATGGAAGGAACTGCAGAGGCTGCGTTTGTTTGGAACCGAAGAAGGGATCCCTTCGTTTGCGGAAGCGTTAGCGGTATTGGGAGATACCCCTGTGATTGTGGAGTTAAAATCCGCCGGCAAGCTGAATGCCGTCCTTTGCGAAAAAACCCTTGAGATTTTGCGCCGGTGCGGTCGAATTTGGTGCGTGGAGAGCTTTGACCCGCGCATGGTTGCTTGGTTTCGCAAAAATGCGCCGGATGTACTCCGAGGCCAACTGGGCGCCCGTCCCCAAGAGCTGAAGGGTCTCCCCTGGGTGGCGGCCTTTGCCTTGGGCAATCTGCTCACCAACTTCATGACCCGCCCGCATTTTATTGCCTATCGCGTTGGTCGTTCATCCTTCGCAGTCTGGCTTTGCCGAGCGCTGCATCCCATGAAGGTCGTCTGGACAGTGCATGGAGACCAAAACCCATCCCATTGGGAACAGCAAAGTGACGCGGTGATTTTTGAATACTATGCCCCCGAGCCTCGATTTCGGGCATAAAATTTTGAAAAAGTGGGGCTAGACTCTTGCGGTGGCAAGGTTGGCATGATATACTATATCCCGTTGGTGCGCTGAAATGATGGAGTGCAGACGTGACCGATGCGGAATATAGCCAAATGGGCAGCATCGGATCGTTGGTAAATCCTTTGCATGAGGCATGCCCAGGGTTCGGGTTTGAACCAAACTTGGCGGTTTCTTTTGTCCGGTTCTTTTGTTTGTCCAAGAGAGGTTTTTTTCCTCTTTTTGACATAGATACCATGCTGGTGTGGCGGAATGGCAGACGCGATAGACTCAAAATCTATTTTGGTTTCCAAGTGGGGGTTCAAGTCCCTTCACCAGCACCA
>JAVBVF010000056.1:0-7823 GCA_031554475.1 Eubacteriales bacterium | reverse complement strand
TCCTCCCAAAAAGTCCTTGGCTTCAAGTACGATTTACTCAAAATTCATTGACTGTCGTTCTTGTCTGCGTCTCTCTGTATCGTGTTCAAGGTTCGTCGCTCTCAAGTGAGCTTGTATAGATTATCATGCTCTCCCTCCCTTGTCAACACCTTTTTTTACTTTTTCTGTGGTTTTTAAGGATTTCGCTTCGCCCTGGCATAAAAACGACGGAATATGGCCGTTTTCGTCAAGATCCCCTTGACTTTTGGAGGGCGTATCGGTATGCTTGCTTCATCTATATGGAAAAGGACGAGGGCAAAACTTTTTGATAAACCTCCTGCTTTTTTCTCTGGGAAAGGAGTCCCCCTACATGAACTGGAAAAAGCTCGCGCCCTTGATGATTGGCGTCCTTACGGTAACGCTATGGTTTTTTGCGCTTTCTCGCCTGCAATATTTCCGCTACGAAAACTCAGACGACATCTTCTTTGTAAAGTCCTTTCTGGGATATGAAGGCGGCGTGCCAGCGGGATTCAACCTTTACACACATACCTTGTTTGCGCGGCCGCTTCAATGGCTTAGCGTTTTGGTTCCAGGCATCGCCTGGTTCTCCGTTTTGCAACTGGGGCTCCTGTGGCTCAGCCAAGTGGTGATTTGCAAAAGTCTGATGCAATGCGCACAATCCAACCGTGTTCCCCTATGGGTCGGTTGGGGAGCTGGAATGGCATTTATCGCGGTGTTCTGCCTGTTTCCTACCTGCCGCCTGAGCTATACCACCACCAGCGCCTTGGCGGGGACCGCCGCCATTGCTCAGCTTTTCAGCCTTCCCACCGAGGCGGGCGTTGTGGGTTGGAAAAAGACCCTGTCCTTTCTGCTTTCCGTTCTAATGCTGATATGTTGCTATTCCCTCCGCCAGTGGACCAGTGTTCCCTTGGCGTTATTTTGGGGGATGGCGCTCATGGCGTTGTTTCCACGCCTGTCCCAACCTTGGAACCGGAAGCCCTTATGGATCGCTTTGTCCATCGGCTTATTCCTGTTTGCGGCCCTGATCTTTCTTCGGGAAATGGAGATCGACACGCTGCAACAAAGGGATTTTCTCGCTTGGCAAAACGCCCGCATCCGTTTAATGGACTACCACGAACCGGCCTTCGATTTGGTGACAGACGCCCAGCTTAAAGAAATCGGCTGGTCCCGGGCGGAGCTTTCCATGGTGCGAGGCTGGTACTTCATGGATCAGAACATCACAACCGATGCCTTGAACCGCCTGTCCCAAATCCATGTGGACGCATCCCGTTTCCCCTTTGGGGTCAAGCTGTGGTCCTCGGTCAAGGCTGTGGGGAACTTTATGATTTCCTATCCTGCGTATTTGCTTTCCTCGGCGTTGCTGTTGCTCTTGGGTTTGGTTTGTATCCTCTTGGCTTGGACAAAGGAAAAAAGGCGCTGGTTTCCGGTTGTCTCCGCCTTGGGTACGCTGGGCTTGATGGCCGCGCTTTTGGTGTATTTGCCTTGGCAAGGGCGGCTTCTCCCCCGCGCCGCGGATTGTGTGTTGTTTCCCGCTGCCCTGGTCCTATTGGGCAGCGCCGTTTCCCATGCAAAGCTCCCTTCGGCGCGCGCCAAAGGTCCCTGGCTTGTGCTTTGCCTATTGAGCGTTGCCCTTTGCGCCGGAAGCGGATTCATCACCTATCGCCAGTTGCAATCTTCTCCAGACAAGGTGTCTCCCACCCGCCAGGCTGCCTTGGAATCCTTTGGCCTTGCCCATCCTGAGCAGCTCATTTTATACGATTCCAATTTGCTGCGAGATACCCGCCTGTTCCCCGACGTGTCCCAGGGAATCCCCATAAACCTGATGATTTGGGGCGATTGGTACTGCCGCACCCCTAGCTGCCTGTTCCAGTTGGCACAATTTGGAATCGACGGCGCCGCCTTCTCTCCTCAAGATTTTCTACGAGATAATGTGCTTTTTGCTTCCGCCTCGGAAGATCTGCCTCCCGCGCTGCTCCCCTATCTTTCCGAAATCGGGGGAAATGTGACGCCCCGGCTCTATGCCCAGGAAGGCGGTCTCCGCTTCTATCAATTCACCCTAAAGGAGGAATCTTTCCTTGGCACACCGTAAGTTTTTCCCTTGGATCCTGGGAATCCTGGTGGCCAGCCTGCTGATGGGCGGCCTGTTCGCCTATGTGGGCTTTTCCTACACGGGCTCTGATGACATTCCGCTTCTGCGCTCCTTCATGGGCTTTGAGGGTGGTGTGCCCGCCCATTACAGCCATGTGATCCACACATTCCTGGCATGGCTTTTGTACGGACTGGCCATGGCCTTCCCTGGCATGGCCTGGTTTTCCATTTTACAACTCTTCTTTCTTTGGTTTAGCTGTGTGGTGATCGTCAAAAGCATGGCGCAATGCGCAAGCCGCGGCGGGTTCTCCCCTTGGCTGGGGGCTGTGGTGGGCACGCTATTCCTGGCGGGCTTTGCCGCCTTTCAACTGTGCCGGATCACCTTTACCACCACCAGCGCTCTGCTGGGGGCGGCGGCCGTTATTCAGCTTCTATCGGTGGATTGGCATGCGGAAAAACGGGGTTCCGGCCTTGGGGGCATGCTTCTTTCCATCGCGCTGCTGCTGGCTTGTTATAGCCTGCGGCAGGTCGGCGTGATCGCTCCTTTCCTGTTTTGGGGGCTTGCTGTGTTGGCCCTCGGCCTGCGGCCCCTTCCGGAAAAAGCGTCCGGCCTGCGCCGTTCCCGTGTCCGCACGCTGCTTGCGGGGCTGACGGCGTGCGTGCTGGCCTTCGCCGTGTTTGCGGGGGTTCGCGCCATCGAGACCAAAGCATTAGGGTTGGAGGATTATCTGAAATGGCAGCAGGCCCGGGTGGAGCTTTTTGATTACACGGACTTCGGCAAGAATACCCCGCCCGAAACCATTGAGGAGCTGGGCTGGTCTCCGGCTCAATTCAAGCTGGTTTCCTACTGGTTCTTTATGGACCCCAGCGTCACGGCTGAAGCCTTTGAAAAGCTGGCCAGCGCACAGCCGGAAAACGCCCCTGCCACCCTCCCCCAAAAGCTCTCCCTGGCCTTGCAAACAGTGCGGGACTTCATGAGCGGGAATCCGCACTATTTCTATCTATCCTGCATGCTTCTTCTGATGGGGATCGGTTGCGCTCTGCTCGCCCTTGGGAAAAGCAAATGGCTTGGCTGGGTCGCCTTGGCTGGAATCCTTCTGGGCGCTGCCTTGCTGTTCTACCTTGGGTATCAGCGGCGGCTTCCCGCCAGAGCCGCGGTCACGGTTTTGTTTCCCTTGGGAACCTTCCTGTTGGGGCTATGGTTTACGGTCGCCCCGCTTAGGCCTGCCAAAGGATCAAAAATCCTTTCCATCGCGCTGTGCGTGCTCGTGCTGGGCTCCGCTGCCTATGCCTGTTTGCGGGTGGACGCCGTGCTGCACCCCGTGGTCAACCCCGAGGACACCGTCCGCCAGGAAAGCATCCCCGTGGACTTTGATACCCTGGCATTGCAGCATCCCGACATGCTCATTATCACCGATCTTTCCTTAATCGGCGACCGGCGGATGTTCCCGGACACCTCTGCGGGGATCCCCCCCAACATCATGTTTTGGGGCGGTTATCTGGCCCGTTCCCCCAGTTGGAACGCGCAGCTGGAACGCTACGGCATTGACCCCCAGACGATCTCCGCCAAGGATTTCCTTCGGGAAAATGTGCTGGTGGCCAGCACCGACGGCGCGCCCTGGGATTCCCTGCTCGCCTATGTGGACGAAAGCGCCCCAGGCGATGTGGATTGGGATTTCTTTGATGAATACGGATACGTGGGTTTTTTTCAGCTGTACGAATATTAACCCACCCGAGCCTTTCCTGGCGAAGGAGGTCTGGCCTGTGAAAAATGCTCCCCAGCGGATCCCTTGGCTTTGGGGAATCCTCACCGCAACGCTGTTTGTGGCGATATTGGCCGCCACCACCGTCATGACCTATTATGGCAATGACGATATTCCCATCCTGCGCTCCTTCCTGGGGTATGACGGAGGCGTGCCCGCGCATTATCATCCCATGATCCATACGGTTTTTGCGTGGCTTTTGTATGGGCTCACCTTGCTGTTCCCCGGCGTGGCCTGGTTTTCCATTCTCCAACTCTTCCTTTTGTGGTTTAGCGCGGCCGTGATCGTGAAGAATTTTTCCTTCGCCGCGCTGAAAAGCCATCGGCCCGCATGGGCCGGCAGCCTTTTGGGGCTATTGTTCCTGTTTGGCTTCACCGCCTACATCACCGCCCGGGTCAGCTTTACTACCACCGCCGCGTTGGTGGGCGCGGCGGCTGTGGCGCAGCTTTTGGGCTTGGACTGCGAAACGGCATCCAATCGTTCCTTGTTTCGAGGCATCCTACTGTCCGTCCTTTTGCTGATGGCCTGCTATGGCTTGCGGCAAGTCAGCCTGCTGCCTCCTCTGCTTTTTTGGGGCCTGGGGCTTGTTTTCCTGTGGTTCTCCCACTTCACGGGCAAGGCCAGGCCCGCGAGGCCCCTTTGGCTGGGCCTGCTGGTTTTTGGGGGTGGGAATGGGACTACTAACGGCTGTGCGCGCCATGGAAATCCAGGCGCTGCAGCTGGACGGCTATCTTCGCTGGCAACAGGCGCGAATCCAGCTTTTTGACTATGGCGGGGACTTCTTGCAAAACACGGACCCTGCCCGGCTGGCGAAATGGGGCATCACCCCGTCGGAATTTTTGCTTTTGGCCCGCTGGTATTTTCTGGATAGCAACATTACGACCCAGGCGCTGGAAAGCATATACGCCCTGCAGCCTGCGGCCGATCCTTCCCTATCCCTGCAACTGGGCGTTATGCATAGCGCACTTCAAACCTTCTTTGCCGAGCAGCCCACCTTTGGATACCTGCTGAGCGCGCTTTTGCTGCTCTCAGGCTTGTGCTTTGCCTTAGGGCTTAGAAAGCGTTCCCAGCATCCTTTTGTCGCACCCGCGGTGGTGGCCAATCTTTTGTTGGGCGCTGGTCAACTGGGGTACCTGGCTTACCAGGGCCGTTTGCCCATGCGCGCGGCGGTCAGCATCGTCTTTCCCATGGCGGTTTTCCTGATGATGCTCTGCTTCCCATGCTTTGCGCGGGAAACGGCCTTAGAAGAACGCCCTTCCCTTCGCAAGCGCGTAAACCCATTGGCCCTAGCCGCCCTGGCCGCCTGCCTGGCGCTTACCGTTGTTCCCACGGTTGAGACCTTTCAGTTGATGAACCGCCCCACAGACCCAGAGGCCAAGGCGCGGATGGACGAAATCCCCATCTCTCTGGACGCCTTTGCCGTGGCCCATCCGGAGGTGCTGATCATCTGCGATATGTCCACCTTACTGGATAACCGGCTGTTCCCCGACCTATCCGCCGGCGTCCCCCAGAACATCCTGTTTTGGGGCGGGTATGCCGCCCGCTCCCCCAGCTGGCGCTACCAGCTTCAATCCTACGGCCTTGACCCCGACGCCTTCACCGCCCGGGATTTCTTTCGGGAAAATGTGGTGGTAGCCAGCGCCCTGGGCGTGCCGGACAGCGCTTTGGTTCAGCACATCCAGGAAAGCTCCGAGTACGATGTGGATTGGGAATACTATGCGGAGGACGGCTATATCAGCTACTTCCAGTTCTACGAATACTAAACCCATCCCAAATGGAGGCAACCCGATTGCGACAGATCCCCGTTCTTTCCCGCCTTTGTGCGTTTGTGCGTTCCTGCCTGTGGTGGGACCGCCCCTTCTTGAAAAACGTGCTGGTGCTCATGCTGCCCATGGTGTTTCAGGAACTGGTGGGCGCTTCTTTGCATATCCTGGATGGGCTCATGGTCTCCGGCCTTGGGGACGCGGCCTATTCCGGCGTGCTGCAGGCCAACCGTTACACTTTTTTGGTGCAGCTACTCATCTTTGGCGTAGCGTCGGGCAGCGCGATTTTTCTAAGCCAGTATTGGGGCGCACAGGATGTCCCCCGCATGCGCCATGCCATGGGGCTGGCGCTTTGGCTTTCTGTGTTGGTTTCGTTATTTTTCGCGGGCGCGGTTTGGCTTTTTCCACGCCCCATCGTGGCTTGCTTCTTGCCGGAAGGGGAGAGCTTTACCTTTGCCGTTGACTATTTGACCCTTGTGGCGCCGTCTTTCCTGTTCTCAGCCATTTCCCATGTATATGCCACCACCTTGAAGGCCGCCGAAAAGACCTACATCCCCATGATCGCCAGCCTGGTGGGCCTGGCTGCGGATACGGTGCTTAACTACGGCATGATTTATGGAAAGCTGGGGTTCCCTGCTTTGGGGGTAAGGGGCGCGGCCCTCTCCACCGTGCTTTCGCCCCTCATCACGCTGGGCATCCTCCTGGCCTTTGCCTATGGCAAAAAACTGCCTGCGGGGGCGGCGCTCAAAGATCTCTTTTGCCGTGACCTGGCCTTTATCAAGGCGTTTTTCAAAACGGTGGCGCCCGTCATCTTTAACGAAGGATTTTGGGCGCTGGGCATGACCATGTACGGCGTGTTTTATGGTAGAATGGGGGATGTAAGCATCACGGCCATGGGGCTCAACAGCTCTGTGGGCGATCTGTTGTGGGTTGGCATCATGGGCATGACCAACGCGGCGGCCATCGTGGTGGGCAAAACCCTGGGGCAGGGCGATAAGGATTTGGCCTACCTGTATAGCAAGCGGTTTCTGGCCGGCGGGGTTGTGCTGGCGGCCGCGGTGGGCTTGATCATGGCGGCCTTTCACAGGCCGTTGGTGGGCATTTTTACGGGACTCTCGCCCCAAGTCCGGGACAAGGCCGGGCAAATCATCGTCTTTGCGTCCTTATTCCTATGGGCTCGGGCCTTTAACTGCATCAACGTAGTGGGGCTTTTGCGAAGCGGCGGGGATACCCTGTATAGCCTGCTCCTGGATGCGGGGGCGATGTGGCTCATCGGCGTGCCTGCCGTGGCCGTGGCTTCCCTGGTTTTCCATTGGCCCATCGAATCCGTGTATCTGTGCACCTTGCTGGATGAGTTTGTCAAAATTGTCATTGGTGTGCCTCATTTCCGCAAAAAGCAATGGATGAAGGTGCTCACAAAACCAAAGGAGGAACATTCGCTTGGAAACGCTTGATTTGGTGGTGAAAATCGGCAGCATGGCGCTGATTCAGAAAAACGAGGGCGTCATTGACTATAATATTTTTCAGCGGCTGGGTTCGGATCTGCGCCCGGGGATGCTTTTGGTCACCAGCGGCGCGGCGGAGATCGGCCGGATCGATTATATCCAGCGTACGGGGCATGAGCTCAGCGGCGAGCCCGAGCAGGACAAGGTGGACTACTCCGCCCAGGGACAAACCATCTTGATGAACAATTACCGCCGCTTTATCCCGCCGGAATATGGCATGCGCCAGGTGCTGGTGGAGCATCAGCATTTTAACGATCCGCAAAAACGCGAGCATATGCGCCGGCTTTTTAGAAGGGCCGCCGAGCAAAATGTGATTCCCATCATCAACTACAACGATCCGGTCAGCCAGGAGGAAATCCGCAAGCTGGAATTGGAAAGCCGCCGCGCCGTGGGCGAGGAGGTGGTGGAGTGCGTGGATAACGACGAAACCGCCGAGGTCATCGCCGAGGTGGTGGGCGCAAAAACCCTGCTGCTGTTGACCAGCACCCAAGGCATCTATTTGGACCGCAACGACCCCAGCACCCTGGTTAAGCTGGTGACTGGCGATACCCTCGATGAGGTGCGCACCCAGGTGGCCGCGCTCATGGGGCATTGCGTTGGCGCCAGCCGCGCCGGCGCCAACGGTGCCCGAGCCAAATTGGCCTATGCCATGCGGGCGGTGGAGCACGGCACCTCGGTGATCATCGGCCATGCCCAGTACCATA
>JAVBVF010000005.1:0-15622 GCA_031554475.1 Eubacteriales bacterium | reverse complement strand
TTTGCTTTGTCAGCTTCGGCGGCTAAGGGATGTCACGTACGTCCGTGTACGCTCCACCCCTTATGCCACCTCGCTTCCGCGCAATCGGACCTTTTTGAGCAAGCTCCATCCCGTTGCCAAATTGCCTTTGTCAACGGTCTGGGGCGGCCGCAAACGCGGCCGCCCTCGCTGGTGAAAAGCGGCGTTGCGCCTTTTGGCAGGCCCATCCTTCCAGGAGGCCTTTCCATAAGGCTGCCAGCGGCGTTTTGCCCAGGGCAGCGTGGAAAGCCTTGCTACAGGGTCCTTGCGGCTTCTTGTCCCGAAGGAAAGAGCATCCGCGGCCATCGGCACAGTTTGAACGAGGGAAAGCGGAAAGACGACCGTTGCTGTCACCTTTTGGCGGAGGAGAGCATATCTTGTGACTGAGGGGCGGCTCTCCCCCTCCAAGGACCCCAAAGGGCAGCTGACAACTCTATTCTCTTGATTCATAACCTATACATGGATTTTTCCACCTTCTTTTCCTGGGCTTGTGGAACCCCAGGGAAAAGACCACATAGGATAGTTGTGGATAGGGGCGGCCCCGCCTTTTTTGCGGGTCGCTTCTGTATCCTGAATAAGGTTGTGATCATCTTGATTAAAGAGAATTGTTGCTGTATATTGAAATGCCCCATTGTATGTGAATGCAAGCGGCCCTGCCCTCCCGGCCCTACGGGCCCTATGGGTCCGCAAGGTCCCGCTGGTCCTATGGGCCCTATCGGTCCCCAAGGCCATATTGGTCCCCAAGGCCATATCGGTCCCCAAGGCCCCGCCGGCCCTGCTGGCCCTGCCGGTCCTCAGGGCATCCAGGGGATTCAAGGGGAAGTCGGCCCCCAAGGCCTCCAAGGTCCCCCGGGAGAGATGGGACCCATGGGCCCCCAGGGTGAAATCGGCGAAACCGGCCCTGAAGGCCCCCAGGGCATCCCAGGCGAAACCGGCCCCATGGGCCCCCAGGGCGAGACCGGTGAAACCGGCCCCCAGGGCCCCACAGGCCCCGCAGGCGACGCTTCCAGCGCGCTGATTCCTTATTCCACAGGCACGCCTATCCCCATCTATATGGATGCGAATCAGCACCCTTATACAGTAGGGTTCGGCATGCACGGGGAATGCCCGCATCCCATCGTGGATGGAAACCTGCAGGTCAGCCACGGCGTTCTGAACGCGTTCCCGTTTTTTATTGCTCGGGACGCGGTGATCACTGATATCGGCATCTCCATGATCGTTTTGGAAGATGTGGATCTGGGCAGCGCTGCGGCAAACTTGTACGCCCAGGTGTTTTATAAGTTCAACACAGCGCATTTTGTGGGCATTCCTGAAACCAAAGTGGTTTTGACGCCCGCCTTGACCGGCACGGTAACCAGGGGTCAGTTGTTCGAAACCATCGCGAACAACCTGAACGTGCCGGTGCCGGCAGGAAGCAGGCTTATGCTCATTCTTCACAAGGATGTGATGCAAGCGGATGATACCCTAAGCATGGTCGCCATGATGAGCGGCAGCGTCAACCTGCGCATGGCGTAATCACGCAAGAAAAGGGGGCGGAAAGCAGCCGCGTCCCGCCCCCTCCCAGGCGGATCACAAAGGACGGCCGCAGTTGCGGCCGCCCTGGTTCCTTTATGCAATTGTCCTGCCTGCTCGAGGGTTACCAATCAAATCGTACAGAGTAATGGGAAACGGAAAATCTATCTCAACCAATACCTTGGGATCTGTGTAGCAACCAGTTTGGATCTTTCCCGAGCAATGACGCTGTTTCAAAACCCGAAGGGGTGGAATCCACAACCGTCAGTCGTCAAGGCTCTCTTCGTTGTCAAAGTCAGCTTGGACGATGTCAATGAGCTTTTCGAGCAGGTCTTCGTCTTCCACGGGAACGAACTCTTCCATTTCCTCGCCGTCCTCTTTGGACTCGACTACCTTCATGATGTAGAGGTTTACGGCTTCCTCGTCTTCGCCTTCGTCATCCCCATGGTGATGGTCACAATGCTCGCAACCCGCGTCGCAACCGCTATCTTGTTGGGCGTCGCCCAAGACAACATACTCTTCGCCGTTGTAAAAGAAATAGCGGACGACTTCCAGCAGAACCTTGTTCCCATCCTCATCAACGCCTTCGATGAGATCTTGCTCCATTTCTTCGGCGGACAAGCCGCCCATAGGCTGATCGTCGTTGTACAATGGAATCGCCCCGCTTTCTTGGTGTTGGCCGCCCCGCAGCTACACCTTTGTTCTTCCCCGGTGCGCCATGGGATCGTTGGGATACCGAAGGAACCTTGCACCGGGCGCATCGCCCGCCCGCTTACGCTGCGCACCTTGCGCGGCAACCGCCGTGTCAATACAGCTTGCGGTTCGTAAGGATCGCGGCCGCAATGCGGAAGTGAGATCCTTTCCCTCTCCCTCTTGGCTCACCCACATTATAACCCAAATCCCTTGTTTCTACAACCGGTTACGCAAAGATTTTTTCCTTGATTTTAGGCGGTTTGCGTGATATACTAAAGAAGTGGGCAGCGAAACTTCGGCTGCCTGTTTTTCATGAACGGGGCTTGTCCGCCTTCTTTGGCAAAGGGCGCAGGGTGCCGTCCGCCTCCTGTATGCGGACGCTTTCCAGAACCTGGCGCATGTTTGAACGAAAGCCGTCCAGGTATTCCTGCCGAAGGGCGGCCTGCTCCAAAAGCTCCGCGTCCAGGAGCGCACGCTCGTGGCTTAGGCGTTTGAGCTCATTGATGCGCTGGATTTTTTCCGGTTCCATACAACGTTCCTTTCGAGCCTTTGACGGCTTTTCGTGGAGGGAGGATCCCCGATGGTGAAAGGCAAGTGGTTTCCCCAGGGCAGCGAGATTAGCGAGGCGGTTACCATCCGCCAGGCGGTGTTTGGTCGGGGGCAGGATGCTTTGGATCAGCTGGCCCAGCAGGTGGCGGTGTACGAGGAAGAGCTCCCCGTAGGCGCGGCCAGGCTTTGGTGGGCGGAGGGCGTCTTTCATCTGGGGGACGTGGGCGTGCTGGCGGAAAAGCGGGGCCAGGGCTTTGGAGACCTGCTGGTGCGGCTTTTGCTATTCAAGGCGCTTGCCCATGGGGCCAGGGCAGTCGCCCTGCAATCGCCTGCGGACATGGTTCCTTTTTTCACCCGCTACGGCTTTCAAAGTAGGCAAGCCCCGCAGGCGGGGGAAAGTCTCGTGACAATGGAAATCCTGGCGAAAGACATCGCCCTGGACAATTGCCAAAGCCAATGCGGGGGAGACTGTGCCCGCTGCGGCCAAGCCTAAGCGGTTTTTTCACGCCAACCCAATCCTTTACTCGGCCACGGCCCCATCGGCGCCGTTTGACCGGGCTTTTTTTTCGGCAAAAACCCATTTGCGCTGCAACTGGAAGCTCAAGAAGAACAACGCGATATCCACGGGGATTTTGACGGTATTGTCACTAAGGCCAAACCACAGGTGCAGGCTGCTGGTGAGGCCCGCGGAGAGCAGCATGATGAGGAAAAACACGACCAGATACCTGGGAAAGGTGTGGCGGATGGCCTTCTTATCGGAAAACACAAAGGTCTTATTCAGGAAGAAGTTCAGCGTGCCGGACAGGAGGCGCGCCATCACCGTGGCCAACAAAATCCGCGCCACCACCGAGATGAACAGGAAGCGGAACTCGTGCTCCAAAGCGGGGGCATAGGCTCTTAATAGATTGTTAAACAGCAGGTACAAGCCGTAATCCGCCAAAAAGCTGATGAGCGAGGTGGAGATAAAGCGGAAAAATCCCGAGAAAATCACGCCGTAAATGCGGGCGCTGTCGCGCACGGCACGGAAATGGCTGCCCTCGTTGTTGTTTTCATACACCGTTTCAATGGGCAGGGCGGAAATGGGGATGCGCTTCGTGGCGCAATCGATGAGCATGTTCATCTCATACTCATACCGGTCGCCCCGCACCGCCCGCATCAGCGGCAGGAGGGAGCGTGGAAAGCCCCGAAGGCCGGTCTGGGTATCGCCCACCCAGCGGCCGTACAGAAGCCAGAACACGCAGGAGGTGATGCGGTTGCCCGCCCGGCTTTTGAAGGGCACATGGGATTGGCTGAAATCCCGGCTGCCCAAAAGCAAGCCCTGGCCGTCCTCGTGGAGGCGTTCGCACATGCGCAGGGTGTCGGGCACGGTATGCTGGCCGTCGCTATCGGCGGTGATGACGTACAAAAGCTCGGGGCATTCTTCCTCAAGGTATTGCATGCCCCGCTTCAAGGCCACGCCCTTGCCGCCGTTGGGCGCATAGTGGATGATGTGGGTCACCTGATCCTGAGGGATTTCGCCAAAGACGGGGGCAAAGGCCTCGCCGCTGCCGTCGTCCACGATGATGATCTTGCCAAACCCCGCTTCTTTCAGCGCGGCCACATAAGGCGCCAGCTTCCCGTCGGGCTTGTAGCTGGGAATGAGAATGGCGGTATCCTGTGTATGGACTGCTTGCATGAAGATCCTCCGCTTTCGTAAGGTTTCCCGCGGGAACGCGGGCAGAAGCAAGGCGAGTACCCCGGCGCGCCTCATTGTTGGGTTAGCGGCGGGGCTTTTCGCGCCAGTGTGATTGCTCTCCCTTTGGCGCAGCGCTGCCGCGCCTCCACTCCGGCTCCTTGCCGGAAAAAATCGCTCGCCGTACATCCCAGGGCTTAGAGGGGAGGAGGCGCTAGTTCACCAAATAGGTGTCCAAATAATCAATGATCAAGGGCGAGAAATCTTCGCCGGAAACGGACGTGAGCAGCGCTTCAAACTGGGGCCGGGTAGCGAGGGCAAACCGATAGTCATCATAATACCTTCGCAGGAAATCGTCAAGCCTGCCGTTCATGGCGGTGTCCAAGGCGCACAATAAGGCCGCTCCCCTATAGTACACCACCAGGCTGTATTCGCGCATCAGGCCAAAGTAGGCAAGAGGGCTGCCCGGGGTGATGCCCTTTTCCACGGTGACGCGCATGGCGCTTTCGATGCGGCGGAAGCGTAGATCCTCCCGCTTGTCCATGCCGTAGCGGCTCTGGGCGTACTCCAGGAGGCTGAACTCGCACAGGGCCTCGTCCTGCCAGGCCTGGTTCACCTGATCGCTACCCACCACGGCATACCACCACTGGTGGGCCACCTCGTGGGCAACCAGCCATTCCAGATCCTCGCCCCCAAGGGAGAGCTGCTGGGAGCCGATCATCAAAAGGGAGGGGTACTCCATGCCGCCAAAGGGAAAATCCACCTGGCACAGGGTGAGGGAAGGATAGGGGTAGGCGCCAAAACGCTCCGAAAAGCAGGTGAAGGCTTCCTTGGCATAGCGAAGCAGGGTATTGGCCTGAGCTTGATCCACGGCATAAGCCGTAAGCAGGGTGTCCCCTGCCATGGCCTGGGCCTGTTGGTACCCTTCGCTCAAACAAAGGGCGAAGTCTCTGACGGCCAAGGCGTCAAAGGTGTAGCGCACAAGCCCGTCCTGGGTCTGGGTCACTTGGGGCCAGGCGCTGCCGCCGCACCGGTACCCCTGGGGCGCCTCCAGGGTAACGTGGTAGTTGGCGCAATCGCTCACAAAGGGATCGCCCACGGGATAATAAGGATCGGTGCGGTAGGCCCCGTCCTCAAATACGGCGGGAATCAAAAAGGCGTTCCCCAGCGCCCACAGGCCATTGTTCACGCCAAAGCGGTTGGCGGCCAGGGGCAGGGTGAGGATGTAAGAAGCGTCCACCACCAGGGGGGCGTGGGGCAGCCAGGGCGTGGGCAGGCGCAGACGCAAAACGGTCTTGGCTTCATCGGTATATAGGTGGGCAAGGGGCGCGGGGGTTTCCCCATTCATCCCCACGTTCAGGGAGGAGATGGACAGCGCCCCCACAGAAAAACCCTGGGGATAACACAGATCGTACAGCTCCTCGGTGGCGATGGGGCTTACGGCCTCGGATTGAAAGGCGTTGGGATAGGCCCGAAGCACCAGGGTATCCCGGGCCGCTTGGTCCTGATGGGAGAGGACCAGCCGCTGGGTGACGCTGAAAGCGCGGGCTGTGGGATCCAACCGCGCGGTGATGGTGATTTCGGATAGGCCTTGGGCCTGGGTGCGCAAATCCTGGCTGGGCGCGGGGGCGACCAGAGGCGGCTTGGGCAAAGCCAGGAAAACCACCGCCGCCGCCAAAAGCGCGGCCAAAAGGCACAGCAGCAGCCATGGTTTTTGGCGGAGCTTTCCCGGGGCATGGGCCATAGCAGCGCCTCCTGCAATGCAAAAATAAGGGGATTGGCGGGGGTTCCCTGGGAGTATGATATCATACTTCCCCAAAGCTGTCGAGTTTAGCGGGGGAAGGGGGAGGAAATAGAAAAAAGTGCCGCCAGGCACTTGTGGATGGTGGGAAAGTTTTTTGCAGGGGCTTTGCCCCATGTGCCGGTTGCTCAGTGTCATCCAGGGCACTGTCGTGCCCTGTTCTCTGCGCTCATGCTCGCTGGTGGTGCCCTACCAGGGGCTTTGCGCTGACTCCACTTTTGAACGCGCGCACGCGGCCAGGGGAACATGATTCAATAGTTTGCTTTCTTCACCGCGTGAAACGCGGTGAAAGTAGGGTCCAGGGCAAAGCCCTGGGCGGGGTTCTTAGGGGCGGCAGCCCCTAAGGCCGTCTTCACCCGATGACGGCCTTGATCCGCCGCACGCCGGCGGAGGAGCTTTCCTCTTTTTGGATCTTGAAGCCCTTCAAATCGCCGGTGTTTTCCGCATGGGGACCGCCGCAGATCTCCTTGGAGAAGTTGTCCATGGTGTAGACTTTCACCAGTTCACCGTACTTGCTTTCAAAAAGGCCGATGGCGCCCTGGTCCTTGGCTTCCGGCACGGTCATCTCTTGGCAGACCACGGGCACGGCGGCGGCAATGGCTTCATTGACCAGCCGTTCCACCTCGGTGATTTCCTCGGGGGTCATTTTGCGGCCGAAGGAGAAGTCAAAGCGTAAGCGCTCGGCGGTGATATTGGAACCCTTTTGCGCCACCTCGGCGCCCAGCACCTTGCGCAGGGCGGCGTGCATCAGGTGGGTGGCGGTGTGCAATTTGGCAGTTTCGTCGCTGTTATCGGCCAGGCCGCCCTTGAAGCGCTGCTCGGCGCCGGCCTGGGAGGTGGCCTGATGCTTTTTGAAACACTCGTTGAAGCCGTCCAGGTCCACGGTGAGGCCCTTTTCTTTAGCCAGCTCCATGGTCATTTCCACGGGGAAGCCAAAGGTATCGTAAAGGTGGAAGGCGCTTTCGCCATCGATCACCTGTCCCTGCACCCGGGCGGTGAGCTTTTCAAACTCGCGGTTGCCCTGCTTTAAGGTCTTGGCAAAGCGGCTTTCCTCCAGGGCTAGCTGCTCCAGGACGAATTTTTGGTTGCGGGTCAGTTCCGGATAGGCCTCGGCGTATTGGCGGATGATCACCTGGGCCACTTGGCCGGTGAAGCCGTCGCCCATGCCCAGGCCCATGCCGTAGCGAACGGCGCGGCGGATCAGCCGGCGCAACACGTAGCCCTGGTCCACATTGGAGGGGGACACGCCCCGGTCGTCGCCCAAGATGAAGGTGGAAGTGCGCAGATGATCGGCCACAATGCGGAAAGCCTTGGTGGTCTCCTCATCGTCGTCATAGCGCTTGCCGGAAAGCTCCGCGATTTTGCCCAGGATGTCCTCGAAGAGATCCGTCTCATAAACGCTCTTTTTGCCGTTTAATACGCAGATGGTCCGCTCCAGCCCCATGCCCGTGTCCACGTTTTTCTGAGAAAGAGGCACGAAGTGCCCATCCGCCTGCTTGTTGTATTGCATGAACACGTCGTTCCAGATTTCCAGGTACCGGCCGCAGGAGCAGGCGGGGGAGCAATCCGGGCCGCAGGGCTCCCGATCGGTGATGATGAACATTTCGCTGTCCGGACCGCAGGGGCCGGTGAGCCCCGCGGGGCCCCACCAGTTGTTCTCCTTGGGCAGGTAGAAGATGCGGTCATCGGCCACGCCCATGGAACGCCACAAATCGGCGCTTTCATCGTCCCGGGGGCAGTCGCTGTCCCCGGCGAACACGGAGAAGGCCAGCCGGTCCTTGGGCAGGCCCAAATACTCGGGGCTGGTTAAAAACTCCCAGCTCCAGGGGATCATCTTTTCTTTGAAGTAATCGCCCAAAGACCAGTTGCCTAGCATTTCAAAAAAGGTCAGGTGGCTGAAATCGCCCACGTCGTCGATATCGCCGGTGCGCACGCATTTTTGCACATCGCACAGCCGAACGCCCGCCGGATGCTTCGCGCCCATGAGATACGGCACCAGGGGGTGCATGCCCGCCGTGGTGAACAAGACCGTAGGATCGTTTTCAGGAATGATGGACGCGCTGGAGATGACCGCGTGGCCCTTGTCCTGAAAGAACTTGAGGAAGAGCGAGCGAAGCTCAGAGGAGGTGAGTGATTTCATGATGACGCTCCTTTATATCACATTGCTTTTGCTGGGAAAACACAAAACGCGAAAGGCCGCGTTCCCGCTGCGCCTGAAACGCATCCTGATTATACGGGAAAGCGGCCTTGCATGTCAACCAGGGCAACGGGGGGGGGAGGGGCGAAGTCGAGGAGGGGCGAAGCGAAGAAGGGGCGGAGCCCCTGGAGGCTTCGCCTCCACACCGCCACCAGGGCGCAATCCGGTTGCTCAGGGTCGTACAAGGCACTGCCGTGCCTTGTTGGCTTGCTGAAAAAGGCCGGTTTGATGAAGTTTTTTTCACAACTGCTTTTGACCGTGTGTAACACGGTCAAATAAGGGGTTCAGTGCAAAGCCCTGAGCAGGGTTTTAGGGGCGGCAGCCCCTAAACGTACTTTGTCAACGGTCTGACAAGGCACTGCCGTGCCTTGTACTCGCTTGGCTGCCCCAGCTCTCACTCGCTTTTGCCTCCGGCAAAGTGCCCACAGGGCACAACGCTCCTTGGCGCTGCCATGGCGAAAAAACCGTGAGGGTTTTTCGACGAGCGAAGCGTTACTCCTTCACAGTCCCCGCCACAATGCCGTCAAACACGTAGCGCTGGAACACCAGGTACAACACCACCGTGGGCATCATCACGCAGACGATGGCGGCGCTTAGGGAGGCCCAGTTGGAGTACTTGGAGGCGCTAAAGTACATCAGCGTGGTGGTGAGGGTGCGCAGGGCTTCCTTTTTCATGTAGAGGTACGGGATGTACATGTCGTTGATCACGTCCACCGCCTTGATGATGGCCACCGTGGCAATGGCGGGCAAAAGCAGCGGCACAATGAAGGTGAGGAACACGCGGAAGTAGCCCGCGCCGTCGATCATGGCGCTTTCATCAATGGCCCGGGGGATCTTCTCCAGGAATTGGGTGTAGATATACAATTGCATCAGGTCGGTGGCGGCATAAATCACGATGGGCGCCCACATGGTGTTGTACAGCCCGATGCGGCTGATGACCACAAAGCGGGAGATTTCCGTGATCAGTTGCGGCATGATCATGCCCATCATGAAAATGCCCATCACCAGCTTTTTCATCTTGAAATCAAAGCGGGTCACGGCGTAGGCCGTCATGGTGCCCAAAAAGAGGTTCACCAGCAGGGAAGAAAGCACCAGGGTCAGGGAATTTTTAAAGCCCATCATGAGCTTGCCCTGGGTGAACACGGTGAGGTAATTATCGAAGGTCGGGTTGGGGGAAGGCACCAGGGGCATGGTGGAGCCGATTTCCTTGACGGTTTTGAAGGAAGCAAAAATGACCACCAGCAGCGGCAAAAACACCAGAACGATCACCAAAAGCCACAATAGGTAAATGCCAATGGTAGACGACGTATCCCGAACCCTGCGTTTGAGCGAAGCATCCATCTTACAATTCGCCTCCTTTGCCAAAGGCCTTTTGCTGGATGAGCGCAATGCCCACGATCAAAATCATCAGGATCACCGCCATGGACGAGGCCAAGCCGTAGCTTTGGAACTTGAAGGCGGTTTCGATGGTAAACAGGGTAAAGGTGGAGCTGGCGCCGTTGGGACCGCCGCCGGTCATGACAAAGGGGATATCAAACACCTGCAACCCGCCGCGAATGTTCAGGAACATCAGCACCTGTGTAATGCGGGTGACGGAGGGGCGGATAATGTGCCAGAAATTGTGCCAGCTGTTGGCGCCGTCGATCTGGGCGGCTTCAATGATATCGGAAGGAATGGATTGCAAACCCGCGTAGTATAAGACCACGCCAAAGCCCACGTACCGCCACAGGGATACGAACACCAAGGTGAAATTCACCACGTTTTTATCCGAGAACCAGCGCAGCTTGGCCCAGTCCATACCCAAGGCGGTGAGCAGGCCGTTGAGAGCGCCGTTTTGAGAGCTGAAAAAATAGGAGAACATATAGGAAATCGCCACGCCGTTGATGATGTAGGGCATGAAGGTGATCACCTTGAAAAAGGTTTTCAAGCGCAGGCGCTTGCTGTTTAAGATCACCGCGATAAATAGCTGAATGGGAATGAAAAGCAGATGGGCAAAGAAGTACAGGGCATTGTTGCGCAGAGAGATCCACACCTCGGGCTTGCGGGTGAACACCTGCACATAGTTTTGAAAGGCCACAAATTCACGGTTGGCGCTGGCACCGTTCCAGCTGGTGAAGCTGGTGCGGATCAGGTCGATCACCGGATAAATGATGAACATACAGGCCAGCAAAACGGGGATGGTTAAAAAGGAGAACAACAAAATATTGCGCTGTGTTTTCAATGAAATACGCATGAACATCCCTCCACAGGGCGAGGCGGAACCTTCACCCTAGAAATCAAAGGGTCGGGGGGCGGGCAGTCAAGGGGGGCTAAGCGCTAGGAAAGAAGGAGAACGGGCAGAGGATCACTCCACTCGTTCTCCTTCACAATGCTTAGCGTGTGGGATAGCTTAGCGGATTACTTGGCCTGCGCGGCGCGAGCGTCTTTCCACTGAGCGTTCAGGTCTTCCATCATGGCATCCAAGCGGCTTTCCTGCATCATGGCCACGCCAATCTTTTTCACGTCGAACTGCATGGCGTTGCGAATGTTCATGAAGGCTTCGCTGCCATCCTTGTAGGAGATGAACTGCAGGCCAGGAACGGCCAGCGCTTCCACAAACATGGGGTCGATAGCGGCTTCCACGCCCTTGATGGTGGGGGTCAGGCCCACGGACTTGATGTATTCCGGATACCAGGCATCAGAGAACCAGAATTCCACGAACTTCTGAGCGGCTTCGGGGTTCTTGGCGCTCTTGTTGATGCACCAGAAATATTCCATCATGCTGGTGGTGTAGAGGGGATCGGTGTCGGCATCGCGCATGGGCATAATGAAGGCGCCCACGTCATCGGTGCTGTCCATCTTGGTCTTGAGGGTATCCAGCAGCCAGGAGCCGCCAGCGATGATCGCGCCTTCACCGGCAGCGAACATATCTACGCTCTGATCCCAGCCAATGCCCAGGGGATCGTCGCCGAACACCTTGGCGTCATAGAGCTGTTGGATGCGCTCGTAGGCTTTGTAGATGGGCTGGTCCTTGGCGAAGGGAGCATCGCTATCGGCGAAGGTAGACCAGTAGTCGCCGTTCTGGGCCACAACGGAAGGCATGAACTCGTTGAGGGGGTAGTCCGGCCATTCGTCTTTGGCGCCCATCAGCCAGGGAATGACTTTACCGGCTTCTTTGATCTTCTGGCAGGCTTCGATCAGCTGGGGCCAGGTGGTGGGCACGGTGAGGCCGTTCTCGGCGAAAACGCTCTTGCGGTAGTACACAAACTCGTTGAATTGGCTCTGGGGAATGCCGGGGACGATGTCGCCCACCTTCAGAGCATCGGGGGTGATGTGGTTGGAAAGAGCGGTCAGGCCGGACAGGTCCGCCAGATCCTCTTGGAACACGGTGAGCCATTTGCCCTGGAGGGGGAACACGTCGGGCAGCTGAGCCGCGTTCTTGCGGATTTTCATATCGTTCTCGTATTCCACTTCTTTGAGCAGCTCGAGTTCGATGGTCACGCCGGTGGCTTCCTTCACGCGGTCAACCAGCTTCAGTTCAGCCAGCTTGTCATAATCCACGGGGCTCCACACGGGGATCACAAGGGTGGTTTCCTCGGCCATGGCGGACACAGCGGTGAGGCTGGTGCCCAAGATCATGACCAGCGCCAACATAACGCTGAGAATCTTGGAAAACTTCATAAGATATCCTCCTTTATTTGATTGAAATTTACGCTTCCGCGAAATCTGACTTTATTATAGCTTGCGGATTTGTACAAGGTAAATGATCAATTTTTTGGTTTTTTGATTATTTTTACCGTATTTGCCTAGGGGGTTCTGTTCCCTTTGCCTGGATTGTGGTATGCTTGTGGTGCGTTTGAATAGGGAGACGGATGGGTTTGGAGGGAACGAATGAATGCAGCGCCGCAGCATCCTCAGCGTCATTTTATTGTTTTTTTGTTTCTTCATCATTGTCCCCAGCGTGGTGTTTTTCGGCTTTATCCAGGGGCAATACCGGGCCAGCATGGCGGAGTCCGCCCAGGACAAAGCGGCCTATACCCTGGGGCAGATCGCGGGTCAGTACACACGGGAAATCAATGAATTGGAGTATTTGCTGGCAGTGGTCACCGCCAGCAATGACGGCCAGCCCCTTCGCCTGGCCTCCAGCGCTATCAGGGAGGGAAACCCCTTTATGACCGCCCGCCAGCTCACCAGCCAGCTTTCCTTAATCACCAGCTACAGCCGCAACATTGCCTCCATCGTTTTTTTTCGCAAGGACCAGGGCCTGTTCATGTACCGGCGGGATCTGACGGTGAGCGAAGAAAGCCTTCGGGAGTCCCAGTGGTATCAAGAGGCCCTTGAAAACCCAGGCCAAATGCAGCTGACCCTGGTGCCCCGCAAAACCGTGTACGCCGGCACCAGCGGGCAATATTTGCTCATCGCCAAGCATCCCCGGGCCAGCGATAACGCCACGGACATTGAAACCGTGGCGGCGCTGGTAGCGCCCACGGTGTTTGCGCCCATTGAGGACCGGGTGGACTCGGGCAGGATTGGGGATCTTTTGCTGGTGGATGAGGAAGGCCAGGTCCTCACCGGCTCCTTTAGCACCCAGATGGCCCGGGAATGGCCGCCGGAAAGGCTCAAGGCGCTGATCCAGGGGGAACAGGGCTCCGTACTCACCAAGGACAGCGGGGGCCGGTCCGTGCTGGTCACCCACCAGCGCTTGCCCAGGGCCAATTGGCAATTGGTCAATTTGGTGGGGTACGAGCAGCTCACCGGGGACAATACCCGGATGGTTTTGGTGGCTACGGCGCTGTACGCGGCCTTCATGCTGGCGTTCATTCTCCTGTGCGTGGTGGTGTACCGCCGGATCCTGGCACCCATCCGCGCGCTGGAGGGCAGCATGGCCCAATTGGAGAGAGGGGACTGGAACCTGTCCTTGCCTACGGACTGGCGCTCTCGGGAAATGAACGCGCTCACCGCCTCCTTTTTGCACATGACCCAGGAGATCCGTCGCCTGATTGAGGATATCAACCGGCGGGAGACTCGCAAGCGGGAGCTGGAAATTGAGGCGCTGCAATACCAAATCAACCCTCATTTTATGAAAAACACCCTCAACTCCATCCGCCTTTTGGCCATGATCGCCAAGAATCACAACATTGAGGAAGTGGCGGAGTCCTTGGGCCGGATCATATCCACCACCCTGGAAAAGACCGGCGCCACCTGCACCCTGGCTGAGGAGATCGACCTGTTGAAGAGCTACGTGCACATCATGCAGGTGCGCTATGGGAACCATTTTCAGGTGCGCTTTGACATTCCCCCCGAGCTTTTGCATTGCGTCATGCTCAAGATGCTCCTGCAGCCCATTTTGGAAAACGCCATTTACCACGGCATCAGCATTCGGGAAATCGCGGGGGACATCCTCATCACCGCCAGGGAGGAGGAGGGGGCGCTGCAAATTGACATTCTGGACAATGGCAACGGCATGACCGCCAGGCAAATCCAGGCCGTGCTCAAGGGCGAGACGGAGGAGGGATTGCGCACCAACCGCATCGGGATCATCAACGTGATCGACCGGGTGCATCTCAACTACGGAGAGGAATACGGCATGAGCATTCACAGTCAGGTGGGCTGCTACACCCAAGTGGTGCTACGGCTGCCCCTGCTCAAAAAGGAGGCGGAGCCATGCGAACCATCCTGATTGTGGACGATGAAACCCTGGTGCGCCTAGCCATTCGCAGCCTGGCGGACTGGGCCTCCTATGGCTACGATTTGCGGCTGGAGGCGGGCAACGGGCTGCAGGCCATGGACATTTTGGCCCGGGAGCCTGTGGACCTAGTGGTCACGGATTTGAAAATGCCGGGCATGGACGGCTTTGGCCTGATGAAGGCCATGGGAGACGCGGGGTTCACCATTCCCGTGGTGGTGCTGAGCGCCTATAATGATTATGAAAGCGTCCGCCGGGCCTTTAAACTGGGGGCCCGGGATTATATCGTTAAAACGGAGATGCGCATCGAGAGCATTCTGGGCACCTTTGCCGATGCCCTGGCCGACGCTCCGGAGCCGCCCCAGGCCCGGGAACGCCCCCTCCAGCAGGAAGAGACGCTGCTGGCTCTTGTGCGCGGGGAAACGCCCAAGGAACGGCCTACCTTGGATGAATTGGGCTGGCGGGCGGCGGCGCAATTGATCGTGCTGCTTTCGCCCTTGGAGCCGCCGGCCCTGGACTCGGGAGATGCTGAGCGCCACGCCCGGGTCACCCAGGGCATTCACGGGCTTTTGGAGCAAACCCTCAAATCCTTTGAGGGCGCGGCCTATGTTCAAACCGCCCCCGAGGAATACTGCCTGTTGCTCACCTTTGACACCCTGGATTTGGGCAAGCAGCGCACCCAGGTGGAGGCGTTGATTTCCCGCCTGCAGGGGGCGATGCATACCTATTTTAACCTGCGCCTGGCCGTAGGCATCAGCGCCAGCGGGGTGCGCTTTTCCGGCATTGCCGAGCAATACCGGGAGGCGCAGCATGACCTGCGGGAGCAGCTTCGCCAAAGCGCGAAAAAACGCGCCCCTGCCGTCAAAGCGGTGGCGCGGGGGTATTCCCAGGCGGTGACCGACGCCCTGGCCTTTATGCAGGAGAATTATGCCGAGGAGATTACCTTAAAGACCATCAGCGAGCATGTGTGCCTGAGCGAAAGCTATTTTAGCGCCCTGTTTTCCAGGGAGGTTAAGGCGTCCTTTGTGGATACGCTCACCAGCATCCGCATCCAGCATGCCAAGGTGTTATTGCAAACCACCCACTTAAAGGTGTACGAGGTGGCGGCCCAAGTGGGCTTTTTGAGCAACGAGCATTTCTGCCGCATGTTTAAAAAGAGCACGGGCACCACGCCCCACGCTTACAAAAACGCCAGCCGGAGCCAGCCCTAGGCACGGGAGGGAAGGGCCGGGGTGATGAGGGGCTGGCGCTAAAAATTTCAAAAAAAGGTCCGTGCAGGGGCGCAGCCCCTTTTGTGGACTTTCAGTCATCGTCGTTTCGCTACCGCTCACGCACTCGCTTCAAGTTCCACCTCTCGTTCGCTTGCCGCTTCGCGGCAGAGCGCACCGCGCTCACGCTCACTGGCGGTGCCCCGCCAGGGCACCGGAGGGAAGCGCGTGCCCTGTGGGCACTTCAGCTTGCTGAAAAAGGCCCGTTTGCTTTGTCAGCTTCGGCGGCTAAGGGATGTCACGTACG
>JAVBVF010000031.1:0-9175 GCA_031554475.1 Eubacteriales bacterium | reverse complement strand
TCCTGGCCTCCGACGCCTCCAATTTTGTCAACGGCCATGGCCTGTATGTGGACGGCGGCATTTTGGCCTATATTGGCAAGCAGCCCTGAGGGGGTACTGTTTCCACAAAAGCAAAAGCCTGAGCGCTGAACGCCCAGGCTTTTGCTTTTGCCCCAATCAATCACAAGGTCACGCCGCGTTTGAAGATCGCCATGTCATAAATTCCTGCGTCCTCATGCTTGCATGTGGCGCCTCCGGCCACGGCCAGCACCTGCCCATAAAGCTCCTGTGCCAATTGCTCAATGGGAAGGCCCTCTACTGCTCGGCCGGCGTCAAAGTCGATCCAATTGCTTTTGTGAGAAGCCAGGGGCGTATTGCTGCTGATTTTCAGCGTGGGGACAGGGCAGCCAAAGGGAGTGCCCCGACCGGTGGAAAAGAGCACGATTTGCGCACCCGAGGCCGCCAAGGCCGTGGCCGCCACCAAATCATTGCCCGGAGCGTTTAAGAGGTTGAGGCCTAAAGAGTGCAAGGGTTCCCCATAGGCAAGAACGCCGGATACGGGTGCGGAGCCGCTCTTTTGCGTGCAGCCCAAGGCTTTGTCCTCCAAAGTGGAGATGCCGCCGGATTTGTTTCCCGGGGATGGGTTTTCATAGATGGGCTGTTGATGCTCCTCATAATACCGCTTAAAGTCATTGATTAAGGAAACGGTTTGATGAAACAACGCCTCGGTTTCACAGCGCGCCATGAGCAAGGTTTCCGCGCCGAACATTTCCGGAACCTCGGTCAGGATGCTGGAGCCTCCCTTGGAAATCAGCAGGTCGGAAAATCCGCCGATCACAGGATTGGCGGTGATGCCGCTTAGGCCGTCACTGCCCCCGCATTTGAGCCCCACAATGAGCTTTTCTGTGGAAATTGGTTCCCGCTGGGCGCTGGCAGCTTGATCGATAAGCGCTTGAAGAAGGGCAAGCCCGCTGAAGAGCTCATCTTCCTGTTCTTGGCAAACCATTGTGCGAAGGCGGGCAGGATCGGCGTTTTCTAAATAAGGGAGGATTTGGTCGATCCCGCTGTTTTCACACCCAAGTCCCAAGAGCAGCACGCCGCCCGCATTGGGATGGGTGGCCAGGTCCGCCAAAATCTTTCGGGTGGCCTCCTGATCCTCGCCCATTTGGGAACAGCCATACGGATGGGGGAAGGCCAGCACACGTTCCACACTTCCGCAAACATGGGGCTGGGCCAGCTTGGCCAGCTGCTGGGCAATGCCGTTCACGCAGCCCACGGTGGGCAAAATCCAAATATCATTGCGGACTCCGGCGCGACCATCCTTGCGCAAAAAGCCTTCAAAGGTATCTGGGGAAAGCCGGGGCAAGGAAGCAGCCTGCGGGGAGTAGGCATAATCCAGCACTTCCCCTAAGCCCGTACGGAGGTTTTGGGTATGCACATGCGCCCCTAGCGGGATCTCCTGTGTGGAAAACCCAATAGGGCTACCATATTTGATCACCGGTTCGCCCTTATGAATGGGACGAAGGGCAAATTTGTGGCCTTGGGGGATTTCTTCGCACACGGTGATTTCATCACCCAAGCCTTGGGTGCGGGAATGGGCGGGAATGAGTTTAAGCGCCACGGCCACATGATCCAGAGGATGGACGCGGATGGCGTTACGCATGCTGGACACCGCCTTCAAAACGCTTTTTGATGGCCGCCCTCATGCTCAGGGCGTGGATATCGGCTAAGCCTTGGGTTACTTCCTCTAAAAGTCCTGGAACTTGGGTAAGGTCCTGCCCCCAGAAGTCCACCTGGGCCAAGCATTCCCGCGTGAAGTCAGGCACGCTTTTGCCATGGTTTTCCAGGAAGAAGCGGAGCACCGCTTCGTCGTCCAGAATACGGTATACTTCCCCATGGCGGTTGCCTAGCAGAGCTCCATCCTCTAAGCGGTCGCCGCTGTCAAAAGCCAGGAGTGCGGCCAGGGAAAAGGCCAAATGGGCAGGGATCCGGTGGGTCGCCTTTTGGTAGTCCAGCAGGCTAGGCAG
Source organism: Eubacteriales bacterium (assembly GCA_031554475.1). Classification (GTDB taxonomy): domain Bacteria; phylum Bacillota; class Clostridia; order Christensenellales; family Aristaeellaceae; genus Limiplasma. Next base: position 7,169 of record JAVBVF010000031.1, on the reverse strand, counting down.
GCACCGCGCCCGCCATTTGCTCACGGAATTGAGGGAAATGGACAGAAGCAAATGGCGGACAAAGGGGTTGGAAAAGCGTTCCAAAACCGCCTCGGCAAAGGAGATCAGATCGTCCTTGGGCAGGGAAAGGGTGGGAATGACTTCGTTCCAGAGGGTTTCGCGGATAAAACGCAAGATCAAGGGATCCTCCATGGATTCCAGCACCGTATCATGCCCGCAAAGATAGCTGGCCAGCACAAAGGAGGTATGGGCGCCGTTTAAGATGCGCACCTTGCGTTGCTTGTAGGGCTTCTGGTTGTCTGTAAAAATCACAGGGAGACCGGCCTTGGGAAGGGGCAACTCCGTGGAGATATCCTTTTCGCTTTCAATGACCCATAGGGCAAAAGGCTCACCGGCCACGATCAGGTGATCCTCATAGCCCCATTCAGCCCAAAGGGCCTCCGCTTCCTCCTTTGGATAGCCGGTGATGATCCGGTCTACCAGTGTGGAAGCAAAGACGCAGGCGTCCTCAAGCCAGGTTAGGAATGGCTCGCCCAGGTTCCAGCGATGGGCCAGTTTCACCACGCACTCCTTGAGGTGAAGGCCATTATCGTCGATCAATTCCACCGGAAGCATGACCAGCCCTTTGTCTTTTTGATAGCCAAAATGCTCCGCGCGTTCGAAAAGGAACTTGGTCAGCTTGGCAGGGTAGGAGCTGGGCGGGCACATGGAGAGCTCGTCCGTCTCGCTATAGACAATGCCTGCCTCCGTGGTGTTAGATACGATAAAGCGCAGTGTATCCACTTTGGCATAGGCAGCATAGGCTTCGTATTGCGCATAAGCGTCCACCGTGCCGGCCACGGAGGTGACGACACGGTTTTGCACCGTTGCCTGCCCGTTTTCCCGCCCGCGCAGGCTGACGGTATACAGGCAATCCTGCTTGGTAAAGGTCTCCAAAGAGCCGAAGGAAATGGGCTTGACCAGCACGATATTGCCGTCAAACAGTCCTTTTTCGTTGGCAATGTCGATCATATAATCCACAAAACCGCGCAGGAAGTTGCCCTCCCCGAACTGGAGCACGCGAATGGGGCGGGTTGTACGGGAAAACTGATTGCGGATGTCTGTCATGGGGAAAAGCCTCCTTATTTGATTAAACATATGGATGTAAGCGTTTACATTTATGGATTGATCATACGCCAAGATTGGCGAACTGTCAAGAGCGGGTCAAGGGGAAAGTGGTATAATATTACCGCCATTCCTTTTTGGGCATGGATTGCATTTTGCAGGAAAAAAAGGTATGATAAGACACGAAACGGACCAAGAAAGAAGGCGATGCATTCATGGAGCGCAATGTGCATTTTGAAACATCCAGCCTGCGGGATATTGCCGTGCGTTTGGCATGGGCGCAACTGGAAGTTTTCGCGGACGATGTGGAGAAGATCCAAGTGCTTGTCTCCGGAGATGAAGCGACGGTTTCCGATCTCCGGATCGTGGTGAAAGAGGGTATCCTGGTAGTGGAACAGCCCCAATACGGCCTGAGCCTGAACTTGATGGAAAGCCGCTGGATGCAGGTTTGCGTCCGTGTGCCGCGCACCTGGCAGCAGGAATTGCATATGAACACCATCAGCGGCTTGCTAAGCGCACGGGGCCTGCGGGGTAGCAAAATCGTGCTGGATACCGTTTCGGGCGATTTGCGGGCAGTGCGCTTGAATGCCAAGGAAATTGTGCTCAAAACCATCAGCGGCGACGTGCGGGCTGAGACGGTTCAGGCGGAAACCCTTTCCGCACGCAGTGTGAGCGGCAACCTGGTGTTTGACGCTTTGGAGGTTCAGCACCTGAAAAGCAACAGCGTAAGCGGAGAGCAGACCTATAATTTGGACAAGGGCTTCACACGCATGGATGTGGTGGCGGTATCGGGAGACGTGATCCTGACCTCCCCCTTGGATAAATTGAATGTATCCATGCGTTCCGTCAGCGGGCGGGTGCGCACCGAGGGCGTGGACATTGGGGAGGAAGAAAACCTTCCCATCGTGCGCGCCACAGGGGTTTCCGCAGGGCTTAAGCTCATTTCCATCAAAGAATAACCCATAAACCCTAAAAACGGAGGATGAACATGGCAAAGCAACAATTTGGTGGGTTTGGCGGCGGCGGCAATATGCAACAGCTCATGCGGCAAGCGCAGAAATTGCAGGAGCAAATGGCCAAAACGCAGGAAGAGCTGGATCAGCGGGAGTATTCCGCCCAGGCTGGCGGCGGCATGGTCAGCGTAACGGTCAGCGGCAAGCATGAGGTCAAATCCATTCAGATCAAGCCGGAGTGCGTGGACCCTGAGGATGTGGAAATGCTGCAGGATATGATCTTGGCTGCTGTGAACGAAGCCCTGCGCTTGGGCGAGGATGCCCGAAACAGCGAAATGTCCAAGCTGGCGCCAGGCATGGGAGGCATTTTCTAAGCCATGGCACAGCAGCTAGAACCCATAGCCCGTATGGTTTCCCAGCTTGCGCGTCTTCCCAGCATTGGGCAAAAGAGTGCGCAGCGGCTTGCCTACCATATCATCAGCATGCCGCTGGAGGACGTGAAAGAATTGGCTGCGGCGCTGTACCAAGGCCGCAAGGCTATCCGGTACTGCGATTGCTGCGGGAACTACGCCACCGGAGAGCTTTGCGCCATCTGTGCGGATGGGAACCGGCACAACGGGCAGATCTGCGTGGTGCGCGACCCTAGGGACGTGGCGGCCATTGAGCGGATGCGGGATTTTGGGGGTGCCTACCATGTGCTGCACGGCACGCTTTCGCCCATGGAAGGCGTTGGGCCGGAGGATATCCGCATTCGGGAACTGGTGATGCGCTTGCAGGATGATCACATCAAAGAAGTGATTCTGGCCACCAATCCTGATATTGAAGGAGAAGCTACCGCCAGCTATATTGCCCGGCTTTTGAAACCCATGGGTCTTTTGGTGACGCGGATCGCCCATGGCGTGCCCGTGGGAAGCGATTTGGAGTACGCGGATGAAATCACCTTGGCCAAGGCGATGGAAGGCCGCCGCGAAATGTAAGATCATTGGCCGTTGCGCAAAGGCGCGGCGGCTCTTTTTAAGCATGAGAGGATGTACAAAAGTGCCCACCTTTGATCAGACAACCATTCTATTGCTAGTAGTGGTAGCGTTTCTGCTGGTTTTGCTGGTGCTCGTGCTGGTGCAGCTGGTCGCCTCGGCCCGGCGCAAGCAGGAAAACGTCCGCTCGCTTCAGGAAATGACGGATGCCCTGGGCGACGGGCTTCATGATTTGGAGAGCGAATTGGAGCAGCAAAGCCTGGGCCAGCGGGAAGAACTGCTTCGGACCCTACAATCGGTCAACGACAGCCTGCTTAGCACCCTGCATAACGCCATTCAAATGCAAAGCAGCCAACTCACCGCCCTGCAAAAGCAGAGCTTTGAAAGCGATCAGGCCCAGGAGATCCGGCAGTACCGGCTCAACCAAACCACTGAGGAGAACCTGTCTAAATTCGAGCAGCGCATGCAGGCCGTGGAACAGCTCTTGGATCAAAAGCTGCTGCAAAATGAAAACCGTTTGGAAAAAATGCGGGTCACAGTGGAGGGCAGTTTGCAGCGCATGCAGACCGACAACGCCCAAAAACTGGAGGAAATGCGCAAAACCGTGGATGAAAAGCTCCACGAAACCCTGGACAAGCGGCTGGGCGAGAGCTTCACCCAGGTGAGCGAGCGTTTGGAGCAGGTCTATAAATCCCTGGGAGAGGTGCATTCCCTGGCCACTGGCGTAGGGGATTTGAAGCGGGTACTTACCAATGTAAAAACCAGGGGCATTTGGGGCGAAATTCAGCTGGGTAACCTGTTAGAGCAGGCCCTCACCAGCACGCAGTATGCGCAAAACGTGGCCGTCAAGCCGGATTCTCAGGAGCGGGTGGAGTATGCCGTATGCCTGCCCGGCCGCGATCCCCAGGTGGACCAGCCTGTGTATTTGCCTATCGACAGCAAATTTCCCCAAGAGGACTACGCCCGCCTTGCCGACGCCAGCCAGCAGGGAGACCCGCAAGCCGTGGAAGCAGCGCAAAAGGCCCTGATGGCGACAGTACGCACGGAAGCCAAGCGCATCAGCGGGAAATACATCGAGCCGCCTTATACCACGGATTTTGCGGTGATGTTTTTGCCCTTGGAAGGCTTATATGCCGAGGTGATGCGCCACGCCGAGGTGGTGGAGCAGATCCAGCGGGAGCAGCGGGTGGTGATGGCAGGTCCCAGCACGCTTTTGGCCCTGCTGAATAGCTTGCAAATGGGCTTTCGGACCCTGGCCATCGAGCAGCGCTCCGCCGAGGTTTGGAAGCTCCTGGGCGCGGTGAAAACCGAGTTTGGCACCTTTGCTCAGGTGTTGCAAAAAACCCAGGAAAAGCTCCAGCAAGCCTCCAACACCATTGATACCGCATTTATCCGCACGCGCAGCATTGAGCGCAAGCTGCGCCGGGTAGAGGCGCTGGATGAGGAAAACAGTGCCCTTCTTTTGGAAGAAACCGATTTTGAAATGCCCTGAGGTTGCACAGATGGCTAAGAAAACAGAAAAAACCAATGTGATGCGGCTTTTGGACCTCAAGGGGATCCCCTATGCCGAGCATACCTACGATCCCACCCTGCTTAACGCGGCAGAGGTGGCTAATGCTTTGGGTTTTCCGCCCCAGAGCGTGTTCAAGACGCTGGTCACCCAAGGGAAATCCAAGCAGTGTTATGTGTTTATGCTCCCCAGCCTCAAGGAGTTGGACCTGAAAAAAGCGGCCCAGGCGGTGGGGGAAAAAGCCCTGGAAATGCTTCCTCAAAAGGAACTTCTTCCCTTAACGGGATATGTTCACGGCGGGTGTTCGCCCATTGGCATGAAAAAACCGTTTCCTACGGCCATTGATCAAAGCGCTCTGGCCTGTGAAAGCATCTGCTTCTCCGCAGGCCGCGTGGGTCATCAGGTACAGATGTCTCTTGATAATCTCCGGAAATCCTTGAAAATCAACGTTTTTGACATTGCCAAAGCGTAAGAAAAATTTCTCTTGCTTCTTTCTTTTCCTGTGGTACAATAGGCGGGTCAATGACGCCCCTGGGATTTCATCATAGTATGGAACGGAGATGCTTACCGTGGTTCCCTTACGGAAAATCAAAAATATTTTGCTGGGCAAACAACTCAAAAGCGATCAATTGCAAGCGGAAAAACTGTCCAGGTTTTGGGGATTGCCCATCATGGCCAGCGATGCCGTGTCCTCGGTAGCGTACGCGGTGGAAGAAATTTTGATGGCATTGATTCCTGCGCTGGGCTTGGGAGCGGTCGCTTACGTAGGCTTGGTGAGCGTACCGATCATCGTTTTGCTGGTCATTTTGGTGTTTTCCTATACCCAGATCATCAATCACTATCCCAATGGCGGCGGTTCCTATGTGGTCTCCAAGGAGAACTTTGGCCGCCGTCCCTCGCTGCTGGCAGCCACCTGCTTGATTGTGGATTACATTATGACAGTGGCGGTGAGCATCTCCTCGTCTACCGCGGCAATTGTGGCCGCTTTTCCTGGCCTGGCCGAGCACAAGGTGCTCATTTCCCTGCTTTGCATCGCCCTAATTACCCTGATTAACCTGCGGGGCGTGGGGGAATCCGCCAAGATTTTCGGCATCCCTACCTATGCGTTTATCGCTTGCATGGCCATCCTGATTGTGACGGGCCTAGCGCGCATGCTGGGCGGCACCCTGAGCCCTGTGGCATATAGCGAAGCCCAGCGGGCGCTCCTTCCCCCGGAAACCATGCAGGGCATTACGCTTCTATTGTTTTTGCGGGCGTTCTCCTCGGGTTGCTCGGCCTTAACGGGCGTGGAAGCCGTGTCCAACGCCATACCCAGCTTTCGGGAACCCTCCCAGAAAACCGCGCGGGACGTACTGTTTATGCTGGGTACCATTATTGTGTTCATCTTTGGCGGCACTAGCTTTTTGGCGGGCTTCCTTAAGGTGGTCCCCCTGCATGGCACCACGGTGATGTCCCAAATGGCCCAGGCAGTGTTCGGCGAAGGCGTGATGTACTATGCCCTGCAGGTGACCACCTCCTTGATTTTGCTCCTGGCCGCTAATACCGCTTACAGCGGCTTGCCGATCCTCCTGAGCATTCTGGCCAAGGACCGCTATATGCCTCGGCAATTCGCCCAGCGGGGAACCAAATTGAGCTTTTCCAACGGCATTTTGTTTATCTTCATTGTGGGTTCTTTGCTGATGATCATTTTCCAGGCGGATACCCACCGTTTGATTCCTTTCTATGCAGTAGGCGTGTTCGTGTCCTTCACCATCTCCCAGGCCGGCATGTTTATGAAATGGGTTCGGGGTAAGGAGAAGGGCTGGAAGCATAAATCCTTGATCAATGGAACGGGCGCGCTGATCACCTTTGTGGGGACCATTGTGGTGTTCTTTACCAAATTCACCCACGGAGCCTGGTTTTTGCTGGTGGCGGTGCCGCTGATTATGGCGTTTATGTCGGTCACTCACCGTCATTATTTCAGGGTATACCAGGCCATCACCGTGGAGGGGTACAACTATCATTTCACGCCCAGCACAAGCCATGACAAAATTCCCTGCGTGATGCTAATCCACAACATGAACAAGGCATCGCTAAAAATGCTGGACTATGCCAAAGACATTTCCAGCGACGTGACAGCCTTGCACATCTCTACCACGCCTACCCACACCCAGGAGCTTCAGCGGCAGTGGGAAGCCATGGGAATCGGTATTCCTTTAACGGTGATTGATGCGCCCTACCGGCAGATCATGGAGCCGCTGGAGGAATATATGCTTAAGCGGGAGAAGCAGCTATCCAAAGGCCAAATGCTTACGGTGATTCTGGCAAAGTTCGTGGGCAATGGGTTGTGGGATACCATTTACCATAACCAGACCACCTTCTTCATTGAGCGGATCCTGGGACGCCACCGGAAGATCGTCACCGTTTTGGTTCCTTTCCTGTATAACGCGCAGAAACCTATCTAATGCAAGTTTTCACCGAGAAACGCCGTGCTGTCTTGGCATGGCGGAAACAGTGAGATGAACCTAAGCATACAAAAAAGTGCCGCAAGGCACTTTTTAGCTTGCTGAAAAAGGTCGGTTTGATGAAGTTTTTTTTCATAACTGCTTTTGACCGTGTGTAACACGGTCAAATAGGGGGTTCAGGGCA
>JAVBVF010000034.1:0-34425 GCA_031554475.1 Eubacteriales bacterium | reverse complement strand
CCTGGCTTTCGCGGAAAAAGGAACTCAGGCTTCTGAGGCATAAAAAAGCGCGGAGAATGCTCTCCGCGTCTGGCTGTCAAAAAAGGTTCCGGGAGACGGCCTCCGGCGGCTAAAGGGCTGTTGCCCTTTAGAATCCCTTTACTGAAACGCCCATTTCATGGGCGTTTCAGACCGTTGACAAAGGCACTTTGGCACCGGGATGGAGCTTGCTCAAAAAGATCCGGTTGCGCGGAAGCGAGGCGGCATAAGGGGTGGAGCGTACAGGTCCGTACGTGACATCCCTTAGCCGCCGAAGCTGACAAAGCAAACGGGCCTTTTTCAGCAAGCTGAAACGCCCATTTCATGGGCGTTTCACAGATGGGTCCAGGGCACAGCCCTGGCAGTGGTTTGGAGGCGGAGCCTCCAAAAAGGGTTTATCGACAAGCTGGCGCGGAGAATGCTCTCCGCGTTTTTTTCATGAATCAAGTCAATTGGCTCTCCTGCCGCCGCTTCAATACCCCGTATACCCCAGCCCGATCAGCGAGGTTACCGAGCGCACAAATTTTTCGTTTTTCCATGTGGCCAAACGGTTGAGCATCTTTCCCCGAAACACCAGGGCCACGGTATTGCCGCCGTCCAGGTTCACAGCTTCCACCACATGGCGCTTTTTCAAGTGCTCGGCCGCCCAAATCAGGCCAATGCCGCGGCTGTCCTTAATGCGTCCCTGCATGGTTAACAAGAGATAATGCCCGGGCTCGATCATGCCCAAAACCTGCCTGGGAGCGCGAACCTCATAGCGCTTATCCAAAATCCGCTGGTCGGTTTCGCCGTTTTGCAAGACCACAGGGCCAAAGCAAAAAGTATTGATCACGCCCATGTCCAGCAGCTCCTGGGCTGTATGCTCCGTGCAGCGGTAAGCCTTCAAGCTGCCGTCTTGAAATTCGGCCAGGAGATCCAAATTGGGCAGGTAGTTCATTTCCTTGCGAAAGGTCTTGTCGCTTAAGATTTTTCCATTGCGGATCACCGTGCCGATGAGCAGCTTGCGCCGCACCCGATGGCCGTAAAAATCATCGGTAAAACCCAAGACCACCCGATGCATCTTCGCGATTTCCGCAGGATTGCGAAGGGCGGTTCCAGGCTTGTCTGGATTGTTTTCGATGGCCATGAAATGCTCGCCTTCCTTGACAAAGATCTCCGTTTCAAACCAGAGCAAAACCTCCTGCGTATCCACAAAACGCTTGATATGGATCTGCAGCCGATCAGACAGATACATCCATTCCCCGTTCTCTTCGTCCTCTTTGTAATATTCCAGCGGCTCCACCAAAAAGCCCTTTTCATCTCTTGGGGGAATGGCGGTCAGAGGCGGGGGGGGCGGGGTAGGCGAGGGCCTGGGGGTGGGCGAAAACTCTGGAACCGGCGTTTCCGGCAGCGTCCTGCTGGGCTGGGCTTGTGCGGAATGCAGCAACGCCAGCTCCGCTATGCTCATCTCGCCGGTTTGCTCCAGCCCGTTGCAGGCCTGAAATTTCTTAACAATGGGGAGAGCTTTGTCCGTATATTCATCGGAAACGCTTTTCACGCTGTAGTAGCCCAGCTCCTGCAGCCGCCGTTTCATGGTCAGTACGTCATATCCGCTGTCGCCCACGGTCAGGTTGCGCCAGTACTTTTCGGTCCGTTCCACTGTTTCGGCCAAGGCCGCGCCCGCCGTTCCCCAAAAAAGCGTGCAGGCCAAGAGAAAACTCAGTTGTCTTTTTGCTGTCATTGGCCTTTAAACTCCTTATACCTTCCAGAATTGAAAATTTTCACGATTTCCAGATAGCGGGGGTGCCCCTGCCGCCAACCACCGGCGGTGGGCGCATCGTTGGAGGTAAAATCGATCTTGCAGCCAGGGAAGTTCTCCAAAAGCATATCCTGCTGCTCTTGGGAAAGGGGGTTTTCCGTGAGGAACAGCCGGTTGAGCTTGGAAAGCCCCAAAAGGGGCGTAGCGTCGGAAATCTTGCAAAAGGTCATGTTTAGGTCAATCAGGTTCGTAAGCCCGGCAAGGGGAGAAATATCCTCAATGGGGTTTTTGAACAGCTCTAAATAAACCAAGTCTTTCAGCTGGGCGATGGGCGAAATATCGGAAATTTGATTGTCGGCCAGGATCAGGATCCGCAGATTGGGCAGATCCGTAAGAAAATCCAAATTTTGCACCGCGTTGTGCCCAATATCCAGCGCCAGCAAATTGTCCACATACTTCAAGGCCCGAAAATCATGCTCATTATAGCGGGTCGAATGGTAGCTGTGCTTGGTGCTGAACGCCGTGGCGGTGGTCCGCACGGAGGGACCTCCCAGATAAACCCTGCAGCTCATATGCAGGCTGGGGAACCTTTCCTTTAGGGTTTCCAATTGGTCAAAGGTAAACGCGATATGAAACGCTGTCAATTCTCTGAGATTGGGCAAATATGTCAGGGCTTTGAGAAAATCGTCGAACTTCTTAAAGGTTTTGGGGAAAAGCACCGTCCGCTCGGCTGTGGAGCGCACTCCTTTGCCGCAAAGGGAAAAGGTGTATTCCAGCTCCAATTCGGGATAAGCCTCCCGCACCGCGTCAATCACTTCGCGCTTCACCGCCGGTTTTCCAAAGACCAGCTTGCTAAGCCCCGGATGCTCGGCAATTTCCGCCAGAACCCTTTTCGTGGTAACGGTCTTTTCCTCATCCCAGTGCAAAATTGCTTGGGATTCTCCCAAGGCGCCAATCACGCAGGCCACGCCCAAAAGCGCTGCCAGCAAAGCGCTGAAAAACCGCCTATGCTCCATGCCTTACCTTCCTTTTCCTTAGCGATGAGTGCTGCTGAGAACGAATGGGGGTGCTCAACCATTCCTTGGCGGCATACCAAAACAGGCCCCAAGGAACAAACCTCATTACTATAGCTTGGTTTTTTGCGGATGTCAAACCAAAATTCCCCAATGGCCAAAGGAATTAGCCCAAATACCCAAAGCGTTTCAGCGTCAATACCCAAAGGAATACCGTGAGAATGGAAAGCACGGTGGTGAACACCACTTGCCCCGCTGCCAAGGCGTCGTCGCCGCCCATTTGCTGCACCATGGGGTAACTGCTCACCGCCACTGGAGACGCGAATACCGCCACCAGCGTAGCCAGCGGCACGCCACGAATGCCCAGCCCCAAGGCGATGGGCAAAAAAACCAGCGGCACCGCCAGCAACCGGCCGAAAACGCTGATGAAAAGCAGCCGCGCGTTCGTTCGCGCCTTTTGAAAATCCAACGACGCCCCCAGCAAAAATAACGCCAGCGGGGTGGCAATGCTCCCCAGCCTGCGCAGGGAATCCATCAAAAGGCTTGGCAGGGGAAGGTTCAGCCGCCACAGCAAAAGTCCCGCTGCGGTTCCAAGCATGAGCGGGTTGAGCAAAATACCGCGAACGATCTGCCTGGCGCTAGCATTTTCCTTCCCATAAACCATCAGCGCTACCGTGGACATCACATTAAACACTGGCACTGCCACCGCCACCATCATGGCGGCCACGGAGGTATCCGCCCCGGGATACATGCTCATCACCAGGGGAATGCCAAAAATGGCGTAATTGCTGCGGGCAATGCCCTGAATGAGCACTCCGCAGGCATCCCGCTGCTTGCAAACCCTTGGCGCGATCCAAAACATGGCGCCAAAGCAAACCATGGTTCCCACAAAGGCATACAGGAGGGTAAGCCCGTCCACCGCGGCGTGAGCGTCCGTATCCATGATGCTAAGGCATAACAAAACCGGCAGAAAGAGGCGGTATACGCAGTTGTTCATCTGCCTGGCGGCGGAATCGGAGAGCCAGTGAAGCTGCCTGGCGGCAAAGCCCGCCGCCATCAGCACCAAAAGCGGAAACACGGTGCGCAACGAAAAGAGCAAATCCTGCATGGGGTCGCCACCCATCTTACGAATTGAAAAACGCTCACGGCAGGCAAGGCGCTGTGTTTCCTTTCCTTCCCCCACCGCAAAACGGCGCCCGCCCCTGGAAAAACCAGCGCAGACGCCCCAAAGCCAAGGGACCGCGCCTCTGTTCCATTGGATTGCGTTTCTTATGGTTGATCATACCTGTTTTCACCAGGCGTGTCAATGCGCGGCGTGGCTTTCCCGCCATCAAAGCAGGAAAAGCCTGCTTTTGCACAGAACCTTTTTAAGGATGCTATTTCGTCGGGGAGGCTTTGGGGAATGAATGAATTTCTGGCTCCCATCAATTACCACCGTGCCTGGGATGTGCTGGAGAAGCTGGGCGAATACACCGAATACTCCGTGGAGGGCGCCCAGGCGATCCAGTCCATTCTTCGGGAGAGCTACCCCCTGATCTTTCAAAAGGCCGAGGCCAAAACCTTTCAAAACCAGGCCCTTCTCATCGAGATGCCCGGGGCCAACGTAACCAATCCCCTGGTGTTTGTTTCCCATTTGGACGCCCACGCTTGCCGCGCTGCTGCTCCGCTTCCCCAGGGCCAGCCCCTGAGCGCCACCCTGGAACGGGCCCATGTGATCGCCCTTTTGGAAGCCTTTGACGCGCTTTTGGCCGAGGGCTACCGGCCGGCGGGCGATCTGTTGATCGCGCTGTCCATGGACGGGCTATCCGGCGCGGAGGGCGCCAAAAGCATTGCCGCCCATCTGAAGGCCCGCAAGGTTTCCCCTTGCTTTGTGTTGGACTTTGGCGGCTATGTGACCCACTCCGCCTTTTGCACCTATCTGCCAAAAAACGCGCCCCTGGCGTTGATCGGCATTTCGGAAAAGGGGCTTTTGCAAGGCCGGGTCCTGGCGGATCGAAGCCACATGCGAAACGGCACCCGCACGCCCTTAGGCGCGCTTTTGCGGGGCGGGGCGCGGTTGTCCCGCCGCACGGGCAAAGCCTCCCTTTGCAAAAGCAGCGAGCAGATGCTGGAAACCTTGGGAAGGCACGCCCCCCTCCTGCAACGGCTTTTGGTCATGAGGCCCCGCCTCACCTTTCCCCTGCTGCGGCTTTTGTGGCGCAAACGGGCGGTGTACCGGCAATTCTTCCTGTCCGAGCGGACGCTTACGGGGATCTCCGCCAAGGGGGAAGGCCTCCATGCCCCGGAAAGCGCCATGCTTTCCTTCCGGCAGACCACCGTACCCGGGCGCATGCTGCCGGAATGGAAGCACGCCCTTGGGGAACGCCTGGCCAACGAAGAGCTGATTTTGGAAACCCCTGTGGAATTGGAGCACAGCGCCAGAAGCAGCACCGGCGACGAGGCCTGGGACGCGCTGGAAACCGCCATCGAAATCCTGTTTGACCGGGTGGTGATCGCCCCCTGTCTATCACCCTATGTTACAGACGGCCGCTTTTATGCCTCTTTAAAGGGCAATGTGTACCGCTTTTCGCCCTTTCTGCTCACCGGCGAGGAAGCCTTGGCGGGAGAATGCGCCCTTACGGACGGCGCGCTGCAAACCGCCGTGCAGTTCTTTCGGCAAATGCTCTCCGTATAAGGCCGCAGGAGGAGGAATCGGATTTGGGATCGGTTTTGTATCTGCTATTTTTTCTGGGCTGCGGCTTTTTGATGGCGCGATTCCTATTGCCTGGCCTGCGCCCGCTTCTTAGGGGGTATATCGGGCTGAGCCTTGGGCTTTTGCTCATGATGTGGCTGCCCGTGCTTTTGGCGTATGCCATCACCTTCAGCCTGCGCGCTCACTGGATCGCCGCCGCGCTGATGGCGGCCCTGACCGCCGCGTGCTACCTTTTGCGGGATCCCAAGCCCGCCGCCCGCTGGGACGAGCAGGATTCTCGCGGCCTTTCCCTGCTTTGCTTCTTGGTCATCCCCCTGACGGTGCTATCCGCCTACTTGCAATACACCCACTCCATCCGCCCCGCTGTGGATGGCACGTACCACGTGGGCCAAAGCACCTATGGGGATCTCTCCTTGCATTTGGCGGTGACCACCAGCATCGTCAACGCGCCGTTTCCCCTGCAAAACAGCCTCATGCTAGGGGCTACCATGGCCTATCCATACCTTTCCGATTCCTTTGCCAGCAGCCTGTATATGCTGGGGCTGCCTCTGCCTGCCGCCATGGCCGTTACCGGAACCGTCATGATGGCGCTGGTCTATACGGGCTATACCCTTTTGTGCGTGCAGCTTTGCAAGCGCAAGGCAGCGGCGGCGCTGGCGGTTTGCCTGTTTTTCTTCAACGGCGGGCTGGGCTTTTTTTACACTTTGAGCGGCACCGTGGAAAACGGGGTCACCACCACCGTGTGGGACAACCTGAGAAACGTGCTTACAGGCTACTACCAAACCCCCACCAACCAGCCCGATCCCCATAACCTACGCTGGTCCAACATCATTTGCGACATGCTCATTCCCCAGCGGGGGATTTTAGGCGGCTGGACCATGCTGCTGCCCTGCTTCAATTTGCTGATCCCCCCCTTGGTGCAAAAGCGAAAGCAGGAGCTGCGATCCGCGATCCTGTTAGGCGTTTTTGCCGGAGGCCTGCCGCTTGTGCACACCCACAGCTTCCTGGCCCTGGCCCTTTCAAGCGGCGGCATGTGCCTGTACCACCTTTGCACCACCCCCAAGGGGGAGCGAAAGGCCGCCCTCCTGCCCTGGCTGTGCTACGTGGGGGTCACGGCGGCGCTGGCCCTGCCGCAGTTGATCAGCTTTACCTTTGTCCAGGCCACCAACAGCGAGCATTTCCTGCGCTTTCAGTTCAACTGGTGCAATAACCGACGGGGCAAAGGGCTGGTGGATCCCTATTTTTGGTTTTACATCAAGAATATTGGGTTGCCCTATTTGCTCATTGTCTTGGCCCTGTTCAAGAAGCGGGGGGGGGAGGACGATGCCTCCGTTTTCCAAAACCGCCTCCTTGCCTCAGGCGCGTTTCTGATCTACGGGGTGGCGGAATGCTATCTGTTCCAGCCCAACGAATATGACAACAACAAGCTCTTCTACGTCTGGTTTTTGCTCTGTGTGCCCATGGTGGCCAATTACGCCTTGGAGCTGTTTGAAAGGCTTCGCGGGCTGGCGGGCCGCCGAATGATCGCTGCGGGCTTCCTGGTGTGCTGCTTCCTATCCGCCGGACTGACCGTGGCGCGGGAATGCGTGAGCGACATTCCCGCCTACAGCCGCGCGGACATTGAAGTGGCGGAGTTTGTGAAGGCGCAAACGCCGGAGCATGCGATCTTTGTGACGGGCAAGCAGCACTTAAACCCCGTCAGCTCCCTGGCGGGCCGCACCATCCTTTGCTCCGCGGACATCTACCTGTTCTTTCATGGCTTTAATACCGACCAGCGGCGGGCGGAAGTCGCCGCCTTTTACGCAAACCCGCTGGAGAACCTTGCCTTCCTCAAAAAGTATGGCGTACAATACATTTATGTTTCCGCCCATGAACGCAACGACATGGCCGTGAACGAATATGCGCTGGAGGCCTTCTTCCCGCTGATCTACGACACCCCCAGCCACAGCTACCGCATTTTCGAAGTCCCTCAAGATTTGGAGCTTCCCCAGGAGGGCAACCGGGATGGATAGGTTTTTGCGGTATTCCCTGGAACATGAACGGCCCATTCGGGCGGTGCTTGTGCTTTCAGGGCAGATGGTTCAAAAAACCCTGACCGTGCTAAAACTGGAGGAAAACGCGGTGACGCTGCGCCTGGGCGCACAAAAAAAGCTGCTGCTGGTCCCCCTTTTGGATATTTTCAGTTGTGATTATGCCCGGGGCGACCACGGCGAGGAGTAGGAGGAACCCTCAGAATGGAAAAACTCAAGCAATACTTCAAAACCCATGAAAAAGAAGCGGAATTGATCCGCTATGTGATTGCCGGCGGCCTCACCACGCTGCTGAGCTTTGTGGTATTTTCCGCCTTTTGCATGGCCGTGGCTCCCGATCACACGGTGAACGGCGCCACCCAGGTGCAAGCCTCCATCGGGCAGGTGCTTTCCTGGATCATCGCAGTGCTGTTTGCCTTCTTTATCAACCGCCGCATGGTGTTTTTGCGCCAAGGCGGAGACAGGCTCACCATTTTGAAGGAACTGGCCCAGTTTGTGCTCAGCCGGCTTTTCAGCGGCGTCTTGTTTGAGTTGGGGCTTTTTAACCTGCTGGCGGCCCTGGGCGTGAGCAACGTGGTGAACAAACTGATCGTTTTGGTGCTGGTCACGGTGTTTAACTATGTGGTAAGCAAGTTCTGGATTTTCGCCAAAAAGACGCCAGCACCGGCAACAGCGCCAGGAGACAAAGCGCCGGAAGCGGGAGGGGAAGCGGCCGAAGAACCGACGAAAAATCTGTAAGCGCGGCCGTTTGCACCGCCTGTGGCCACAAAAGGAGCATAAGCCTGCAAATTCCATATGCCGCCGCCCCGTGGATCCCTCGTAAGAGGAGCAAGATCCCGGGGCGTATGCTTTTTCTGACAAAATTCAAGTTTTGCAGCCAGATGGACAAGCCCCCAAAGCTGCACAGGGCGCACAATAGCGCGTACCCGTGATCCCCCATCACCACAAAGGAGCGAAGCACGGCGTTGGCGCCGCTCCCTATCTCCAACAGCGCGTGAACGATGGCCAGTTCCCTGCCATGTTCCGCCACCCATGCGGGGAAAAGCGTTGTCAATAACGTCCGCAGCACCGCAGCCATGATGGAAAACAGCATCATCGCGCCGCAGACGGAGAGCAGCGCCTTGGCGGCGGAGGCCACCGCCTCTGGCAGGGCGCTCCAAAAAGAGGCGGCAGGGATAGAGGTGACAGAAGATGGGAAGCCTATCTGTGTAGGCGTCTCTTTTCCCCGGGCAAGGAAGCGCCCGCCCAAAAGCCCCACGGCCAAGGCCGACAGCCAGTGCGCTAACAGCATGATCCAAGCAGCTTGGGGGTTGCCCGTCCACAGCCTCAGGGTTCCCAAAAAGAACAGGGGGCTCATGACTCCGGCAGCCACAAAGAGCCCCGGCGTTTCCGCCGGAGCAATCTCCCCCCGTTCCGCCAGGGCGGCCACTCGCTTGGCCCCCGCCGGTGAGCCCGCCCCAAAGGCAAACCCGATGGCCGAGAGCGCAGCCCCCCAGCCGCCTTTCTTTTCCGAACGTTTCCCAGCGGGCGGCAGGTTTGCCAGCACCATCATGGGAAACAGCGCCGGCATCACGCCGGAAGCAAAAACCCCTGCCGCCGCATACGCCGCCCGAAGGCACTCCGGGGAAAACCACAACATTAGCACCACACAGGTCATAAACCCCAAATTTCCCACCGTCATTCCTCCCCCCAGCGCTTCCCTTCACTGTACGCGCCGCTCTCCCGAAAAAGTAGGAAAACCCCATCCTCTTTTCATGGAGGTTTTTCACAAACTCCGACAAAATGTCTGTTTTTTTGCATGTGGACCCTTTTCAGAAACAGTTTTTTGCGATATACTGTTGATAGCCTATTGTGCGAAGAAAGCCCCTAGCGGCAAAGGAGCAAGAACGGTGACAGACTTTGTGAGCAATTGGAATAATGACCTTCTGACGGTTCCTTACGCGCCCCTTGGTCTCATTGCCATGCCCGGCTGCGAAGAGCTGGGGGAAAAAATCAACTCTTGGCTGATGAAATGGTATGAGCAGCAGGATGCCCTGGACGACACGCCCCTGTTTTCCCTCATGGGGCACAACCGTGAGAATTTCTTAATCCAGGCGGAATGCCCGCGCTTTGGCACCGGCGAAGGCAAAGGCATGCTCCGCAGCAGCGTACGGGGATATGACATCTATATCATCTGTGATGTGGGCGCTTACAATATTCGCTACAAGATGTATGGCGAAAGCGTGCCCATGTCGCCGGACGACCACTACCAGGATTTGAAGCGGGTGATCGCCGCCATCGGCGGGCGCGCCAAGCGGATCAACGTGATTATGCCGCTTTTGTACGAAGGCCGGCAGCATCGCCGCTCCAGCCGTGAAAGCCTGGACTGCGCTTTGGCCCTGCAGGAATTGGAAAACATGGGTGTTTCCAACATCATCACCTTTGACGCCCACGACCCCCGAGTGCAAAACGCCGTGCCCCTCATCGGCTTTGACAGCGTCAAGCCCTCCTACCAGATCTTAAAGGCCCTGTTCCGCAAGGAGCTGGAGTTGCATTTGGACCGGGATCATATGATGATCGTCAGCCCTGACGAGGGCGCCATTGACCGCAACATTTTCTACAGCTCCGTCTTGGGGCTGGACATGGGCATGTTCTACAAACGCCGGGATTATACCCGCATTGTGGAAGGCCGCAACCCCATCGTGGCCCACGAATATCTGGGCGATTCCGTGGAGGGCAAGGACATTTTCGTGTCCGACGATATTTTAGCCTCCGGCGAGAGCATGCTGGATTTGGCTCGGGAGCTCAAGCAGCGCAATGCCGGCCGGATTTTTGCCAGCGCCACCTTTGCCCTGTTTACCAACGGGCTGGATCACTTCCACCGCGCCTATGAGGAAGGCCTCATCAGCCGCGTGATCGCCACCAACCTGACCTACCGCACGCCTGAGTTGCAAGCGGCGCCCTGGTTCATCGAGGCGGATATGAGCAAGTATATCTCCTACATTGTGGCCTCCTTGAACCACGACCGGAGCTTAAGCGGGCTTTTGAACCCCTACGACCGCATCCGTTCCCTGGTCGGCCGCTACAACGAAAAGCAGGCCGAGGCAGGCATCCGCCTGGTGTGACGCTATCTCAAAAAGCCTCTGTAAGCCGTTTTGTGCCGCTCTCGCGCACAGGGCGGCTTTTCACCAATTACGCCAAAAGGACTGATCCCATGACCAAACTATGGGCCGGACGTTTCGAAAAACCCACCAATGCGCTTTTGGACGATTTTCAATCCTCCATCCCCTTTGACCAACGCCTGATTGGCTGCGATATCAAGGGGTCCATCGCCCACGCCACCATGCTGGGCGAGCAAGGCATTCTCACACCGGAGGATGCCAAGGCCATTACGGCGGGGCTTGCGGGCATTTTGCAGGATATTGAGGAAGGCCGCCTGGCCATTGACATGGGGGCCGAGGACGTTCATATGTTTGTGGAAACCGCCTTAACCCAGCGCATTGGGGAGGCGGGCAAACGGCTGCATACCGGCCGCAGCCGCAACGATCAAATCGCGTTGGATGTGCGGATGTACGCCAAGGAATGCTCAAAACAACTGCGGGAGAAGCTCAAAGCCTTGCTTTCCCTGCTTCTTGCCCTTTCCACGGAGCATCTTCACACCTACATGCCTGGTTATACCCATATGCAAAAGGCCCAGCCTGTTACCCTGGCTTTTCACTGCATGGCCTATTTTCAAATGTTCCAGCGGGACATGAAACGCTTTGAGGCCGCCTATGCCGAGGCGGACGTGATGCCCCTGGGTTCCGGCGCGTTGGCGGGCACCACCTATCCTCTGAACAGGGAGCGGGTAGCGGAGCTGCTGGGCTTTGCCGCTGTCACCGACAATGCCTTGGACGGCGTGAGCGATCGGGACTTCCTCTTGTCCTTCCTGTCCGCCGCCGCCATTTGCATGATGCACTTAAGCCGCTTTTGCGAAGAGTTGATTCTTTGGTCCACCCACGAATTTTCCACCGCTGTCATGGACGACGGCTTTTCCACCGGTTCCAGCATCATGCCCCAAAAGAAAAACCCCGACGCTTGCGAGCTCACCAGGGGCAAAACCGGACGGGTGTATGGCGACCTGATGGCGCTTCTCACTGTGATGAAGGGCCTGCCCCTGGCCTATAACAAGGACATGCAGGAGGACAAGGAAGCCTTTTTTGACGCCTACGATACCCTGACCCAATGCCTTTGCACCTTTACGGAAATGCTCCGCACCACCGGCTTTCGCAAAGACGCCCTGGAAAAAAGCGCGGCCTTGGGCTTTACCAACGCCACGGACTTGGCGGACTATTTGGTGGGCAAGGGCATTCCCTTTCGCGATGCCCACCATGTCAGCGGTACGCTGGTGGGAAAATGCGTGCGGGAAGGCCGCGAGCTGTCCCAGTTGACGCTTTCGGAAATGCGGGAGGCTTCCCCCGTGTTCCAGGAAGATGTGTACGAGGCCATTTCGCTCACCGCTTGCGTACAGCGGCGCAACCTTCGGGGCGGCCCCGCGCCGGAAGCCGTCGCGGACAGCATCCGGCGGGGCGAGGCGTGGCTGAACGCCCAAACCCTGTGAGGAAGGAGGGACTTGCCATGGCCCGCTCAGCCCGCGCCTCCCGCTATGGGTATCTGGATCTGCTTCGGATCCTGGCCTGCTTTTTTGTGATCGTGAACCATACCAATAGCTATGTCTTTAAGGCGTTGACCCCGGCCAACCCCACCTGGTATTTGTCCATTGCCTGGTACTACCTAAGCAAAATCGCCGTGCCGCTGTTTGTGATGGTTTCCGGCGCTTGCCTTTTGCCCAAAGAGGACAGCTACCGCAGAATTGGCCTGCGCATCCTTCGCATGGTGGTGGCGTTGGTTCTTTTTTCCTATCTCTACTACCTCTTTGAGGTATGGAAAGCCGGCGGCTCGGCAGCGGCGGCGCTTACTTTTGGCGGCTTCTTCCGCGCCCTTTGGGAGAAACCCCTCACCGATTCCTTTTGGTATTTGTATTTTGACATTGGCCTGCTCATCATGGTGCCCCTTTTGCAGCGGCTGGCCAAGGGCATGCAAAAGCGGGATTATGGGTATTTCTTGGGGATCGCTTTTGGGGTGAACGGGCTGTGGCCGCTGCTGACCCATTATGTCCCTTCCCTGGCCTTGCCCAAGTATCTTGATTTGCCGCTGTTTTCCGTATTTCTCGGGCTGTTCTTCGCGGGGCATTATCTACATGCCTATGTTGCGCCCAAAGGCTGGCATCTTTGGGTGGGCGGGCTTTTGATCCTGGCCCTGCCGCTCCTTTCTACCGCGCTGACCTATGGGGAATACCACCGGGTGGCCCCGGGGCAAAAGTATTGGTTTATGGACGAGCGAACCGCCCCCGCGCTGCCAGTTGTTCTCTGCGCCCTGGCTGTGATGCTCCTCACCCGGGCCGCCTTTGCCCTGCGCAAAAAAGGCGAACCAACGCCAAAAACCGCCCGGGCGCTTGCGGCCCTGGGCGGCTGTGCTTTTCCCATTTATCTCCTGCAGGATCTTTTGACGGTGGAAACCCGCCATCTCGTGTTCGAACCCTTAGCGCACATGATCAATCCTTTTTTGGCGGGGCTTGTGTGGTCTGCGGGCATTTTTTTGGTATTGTTGCCCATCGCCTGGCTTTTGAAAAAGCTGCCCGGGGTGCGAACGCTGATCTAGGCGCGGCAAGGCGAACGGCGAAAGGAAGGCATCAGTCTTCCTCAGACCGTTGGCAAAGGCAATTTGGCAACGGGATGGAGCTTGCTCAAAAAGATCCGGTTGCGCGGAAGCGAGGTGACATAAGGGGTGGAGCGTACATATCCGTACGTGACATCCCTTAGCCACCGAAGCCGACAAAGCAAACGGGCCTTTTTCAGCAAGCTGAGACCGCGTTTCACGCGGTCTCAGACCGTTGACAAAGGCACTTTGGCAACGGGATGGAGCGTTCTCAACAAGATCCGGTTGCGCGGAACCGATGCGCCATAAGGGGTGGAGCGTACAGGTCCGTACGTGACATCCCTTAGCCACCGAAGCCGACAAAGCAAACGGGCCTTTTTCAGCAAGCTGAGGAAGGCATCAGTCTTCCTTTTGCTTTTCCCTGAGCAGGAAGCGGATGGGGGTTCCCGCAAAGCCAAAGCTCTTGCGCAGGAAGTTTTCCAAGTAGCGCTCATAGGCAAAGTGCATCAGGGTTTCATCGTTAATGAACAGAACAAAGCTCGGCGGGCAAACGCTCTGCTGGGTTCCATAGTAAATTTTCAAACGGCGACCGCCGGTGGCGGGAGGCTGCAGGCTGGCCTGCGCGTCGGCCAGGGCTTCGTTCAAAACGCCCGTGGGAACGCGCTTTGCATATTCCGCATACACCTCGTTCACCTTTTTAAGCACCGTATGCACCCGCTGGCCGGTAAGGGCGGAGAGGAACAACACGGGGGCGTAGCTCATGAATTTCAGATCCGAAATGACTTGCTTGCGGTAGGCCTCCAGGGTATTGGTATCCTTTTCCACCGCATCCCATTTGTTCACGATGACGATCACAGCCTTGCCCGCATCCAAAATCAATCCCGCGATCTTGGTGTCCTGCTCGGTGACGCCAGTCTGGGCGTCGATCAACAGCAGGGCCACATCGCAGCGGTCGATGGCGGCAATGGAACGCAGCACGCTGTAGCGTTCCAGGGTTTCGTCCTCCACGGCCCTTTTTTTGCGCATGCCCGCCGTATCGATGATGTTGTAACGGCTGCCGTCCTCGGTTTCCAAAAAGCTGTCGATGGCGTCTCGGGTGGTGCCCGGGATATCGCTGACCATGGTGCGCTCCTCGGCAAGCAGCTTGTTGCAAAGAGAGCTCTTCCCCACATTGGGGCGGCCCACCACTGCCAGCTGAATCACATGGCCTTCCTCTTCCAGCTCGTCCGCGTCCGGCGGAGGCAGGAGCTTGACGATCTGCTCCAACAGGTCCCCCAAGCCCAGCATATTGGTGGAGCTGATGGCGATGGGATCGCCCAGGCCCAGATTGTAATACTCATACAGCTGGTCCGAAAGCCCCTTATGATCCATCTTATTGACCACCAATAAAAGGGGCTTATGGGTCTTGCGCAAATAGGCCGCCACTTCCTCGTCATCGGAGGTCAGGCCATCCCGGCCGTCGGTGAAAAAGCAGATCACATCGGCGGTGTCCATGGCGATCTGGGCTTGGCGCCGCATTTGGCTGACCAGCACATCCTCGCTGCGCATATCGATTCCGCCCGTGTCGATCAGGGTAAACCGGCGGCCCATCCATTCCACATCCGCATAGATCCGGTCCCGGGTGACTCCAGGCACATCCTCCACAATGGAGATGCGCCTCCCCGCGATTTTATTAAAGAAGGTGGATTTTCCCACGTTGGGGCGGCCCACAATGGCCACAAGAGGCTTTGGCATATGCTTTCTCCTTTATTCTCGCCCATGAAGCGCGTCGTACAAGTCCTGGCCGCCATTCCCCACAAAGGTTACGGGGAGCGGAGCCCGGGAGCGAAACTCCTCCACGGTCATATCATCCAAAAACCGGTCGCCCTCGTGGCGGAGCATGGAGGCGGTCAGCAGCAGCTTGTCCGCCTGGGGGCGGTCTGGAAGCTGGGCCAGAATATCCCCGCCGGTTAACAGCCCCGCTACGGTCACCGTCTCTCCGAAGAAATGATTTTTCACGGCCAGCACCTCCACCTGGACGCCCTCCGGCGCAAACCGCTCCGCCAGCCGCTTGAGATGGGGCGCGGCGGAAGCGCCGGTGGCGATCAACAGCCGGAGGCGCGGGGGCGAAGCTATGGAAAGGGGCGAAGCTATGGAGAGGGGCGAAGCTATGGAAAGGGGCGAAGCCCCCTGGAAGCGCTGGGCTTCTTCCATTTCGCTTTCCAACAAGCGCAAAAGCCCTACGCCGTTTTCAATCTGGGGATAGTGCTCATACCATTCCTCGGACGGAATGGGCTCTGCGGCCAGGCAGAAAAATTCGTCGCTGGGAAAGGCAAAGGTGGTTCCCAGCTCCCTTTGGCATTCCGCCTGAAAGGGGGCGATCTCCGCAAGAAGCCTGCAGGCCTTCTCTTTGTCAAAAGGAGTCAGCGGGGCCAGCCCCTCCCGACAGCGGGTCATTCCCACAGGCACCATGGCCACGCTTAGGGCCGCAGGGGCCAAGGCTTTCAGATCCCGCAGGGTTTTCATGAGCTGCTCCCCATCGTTAACCCCGGGACAAACCACAATCTGGCAGTGAAAGCGAAGGCCCGCTTCCTTCAGCCGAAGGAGCTTTTGCAAAACATCTCCGGCGAAACGATTGTTCATCATGCGGCAGCGCAGCTCCGGATCCGTGGCATGAACGCTTACAAAAAGCGGCGATGCCTTGCGGCGAAGAATGCGGGCAAACTCCTCCTCGTCCACATTGGTGAGGGTCACAAAATTGCCCATCATCAAAGAATAGCGCCAGTCGTCGTCCTTCACATACAGGGTGTCCCGAAGCCCTTTGGGCATCTGGTCGATAAAGCAAAAGATGCATTGGTTACGGCAATGCTTTGGCGAAAGAGCCATGGTCTCGGAAAAGCGAAGCCCCAGCGGCTCCCCCTCCGCCTTTTGGATGAAAAGCGCCGCCCGTTCCCCGGTTGTTCGCTCCAGGCAAAGCTCCACCCTGCCAGGAGCGCTTAGGGCTTGATAGTCGATTTCATCCAGAAGGGGCTCGCCATTCATGGAAAGAATGGCGTCTCCCGCCTTAAGGCCGTGCCTGGCGGCCACGGACCCCCGCCGAACCGATGTAATGATCTGGCGCACCTTCCTCCCCCTTCCTTACGCGTACCCTTTATTATGGAACCGCCGCCTCCAGAAGTCAAGTCAGTGCCGCCTCCGAAAAAAACCCAAATTTATTTTGAAAACATGAAATGTTTTTACATTTTGTTCGTTTATATTACGCTTGTATTACATTGACGACGAAAGCAAAGAGTGCTATACTAGTGTCTGTTGTATTGAGCATACTCAAGAGAAACACAACACAGGAGGTCTCGCACATGAAGAAGTTTGTCTCCGCACTGCTTGTCTGCGCGCTGCTTATCACCAGCCTGGGCGCGTTGGCCGCCACGAAGGTAAAGCCCAACCGCTATTCCATTCCCAAAGAAGGCACTGTTTTGCAGGATAGCAAGGATCGCAACATCACGCCTACCAGCGATGTGGTACGCAACCCCGTGGTCCCCGGGCTCAGCCCCACCACCGGCCTTCCCTGGGACGGCGAATATCTGCCCATGATCGTGCAGATCAGCAACGCCGAAGGCAGCGCCAAATCCCCTTCCGGGAAAACGGTGAACGCCGCCGGCATCGGCCCCCGCTCTCCTTGGAGCGGCCAGTACGCAGATATCGTGTTTGAAGGCATCCTCTACCGCGACGGCGCCACCCGTATCTCCTTCCTGTTCAACGACAGCTTTGCCGAGGGCAACCCCATTGGCGGCGTAGGCCCCGTGCGTTCCGCCCGTATCGGTCACGTGCTTTTGCGGGAAGAGTGGCAATCCGGCTTTGTGTATGCCGGCGGCCCTCGCCGTGAGGATAACAACATCAAAGAGCTCTTTGCCCAGACCGGAGCCGATGAAAAGGGCGTTTTGTTTGATCTGCTCAGCGGCAGCTTTGTGGGTCTCAAAGGCCGTTTGACCGGGCCCAAAGCCCCCAAGGCCCCTGACAACCTCAACGGCGACGTGATGGGCCTGCGCGGCGAGATCCCCGGGAACTATATCGCCGAGCCCCGCCCCTTCCTTTTCTCCGATGCCAGCCCCTACACCGACGGGTATGACATGGCCTACGCCATCAACCTGGACTGGGGCAACAAGACGTGGATCTCCCACTTCTACTATGACGATACCGAGAACCTTTACCTGCGCTATAGCGGCGACGCTCCCTACCTGTCCTTCCCCAGCATGGACGCCGCGCTGAACCAGGACACTTCCAACATGCAGCAGATGTCCTTTTCCAACGTGATCATCCAGCGGGTGCATTACGACTACGTTAACAACAACAAGATCATGCCCAATATGCAGGCTGTTGGCAAGGGCAATGCCGATATCTTCATCGGCGGCCGCTATGTCCCGGGCTACTGGGTGCGCAATACCGTCAATGATCCCACTGTTTTCTATGATGACAAGGGCAATCAGTTGCAACTCACCCCGGGCAAGACCTTCATTGCCCACTTCCCGCCGGAAAGCCGCTTAACCTTTACCGGTATGCAATAACCACGCGCTCTATGGCCGCCGATGGATGCCTTTCATCCATCGGCGGTTTTTTGGCGCATTTTCCAATCAAAATGAAGGATTGTCAGAACAAAACATTGCAACCGTTATTCAAATGCTTTATAATATTGATGTCTGTAATCATGTCATGATCACCCGATCAAGGGAGGATGAACGCTATGGCTCAAGCCTACGGCAAACCCGTTCAACATAACCCCGTTATCTTTTACCTGCGTACATTGCTGTATATGTGTATCGCCATGATTCTTCGCCTGGTAACCTTTGCGCCTTTGGTATGCCTGGTGCTGTTTCCGGTGGAATCCCCATTTTTCTACTTGGCCTTCCTGTGCCCGCTGCTATTCCTCTTTTTTCTGTTGCCACTGCGCTTTTCCTTTGCCCAGGCGCTGGTGCAGCCCTCCCATACCCGCTTTTTCTCCTTCGATACGGCCCTGGGGCTTCACCGCTACGGGGAAAAGCTGGGGGAAAGCCTGCTGCACCTGGTCAATGTTCTCAAGTGGGGGATTCCATTGGCGGCTATGCTGGCCTATGGCTACTATTGCTATGACAACGTAGGCGCGCTGTCCCTCATGGGATCCATTTCCACCCTGGGGGAGAATGCTACCAAAGCCTATCACAACGTGCTGGGCTTCCTCGCTCCTGCCCAAGCTGCGGCGGATGGCGGTTTTATGGAGGGCCTCTACACCCTTGGCGGGATGCTGGGCCTGGGCATTTTGCTCCTACTCTTTGGCGCCATGCGCAACAGCGCCGGCCGGTATATCTGGGCCGTGGCCGCCCGGGAGGATCATAACCCCCGCACTGAAACCCGCCGCCGTTTGCGGGGGCGCCGCTTCCAGCAGCTGCTGGCCGCCTTGATCAATCTTTTGCTTTTCGCCCCCTTCCTGATCCTGGTGGGAATCACCTTGCACACGGTTTTCACAAATACCGTCAGTGCCGTGATGATGGCCCTGGCCTCCAGCTCCATGAACCTGCCCGAGCTAGGCTCGGCCACCGGGCCGCTGCTCATCGCTTTCTTTGGCTTATACTTGCCGCTGTTGCCCCTTCGCCGCATGGTGACCGCCTATTTCGTAGCCAAAAAGGTGCGTTCCGCTTCCTCACAAACCACGGGAAAGCCGGCCAATGCGCCTGCTGTCGCGCCTGGCGTGCCTATGGAAGCGCCTATCCCCGCCTATGTGCCCACCACCTCCTCCGGCGGCATCACAGGGGACATGCCCCCCAGTTCTTCCAACGGCTACTACACGCCCGCCTATTCTCCCTCCTTTTCCGATTCCCTGGACGATGACTTTGACGAGATGGACGAGCAGCAGGCCGCACCTGCCGCTGATACGGCGCCCGTTGCCGTTCCCAGCGTCATTCCCGAAGCGGAGGCTCATGAACCCCGCACGGATGTGGATTCCTCGGCGTTCACCATCGGGCAGTAGCCTTGGCTCTCCTACGGCTTGACAAATTTCTTTCCCAAAGCGGCCAGCGCAGTCGCAAGGACGCGGCGCTTTTGCTGCGGGGCGGACAGGTACGGGTGGACGACCTGGTGGAACGGGACCCTGGCTGCAAGATTGACCCCGCCCTCCAGCGGGTCACCCTTGCGGGCGAAAGTGTGGCGGATCAAGGTTTTCAATACTATCTCCTTCACAAGCCCGCCGGCGTTCTCACCGCTGCCAAAGACCGGAAGGCCGCCACGGTGATGTCCCTTGTGCCGGAAGCGCTCTCCCGCCGCAAGGTGCTTCCGGTAGGCCGGTTGGACAAGGATACCACCGGCGCTTTGCTGCTCACAAACGATGGGGAATTGGCGCACCGGTTGCTTTCTCCCAAGCGGCACGTGCAAAAGGAATACCATGCCCTGGTGGAAGGCCAGCTTACGCAGGCGGATGTTCTTTCGTTTCAGCAAGGGATTGCCCTTTCCGATTTTGTGGCCAAGCCCGCCTCAATGAAGGTTGTTTCCGCCACTTCGCAAGAGAGCCAGGCCGTGGTATGGCTCCTGGAAGGCAAGTTCCATCAGGTGAAGCGGATGTTCGCGGCCCTTTCCCATCCGGTGCTTCGCCTGCACCGCGCGGCCTTTGGCCCCTTGCGGCTGCCCGCGGATCTCCCCCAGGGCGCGTACCGAGAACTTACCCACCAAGAAATCGCCGCCCTGCGCCAAGCCGCGCAGGGAAACGGCTCTATTGATCAATAAGCAAAGGACGCTATCATGCCTGATCATTATTACTCGGCAGCTCCCACCAGTGCCCATAAGCCTGCCCACGTAGGTTTCGCCTATCGTGGGCATCCCCTTGCCTTTTTGACGGACAGCGGGGTGTTCTCCCGGCTGGAGATCGACCAAGGCACCGCGCTTTTGCTCCATAGCTTGCCCCATCCTTTGGCAGGCAGGGTGCTGGACATGGGCTGCGGCTATGGCGTCATCGGGCTTTGCGTGGGCAAGGCCTACCCTGATTGCACCGTGACCCTGGCGGACATCAACGAACGCGCCGTGGCCCTGGCCCAAGAAAATGCCAAGGCCAACGGCGTGAACGCCGCCATTCTCCAAAGCGACGGGTATGCGGCGCTGCCCCCTGCGCCCTTTGACTGGATTTTGCAAAACCCGCCCATTCGCGCAGGCAAGGCCGTGATCTACCCCATGTTCGCGGAAGCGGCCGCGCGGCTTACGGAAAAAGGCGAGTTTTGGTTGGTGGTCCGCAAACAGCAAGGGGCCCCCTCCGCCGTCCAGTATCTGCGCACACTGTTTTCCACCGTCCAGGTGGTGGAAAAGAAAAGCGGATTTTGGATCCTGCGCTGCCTGTGTCCCCTCATCACACCCTGAAAGGACGTGTCCCCCATGCACTATGACCGCTCCTATTTCGACCATCCCGTGGACAGACGCGGCACCGACTGTGTCAAATGGGATGACATGGCTCGGCGGGAAGGCCGTGAGCTTTTGCCCATGTGGATCGCGGATATGGATTTGCGCTGCCCTGCCGAAGTCACGGAAGCCCTGGCCGCCCGCGCTGCCCATGGGATCTATGGCTATCCCGCCGAAACCGACCGGCACATCGACGCCATGCTGGGCTTTTTTCGCCGCCGCCATGGCCTGTCCCTTACCCGGGAGCAGCAATTTACCCTGCCCTGCGTCATCACGGGGCTGCAAACCGCCGTGCGGGTATTGACAAAGCCAGGGGACCGGGTCATCATCCAGTCTCCGGTCTATGCCCCCTTTCTGCGCTCGGTGGAGGGCAATGGCCGCATCATCGCGGATAATGCCCTGCTCCTTGGAAAGGACGGCCGCTATTGCATGGATTTTGACGGCCTGGAAGCCCAGCTCCGGCAGGGCGCGGCCCTGATGATCCTGTGCAATCCCCACAACCCTGTGGGGCGCTGCTGGACCAAGGCGGAACTCACCCGCCTGTGGGAGCTTGTGAAGCGCTACGAGATTCCCTTGATTTCCGATGAGATCCACTGGGATTTTGTTTATGCAAAAGGCGCGTTTACCTCCATGCTGTCCTTGGTGGCGGATCCTTCCGCCAAGCTGGCAGTGCTGACCAGCGCCAGCAAGACCTTCAACCTGGCCGGTCTTTTGCAAGCCACGCTGTTAAGCCGCAACCCGGAGCTTCTCCATGCCCTTTCCTCGGATATGGAAAACGCGGGCGTCACCCAGGGAAACATTTTCTCCTTGGCCGCCACCGAAGCCGCCTATCGGGAGGGCGACGCCTGGCTGGACGCGCTTTTGGATTACCTGCGGGAATCCCAGGCCATTTTGCGGGAGGAGCTTGCAAAGCGCTTGCCCCAGGCCATCCTCTCCCCTATGGAGGCCACCTATCTGGCCTGGGTGGACCTGCGCGCCTACGGCCTCACCAACGACGAGATCCAGCGCCGCGCCCATGCGCAAAACGTGGCCTTTGTGGACGGGCGCGACTATGGCAAAACCACCGGCGACGGGTTTATCCGTATTTGCCTGGCCTGTTCCCATGCCCAGCTGCGGGAGGCCTTACAACGACTGGAAAGAGCGATCTTCCCATCGCCCAACGAAGGAACCATTGACAAATAGGAGGGACCAAACCATGGAGGAACTAAACCGCATCATTGAGGATTTGCGGGAGGACATGACCCACATGCTCAAACGCTGGATCCAAATTCCCAGCGTGAAAAGCGAAGCGGCGGCGGGTGCGCCTTTTGGCGCGGAGGTAGACCGTTCCCTAAAGACCGCGCTCAAGGACGCGGAAGCACTGGGCTTTGCCGTTCGGGATATCGACGGGTATGCCGGCGATGTGCGCATGGGGCCTCTTGGCGTGGACCCCTTGGCCATCTTAGCCCACTTGGATATTGTGCCCGCTGGCGACGGCTGGCAGGTGGATCCTTTTGGCGCTGTGATGGAAGGCGACCGCATCTACGGCCGCGGCACCACGGACGACAAAGGTCCCGCCGTGGCCGCCCTGTTCGCCATGCGGGCAGTTTTACAGGCGGGCGTTCCCCTCAAGCGGGAGGTTCGGCTGATTCTGGGCTGCGATGAGGAAAGCGGTATGGAGGACATGGCCTATTATGCCACCCATTGCGATATGCCCAGAACCGGTTTCAGCCCTGATGCCAGCTTTCCTGTGATCAACACGGAAAAAGGGCTTTTGCAAGTGGAGCTGACCGCGCCTTTGGCTAAGGAAGGCCTTCAGGTGCAAAGCATCCAGGTTGGGGAGCGCTTCAACGTGGTGCCTGGTCTGGCCTCGGCGCTGGTGGAGGGTGACCAGGCCCTATGCGAAAAAATCAACCGGCTGGCGGTGGATATGTGCCTGCAGGTAGCGGCGGAGATGGCAGACGACGGCCTGGTGAAAATCCTTTCCACCGGCGAAACCGGCCATGCCGCTTATCCAGAGGTGGCCCGCAACGCCATCGGTCAGCTTTTGTTGATGCTCCGCGGCCTGGGGGTCAACGGCCCCCTCAAAACCCTGGCCGATACCGTGGGCATGGAGTACGACGGCCTGAACCTGGGCATTCGCTGCCGGGACGACACCAGCGGCCCCCTCACCTGCAATTTGGGCATCCTGCGCTATGACGAAAACGGGCTCTATGCCACGCTGGACATCCGCTATCCGCTTTTGGCCAGCGGGGATCGCATTCTCAGCACCCTGTCCGCCGCCCTGGGCGACCGCATCGCCGTGAAGGTGCATGCCGCCAAGGAGCCCCACCACGTCCCCCCCAGCAGCGTTTTGGTCACCGCGCTTTTGGACGCCTACCACGAGGAAACAGGGCTGGAGCGGGAGTGCCTCTCCACCGGCGGCGGCACCTATGCCCGCTGCTTGAAGGAGGGCGTGGCCTTTGGAAGCGCCTTCCCCAACGATGAGGAATTGGCCCACCAGGCCGGCGAATACCTCAGCATCGACGGGCTGATGCAAAATGTGCGCATTTTTGCCAACGCCATTGTGCGCCTGGCGGGGAACTAACCAGGGAGGGAGACTTTGGGCTCCGCCCAAACCCGTCCTTGGGCTCCGCCCAAACCCGTTCCTTGGGCTCCGCCCAAACCCGCTTAAGGGCTATGCCCTTAAGAATCCCCTCATTCAAAAATGCGCAACCTATGAGCATTTGTAGCCGAGACCCTCTCTTTGACCGCGCTTTGCGCGGTCAAAGTTTTTGATTGCTCCCCAAACCCTGCCAAAAACCCTGTTAACTTTTCCTTGACACCGCCCCATGGCTGTGTTATGCTATTTTACGTAAGTAGAGGCTACCCGCTTCTCACCGCGCGAAGATCTTTTGCGCTGGTCATGGCACATCAGTCCATGGGGTTGGATGCGGCGGGTAGTATACCCGGCGTTTTTTTGTGCCTGCCGGTACAAAGCGGCATCATGCCAAAACGTTTCCGGAACAACAACGGATTTTAATGGAGGTGCATGGACATCAACGAACCGATGATCAACGAGGAAATTCGCGACAAAGAGGTCCGCGTAATCGGCGCGGACGGCGAGCAGCTAGGGATTATGCCCACCAAGGCCGCTTTGGAAAAGGCGGAAGCCGCCAATTTGGACTTGGTGAAGATCGTACCCAACGCGCAGCCGCCCGTGTGCAAGCTCATGGACTACGACAAGCACCGCTATGAGCAGTCCAGACGCGAGCGGGACATGCGCAAAAACCAGCGCATTGTTACGCTCAAAGAAGTGCAGCTTTCCGCCACCATCGAAGAAAATGACGTGCAAACCAAGTTCAAAAATGCCGTCAAATTCCTTCAAGATGGCGACAAAGTAAAGGTGAGCATCCGTTTTCGTGGCCGCCAGATCGCGCATGCCGACATCGGTATGAAAATCATGCAGGACTTTGCCGCCCGCATTGAGGAGTACGGTTCCATCGAACGCCGCCCCCTCCTGGAAGGCCGCCACATGATTATGATCCTTGCCCCCAAAGCGGAAAAGAAGAGCTTTGCCGAGAAGAGCCTAAAGCGCAAGGAGCTTGCCGCCGAAAAAACGGCCAGTGACGCCGGCGCAGACGCTCCCAAGGAGCTCAAGCCGCTGCCCACCAAGAAGGTCAAGCGCGAAAGCGAAAATATGATCTGATATTTGGCGGCTCGCGCTTTTTCTCCGCTTAGCGGCACAGCGCGAATCGTACATGGAGAGGAGGACAACCCCTATGCCTAAACAAAAGTCCCATCGTGGCGCGGCCAAGCGCTTTTCCTTCACGAAGACCGGCAAGGTGAAGCATAAGCAGATGAACGCCAACCATCAGGTGCACCTCAAGACCACCAAACGGACCCGTCACCTGCGCGCGGACGGCATTGTGGACAACGCGGCTGAAGCCCGTACCATCCACAAACTGCTTCCCTACAAATAAGCTCTGCTGAACTTTCGAGGAGGATATTACAATGGCACGTATTAAGAGGGCCGTCAACGCTCATAAAAAGCGCCGCAAGGTGCTCAAACTTGCCAAAGGCTATTTTGGCTCCCGCTCCAAGCAATACCGCGCGGCTACCGAACAGGTCGCCCGTAGCCTGCGCTATGCCTACGAAGGCCGTAAAATGCGCAAGCGGGATTTCCGCCGCTTGTGGATCACCCGGATCAACGCGGCTGCCCGCATGAACGGCATCAGCTACTCGGTGCTGATGAATGGGCTGAAAACCCACAACATCACCATCAACCGCAAGATGCTGGCGGACATCGCCGTGAACGATCCCGCCGCTTTCCAGAAAATTGTGGAGTCCGCCAAAGCCTAAGGCTTTGGGATGGTTTCCCCATGAGCAATGGAATGGCCCTAAGCGCCATTCCGTTGCTTTTTTTATCCCCTTTACCGCATAACTTCTCCCACTTTTGGACAGCCTTCCCATGAATGGCATACGCTTGATTTCACAGGGGAGGGGTTTAGATGCAGCGAAAATGGGAACCCATTTTGCAGGTTTTGGCCGTTGTGCTTTGCCTGTCGCTTTTGGTGGTGTTTACCCATGCCGACGCGGTGGTGGCCTGGGGCAGCAAAGGCGAGGATGTACGCAAGGTCCAGCAAAAGCTAAAGGAATATGGCTATTACAGCGGTCCTGTGGATGGTGTGTTTGCCAAGGAAACTTATGATGCCGTGGTGTGGTTTCAGCGAAAAAACGGCCTGGCGGTGGATGGCGCGGTGGGCCCTTCCACAGCGGCGGCCTTGGGCGTCAGCCTCTCGGGCACTGTGGCTGCGGCCAGCTATAACGAAAGCGAAAGCTATCTTTTGGGGCGGCTGATTCACGGAGAAGCCCGCGGCGAACCCTACGTGGGGAAAGTGGCCGTAGCGGCGGTGGTCTTAAACCGCGTGAAAAGCCCCCATTTCCCCAACACCATCAGCAGCGTGATCTATCAGCCCGGCGCCTTTGACGCGGTGGCCGATGGGCAGATCAACTTAACTCCTGACGAGGACAGCCTCCGCGCCGCGAAAGACGCCTTAAACGGCTGGGACCCTCCCGGCGGCTGCCTGTACTATTACAATCCCGCTACAGCCACCAACGATTGGATCTGGTCGCGCACGGTTCACTTAAGCATCGGCAAGCACAATTTCGCGGTATGATCCCCAGCCGTCCAAAAAGGAGCAAAACAGCATGAAGGGCAAGCATCACATCATCCTCTACTCCTTCCTAAGCCTTGCGTTGATCGTCGCGGTTTTTTTGGTGTTTAGCTATGGCACCCAGGCGGAAGCCTCCGCCCAGGCCCTGGAGGACACCTACGCCCAGCGCATGCTGGAGACCCAGGAACACCTCCAATCCATCTCCGTTAAGTTGGAAAAAATTCCGGTCTCCACCGATCAGCGCATGCTCTGCGATCTTTTGACCACCATCAGCCGGCAGGCGGACAGCGCCGTGACGGGGCTGTCCGCCCTGCCTCTGTCCCATGTGGCCATGAGCAATACCCTTAAATTTTGCAATCAGCTTTCCGAGTATTCCCTGGGGCTGGCGCTTACCTTGGCGGGCGGCGGAGAGCTGACCGCCGCGGATTTGGAGCAACTGGCCGCCATGCAAAACCAATGCTCCCTTTTGTTGGGGCAATTTGTGACCGCCCGGGATACCATGCTCAAGGAAAGCCTCCGGCTCTCCTCCACCTCCAACGTATTCTACCAGGAGGCGGAGCTCTCCGCCCGCCCCTTGGAGCAGGTGGCCGATAAAGACAACGGCATGGACTATCCCACCATGATTTACGATGGCGCCTTTTCGGACTCGCGCCACTACGGCACGCCCAAGGCCCTGGGCGAGGGCCAGATCGATGCGGCGCAGGCTGTGGAGATTGCCGTGCGCTATGTGGGAGCGGATCGCGTGAAAGAAAGCCGCGAGGGTGTGCCCACCGACGGTCAATTCCCTGCCTTTGGCGTAGTCTTAACCCTGCAGGACAACACCGAATTAACCTGCGAGGTCACCAAGCAGGGCGGAAAGCTCCTTTGGATCGTGCCGGAGCATGCCCGCTTCGCCCAGCAACTGACCCTGGAAGAATGCGAAAAAGCCGCCTCTCAGTTCTTGCGGGAGCGCGGCTATGGTGAGATGGAAGCCAATCACTTTCAGGTATACGACGGCCTGGCGGTCATCAATTTTGTGGCGAAGCAGGACGGCGCGCTTCTGTATCCGGATTTGATCAAGATACAAATCCGGATGGACACGGGCGAAATGGTGGGGATGGAAGCCAACAACTACCTATTGAATCATGTGCGGCGGGAGGGCCTAAGCCCCTCTCTTACCAAGGAACAGGCCCTTTCCCGGGTCAGCCCCCGCATCAAGGTGAAAGCGGACCTTAGGCTTTGCCTGATCCCCTTTAAAGACATGGAAAAGCTCTGTTATGAGATCTCCGGCTCTTACCAGGGCAATGACTATCTCGTCTACATTGACGCCCTCACCGGCGAGGAGCGGCAGGTGCTGATGATCCTGCAAACCGCCGACGGCGTGATGAGCGTGTAAGGGGGCCGAGTTCAGGGCCTTTGCCCCTGGAACCCCATCAGGGCTTCGCCCTGAACCCTGCCTTTGATCTGTCAAGCTCGCGGGCCGAAAGATAACCCTGACCCTCTTTGGTACACAACGGGCGGCGGAGCGCCCCAAATAAAAGCAAAGGTTTTGACGACATGTGCGTCAAAACCTTTGCTACTGCCCGGGTCATGTCGAAAAATCCGTGAGGGTTTTTCGGCGGATGTTATTCTTCTCCCTGCCATTTGGTGGGGTATTCCGGTACCGCGTACTCCAGTCCACTGCCGTTGTTTTTCAAAACTGTTAATAGGCTTTCCACATTTTGGCCCTTGGTGTAAGGCGTGGGGGTAAAATCGTTATAGTCCGTGCGGCTGGAAATGCGGCAGGGAATGATCACAAACCCGTCGTTGGTCGCTTGCCCATCCTTCACCCGCATTTTCACCTGGAAGATGTAGGTGGACATATCGTTGGGCTTGCTGTTGCCCGCAAAGCTGAAATTGCCCAGGGAATAGCAGATGTACTTGCCGTTGTATTCCTCAATGGGATTGATCCGGTGGCTGTGGTGGCCGATGACCAAATCCGCCCCCGCGTCGATGGTGGCGCGACCCAGCTTGACTTGGTTCTCATTGGGCTTGTAGTCCAGCTCCGCTCCCCAGTGGTAGTTCACCACCACGATCTGGCAACCCTCCTGCCGCAATGCGCCGATATCTCCAGACAGCTTTCCCATGATCTCATCGTGGCGGCCCCCAAAGGTCTGGTAGGCCAACAGACCGATCTTCACGCCCCGAGTGGTCACAATGGCGGGTTCGCCCTCGCTGGCATAGGGGATGTTCGCCCCCAGCAAGGTTTCCTTGGTTTGGGCAAAGCCCTCCTCCCCCATGTCCAACACGTGGTTGTTTTCCAAAGAAACCGCGTCCACATTGCCAAAGTTCAGCATGCTCACATATTCCGGCGGCGCGCGGAACAGATAATCATTATCCAGCTTGTCCGGGTTCTTGCCCGCGGTGGTCAGGGTTCCTTCAAAGTTCACCACGGTCAGGTCGTCCAGGGCAAAAATATCCTTCACGTTGCGGAAGGGATAGTTGATATCCCCCTTTTGCTTGTCCAGCTCCTTTTCAAAGATGGACTTGCCCTTGGCTTGCATGTTGCCGCCCACGGTCACGTCTCCCGTAAAGGTC
This sequence comes from Eubacteriales bacterium, assembly GCA_031554475.1. GTDB lineage: Bacteria > Bacillota > Clostridia > Christensenellales > Aristaeellaceae > Limiplasma. Next base: position 6,178 of record JAVBVF010000034.1, on the reverse strand, counting down.
ATCGTGACCACGATGGAACCGTCAATTTCATAGATCGCCTCGGTTTTATCCACGGGGGCATCGGGTTCGGCCCCATCGGCCACACCGCCGCCGGCATCCGTCTGGTCCGGCGCCTGCTCTGTGGCCTTGGGCTCCAAATAATCCGCGATGGAAACCTCTTCATCCGTATCCTCCGCCAGAGACAAGGCCACGCCCGTTGCGCACATGACCAATACCAGCCATAGAGACATCCATTTCTTCGCCATTGTTTTCCTCCTTGGCTTTCGCCTTACGACCATTGCCCCAAAAAGTCCGCCATGCGCCCCAGGGCATCGGTGAGTTTGTCCAGCGCCGTGGCGTAACAGCAACGAATGTGGCCCTCGCCGCATTCCCCAAAGGCCGTCCCCGGCACGCAAACCACTTCTTTTTCCCGAAGCAGCCGCTGGCAAAACTGCTCGCTGGTTAATCCGGTTTTTTGGATGCCCGGGAACACATAAAAGGCGCCCAAGGGCTCAAAGCAACTAAGCCCCATATCGCAAAAGGCTTTCACCATGAGCCTGCGCCGCTGGTCGTAGCTGTTGCGCATGGTGACCACATCGGCGTAGTTGTCCTCCCGCCCTTGCTTTAAGGCTTCCTCCGCCGCCACCTGCCCCTGGCGGGACGCGCAGAGGATGGTGTATTGGTGAATCTTCACCATCACATCGCAAAGCTCCTCGGGTGCGCAAAGATACCCTACCCGCCAGCCCGTCATGGCAAAGGCTTTGGAAAAGCCGTTTAAAACCATGGTGCGCTCCCGCATCCCTGGAAGGCTGGCAATGCTCACATGGCCTTCCGCGCTGTAGCATAGCTCGCTGTAGATCTCATCACTAAGCACCAAAAGGTCGTGCTTTACGATCACGTCCCGCAATTTCAAAAGCGCCTCCCGCCCGATGACTGCCCCCGTGGGGTTGTTGGGATAGGGCAGGATGATGGCCCGGGATTTTTCCGTAATGGCGGCCTCCAGCGCTTCGGGGGTCAACACAAAGTTCTGCTCCGCCTGGGTCTTCACCGGCACCGGCGTTCCTCCCGCAAAGATCACGCTGGGGCAATAGCTCACATAGCTGGGTTCCGGCACCAGCACCTCATCCCCGGGGCGCAAAATGGTGCGTAGCGCCAGGTCGATACCTTCGCTGGCGCCTACAGTGACCAGGATTTCACTGGCCGGATTGTACTCAAGCCCATAGCGGTTTTTCAGGTAGTAGGCGATCTCCTGGCGCAGGGACAAAAGCCCCCAGTTGCTGGTATAGGCGGTTTCGCCATCCAAAATGCTGTTGATGGCGGCGTTGCGGATATGGTAAGGGGTCACAAAGTCCGGCTCGCCCACGCCTAAGGAAATGGCGTTGGGCATGGTGGCCGCCACATCGAAAAACTTGCGGATGCCGGACTTGGGTACCGCCGCGATGGTAGGATTGACATACCGGCTGTAGTCCATGCTCACGCCATCACCGCCAATCTTTGGTCATCCTTGTCGCCCTCAAAAACGATGCCGTCGCTCTTGTAGCGCTTCAGCACAAAATGGGTGGCCGTGCCCGTAACGGTTTCCAGCGTGGAGAGCTTGGTGGAAACAAAATAGGCCAGCTCTTTTAAGCTGCGGGCTTCCACCAGGAGCAAAAGGTCGTAGGCACCGCTCATCAAATAGACGCTCTTCACCTCGTCAAAGCGGTAAATGCGCCCGGCAATGGCGTCAAAGCCCTGATCCCGCTGCGGGGTTACCCGCACCTCGATCATGGCCTCCACCCGTTCCTTTTCGGTCTTATCCCAGTTGATCACTGGGGAATAGCGCAAGATCACGCCCCGCGTCTCCAAGGCCTGGATCGCCTCGGCCACGGTTTCCATGGGCTTGCCCGTCATCACCGCCAGCTTTTCCAGGGGCAGACGGCAGTCCTTTTGTAAAAGGGTCAGTAGTTCCATTTCAAAATTGGCATTGGGTTGCATGATTTTCCTCCTTTACGCCTAAAACAGTCCTTCAATCTCGCCCTTTTCGTTCACGTCAATGGACAGGGCGGCGGGAACCTTGGGAAGCCCCGGCATGGCGATGATGTCTCCGGCGAAGGCCACCACAAAGCCCGCCCCCGCGCTGAGCCTCGCTGCGCGGATGGTGAGGGGGAAGCCGGAGGGCGCGCCCAGGAGCTTGGCGTTATCACTCATGCTGTACTGGGTCTTGGCGATGCAAACGGGGCAATGGCCGTAGCCGTCCTCCTGGAGTTTTTGCAGGGTCTTTTTCGCGTCAGGCGAGAACTCCACCTGCCCCGCATGATAGATCCGCTTGGCAATGGCCTCAATCTTTTCAAAGAGGCTCTTGTCCTCTTCATAGGTAAAGCTGGGCGTGATATGGGGGTGGGCGTCCGCCGTTTGGCAGACGATCTCGGCCAGCTGGGTGGTACCCTTGCCGCCCTCGGCCCAGCCGTTGCAGGGGGCGAAGGGCACTCCCAAGGCGGAGAGCTTTTCCGAAAGCAAGGTGATCTCCTTTTCGGTATCCGAGGAAAAGCGGTTGATGGCCACCACCACAGGGGTCTGCCATACGTCGCGGATGTTCTGGATATGGCTCATGAGGTTTTCCAGGCCCTTTTCCAACGCAGGCAGGTTTTCATGAGGCAATTCTACCTTCTCCACGCCGCCGTGATGCTTCAACGCCCGAACCGTGGCCACCAGAACGATGGCGCTGGGCCACAGGCCATTCATGCGGCACTTGATATCCAGGAATTTTTCCGCGCCCAGGTCGGCGCCAAAACCCGCCTCGGTGACCACATAATCGGCCATGCGAAGCGCCAGGCGGGTGGCCGCCACGCTATTGCAACCGTGGGCGATATTGGCAAAGGGGCCGCCGTGCATCAGGCAGGGCGTGCCGTCAATGGTTTGGATCAGGTTGGGGGAAAACGCATCCCGAAGAAGGGCCGTCAGCGCTCCCGCCGCACCCACGGCGGCGGCGGTAACCGGCCTGCCCTCATAGCTGCGGGCCACCACAATGCGGCCCAGGCGCATTTTCAAATCCTGCAAATCGGAAGCCAGGCAGAAGGTGGCCATGATTTCGCTGGCGGCGGTGATGTCAAAGCCGTCCTCGCGCACCACGCCGTTTTTCACCCCGCCGATGCCGGTAACGATCTGGCGAAGCTGGCGGTCGTTCATGTCCATGCAGTGGCGGAAGCAAATCTGGCGCGGATCGATGTTCAGGGCGTTCCCCTGCTGGATATGGTTGTCCACCATGGCGCAGAGCAGATTATTGGCCGTGGTGATGGCATGCAGGTCCCCCGTAAAATGGAGGTTGATGTTCTCCATGGGCAGCACCTGGGCATAGCCGCCGCCGGTGGCGCCGCCCTTCATACCGAATACGGGCCCCAAGGAAGGCTCCCGAAGGGCCAGCATGGAGCGCTTGCCGTTCACCGTCATGCCGTCGGCCAAGGCCACGGACACGGTGGTTTTTCCCTCTCCCGCAGGCGTGGGGTTGATGGCCGTGACCAAAATCAGCTTCGCCTTCTCCGGCCTATCCCCGTAGGGCAGCGGGTTCACCTTGGCGATATAGCGTCCGTAGGGCGAGAGGGTTTCTGCCGCAAAGCCCGCCTTGCGCGCGATTTCCTCAATCGGTTTTAAGGGGGACTTTCGTGCGATCTCCAAATCCGTTGCCATAAAAACGCCTCCTGCCTTGCTTTTGCTACATTTTCCCCCAGTTTATGGAGTCTTATCAGTATACCGCAAGTTGGGGTTGCAGGCAAGAGCGGAACCGGCTTGACAATCCGCCCGTTCAGTGCTATGCTACCCATACTTCCTGGATGATGCGGGACGCGCCGCGCTATTGGTTCACGCAAAGAGAGCACCGCCTTGGCTGAAAGCGGGCATATGAACCCAGCGCAGGACACCACCTGTTGACAGGCGCATGGCGGGCGATATCCGCGCCAATGAGTGGGAGCGATGCTCCTAAGCAGGGTGGAACCGCGAACGAATTTTCGTCCGCCCCCGCATACGATGTGGGGGCGGTTTTTTGTCCCCTGATGGCAGAAAGGAAGGGAAAACATGGAACTGATTCTCTTTGGCAAGCCCTATGCGGTAGCGGAGGGCAGCAGCGTTGGTGATCTGTTAAAAGCGGAATATGCCGAGGATTTCAAGAAATATTTGGCGGTGGAGCTTGCGGATGGCTCCCTGTGCGATCTGTTTGCCCCCATCGTGAAGGGGCAGGCGGTGAAGCCTCTCACCTTTGAGGACGAAGCGGGCAAAAAGGTGTTCTTCCACAGCGCCAGCCACCTAATGGCCATGGCGGTGAAGCAGCTCTTCCCCCAGGCGAAGCTGGCCATTGGCCCCGCCATTGAAAACGGATTTTATTACGATTTTGATATCGATGAGGCCTTCACCGCGGAGGATTTGCAAAAGATTGAAAAGGAAATGCTCGCCCTTTCCAAAAAGAGCCTTCGCCCTTCGCGCTTCACCCTTCCCAGAGGGGAGGCCATTGCCAAGATGCAAACCCTGGGCGAGCCCTACAAGGTGGAGCTCATTGAGGATCTACCCCAAGGCGAAGTCCTTTCCTTCTACCAGATGGGGGACTTTGTGGATCTGTGCGCGGGTCCTCACCTGCCCAATTTGAGCTATATCAAGGCCTTTAAGCTCACCCAGCTGGCCGGGGCCTACTGGCGGGGCAGCGAAAAAAACAAAATGCTGCGCCGCATCTACGGCACGGCCTTCCCCTCCAAGGAGCAGTTACACCAGCATCTGGACTACCTGGAGGATATGAAGCGCCGGGATCACAACAAGATCGGCCGCGAGCTGGAATACTTCACCACAGTGGACTATATCGGCCAGGGTTTGCCCATCATGCTGCCCAAGGGCGCGAAGGTGCTGCAGCTCCTGGAGCGCTTTGTGGAGGATGAAGAGGAACGGCGGGGATACCAGCGCACCAAAACCCCCTTCTTTGCCAAGCGCGATCTGTACAAAATCAGCGGCCACTGGCAACACTACCGGGACGGCATGTTCATCATGGGCGACGCGGATAATGAGGAGGCGGAAGCCTTTGCCCTGCGCCCCATGACCTGCCCCTTCCAGTTCCAGGTCTACCTGAACCGCACCCGCAGCTATCGGGATCTGCCCATGCGCCTGGGCGAAACGAGCACGCTGTTTCGCAACGAGTCCAGCGGCGAGATGCACGGGCTGATTCGGGTCCGCCAGTTCACCATTTCCGAAGGGCACATCGCCTGCACCCCCGATCAGGTGGAGGCGGAGTTTCGCGGCTGCCTGGAACTGGCCCAATACATGCTGGACATCCTGGGCCTCTGCGAGGATGTGAGCTACCGCTTCAGCAAATGGGATGAAAGCAACAAGGACAAATACATCGGCAATCCCGAGGATTGGGAAAACAGCCAGAATGAAATGCGCAAAATCCTGGACGATATCGGCATCGACTATCGGGAGGCGGAGGGCGAGGCCGCCTTCTACGGCCCCAAACTGGACATCCAGATCCGCAACGTCCACGGCAAGGAAGACACCTTGATCACCATTCAGATCGATTTCCAGCTGGCGGAGCGCTTTGGCATGGTCTACACCGACCGGGACGGAGAAAAGAAATTCCCCATCGTCTTGCATCGCACCTCCATCGGCTGCTATGAACGCACCCTGGCCCTGCTCCTGGAAAAATACGCGGGCGCGTTGCCCACTTGGCTTAGCCCCACCCAGGTCCGCCTCCTCACCATCACCGACCGTTCCGACGCCTTTGCCAAAGAGGTGGAGGCTGCATTGCGAAAGGAAGGCCTGCGGGCGGAGTGCGACCTGCGCAATGAGAAGATCGGTTTTAAGGTGCGGGAAGCCCAAATGGAGAAGATCCCCTTCATGCTGGTGATGGGCGATCGGGAGGCCGAGGAGCGCACGGTGACCGTGCGCAACCGCAAGGGCGATAACGTAGGGACCATGCCCTTTGAAGATGCCATTGCCCTAATCAAAAAAGCAAACGATGACAAGCGCAGAGAGTAACCCCCTCACAATGCGTACAGGCTTTGGCGATTCATTTCGCCAAAGCCTCAGACCGTTGACAAAGGCAATTTGGCAACGGGATGGAGCTTGCTCAAAAAGATCCGGTTGCGCGGAAGCAAGGTGGCTTAAGGGGTGGAGCGTACATGTCCGTACGTGACATCCCTTAGCCACCGAAGCTGACAAAGCAAACGGGCCTTTTTCAGCAAGCTGA
>JAVBVF010000053.1:0-4864 GCA_031554475.1 Eubacteriales bacterium | reverse complement strand
GGCGTCGCTCAGGCTCATGGTGGCGCTGCTCACCACGTCGGCCAATTGGGCTTTTTCCTCGTCCGTCATGGCGGCCAGGGCCTTGATGTCGTCCTCGTTCTCGCTGTTGGCCTTGATGGGACGGCCGTTGCGGGTGCTGGTATAGCGGGCGAACCAGGAGCGGATCTCCTCGGGGGTCTTGCCCACAAACCATTGCTCATACGCGTCCATCTGCTGGAACCACTCGTTTTGGGCGTTCATGCCATAGGTTGTGCCCCGCTCCCGCTTGGTGGCCCAAGTGTCCACTTCCTGCTTGGCGCTTTCCTCGGTATTCACGCTCTCGCCCGTGACCTGGCCCGTGGCATGGTCGGTGATGTTGTAGCCCTGCCGGCTGGGCCAGCCGCTAAAGTGGGGCATGCTCTCGCCGTCGTAGTTGGGGGTGGAAACCTCGTAGATATCCACCTGGGCGTCCAAAATCTTGCCGTCCTTATCGAACAGGCAGTTGGCCATGACCACGTTGAAGCTGTACACCTGCACCTCGGTGGCGTCCTTGCCGGGGCCTACGCGGAAGTTGGTGGTGCTGCCCAGGCCCGTGAATACCTCCGCCGTGGCGGGGTCTACCGTGGCGGCGGGAGCCTTGGCTTCTTCCTGGGCGGGGAGGGTGATGGGGGTATCGGAGGCCTGCTGCAATACGCCGCCCACCGCCTCCAGGATGCCCTTGGAGCTATAGGTGGCGCCGCTTACCGCGTCCACGCCCTCAATGCCGTTCTTTTCCAAAATGACGGGCTGAAGGCCGTCCAAGGCGGTCTGCAGGAATTCGTCGGCGGTATCCCCCGCGCTAACGGCCTTCACCTCGGTGATCTTGCCGCCCTCCACCGTCACGGTGACGGCCAGGTCGCCATGGTAACCCTTGCCCTTGTCCTGGTACACACCGTCTTGCAGGGCCGCCAGGGCCAAGCCAGGCAGCAGGGTCAGCGCAAGCAGCAGGCAAAACGTCCGGATGAGGCGTTTGGACAGATATTGGGTCATATTTTCTCCTCCTTAATCCATTGGATCCGGGTGCGGGCGAGCAGAAACCGCCCGCCCAATTTCCATATGTTAAGAATATCACAACTAGACGGGGAAACGCAATCCCCCTCCCCTGGGAATTTCAGAGGGCTGGAGAGGGGTTGGCTTGGGAGGTTTGGAGGGGCCGCAGCCCCGCCAAAGGATTTCGTATCGACCGACTTTGCCGGTCGTGCGGGGCGTTTGCGCTTTTGCGCAAACAGCACCCATAAACTCAAAAAAGTGGCGGCGCCACTTTTTTGAAGGCGCGTCAGTGCAGGTATTTCATGGGTAAGGTGTCCACGTTTGCCCAGTTTTCAAAATCCGCCGCGTCGCCGGTCACGTCGTACACCCCCAGCTTGTCGCCCTGGTAAATATGGTAATAGGTGCGGTCAATGTCCTCATCCTCGGCCAAATCCAAAAGGTTATCCCCATAGCCGCTGGCGTCCAACCCCGCGGCCCTGAGCACCGTGGCGGGAAAAAACTTGTGGCTGCCCTGGGTGTTCAGGGTTTTCAGCGGCGTGCCCGCGCTGCCCTTGGGCTTGAGAAAAAAGCCTGTGGTCACGGGCACGTCCAGGGGCCTGCCCTCGCTGGCGCTGCCATGATCGCCGCAGATGACGATGGTGGCATTCTCATATACGCCCAGGGCTTTCAACTGGGCAATGTACTCATACACGATCTGAAAGCAGCCCATGGTCTGCTTCCACACATTTTCCGTTACGCTGGGCACACCGGAAACCGCCCGGGCCTCCTGGTTCATGGTGATGGGGGTATGGCTCCCGTTGAGGTGGAGGAAGGTGAAGGTGTTGGTTTCGTTTTGGGTGGTGAGCCTTCCTTGGGTCAGGAGCTGGTAGAGATGGGGATCGTTTTTCAGGTACTCCGCGGGCTCCTTGCTCACCAGGACTTCCGAGTCGAACTCCGAAGGGCTCAGCCAAAGGCTGGGCTTGAGGGCATGGGGAGCATGGGTCAGGGCTGACAGGCGCAGGAGCTTTGTAAGGATCGCGCCGCTGTGCACCGTCACCTTGCCCTCCACCACATTGTCCGCCAAGCCATTCAGTTGCGCCACATCGCCGTAGGCGTAGTAATCGGGCATGTATAGACGAGTCGCATACTTCGCGGCTCGCAGATCCGGCAAAAAGGTGCTTTCCCCATAGGCGGAGGCAAAGTACTCCTGCACGTGGCTGTCAAAGAAAAATTGCGCGCCGGTGAGCATCTGGGTCACCGAGGGAAAGGTGCGGGAGTACATGGATAGGTAGTTGGGGTAACGGATGAAGCCGTCCAAAGGCTCCAAAAAGCGGGAATTCAGCGATAGCATGCCGTCCACAAACCGGGTGTCCAGCCGGTCAATCAGAAACACCACCACATTGTCCTTGGCCGAGACCGTCAAAAGCCCCTCCTCCGACAGGTAGCGGCTTTCGATCTTCCCTGCCCGAAACGCGCCCTGGGAATAGGAAACCACAGCTGCCGACAACTGCCCGCCGATCATCACCGCGCATGCCAGGGCCGTAAAGCGCCGCCAACCCTTCTCGCTGAAATACCGAACCACGGCCGCAAGCCCAATCAAAATGCCCCACAACAACAGGTTCAGCACCGCGTGGGCCGCGTACTCCGTCCACACCACCGCGTCGCCGGTGAGGGAGCCCAGGTTCAGGTTTAAAAAATAGGATTGGGCATAGCCCGCCAGAGTCAAGCCCAGCACAAGGGACAAGGCCAGGTCAAAGAATTTGCCCCGAAGGAGGAGGCAAAACCCCGCCACCCCCAAAAGGCAACCCAGGGACAAAAGGGCGTGGGCGAGCCGGAAATCCTTCCAGCCAAAGGCAAACCACTCGCTGTTTTGGGCATAGGCCTCCAGCACGCCAAACACCACAAAAGTGCTTGTGAAGGCAAGGGACAAAAGCAGCGCCCAAAAAATTCGCGTGCGCCAGGAGCGCTGGTCCCGCCATCCATTGGCCATCTTTTGCCTGATGTTTTGCATTCGTATCCTCACCCTTATTCGGCTGTCTTTGGGCATTTCGCAATGCCACGATTCCCTGCGCATTATAGCCCATAGGCTTTCCTGGTGTCAACCGGGGCGTGTCCGCCGGGACCCTTTGTCTCCCTTGACATTCTAAAGCCCATATAGTATAAAGAGGAGTGGGGTTCATCCCCGCAACCCATCGGAAAGGGGATCATCACATGATCCGTACCATCGTAGGCGCCAATTGGGGCGATGAAGGCAAGGGCAAAATCACCGACGTTTTGGCCGAGAAAAGTGATATCGTGGTTCGCTTTCAGGGCGGCGCCAACGCGGGGCATACCATCATCAACGATTACGGCAAGTTCGCCTTGCACCTGTTGCCCTCGGGCGTGTTTCACCAGCACATCGCCAATGTGATCGGCCCTGGCGTGGCGCTGGATATTGAAAAGCTCCTTCAGGAATATAACGGCATCATCGAGCGGGGTGTGCCCACGCCCACGCTGTACGTCAGCGACCGGGCCCAGGTGATGCTCCCCTATCATATCGACTTTGACCGCTACGAGGAAGAGCGCCTGGGCAAGGCCAGCTTTGGCTCCACCAAAAGCGGCATCGCGCCCTTTTATGGCGACAAATACCTGAAAATCGGCATCCAGGTGTGCCAATTGTATGACGAGGAGATCCTTCTCTCCCGCCTCACCAGCGCCGTCACCCAGAAAAACGCGCTATTGGAAAGCCTCTATCACAAGGCCCCCATCGACGTGAAGCCCCTGATGCAAAAATTACAGGAACTGGGCCACGAACTGCGCCCCATGGTCATCGACACCACCGTGTTTTTGAACAAGGCGCTCAAGGAAGGCAAGACCGTTTTGTTGGAAGGCCAGCTGGGCAGCCTGCGTGATCCGGATCACGGCATCTATCCCTACACCACCTCCTCCTCGCCCCTGGCGGGCTTTGGCACGGTGGGCGCGGGGGTTCCCGCCAGGGAAATGAAGGATGTTTTTGCCGTGACCAAGGCCTACAGCAGCTGTGTAGGTGCGGGCCCCTTCACCACCGAGCTTTTTGGCGACGAGGCTGAGGAGCTTCGCAAACGCGGCGGCGACGCCGGCGAATATGGCGCCACCACCGGCCGCCCCCGTCGGGTAGGCTGGTTTGACGCCGTGGCCACCCGCTACGGCTGCCTGGTGCAAGGCGCTACCGAGGCCGTGCTTACCAACCTGGACGTGCTGGGGTACTTAAAGGAGATCCCCGTTTGCGTGGCCTACGAGGTAGACGGCCAACGGCTGACCGATTTTCCCAGCACCCCCACCCTCATGCGGGCCAAGCCCATTTACGAGATCCTCCCGGGCTGGGAGTGCGACGTTCGCGGCGAGACTGATTACCAAAAGCTGCCGGAGAACTGCCAAAAGTACATCGCCTTTATCGAGCGCCAGCTGGAGGCGCCCATCCGCATGGTGAGCACGGGCCCCAAGCGCAGCGAAATGATTGACCGGAAATAAGCAGGGGGATCGCTCCTCCCTCCCAAGGGGCTTCGCTGTGAGCCCCACGTATGAAACGCCCATTGCATGGGCGTTTCAGCTTGTCGAAAAAGCAATGTTCTTGCAAGAACTGGTTCTTGCTTATTTCTTTTCACCGCGTGAATACGCGGTGAAATAAAGGGTCCAGGGCGTGCCCCACTCGCTTTGATCGGCGCGCTGCGTCGCTGCCGCTCGCATCGCTTGTCAAAGCTCCCACCTGCGGGTCGCTTTGGGCTACGCCCAAGTGCCCACAGGGCACGCGCTTCCCTCCGGCGCCCTGACGGGGGTCGTCCGTTTCAAAGGCGGGGCGACGCTTTGAAAAGCCTCCCTCTTACCTTTTGGGGACGATCTCCAGCCAGTAGCCGTCAGG
>JAVBVF010000043.1:0-35461 GCA_031554475.1 Eubacteriales bacterium | reverse complement strand
TTTTATCGACAAGCACAATCACCATAACCTCAACGATCCTCTCGCCCCGCCCGCACGTTGTCAAATTTCTCTCTCTAGTCCTTCGGGAGAGGGGTCCAGGGCAAAGCCCGGGTGGTTAGCGGCTGTATTCGCCGGTTTCCACTTCGCGGATGAAGGACTCGATGCGGGGGACATCGGGGGCGCGCCTGGCATCCAGGATGGCCTGCTTGCGATCGTAATCCAAGGAGCGAAAGCGGATTTCCAGGGGCGCGGCGGGGTCATCAGGGTCGCCTTCCATGAGGGCGTAGCAGCAGCGGGGTTCGCCCAGGGCGTTGCCGACGCTGCCGCAGTTGAAAAACACGCCGGGGGTTAGGGTGCGATAGGCCTGGCGGTGGGCATCGCCATAGCCCACCACATCGAAGCGCTGGCCCTGTTCGTCCAGGAAAAAAGGCTGAAGCTCCTCGGCGTCGTTGCGGATGGTGACCAGCTCCTCCATAACGGGGCGGCCGTGGAACAGGCGGATCCGGCGGCCGCTTAGGGTGAGGCGGTGCTCTGTGGGCAGGCCCCGCAAAATCTCCAGCCGCTTTTCGCCCAGTTGCTTCCAATAGTAGTCGTCCATGGGAAAGCGCTGATAGCCGATGCCGTAGTCCCAGTTGCCGCCCAGGATGAGATCGCAGTGCCCCAGGGCCCAGTCCAGGGTGCGGTCGCTGGAGGGGCCTTTGCCCACGGTGTCGCCCAGGCAAAAGACCTTGTCCGCGCCCTGGGCGCAGAGATCCTTCTCCAGGGCTTGGGTGGCGGGCCAGTTGCCGTGTAAATCCGCCAGCAGGGCAATGCGCATAGCCAAATCCCCTTTCCTGTGTATACCACAGGGATCATATCACATTCTTTTTTTCCTGTCACCTGGGCGGTTTCTGCCATTGGTGTTTTGACCGTTCCCAAAAGAAGGATTTTATGCTAAAATAGGAGCCACTCTGAGAGATGATTTCGTTTGGAAAGGATGATAGACCTATGATGGACCGGCCCGTTCGGTGGGGCGTTTTGGGTTATGCGGGAATTGCCCAAAGGCAGTTGATTCCGGCCATGGCGGAGGCCGCAAACGCAGTTCCCTACGCCATTGCTTCCCGCAGCCAGGAAAAATTGAAAGAAGCCGTTGCTTCCTTTGGCTTTGAAAAGGCCTACTCTTCTTATGAGGACTTGCTCAAAGACCCGCAGGTGGACGCAGTCTACATTCCCTTGCCCAACGCCTTGCATAAGGAATGGACGCTGAAGGCAGCCCGGGCGGGAAAGCATGTGCTTTGTGAAAAACCGCTGGCGCTAACGGCGGAGGATTGCGAAGAGATGATCGCGGTTTGTCAGGAGTGCGGGGTCAAGCTCATGGAAGCCTTCATGTACCGGCTGACCACCCGCACCCGCAAGCTCAAGGAATTGGTGGATTCCGGCATCATCGGCCAGATCCGGCACATCAACTCCACCCAGCGCTTTGTGCTCAAAAATGAGCAGAGCATCAAGTTCCAGCCGGAACTGGGCGGGGGCAGTTTGTGGGATGTGGGCTGCTATCCCATCAACGTGATCGGTATGCTGCTTCAGGACGAGCCAGTGGCCTTTTGTGGGCAAAAGGTGGTGGAGCGGGGGGTGGATATCGGGTTCACAGCGGTGCTCAAATATCCGGGCGGGGTTTTGTGCACGGCGTCCTCGGGCTTTGATTCCTGCTCCACCCTGTTCACGGAGATCAATGGTACCCAGGGCTCTTTGCTGGTACGCGATACCTTTTTGGATACGGACACGCCGATCCTGCTTTGTCAAAACGGGCAAACCACAGAGATTCCCGTGGAAGCCTGCAAACGCTATGTGCTGGAGGTGGAGGCCTTCTCCCAAGCCGTACAAAAAGACCAGGAGACCCCCCTGGCCTTGGGAGAAACTGTGCGAAACATCCGGCTGATGCAAACGCTGCTGGAGGTGGTTTCGTGAGCCTACGCTGGGGAATTTGGGGCAATGGCGAAACCGCCCCCCCCTTTTGCGAAGCCCTCAAGCGAACCGAGGGCGTGGAATTGGCAGCGGTTTTCTGTGAGGATGGCGGGTTTTGGAAGGCTCTGATCGAAAAGGGGAGTCCGACACAGGTTTGCGCCTGCATCAATGAGCTGGTGACCTGCCCTGAAGTGGACGTGATCTACGTGGCCACGCCTCATAGCCGGCACATGGAGCACATCCTTTTGTGCCTGGAGCACCGTAAGCATGTGGTGTGCGAGCCTCCCCTGGCGCTGACGGAAGAAAACGCCAAGATTGTTTTTCAAAAGGCCGAGGCCTGTGAGTGCTTTGTGATGGAGGGCATGCACACCCGCTTTCAGCCCTCCGTGCAAAAGGCCCGGGAATGGGTGGCTGACCGGCTGATCGGGCCTGTGTGCATGGGCACGTGCATCGTCGGCGTTTGTGCGCAAAAGGAGCATCCCGTGTTTGCCCAGAAGGAAGGTGGCGGTGCACTGTATGCCCTCACGGGGTGCCCCATCGAAACCTTTTCCTATGTCATCAACCAGCCCATTCGGGAAGTGCACAGCTCCCTGCGCTTTGGCAATACGGCGGTGGATGAAAGCGGTATTATCATTTTGCATTATGACTCCTCCGATGTGACGTTGCAATGCACCGTTCACGCCCAGGTGTACGCTCCCTGCGCCTTTTACGGCGCCAAAGGATATCTTCTTTTACACCGGAGGAACGACTTTTATACCTGTGAACGGTATAACGAGCAGGGGGAGCGGATGGAGCGGGTCGAATCCTCCAAGGTCAACGGCTTTGCCTGCGAAATTGCCGAGGTACGGGATTCCATTGCCGCCGGCCTTTTGCAAAACGATCAAATGCCCTGGGCCGCCACCTTGCAATGCTTGCGGGTCTGGGATCAGTGCTTTGCGGAGTACCGGGGAAACGCCTGGTAAAAAGCCCCTTAGTTGACAATTAGAAGTATTATACGCTATAATAGACTTCCATCTTTGAGCGCGCTTGCCCGCTTTGGCGGGCAGCGCGGCTATCGAAAGGAAGTTTTCTCATGTTCACCAAAGGCATGGCTTGCCTGCTTGCGCTGTGCTTGTCCAGCGCGGCCGGGGTCACCTCTACCGCCCTTCCTACGCAGCCTCTGCGTATCAATGAACTCATGGCGTCTAACCATACCTCTCTGGAGGATGCCTTTGGCAGGGCGCCGGACTGGATTGAACTGTATAATCCTACGGACGCGCCCGTTTCTCTGAAAGGGTTCTTTCTTTCCGATAAGCGGGACGAGCCGGAGCGCTATGCCTTCCCCGAGGACGCGGTGGTGGAGGCGGGCGGGTACGTGATCGTTTTTGCGTCCGGCGCGAAAAAGGATATTGCCGATGAATTTCATACCTCCTTCAAGCTCAGCGCCGCCGGTGAAGGCGTGTACCTGAACAAGGAAGGGCAGATGATCGACGGTGTGTTCTTCGGCCCCCAGGAATCCGACATCGCTTACGCCCTGGATACGGACGGCCAGTTTAAGCAAACCAGCACCCCCACCCCGGGGGCGGCCAACGTCATCACTCCCGTCAAAGCCGACGATGAATAGTCTCCTTCGCCACATTGGGCGCATGGCCGCTTTCGCGGCCTTTTTCCTATGCTTGTTTGTCTGCGCCCAGGCGGATGGGTATCGGGAGGACGTCTATGTGTCCCGCACACCCATTGTGGGAGAGGCGGCCGCCTGCCCCGAACGGGTGACCTTGTACAGGTTTTCCAAGGAGAATTATCTTTTCCTGCCCGCCGCCTGGTCTGTGGATGGGCTGTACCTGCATACCCCGTACAAGGCGGCCCTTCGGCTCAAACCGGAAAAAGGGGAAGCGGTTGCCTTTGAAAACGATACCGTTACCAGCCTTCTTTCGCCGGATACCACCGTGGCGGTGGAAATGGCAGACAAGATCGATCCCCTGGAGATCCAGGTGATGCAGGGCAGTCAAATCCCCTGCCTGTTTTTGCAGACGGACAGCGGAAGCGTTACGGAAATCCACAAATACAAAGCCGCCCGGGAAGCCGGCCAATGCGTTATGCTCTCCCCTGAGGGCCGGACGCTTTATAGCGGCGGCATGTCGGAATTGCGCTGCCGGGGCAACAATACCTTTCGCTACCTCAAAAAACCCTATCAATTCAAGCTGGACCAAAGGGCCGATCTTTTGGGAAGCGGGGCGGCCAAAACCTGGGTGCTTTTGGCCGATTATGTGGACATCTCTCTGCTTCGCAACCGCATCACGCTGGACATGGCGCGGTATGCGGGCATGCGGTATGCCGTGGCCTCCCAGTCGGTGGACCTGTACATCAACGGCAATTACCGGGGGGTGTACCTGCTCACCGAAAAGATCGAGATCGATTCCAGCCGGGTGGATATTCATAATCCCACGGCGGAAATGGAGTTTCTCAACCCCCAGGCTCTGGACAGCTATAGGACCTTTTCCCAGGAGCTAGAGGACGGCTCCAAGGTGGGCGGCTATCTTTTGGACGCGGAGCCCCAGGACCTGACTGGCGGCTATCTCCTGGAGATCGATAAGGCGTACCGCATCCGCAACAATGACAACTCTTATGTGTTCACTGCCCGGGGCATGGGCATCAAGGTGGACGAGCCCCAGGTGGTTGGCAAGGCGCAGATCCTCTACCTGGGAGAAATCCTCAACGCATTTGACCGCGCCTTTCGCCAGCCGGATGGCAAGGATCCGCTCACGGGCTGGCACTATGCGGATCTGTTTGATGAGGACTCCTTGGCGCTCAAGTTCCTACTGGAAGAGGTCTGCCAAAACTATGACGCCAAGGCGGGCAGCCAGTATTTTTACAAGGATTCCTCCCGGGTGGATCCCAAGGTATACGCGGGCCCTGGCTGGGATTACGACCTGAGCTACGGCAACCTTCTGCGCTATACCCCCAAGTGGGGGTATCTCACGCGGATGGACGTGGAGTTTGTGTGGTATGCCAATTTGTATCGAAAACAGCCGGTGTTCCGGCAGCGGGTGGCGGAATTGTACCAGGAGCGCTTCCGCGGGGCCATTCAGATTCTTACGGGAGACATTCCTTCGCCGGAGCCGCTCCTGCTGCGCTCCGTGGCCGAATACCAATCCGAGATCAGCCAAAGCGCAAAGATGAACTTCACCCGTTGGCGGAGCTATTCCATCAAGGGCTATCACTTCAACACAGGCAGAACCTTTGAAAAGTCCGTGGCTTATTTGCAAACCTTTCTCAAGCAACGGTTGGTGTGCCTGGATGGGCTGTTCCCAGCGGCAACGCCGAAAAATCCTTGACAGTGCCTCCCTCCGCCGGGCGCTATGCTTTTGGATAGCGCTTTTTGTCAAACCGTGGTATACTTTGGGTTAGGTTTCGATACCCCCAAAGGAGACGGAAACGACATGCGCACGGCCTATGCTCTGTTTGATTTTGACGGAACCCTCATCGCCGGTGATTCCCTTGTGCGGTTTGTGCTGTATGCCAGGAAGCGGGGGCTTTGCAGCCTCAAGCAGCTTTGGCGGGCCCTGGGGGCAGGTATTAGATACGGCCTCAACCGCATCAGCGCCGAGCAAAGCAAGATGATTGCCCTTGCCTTTATCCAAGGCCACAGTGAAAAAGAGCTGCGGGAGCTGGCGGAAGGCTTTTTTCAGGACGTGCTCCGCCGCCGGCTGCGCAAAAAGGGGCTTTGCGCCCTTCAGGAGCGCCGGCAGGAAGGGGCCGCCCTTTTGCTGGTTACCGCCTCGCCCTCCTTTTATTTGGAGCCGCTGAAAGAGGCCTTGGGCTTTCAGGAGATCATCGGCACGCGGATGGATTTTGACCAGGAGGGCAAGGCCACAGGCTTCATTTGCGGGGAAAACTGCAAAGGGCTGCAAAAGCCCCTGCGCCTGGCCGAATACCTGGCCGCTACAGGAACCCGGCTGGAGTACGCCGCCTCCTATGCCTATGGAGACAGCCCCAGCGATCTCCCCATGCTGGAATTGTGCGCGCACCCCATCGGGGTCAACGCCAAGGGCGGGCTTGGCAAGAAACTCAAGCAAATGGAAGGCGGCCGCCTGGTCCGCTGGTAAGGGATAGCCCGTTTTTCGGGTTGGAAAGGAGCAGCCACCCTCATGGCGATGCATTTTTCTCACGCGGATGATCTTATGAAAAAAGCGGTGGAGGGGGGCGCATTTCCTTCCGCGTCCCTGCTCATTGGCATGGGCAAAAAGGTGTTGTTTCGGCGGGCCTATGGTCGGCTTTCCCCTGGGGGGGAGATGACCAACGAGCAAACCCGGTATGATTTGGCTTCTTTGACCAAGCCCCTGGTCATCGGCATGCTCACTTTGCGCGCCCTGGAAAGCGGCAAGCTCTGCCTGTGGGACAAGCTGGGCGCTTTTATCGACGCACCGCCGGACAAGCGGGATATTACCATCCGCCAAATTTTGACCCACACGGCGGGGTTTCCCACGGGGCTGCATTTATGGAAATTGTCCGAGCAGCCTGAGGACTGCACGGAGCTTTTGCTGGGCGTCCCGCTTCTGGCGCCGCCAGGGGTCAGGGTGCAATATTGCTGCGCGGGCTATATTCTGCTGGGCCAGCTTTTGGAATGCCTCTACAACCTGCCTTTGCCGGAGCTGTCTATGCAGGAGGTCTTTTGGCCGCTGAAGATGACCAAAACCGCCTATCTGCCCAAGGGCAACAACATTGCCGCCACCGAGGAGCAGGAGGGCGGCGACTACCTGACGGGCGTGGTCCACGACGAAAACGCCCGCTTCCTGGGGGGCGCGGCGGGCAATGCGGGCGTGTTTTCCACCATGGATGATATGGCGCTGTTTTTACAAATGCTGGCCATGAACGGAGAGCTCCCCGATGGCAGCCGCTATCTGTCGCCGGCCACGGTTCGCCTGGCCATGCAAAACCACACCGAGGGCATGGCCCAGGGGCGCGGGCTTTCCTTTTACCTGCCCAGGTTTGACGACGGCTACACAGGCGACCTGTTCCCCAAGGAAACCATCGGCCATACCGGTTTTACAGGCACCAGCTTCACCCTGGACCCCACCACCGGCCTGTATATGGTGTTGCTCACCAACCGCATCTGCCCCCAACGGGACAACATGGCCATTTACCGCATTCGCAGGCTTTTGCACAACGCGGTGTACGCGGTTTTGGCAAAGTAGCGGATCCAAAAAGCGGCATAGCGCCGCTTGGGAAAATAGAGGAAAAGGGCGAAGCCCCCTTCATGGGACGCAAGGAAAGCCAATTTCCCCTCAACAGCCTCCCCCTACAGCACTTTCTTCTTTCTCAAAATCAGAAGCGTTCCTGAGGTCACAAGCACAGAAAGCCCGATCACAAACCAATACCCGTATTCCCAGCGCAGTTCCGGCATATGGGTAAAGTTCATGCCGTACCAGCCCACAATCAGCGTGAGGGGCAAAAAGAAGATGGTCACCACGGAGAAGGCCTTCATGATGGAATTCATGCTGTAATCCAGGGCCGCCTGGTGGGCGGCGCGCAGTTCGTTCAGCGCGGAGGCGAGACGCTCCACCGTGGTGCAAAGCCGCTGGGCCTTGGCCGTAAACAGGGCGAAATAGTGAAGGGTTTCCTCGGGAAAAATCTCGTTTTCGTTTTCCTGCAGGCCTTCGCCCAGCTCGATGAGCTGCTCATAGTAGTTTTGCAAAATCACCAGCCGCTTTTTCCGGTTGTAAATCTCCGCATTGAAGCTGCGGCGAACGCGGCCGTGGGCCACCTGCTCCTCCATGGCGCTGATGTCAAACTCCAGATCCGAAAGCACCAGCGCGTCTTTGGTGATGGTGTTTTCCAACAGGCCGTAGACCAGCTTTTCCAGGGTCATGCTCTCGGGCTTAAAGCGGCGAAGGGCGGAAAAAAAGGCGGCCTTGGTGCTGCCATCCACATCCCGAAGGGTGACCAGCAAAAACAGGTTCTGCTTAAAAAAGAAAGCCACCCTGTCGCTGGTGAGAAATACATTGTGAGCCTCCACGATATTGACAATGCCAAAGGTATAGTCCTCGTACACGTCGATGCTGTTGCGGTAGTTGTCGCGATCGCCCATGCATTCCGCCACCACGCCCTCGTGAAAGCCGAAGCGCCTGGCGGCCTCTGGCAATTCCTCGGCGGTTAGGTATCCGGCGGTCAGGTGGTTTTCGCTGACCTCCTCCATGGGGATTTCCTTCAGTTCGGGTAAGAGATCAAAAAACATAGGGCCTCTCCTGCCTGCGTTGATTTTGCTTTATTGTAGACGCTTTTGCGGCTTGCGTCAAGCCATGGCCCCAGCGCATGCCAGGGGTGTATTTTCGTTGAATTTTGCATACAATGAAGCTGGAATCGCTTTGACAGACACAAAAAATTGCGATACAATGAAATTCGAGAAGGCTCGCCCAGGCGGGAGAGGTGACAGCCATGGACACACGGCAGCGGGAAGCGCTCTTTCAGGAACTGCAATGTACCCTGGGCAAGAAGGCCGTGGCGCAGGATGTGCCCATGAGCCGCCATACCACCCTGAAGCTGGGGGGGCCGGCGGAATTGTTTTGCGAGGCGGAATCAGCGCAGGGGCTTTCCCAAACGCTGCAAATCGCCAAGCGGTACGGCGTTCCCGTGACGGTGCTGGGCAACGGCAGCAATATGCTGGTGAAGGACGGCGGCCTGCGGGGCCTGGTTTTGCACATCGGCGACGGGCTTAGTGGTCTCACGCCCCCCCTACCCCTGCCAGACGGCCGCTTTGCCATTACCGCGGAGGCAGGGGCCACCCTGGTCAAGCTGGCCAATTTCGCGGCGGAGCATTCCCTAACCGGCCTGGAGTTTGCCGCGGGCATCCCGGGAACCGTGGGGGGCGCGGTTTCCATGAACGCGGGGGCCTATGGCGGAGAAATGAAAGATGTGGTGCTCTCCATAACGGCCTGTGACGCCCAGGGCAAGCCCCATGTATTTTCCGGCCCGGAGATGGGCTTTGGCTACCGCAAAAGCCGCTTGAACCAAGGGGGCGAGGTTTTCGCCGCTGTCTCCGTTACCGTGGCGCTGGGCCAGGGCGAAAGCGAGACCATCCGTACCGCCATGCGGGAGTTCAATGCCCGCAGGCGGGAAAAGCAACCCCTTGCCTTGCCCAGCTGCGGCAGCACCTTCAAGCGCCCCCCGGGGCAGTTTGCGGGCACCCTGATTGAACAGTGTGGGCTGAAAGGGCACCGCATCGGCGGCGCCAGCGTCAGCGAGCTTCACGCGGGCTTTTTGGTGAACGATGGGGAAGGCACGGCGGAGGACTACCTAGCGCTGATCGCCCATGTGCAGCGGGCCGTATTCGAGCAAACCGGCGTCTCCCTGGAACCCGAGGTACGAATCTTGGGTGAGGATACGCCCGTTACCCTTTTGTAATGACAGGCTCCAGCTCACAAAAGAACGGAGGCAACCCCATGCATTTTCTTCTCCTCACAGGGCTTAGCGGCGCGGGCAAAACCGTGGCGATCCGCTATCTGGAAGACTTGGGCGCCCTATGCGTGGACAACCTTCCTCCCATGATGCTGGTGCCCTTTATGGAGGCTTGCCAGAATACCAACCTGCGCGCGCCAGTGGTGGCCATCGCCGCGGACATCCGCTCAGGAGAGTTTTTTGACGCCAAGGCAGTGGTGCGGATGATCGACGAGGCCCGTATGGTAGGCTTCCACATCGAGACCATCTTTATTGACGCCAGCGAGGATGTGCTGGTGAACCGCTATAAGGAAAGCCGGAGGGATCACCCCTTGGGGGGGGAGGGCATCTCCCTGGAGCAAGCCATTCGGGAGGAGAAAAACCTGCTGGAGCCCTTGCGGGAGACGGCCAATCATCTCTTCAACACGTCGGACTTAAAGCCCCGGGCCTTGCAAAAAATGCTCAGCGATCTCATCAGCCATGCGGACGACCGCTCACCGCTGCGCATTGAGATTTTGAGCTTTGGCTTCAAACGCGGCATTCCCCGGGAAGGGGACCTGGTGTTTGACGTGCGTTTTTTGCCCAACCCCTTCTATATTCCAGAGCTGGGCCACCACACGGGCTTAGAGGCGGAGGTGCGGGAGTTCGTGCTGGGGCATCCGGTAACCCAGGAGTTTTTGAAAAAATGCCTGGATATGCTGGAGTTCTTGATCCCTCACTACATTGCCGAGGGCAAGCACCGGCTGGTGATCGCCATTGGCTGCACCGGGGGCGCTCACCGCAGCGTGGCCATTGCCGAGTATCTGTTTGCGGAATTATCCCGGCTGGGGCATCGGGTTACGGTGACCCACCGGGACATTTCCCTGGAGCAGGCCCATTGGAACACGAAAAGCGAATACCAAAAAGGAGAGCCGTAAGGGCCTGGCCAAGCCCTATTCAAACTGCGCCATGAGCGCCTTTAAGGAATCCAGCACACAATCGGTATGGAGGGTATAGTACTGCCTGTTTTGCCTTGCCTCCGCGCCCACCAGCCCCAGCCGCTGCAATTCCGCCATATGGTAGGATACCGTAGCGGGCTTTAGCTGCAGCCGCTCCGCCAGCTCGTTGCCATAGCGGGGATATTCCCGAAGGATCAACAAAATCTCCCGTTTGGTTTTTTCTCCCAGCGCCCGCAGCACGGCGCCGCTGCTTTCGGACAGGCGGGCTGCTTCCTTGTCCCAGCGGGACATCTCCTCAAAGCGGGTTCCCCAAAACAGCAGGGTAGCGGGCGCTCGGCTTCCAATGCTATAGCGGACCTGCGAAACATCGGGCCGAACCACCAGGGGATACACATGCAGGTCCCCCGAGTCTTGCAGTACAATCCCTGTTTCCTTTTGCACATAGGCTGCAAAGTCGGGGATTGCGCTTAGCCTTTCCATGGTGTGCAGCGCCTCCTCCCCAAAGGGCCTCAGCCAGCTAGAAAGCGCCCAGTAGGCTTGGTTCAGCGTGCTTTGCAAAAGGCTGGCCGCCTCGGAAATGGAATGATAGAGCCACAGAATGTGATATTTGCCAGCGCTGTCCAGGCCGGATTTTTCCAAAACCGCCACCAGGGAAGAGGACGTAAAGGGCACGCCTTCTGTTTCATTGCGTAGCGCATACGCAATGCTTGCGCAAAATAGCTGCCGCTGCTCTTTTTCGGATAGGGAGTCCCAGCTTTGCCACAACAGGTGAAACCGATCGGGCAAAAAGGGGTAGGCCAATAGATCCGCTCCGCAAAAGGGGACCTCTGGCTGCCAGCAGCGAAGCATGGTGGCCATTCGGGGGTCCAGCGCCGGCAGCGCTTCTTTGGCGTGTTGGTACAAGCTGAACAGATCCTCCAGCAGGTGTTCCGCCTCCGGCCCGAAGCCGGCCTTTTGAAGCCTTTCATATTCCGTCTCCGGCGTTTTCCGGTTGACCAGATTCTTGAGCAAAACGTATATTTCCAGATAAGGGTGAAACTCACGATGGAAAAGAATAGCGATAACCATCCCTCCTGCGGTTTGCCGCGCGACGGAAAAAATATGCCCGAAATTCAAAACATCATCTAATCAGTCATTCGATAACAATCTAACATTTTTGAAAACGCTTGTCAATCGAGGTCTTGCGCCAGGCGGTTGGAAACTCTGCCCTTCCCGGAAAAACGCCCCGCCCCACCCTCGCTTTTTCGCGCAGGAAAAGGAAGAGAATCTCCTTTTTTGCGCCTCCGTCAGAAAAACGCAAGAATTGCAAGGGTTGGTTTGCCGCACCAAGGCATACTTGGATGCGCGGAATCTGGAAAAAAACGCCCAATTCCGTCTTAAGGTTGCGGTTTTATGTCACAAAATGAAAGAAATGTACTAATTGTACCGATTTCTTCCCACGGTAACTCTTTTATGCTATAATGCGAAAAAGGATGGCAAGGGCGGGGTTTGCAAGAAATTTGTAACACCCGCCAAGGAACGAGGAGGATATCCATGCAAGACATCAGGCTCCTGGTTGTAGACGACCATGCGGAACTGCGGCGTATGATGGTGGAGTTTTTGCAAAGGCAAGAGGGGATTGCCTCGGTACGGGAAGCGGAAAACGGCGTGGAAGCACTGAATATTCTGGCCAGCGAGCCCATCGACGTCATGGTGGCGGATATGATTATGCCCATGATGGACGGCTACACCCTGCTGGAGGAGATGCGCAAACTCCCCCTGGACCCTGTTCCCAAGACCATCGCGGTTACAGCGCTGGGCCGTGATGACTTCGTCATGCGTGCCATTGAGCGGGGTGTCATGTATTATATGGTCAAACCTTTTGACATGAAACATTTGCTTCGCCACATTCACGAGATCATGGGGATGCCCGCCCGAGAAACGGAAGCCGCCCTTCGCCCCTCGGTTCCTCTCCGCCAGTCCCAGAGCTTGGACGAGCGGCTTTCCAGCCTCTTCCTGACCATTGGGATCCCCGCCCACATCAAGGGATACAGCTTCCTTCGGGAGGCGGTGAAGATGGTGGTGGAACAGCCCGATATTATCAACCGCATCACCAAGGAGCTCTATCCTGGGATTGGCAAGCGCTTTGACACCACTGCCAGCAAAGTGGAGCGGGCCATCCGCCACGCCATTGAGGTGGCCTGGAGCCGTGGCCGCATCGAGACCTTGAACCGCGCTTTCGGCTGCAAGGTCTGCACCAAGGAGGACAAGCCCACCAACGGCGAGTTCATCGCCATGATCGCGGATAAGCTCAGCATGGAGCGCACAGCCTGATTCTAGGAGCCCTGGTCACAAGCACTTGCGGGAAACCGTTTTGCATATATCACACATCCGCGCCGGAGGACGAGCACCGTCCCTCCGGCGCGTTTTGCGCCCCTGTCGATTCTTGACAACCCCATGGCGGGATGCTATCATGATACAAACGTTTGCACATTGGGGAGCTGTGGTTATGAAGGCGACCATCAAAGACGTGGCCAGGCTGGCGGGTGTTTCTGTTTCCACGGTGAGCCGTGCGCTGCACCACAACCCCCGTATCAGCGAAGAGGTGCGCCAAAAGGTGCACCGCGTGGCCAAGGAGCTGGACTTTCACCCCAACCAAATGGCGCGCAGCCTGGTCAGCCGCAAAACCCGCATCGTGGGGCTCATGTTCCCGGGCAGCGCGGCGTTCAGCATGGGCCACCCCTTCTATCCGGCTGTATTGCGGGGGCTTGGGCAGGTGGCGGGAGAGCGAAGGTACCATATGCTTTTGTCCACCGGCAGCGAAAATCTTTCGGATGCCGAGGCCGTGCGGGACCTGGCCGACAGCGGCTATGTGAGCGGGTTGATTTTATTGGCCGCGCAAGACAGCCCCATGGAGGAGCTTCTTCCTTCCCAAGCCTTGCCCGTAGTGGAAATCGGCCACCCGCCCCAGGCGGAAAACCGCTACTATGTGGACAATGACAACGTGAAAGCGGGCTATGCCGCCACCCAATACCTTTTGGCCCGAGGCCACCGGCGCATTTTGTTTCTGGGCTACAGCTCCCGCTTTTTCGTGACAGTGGACCGGCGCGCGGGCTATGAGCAGGCGCTTACCCAAGCGGGGCTTATTCCCCAAAAGGAGTGGGTCGTGTCCAGCTCCTTCATCGAAAACACCACGGATAACGCCCTCCTGGAATCCCTTTTTCAGGGGCAAGGCCGCCCCACCGCCGTGGTCAGCATGGACGACGCCCTGTCCATCGGCCTCATCGGTTTTTTGAAAACCTTGGGGCTGGCCGTCCCCAAAGACGTGTCCATCATCAGCTTCAACAACACCCAAGCCGGGCAGTTCGCCTCCCCCGCCCTGACCACCATCGACGTGGATCCCTACCTCCTGGGCGTCAGCGCCATGCAGCTGCTTTTGGACATCCTCAAAGGCAGGGTGCAGGAGCCCACCCATGTGGAGGTCCCCTTTCAGCTCATTCAACGGGATTCGGTGGCGGAAGCCCCCCTTCCGTAATTTTTCCAGCAAAGGCGGTTTTCACCATGCGACAACTGGAACTTAGCGCCATTTACCATCAGCCCTGGCTGGAATACCGGCACGCCACCCCTGAGGGGGCGGTCTGCCTGCGCCTTCGAACCGGCAAAGGCGATTTTACCGCAGCCTATGTGCGAACCACCTGCCAGTATATTTTGCCGGATCCCTTTGCCTTCGCGGTGAACCATCCCATGGAAATCGCCTTTCGGGATGAGTTCTTTGATTACTATGAGGTGGTCTTTACCCCCGCCGATCCCCGGGTGCGATACCTGTTTTTGTTGCAATCCGAGGAAACCACGATCAAGCTGACAGCCTCCGGCCTTTTGTTTGGCGCGGATGCCTTTGAAAACATCAGCGAGGCCTTTGCTCTGGCCTTTGCCTACCCGGCTGACCCCATGCCCCAGTGGGCCCGGGGCTGTGTGGGGTACCAAATTTTCCCCGACCGCTTCCGGCGGGAGGGGGACGCGGATCCGGGGCTGGAGCCCTGGGGTTCCGACCGAGTGGCCAGCCAGTTCCGCTTTGGGGGCAACCTCAAGGGCATTCTGGCGGCCGTTCCCTACTTAAAGGAGCTGGGCGTACAGATGGTGTACACCACGCCCCTCTTTCTTAGCGACAGCGCCCATCGCTACAACACCTTTGATTATTACAAGATCGACCCCCTGCTGGGCGCCGAGGAAGAGCTGAAAGCGCTGTGCGATGCCCTCCACAAAAACGGCATGCGCATTGTGCTGGACGGGGTGTTTAACCACAGCGGCGTGAAGTTCGCCCCCTTTTTGGACGCCCAGGAGAAGGGGGAAGGCTCCTCCTTTCGGGACTGGTTCTTCTTTGATCACACCATCCCCTGCGGGTACCAGACCTTCAGCCATGAGCCCTACATGCCCAAGCTGAATCTGCGCAACGAAAGCTGCGCCGAATACTTCCTGGAAGTGGGCCAATACTGGATGGACAAATGCGGCATCGACGGCTGGCGGCTGGACGTGAGCCCCGAGGTCTGGCCGGATTTTTGGCGCAAGTTTCACCGGATGATGAAGCAGGTCAATCCCGACAGCCTGATGATCGCCGAATGCTGGGACGACAGCCGCGAATGGATTACCCTGGGGGACATGTTCGATTCCACCATGCACTATGTATTGAGCCGCAACCTGTGGAACCGCTTTGGCAAGCACTGCCTTTCCCTGGAGCAGTTTGACTGGGCGGTGAACCGCGCCGCCATGCTCTACCCCCACCGCAACGAGGAGGTCTTGTGGACCTTCTTGGGCAGCCACGATACGGAGCGCTTCCGCACCCGGGCCGGCGGGGATGAGCGGATGCTTCGCGCCGCCTCCTTTTTCCAGTTCACCTACCTGGGCGCGGCCATCATCTACTATGGAGACGAGCTGGCCATGGAAGGGGGCGCCGATCCCGAATGCCGCCGCCCCATGCGCTGGGACAATGTGGAGAACAACGTAACCCACCGCCACTTCCAAAAACTGGCCCTGCTTCGAAGCAAAAGCGAAGCCCTGCGGCACGGAGCCTTCCGCACCCACGCGGTGCTTGCAAACGGGCTGTATGCCTATCAGCGGATCAGCGGGAATCAGCGCCTGCTCATGATCTTAAACACGGGCGCCGAGCCTGTGCGCGGGCGGGTGGAACTGCCCGAGACCATGGCCGGCCTGGCAATGGTGCATGATTTGTATGGTGAAAAAAACGTGCCCGTGGTGGACGGGGGCGTACAGGTGGCCCTGGGCGTGGGCGAGGGCATGATTTTGGAGTGACCCCGCTATGGGTGGTAGGCGTTTGAATTGAATTGTTGCTAGGGATATGATATACTTGCATCGTCGAATTTTCAAAACGATAAACCCGGGCGGTTCTGAATCACAGAAAGCCGTTTTTCCCTATGGCAAGGAACGAGAATGAGGAAGCGGTGAGCGAAATATTTTCTGAGCTACAAAAACTGATCGGCGAGGTCGCGTGTCGCGGTTTTGAACGAGCCGTAACCATTGTGACGGACTATGTAGATCACGACTCTGACTATGTTGACTCCTTGAGGCAAATCGGGATGATCCCTGAATCGATCGAGCATGATTCAACCGAAGAAAAGCTGTTTTCAAAGGCGTCCGACGCAATGCTATCACGGGCTTTTCGAGAAATAGGGCTGAAATCAACCGTGCTTAAAGAGCGTGCGGACTCCGCCGATGTGCTGGCCCAATCCCCCGTTTTTGGGTATACCCTGATTGCGGATGCAAAAGCCTTTCGAATGAGCAGGACTGCCAAAAATCAAAAAGATTTCAAAGTCAGCGCCTTGTCTGGATGGCGCAACGACAATGACTATGCGGTTTTGTGTTGCCCTTACTTTCAATACCCAACGCGAAATAGCCAGATTTATGCGCAAGCCATCGACCACAATGTGTGCTTGCTTAGTTGGGAGCACCTTGTTTTTTTGCTGGAACACGGTATGAAGGAGAGCATGAACCTAAATTTATCAGCCTTATGGAATTTTAGTGAGTCCTATGCCCATAAGGTTTCAGCTGCGGATCGAAAGAATTGCTTTTTGGGTCCGTTCAATCGCGCGTTTCTTGAGCTAATCCACTGTGACGAGGATCTTTATGATACGTCGCTAAAGGATCAGGTTTTGACGATTATGCAGCGAGGCGACTTTGAAAAGCGATACTGGGAAGAGCAGATCGATATTATCCACGGTTACTCCAGAGAAGAAGCCATTTCCGAACTGATTCAGTCTAAAAAAATAGCGGAAAGGATCAGCCAAATTGATTCCTTCCTAAGGGGCCTTCGGATATGATAGATGAGATCATTTGGGGCGACTCGATCAAAGAAATCCAAAAAGTTGCGGATGGCTCTGTTCACGCAATTATTTCCGATATTCCCTATGGGATCGGCTGTGACGAGTGGGATGTCTTGCATAGTAACCGCAACTCCAGTTTGGGCGGAGCGTCTTTCGCACAGATAGAAGCTGGGGGCTTGTTCAAACGGAGGGGAAAACCCCTCAATGGATGGAGCGAAGCGGACAAAAAAATTCCTGCGGAATATCAGCTGTGGTGCTCCTCCTGGGCCCCGGACTGGCTGCGCGTTTTGAAGCCCGGCGGCAGCTGTTTTATTTTTTCCGGCAGAAGGTTTGCTCATCGGTGCACGATTTCCCTGGAGGATGCTGGTTTTACTTTCAAAGACATGCTTGCATGGGAAAAAGAAAAAGCGCCCCACCGCGCGCAGCGTTTATCTACCATCTATGAAAGACGGGAAGATGAGGTGAGCGCACAAAAATGGGATGGCTGGAGAGTCGCGAACCTACGGCCTTTATTTGAGCCTATTCTTTGGTTCCAAAAGCCCTACAAAACAGGGGGGACTATCGCAAGCAATGTGTTGGAATATAATGTTGGGGCGTGGAACGAAAAGGCGCTGCAAAAGTATAATACCTGCCAGGGGACCGGTTCGACCTGCTCAAACCTCATCAAGGTTCGTTCCGTTCCCTCGGACAAAGGCCTCCATGTAGCACAAAAGCCCTTGAATTTGATGAAATTGCTGGTGGAGTTGGTCACGTCCGAAGGCGAGGTTGTTTTCGATCCTTTTGTGGGTTCCGGAACAACCTGCCTTGCGGCAAAATCTCTGAACCGACATTTTATCGGAATGGAAATCGATGAAAAAACAGTAGCCATTGCAAGGGCTAGACTGACCCATCCCAGCCAATGCGAGATCCCCGTTTAGTCTGGCGTCTTCTCGCTGTGAATCCATTTGAAACCTTGACACCTCTTACATACGCCGCAATGGCATCCGCAATCATGGGATGAACCCCCGTTTCAACCAATTTGGTAAAACTAAATTATAATTCTATTCTAATTGCGTTTTTATAAATTGTCAATGGATTTGAGAGAAAATGCGGAAATTCTAAATCCCATCTTTACAAAACCCTCCCTACACGGTATGATTTTCAATAAGAAAGCGGGTGTTTGCATGGGGGAAATTCGCGATAATATTAGGCGAAATTTAGGGTACTATCTAGCCCTGAAAGGACTCAACCAAAAGGAATTTGCCGAAAAATTGGGTGTTTCTCAATCTTCCGTCACATGCTGGCTCAAGGGGAAAAACGCTCCCGACATTGAGGTGGTCGCCCACATATGCGATATTCTGGGCATCTCTGTTGCCGAGCTTTTTGGCCAAGCGGAGAGCGAGCCCTTTCACGCCATCGAGAAAAAGCTGTTAGAGCAATACCACAAAAAGCCGGAGCTCCAGCATGCCATTCATATCCTCTTGGGAATAGACCCAAACCAGGAGGCTTGACATCTTGTCCTTAGGATGCTATGCTGCACTTGACTAAAAAAATGCCAATTTTCCTCATTGATTGAAACGGAGCTGGAAAGATGCGCAAGTAATCCTGTCACGAACCTGTACAAAATACGGGGGGAACAAAGCAAAGAGAAACCGCCTGGCGGGCTCCTTGTTTTGGTGGCAGGAAAATAGCGGCCTGAAGGCTCTGTTTTTGTTTGCGCTTTTGCCCGGATTTCGGCTCTGTTTCCGAAATCCGCGCTGGCGGGCCGCCCCATGAATCCCCCTCTCACAAGGAGGAATAGCCTATGGCACAAATCAATATTCAAAACCTCACCTTCGCCTATGAAGGCAGCGATGATCCCCTCTTTGAAAACGTGAGCCTGAACCTGGATACCCGCTGGCGGCTGGGGCTTACCGGGCGCAACGGGCGGGGCAAAACCACGCTTTTGCGCCTGCTTTTGGGCGGGCTGCCCTTTGAGGGCGGCATCGACATGCCCTTGACCCCTGCCTACTTCCCTTTTTCCGTGAGCACTCCTGACCATCTAACCCTGTTTTTGATGCAGGAGTGGGCGGGGGACGCGCCGGAGTGGGTACTCAAGCGGGAATTGAACCTGCTTTCCGTGGACGAGGACGCCCTCTACCGCCCCTACCATACCTTAAGCCATGGGGAGCAAACCAAGGCGCAGCTGGCGGCGCTTTTTGCCCGGGAGGATCGATACCCCCTCATTGACGAACCCACCAACCACCTGGACCTCTATGGCCGAGAGGCTGTGGCCGACTATTTGAAAACCAAGGACGGCTTCCTTTTGGTGAGCCACGACCGGGCGTTCCTCAACCGCTGCATCGACCATGTGGTGTCCATCAACCGCCAGGGAATCACCGTGGTGAAGGGGGATTATGACAGCTTCGAACAGGACATGGAACGGCAAAACCAGTACGAGCTGGACGAAAACGCCAAGCTGAAAAAAGACATCCGCCGCCTTGAGGAAAGCGCCCGCCGCACTGCCCAGTGGAGCCAGACCATCGAAAAGACCAAGTATCACGTGGCCCATGACGCGGCCTATGACAAGGGCTATATCGGCGCTCGCAGCGCGGACATGATGAAACGCTCCTTAAGCGCCCAGCGCAGGCAGGAGCGGGCGGCGGAGGAAAAAAGCAAGCTGCTCAAAAACATCGAATCCGTGGGAGAGCTCAAGCTCTCGCCCCTTGCCCATCCCAAGCAAGTCCTGGTGGAGGTGCGGGAGGGCCTGGTGCGCTACGGTGAAAAAACCGTCTGCGAAGGCATCCGCTTCACCGTTCGGCAAGGGCGGCGGGTGGCCCTGGCCGGAGCCAACGGCGCGGGCAAGAGCAGCATCTTAAAAAGCATCTGCGGGCTTTCCACAGCGCTTTCCGCAGAGGTGTCCATCGCCAGCGGGCTTTTGATTTCCTATGTCCCCCAGTCCACGGAGGGGCTTAAGGGGGAGCTGAAGGCGTTCCTCTCCGGCCATGAGCTGGACGAAACCCTGTTCAAAGCCATCCTGCGCAATATGGATTTTGGCCGCCAGCAGTTTTGTAAAGACCTGGCCGACTTAAGCCAGGGCCAAAAAAAGAAAATCCTTCTGGCCAAAAGCCTGTGTGAGTCCGCCCACCTCTATGTGTGGGACGAACCCCTCAATTACATCGATATCCTAAGCCGTAAGCAGATCGAGGAGCTGATTAGCCGCTTCCAACCCACCATGCTTTTGGTGGAGCACGACCGAACGTTTCTCAAAAACGTGGGCTGCGAGATCGTCGAATTGTAAACCCAAAGAAAGCCTGCCCTCATAAGCAAGTATTTCCATTATAATCTGCCGCTTTTTCGCAAAGGCTGACTGCGAACAATTTGCGGAAAGAGGAATGGATGTATGCGGCAGCAGTCAGGACGCGGCGGACGGATCCGGAAAATTATTGGAGTTTCGCTGAGCGCGCTGGTGCTGCTCTGTTATGCTTCCCCCCAGGCGGCCTTTTTGCGGGATCTGCCCCAAAAGCTCACCATCGCCATGGGGCAGGAGGCCGTCTTCCCCCACAGTTTCCCCTTGTCCGTTACGGTGAACGAGGGAACGGCCCAGGCCATCAGCTCCACCGCCGAAACCCTGGGCGGTGTTCGCCTGCGGGCCGAGGAGGAGGGCAAAAGCACCGCCACCATCAGCCTGTTTGGGCTTTTTCCCCTGCGGGATGTGGAGATCGACGTGCAGGACGATCTGGTGCTCTTCCCTGGGGGCCAGGCCGTGGGCGTGGCGCTGTATACCGAGGGTGTGCTGGTGGTGGGCACCAGCGATCTTTCCAACTTCCAAAGCCCCGCCAAGCTGGCAGGCATCAAGCCTGGGGATTTGATCACGGAACTCAACGGCGCCAAGCTCAAAAACACGGATCAATTGCAACAGATCGTTACCGAGACTGCGGGCATGCCCATTCCCCTCACCGTCCGGCGGGGGGAAAGCACCCTGACCCTCACCCTGGAACCCAAGAAGGACACCCAGGTCGGCACCTTCCGCATCGGCGCCTGGGTGCGGGATTCCACCGCCGGCGTGGGCACCTTATCCTTTTACGGCCAGCTGCGCAAGGATGGCGACGCCGCACCGCGCCCCACCACCTACGGCGCCCTGGGCCATGCCATCACGGATGGCGATACCCAGCAGATCCTAACCGTCAGCGAAGGCCGCGTACTCCTGGCCGACGTGGTGGACGTGCGCAAGGGCCAGCGGGGCGTTCCCGGGGAACTGAAGGGCTCCTTTTTGCGGGAGAACCGGATCCTTGGGGATATTGCAAAGAACAACCAGTTCGGCATTTACGGCGCTCTGGAAACGCCGCCCACCCATCCCCTGTATCCCAGCGGGCTGCCCATTGGCCGCAAAGACGCGGTGCATGTGGGCCCCGCCACCATCCTTTCCACCGTGGACGCGGAGGGCATGAAGGAGTACGCCGTGGAAATCGTGGAGGTGGCCCGCCAAAGCCAGCCCGCCCAGCGCAGCATGGTGGTGAAGGTGACGGACCCGGAGCTGCTGGAAAAGACCGGCGGCATTGTGCAGGGCATGAGCGGCAGCCCCATCCTGCAAGACGGGCGGCTTATCGGCGCGGTGACCCACGTGTATGTGAACGATCCCACCATGGGGTATGGCTTGTTCATTGAGTGGATGCTTTCCCAGGGGGTTTCCAAGTAAACCCATTGCAACAGCAGGGGGCATGGGGTCTGTTCCGCATGCCCCTGCTGTTGAAGTCTTCCCTTCTCCTGTGATCACAACTCGTCCATCACAGCGGGAGTTTCGCCTTTGGGCGGCATGTAGGCCAAGATAATTTCGATGTTTCCGTCATCATTATCCAAAAAGAGATTGATCTGCACATTGCTCCCTTTCCACTGCGCCAAATACCTCACATCTCCCGCGACAAGAGCATCCCCATAGTCCTGCGGATCATACTTGGTCGCATCCCCATCCCAGTCGAGGGTTTCAAAGGTGGGTTTGCCGTATTTTTCGCTCAGAGAGGCTTTGAGCGACTCATAGTCTTCAATATAGCCATCGTTTTGGGTATGCTTTTCCTCCACCACATACATAATGGCCTGCACTTGATTCTTCTCTGTGCTATAGAAGATACTGGCCTTGAGGCCTCCTGCGGTTTGGTTGTCAAAAATCAAGCCGGTTTCGTCGCGGATGTCCGGCTCGCGGCCTTCGATTTGAATAACCTCCTCCTGGCTCATGCCGAAGGTGACTCCGTTGCGGATGGAGAACGCCGTTGACTCGCCGGAAGCAGGCGCCTGGGCTTCCTCCGGTTGCGCGGCGGCGGGGTTTATGAGGCTTTCATAATAATCCCGCGGTTCTCCGTCATTCATATAGGTCAGGAAACAGGAGATGGACGGTTCGCCTTTCGCGCCTTTGATCGATAGGAAACCCATAATGGAGCCATTTACGCCAAGGCTGATGCGTTCGGAATAATATCCCTTCCGAATGGCTTCGTTCATATCATCCTTGTATTTTTCCTCGTAAGAAGATTTGGTCCAGGTCCCAGATTTCTCCATCGGAAACCCATACTGTGCGATGAGCATATCCCGTAAAATGGAAAAATCATCGTAGGGGGTGTTGGTGGTTTCGTCAAGGCCTAGGACAATGCTGGTGAGCGTGTCTCCCCGTTTTTCATCAAAAGAATACGTGATCAGGGAGATGGGCAAGTTGCCCACCTTCACATCGGAATACATCGCAAGCCCGCTTATGTTCAAGGGTTTCCCAGAATGGGGCGCGGCCTGCACAAGCTCCTCAGCGGTCATTCCCCAGTGGACGCCTTGGAGGAAATAGGGAGCATCCTCCGCCACGCTGCCTTGCGCGCCTTGGAAATAATCCACGTAAGGGACTTCTTGGCCGCTTTCGTCGCTCCAGTAAATGACCTTCCCTTCCGTATTCATATATCCCCGATAGGAACCCTGCTCCACCTCTACCACGCCGCCCTTTTCCCAAAACATGGACAGCTTGCTCCATTGTGAAGAGGAGACGATATTTCCCTCTTCATTCATCAGCCCCTGTCGTCCCTCATCGCCGCTGATGATGTACAGCCCATAATCAGTATACCAGGGCAGCGGGCAATCCGCTTCGCAAATGAGCTTGCCATCGAACGTGAGCAACTGGCTCTTTGGGGAAAGAAACTCCTTTTTCACCATAACGGTCTTTGTACCCACGGCCACAAGGCCATATGCGCCAATCAACGTTCCTTTTCCGCTCACATCAACGATATATTGATCGCTTCCCTTGATAAAGTCCTCACAAGGATTGGAAAAATAGGGCGTGGTATTATACTCTTTCGTCCACTGCGGTTCGCAAAGCAACTCTCCCGCTTCGCTAAAAACGCCCCAGGCTTCCCCTTGCTTCACCCAATAGTAGTCTTTTTCCGCTGCTTTGTCCCATATGGGCAGCACCTCATCATAGACCGCCGGAATCATTTCTTTTCCGTTGTGATCCACCGCCCCGTATTTCTCCGCCTTCTTCACGCACCACAAAGCGCCGTAAGAGGAGATTTCCTCCCACTCCGGCTGAACCAGATACTCTCCTACAAGATTGATGACGCCCCATTTGCCATCGACCTTAACATCCATATGCTCGACCTCTCGATACCACTGGTCCACCTCTTCAAAGCGAGGCTCGATAACCATTTTCCCAGCGGTATCGATATAGCCGTATTTGCCGTCCACCATAACAGCGGCCAGGCCTTGCGCATGGGCTTGGGCGTTTTGAAACTGCGGTTCCACCACCAGGGTTCCTTGGGCATCGATATACCCGTACAGTTTTTTGACCTTCACCGCCGCCAGACCCTCGCAAAAATCCAAGGCGTCTGCGTATTGCGGCTTGATGATTTCTGCCCCCGTTTGATCGATATACCCATATTGGGGCTTTTTCTCCGAACCGGCATTCACACGGGCCAAGCCGTTTTGAAAGGGTTCCACGCCGTTCCACTTGGGTTGGATCACCATCTCTCCAGAACGATTGATAAAGCCATATTTTTTTCCCACCTTCACAGGAATGAACTCGACTTCCCCATACAAAATAGCGGGTTCTTCCGCATAGGCGGGAGCCGCCACCACTTCGCCGTTGCGGTTGACGAGCCCCCATAGCTTGCCTTCCCTCACGGGGATCAAGCCGTTATTTTCGCTGTCAAAAAATGCTTCGTCCCATACGGGCTCAATAACCACATTGCCCTGTACGTCAATAAATCCTACCTTGTCTCCTTTGGAAATCTGGTAGAGCTCCGCATTTTCCGCCGCGGAATCCGCGCCTAAAGCGATGCCCGTCATCAGTACCAAACAAGCGCAAAGAACAAGAACCAGAATGCAGGCCTTTTTCATTGAAACCTCTCCTTAATTGTTCTGATTGATTTTTATGGAATTGTCCGAATGGGAACATTTGCTTGCCTTTTATCATGACAAACCAACCTCCCTTTGTCAAGCTCAAAATGGCGGAATCGTAAAAAGGCTTCGGCTCGTTGAGCCAAAACCTCAGATTGCTGACAAAGTACGCTTAGGGGCTGCCGCCCCTCAACCCATAGGCAGGGGGTTCACCCCTTTTCCGGTGGTTCGGTGTCGCGCAAGGCACTCCCATGCCTTGCGCTTGCCTCACTGCCCATCAGGGCTTCCCCGGACTTTCCGTCGGCGCCCAGGACGCTACCGCATCCTGGGCTTGCTTCAAGTCCCCGCTATAAGTCGCTTGCCGCTTCGCGGCAGGGCGCACTGCGCCTCGCTTCGCTGAACTTTTATTTGACCGCGCAAAGCGCGGTCAAAGTTGGGATTCTCAAGGGCATAGCCCTTGAGCGGGCTTGGGCGGAGCCCAACGTACCCCAACGTACCCCAACGTACCCCAACGTACCCCAACGTACCCCAACGTACCCCCGTGGGGCTTGGGCGGAGCCCAACGCACCCCCTCATTCCAAAACCGCCGTCCCCTCCTCGCCCTGGCCCACGCGCAAAAACACGTCCGCCTTCGCCCCTGCCGCGTCCTGCTGGTCGGTACAGGTGATGAAGGTCTGCACGCCCTCCGCGCTTTTGAGGAGGGCGTTTCTGCGTTTGGCGTCCAGCTCGCTGAACACATCGTCCAACAGCAGGGCGGGAAATTCGCCCATCTCCCGTTCGATTAAGGCCAGTTCCCCCAGCTTCATGCTGAGCACCGCCGTGCGGAGCTGGCCCTGGCTGCCAAAGGCCCGCAGTTCTTTGCCGCAAAGGAGCATGGCGATATCGTCCCGATGGGGGCCAAAGGCGGTAAACTGGCGGTGCAAATCCTCCCCCCGGGTGCGCTTGAGCCCGGAAAGCATGGTGCGGTAGGGCTGCTCCACGGTGGCCAAGGGGCCGGTGTACTGAAGCGCAAAGGTTTCGGCAGGGTCTTCGGAAATGGCGGCATACTGGGCCGCCGCGTTTTCGGAAAGCTCGGAAAGGAACCAGCGGCGGGGTTCCACCACGTACACCGCGGCGGCGGCCAGCTGCTCGTCCCAGGTGTCCAGCTGGGTGTCAAAATCGGCCAGGGGGCTTTGCCGCTGGGCCTTTAAAAGCGCGTTGCGGCTGTCCAGCACGGTCAAATAGGTTTTTAGCGCCCGCAAATAGCTGGGGCGGATCTGGGAAAGCTGCATGTCCACAAAGCGGCGGCGGGCGGCGGGGCCGTCCCGCACGATGCGGATGTCCTCGGGGGAGAACATCACGCAGGTGGCATGGCCCATCATGTCCGAAATCCGCTCGGCGGGCTTGCCAAAGAGCAGCACCCGCTTTTGGGGCTTTTGAAAGGGGTACAGCCGCACCTCCACGTCATGCTTGCCGTCTAAGCGCTGGGTTTCCCCCCGCACAAAGGCCACGCTCTCCCCCGCGGCGATCATCTCCCTGTCGGCGGAGGTGCGGTGGCTGCGGCCCAGGGACAGCAGGTGCATGGCCTCCAGCAGGTTGGTTTTGCCCGCGCCGTTGGCGCCATAAAGCACCGTCGTGCCCGGGGAAGGCCGAAGGGTTAAGGCGGGATAGTTGCGGAATTGCTGCAGTTTGAGGGAGGTAAAGTGCATAGGGCTCTCACTTTCGCTGGATGGTTACCAACATCTCGTTTTCCAACAGCTCCTGGCCAAACACGTCCTTGCCGCCCAGGCCGAAACGGCGAATGCGCAGGGTATCGGCATCAAGGGCCTCCACCTCCAGGAAGCCGGTTTGCAGCACCCGCTTTTCCTGCCGCTCATTGAGCAGGGCGGAAAGAGCGCTCCAGTGGGTGGCATCGCCGTTTTGCCATTCCATGGGGGCCCGGTTCCAGGGATCGGCCATGCCCTCCATGCCCACCTCGTCGCCATAGTAGACAGTGGGCGCGCCCGGGAGGGCGCACAAGAGCCTCATGGCTTCCAGGTAGCGCTTTTTGGATTGGGCCAGTTCGGCCTGGGAGAGGCGCATGGCCATGGCCTCCTCCCGGGGAAGCTGAATGGCCCCGTCCCGATCATAACCCGCCAGGGCGTTTAGAATCCGCACCCGGTCGTGGCTGCCCAAAAGGTTCATGAGGGCGTAGTAAAAGGGCGCGGGATAGACCTCCCGCTGATGGAGGATCAGCCGCCGGAGCTCGTAGGCGTTGGTCACGCCGGTGAAAAAATCGATCACCGCCCGG
Source organism: Eubacteriales bacterium (assembly GCA_031554475.1). Classification (GTDB taxonomy): domain Bacteria; phylum Bacillota; class Clostridia; order Christensenellales; family Aristaeellaceae; genus Limiplasma. The sequence goes on along the minus strand of JAVBVF010000043.1, from coordinate 9,263 downwards.
CGCAGGGGGTAGTTCATCACGGAATCCACGGTGTCTCCCAGGCAGTAGGAGCGGGGGGTTCCATAGGAAACCTTGTTGCTGGCGTCCTCCCAAACCTCGCCGATGAGCACGGCATCGGGGTGTGCCCCCTTCACGGCCTTGCGCATGCTTGTAAGCATGGGAACGGGCAGCTCATCGGCTACGTCCAGTCGCCAGCCGCTGGCCCCCCGCCGGATCCAGCGGGGAAGGACGCCGCTTTCCCCGTTGAAAAGATAGCGCTGATAGGCGGGGTTTTCCTTCTCCACGGCGGGCAGGGTGTAAATGCCCCACCAGGCATTGTATTTGTTTGGAAACTCCTCAAAGCGGTACCAATCGTAGTAGGGAGATTCCTGGCTTTGGTAGGCCCCCAAGGAATCGTAATGGCCGAAGCGGTTGAAGTACAGGCTGTCCGCGCCGGTGTGGCTGAAAACCCCGTCCAGGATCACGTTCATGCGGCGGGCCTTGGCGGCGGCCATGAGGGCGTCAAAGGCCGCGTCGTCTCCCAGGATGGGGTCGATCTCCTCATAGCTGCCGGTGTCATAGCGGTGATTGGTGCGAGCGCGGAACACGGGGTTCAGGTACAAAACCGTCACCCCCATGGCCTGCAAATAGTCCAGCTTTTGGGCAATGCCCTTTAAGGTGCCCCCAAAGAAGTCCAAGGCGCGGTTATCGCCGTTTAAGGGGTCGATGTCCAACATAGGGCGTTCGTCCCAATTTTCATGCAGGGTGGCCTCGGGATGGGCGCGCTTAATCTTGGTCACCCGCCCCTTCATTCCGTTCTTATCCTTATAAAACCGGTCGGGAAAGATCTGATAGATCACGCCCTGACGCAAAAAGGCAGGGGTTTCAAACGCCGGATCGTACACCGTATATTGGAAGCTGTGGGGCTGGCCGGAATACACCGCGCCACAGCCCCCCAGCTGATCGTAGGCATTGCCATAGCGAACATCCCCGTCTGACCGGTGGATGATAAAATCATACCAAAGCAGCATGGGGGTTTGCGGAGCCGACAGGGTGGCTTCAAACAGATGATCCGCAAGGGGCGTCATGGGATGGCAACTTTCTAAGCCGTTCCAGGTGCGCAGGGTCACGGCCTGGGCCTCGTCGCACAAAAAGCGCAGGCGGAGGGTCTCCCCTGTGCGGGCGGCCCCCAGGGGTTTGCGGTAGCGTTCCTCGTGAGAATTGTGTTCCAGCATGTCCTAGCCTCCATTTTTCCATCCAATTGATCATATCACAAGCGCGGCGGTCACGCAATGCGGGCGTTATCGGCCTTTGTACACATCGTGATAGTATATGCGCATGGGCTGGCGCTATGCGGGGCAAGCTAAGATCTCCAAGCCCAAAGCACCGGTTTTGACGTCCTTCTAAATATGAACGCAGTGTAAAATCGGGCGTGCAAAGCGATATTTGGGGCGTTTTGGCTTTACAAAAAAAGTTAGTCGATTTATAATTCACAAGTCGTATTGCTCCTATCACCGGCGAGAGAAAGCCCCAAGAAAGGAATCTGAACATGGAACAACAAGCCGCCCCTACCAAGAAGAAAAAAGGCAGAAAAAAATGGCCATGGATCGTCCTTGGCGTGATTGTTTTGGTGATCGTGTATTTCGTACTGTCCATCGGCTCCCAGATTCAGGAAAGCTACCGCGAGGAAACCGCTTCCCTGCGGGATATCTCTACCTATTATAGTTTCTCCGGACATTTGAGCCCCGTCACCGACGAGATCCAAACCGCCAAGGCCGCCTTGAAGGTGAAGGAACTCTACGTGAAGGAGGGCGACAAGGTGGCTGCCCAGCAGGCGCTGCTTCGCGGCTCCGACGGCGCCCGGGTATTCGCTGCGGAGGCCGGCACGGTGGACGAACTCTTTGTAGAGGTGGATGACCAGCTCCAGCCCGGCTCCCAAATCGCCCGCATTGTGGACTACGCCACCCTGGAGGTGAGCGTGGACGTGGACGAGTATGATATCGGCGCGCTGACCCTGGGCAAGGAGGGCACGGTGTATTTGAACGCGCTCAATAAAAGCGTGCCTGGCACCGTGAGCGAGATCGCCCGCAGCGCCACCACGGAAGGCGGCGTGAGCTACTATGCCGTGAAGTTGGAAATCGAAGCCACGGAGGACATCCGCAGCGGCATGAGCGTAGAAGTGAACGTGCTAAACCAGCAGGCTTTGGGCGCGGTGGCTATCACCACCAAAACCCTTTCCTATGACGAGCAGAACAAGCCCTATGTCCTGGCCAAAAGCGCGGACGGGCAGATCATCCCCCGCTATGTGACCCTGGGCGTGTCCGACGGCCTGTATACCCAGATCACCGATGGCGTGAAGAACGGGGAAAGCGTCTATTATATGGAAAACGAGATGGCCCGCTTTTACATGATGCAGCGCATGGGCCAGCAGAACATGCGCTCCGTGATGGGCGATTGACGGGAGAGATGACGATGCAACAAGCCTCACCCACCCGCCCGTTTTTTCAAATGACGGACATTTGCAAGTCCTACTGGATGGGGGACGAGTGGCAGCCTGTGCTCAAAAACGTGGATTTGTCCATTGAAAAGGGCGATTTTTTGAGCATTCTGGGCCCCAGCGGCTCGGGAAAGAGCACGCTGATGAACATCATCGGCTGCCTGGATACCCCCACCGCAGGGGAGTATGTGCTCCACGGCCGCCGCATTGAGGAATTGGGTGCCAACGAGCTGGCCGCCATCCGCAACAAGGAAATCGGGTTCATCTTTCAATCCTTTCAGCTTTTGCAGCGGCAGGACGCCCTGTCCAATGTGGAGCTGCCCCTGATTTACGCAGGCATGCCCCCCCATAAGCGGCGGGAGCGGGCGGCGGAAATGCTGGACCGGGTGGGGCTGTCCCACAAGCTGCACCACTTCCCCAATCAGCTTTCCGGCGGCCAGCAGCAGCGGGTGGCCATTGCCCGGGCCCTGGCCACCAACCCCACCATCCTTTTGGCGGACGAACCCACCGGCGCCCTGGATCAAACCACGGGCAAGCAGGTCATGAAGCTCTTTGGCGACTTAAACAGGGAAGGTCATACCATCATCATGATCACCCATGACGTAAGCATTGCCCAAAACGCCAGCCGCATCGTGCGGATTTTGGACGGGGAGATCAGCGAGGGGGTGGCCGAGGATGCTTAAAGAATGCCTGCGTATGTCCATCGCCAACATCCGCGCCAACAAGATGCGCTCCTTTCTCACCATTTTGGGCATTATCATCGGCGTGATGGCGGTGATCACCCTGATCACCGTAATGCAGAGCGCCACAGGGGAAATGACCTCCCAGTTTGAAATGCTGGGTACCGGTGTGTTGACCGTGCAGGCCACAGGCACGCCCCTTAAGCATGGGCTTAGCGAGACCGACCTGACCCAGCTCAAGGGCCTTAGCAATGTGGAGGGGGTTTCCCCCACCCTAAGCACCACCCTTAGCGTGGTTCACCAGGGCCAGGTACAGGAGGATGTGGCCATTGAGGGCAAGGGCTTCCTGCATTTCAAAAAGGAAACAGACCTGATCGGCAGGGGCCGCCCCATTCTGCCCATTGATCAGGAGCTGGGGAATCGGGTTTGCGTGATTGACAAAAACCTGGCGGAGGCCCTCTTTTCCGGTGAGGATCCCCTGGAGCAGCAGGTTTTGATCAGCGGCACCCGCTTTACCGTGGTGGGTATTCTAAGCGACGACAGCGGCGGCGACGTGATGAGCCAGCTGAGCGGCCCCGGCGACGATGGGACGGCCATTTTGCCCTATAGCAGCTACATGCGCCTTTTGGGGCTGAAGGACATCCCTTCCGTGAAAGTGTACCTGGCGGACACGGAAAAGACCGATGAAACCGTGGAAGTCTTGGAGGCGGCGCTGGACAAAGCCTTCAACTATAAGGACGACAGCTATAACGTCATCAACATGGAAAGCCTGCTGGACGTGATGAACACCATGATGGGGCTCATGACCAGCCTGCTAACGGGCATTGCCTCCATCGCCCTTTTGGTGGGCGGCATCGGCATCATGAACATGATGCTGGTGAGCGTCACGGAGCGCACCAATGACATCGGCCTGCGCAAGGCTTTGGGCGCGCGCCCCCGCAGCATTCAGGTGCAGTTCCTGTTTGAAAGCATCATGCTGTCCCTGTTGGGCGGGTTCATTGGCATGGTGCTGGGCATTGCCACCAGCATGGCCCTATGCTCCATGATGGATATGTCTTTCTTCCTGTCCCCCTCGGCCATTGGCCTGGGCGTGGGCTTTTCCCTGGCGGTGGGCGTGATCTTTGGCTGGGCGCCTGCCCGCAAGGCCAGCAACCTCAATCCCATCGATGCGCTGCGCAGCAACTGATCTTTATAGGGAGGGTATTCATCCATGAAAAAACTCTTATCCGCGGCCCTGGCCTTGGCGCTTTGCGCCCTATCGCCTCTGCCCGTTTTGGCGGAATCCGCTGGCCATGATCTCATCGTTAGCGCCCAGGTGGTGGGCGTGGGCGAAATCGCCGTGAAAGCCCCCGCCTCCGGCGAACTGATGCCTTTCACCCTTCGCGCGGGCGACGCGGTGGCCCAGGGAACGCCCTTGTTCACCGTAGAGCCCAAGAGCGTTTACGCGGACATTGACGGCACCATCGCCAATGTGTACGGGAAGGCCGGTGACATTGCCGATGCGGCGGTGAGCCGCTTTGGCTCCGTGTTGGCCATTGAGCATGCGGAGCGCTACGAAATCCAGGCCAATGTGATGACCGGCTACAACAACGTGGAAAACCGCAACCTCTTCGTGGGCACCAAGGTCTATGTGCGCTCGGCCAATGAAAAGCACTTTGCCGACGGCGTGATCACTGCGGTGAGCGGCAGGTCCTTTACCGTGGCGGTGATGGGCGGCGACCTGGTCTTTACCCAGGATGTGAAGGTGTACCGCACGCCGGAGTATGAGAACAAATCCCTCCTGGCCAGGGCCAGTGTAAGTGCCGTCCCGCCCTATGGGGTATCCGCCTCGGGCACCCTTCTCAGCGTCAACGTGAAGGCAGGCGACGCGGTGAAGGCGGGGGATTTGCTCTTCACCTACGTGCCCGACGCCCTGGAGCCGGAACTGCGGGGCCAGGCCAACGCCACCCAGGTGAAGGCTTTTGCGGATTTGATTGTGAACACCATAAGCGTTTCCCAAGGCGCCAGCGTGCAAAAGGGTCAGGCGCTCTTCACCGCCTATCCCGCCGGCCAATATCAATTGCTGGCCCAGGTGGAGGAAGGGGACATTGCCGGCCTGGCCGTGGGCGACAGCCTCACCGCCGCCTTTGAGGAATTGGGGCTGGCCCCCATTCCCGCGACCGTGGCCTCCATTTCCCCCCTGGGCACCCAGGAGGATGTGAGCCGGTATAAAGTGTATTTGGACTTTGAAGCGCCGCAGGGCGTGATGCTGGGCATGCACGCCACGGTGGAGAAGTAGAAAGCGAAGATCTTTGAATAAGCGAAAGCGCCCTGGGTTCCGTGAGGGAACCTAGGGCGCTCTGTTTGCTGAAAAAGGCCTTTTTATGTCCATTCTTTTTATGACCGCCTTTGACCGCGCTTTGCGCGGTCAAATAAAAGTTCCGGGAAGCGCCCCATAGCGGGGACTTGAAGCCAGCCCAGGATGCGGTAGCGTCCTGGGCGCCGACGGAAAGTCCGGGGAAGCCTTGATGGGCAGCACCAGCGATCGTGCGCCCTGTGGGCGCTTTGCTGCAGGCAAAAGCGAGCGAGAGCTGGGGCAGTGAGGCAAGCGCAAGGCGTGGGAGTGCCTTGCGCGACACTGAACCGCCGGAAAAGGGGTGAACCCCCTGCCTCCTTTACTTCATCCAGTGATGAATGGCGTCCCGGATGAACTGGGCGCAGCCCGCCAGGTTCTTGTCATAATAGGCGGTGAAGCGCTCGTCGGCCACGTACATATCGCCCAGGCCCTTGTGGGCTTCGGGGGAATACTGGTTCCAGGTGTAGGAAAGCCACTGCTTGTGCGCCTGGGCAATGTCACGGCCGGTTTCGCTTTGGGGGGAGAGCCCGGCCTTCACGGCCGCTTCCAGCTTCTGGTGAATCTCTTCAGCGGTTTTTTGCATGGCGTCGAACTGCTCCTTGGAAAGCCCCATCATCTTAGCGTTGCTTTGCTTGACGGTCTCCTCGCCGTATTTTTCCCGAATTTCCTTGCCGTATTTCTCTTCGTTTTCCTCGATGAGCTTGGCTTTGAAGCCTTCAAATTTTTCCTGATCCGTCATTTCCATCGTCCCCTTTTCGTGTTGAATGGTTTTTTCCAGTGTTGCGATGAGGCGCTGGGTTTGGGCTTGCTGTTCCTTCAGCGCCGCCAGATGGTTCTCAAGGGCTTGGCTCCGGTCAAACGTTGGGTTGTTAAGCGTGTTCATGATCTGGGAAAGCTCCATGCCCAGCTCCCGATAAAACAGGATTTGCTGGAGGGCGTCCACTTCCTTTTGCCCGTAGATGCGGTAACCGGAGGAGGACGTCCGAGCCGGAGAAAGCAACCCGATTTGATCATAATAGCGCAGGGTTCGGGCGCTGACCCCCGCCAGCCTGGCCAGCTTATCCACCGTATATTCCATGGGCATCCCTCCTGACAAGAGCATCATAAACCATGACGTAACGTCAAGGTCAAGTGTTTTGCAAAATTTCTTTTGAAAAATTTTCGAAAAAATTTTTGACGGAAAAATCCCTTGCTTTTTAGGACCGGCAGTGGTAGTATAATAATCTAGATTCCGTAGGAGGTCGAACCGGATGGAGTATGTTGTTGGAATTCCGCTGTTAATCGCGGCGCTGATTATGACGGTTGTGGTTCTTTTGCAAAGCAGTGAACGTTCGGGCATCGGCGCAGTGAGCGGCGCTGCCGAAACCTTTTTTGGCAAGAACAAGGCCCGGGGCATGGAAGCGAAGCTGGCGCTGATTACCAAAATTTGCGCGGGTCTTTTCGTGGCATTGGCCATCGTCATGATGTTTGTGGGCTGATGACGGAAGAACTTGTATGAAAAAGTGGCCAAGGCCACTTTTTTTGAGTTTAGGAGTTTTGAAGGAGGTTTTTGGATGATTGCTTTGGCTTGCGACCACGCGGGGATTGACCTGAAGCCCCATGTCATCGCCGTTTTGGAGGAACTGGGGCTGCCCTACCAGGATTTTGGTACCCACGATCACCAAAGCGTGGACTATCCCATCTATGGCGCCAGGGCCGCCCAGGCGGTGGCCAGCGGGGAATGCGACCGGGGCATCGTTTTGTGCGGCACGGGCGTGGGCATTTCCATTGCCGCCAACAAGGTTCGCGGCGCCCGCTGCGTGGTCTGCTCCGAGCCCTACTCCGCGGCCATGAGCCGCCAGCATAACGACGCCAACCTGCTGGCCCTAGGCTCCCGGGTGGTGGGCAGCGAGCTGGCCAAGCTGATTGTGCGCACCTGGCTCACCACCGCCTTTGAGGGTGACCGCCACCAAAGGCGGGTAGGCCAGCTGAGGAAGCTGGATGCGGGGGAAGGGCTGGAGTAAGGGCCTTTCCGCTGCTGTTTTTCCTGGGGCCTGCGCCATTTCCCTGAATGAGCGGACCTTTTGTCTCTTTGTTTCTCTATTTCTCTGTTTCTTTCTCATCTATCTCATCAGAAAACAGGAGGGATTCGCCGTGTCCAAAAATTATGCTGGTTTTTTCAAAGTGGTCGCATGGCTTTATTTGATTGGCTTTATCATTGTAGGACTTGTTACCGCCAGCGCTGGATTGTCTTATTCCCCCCTAGGCGGCTCGGCCTTTGTAACGACTGTGATCTTGTTTTTGGGCGGCGGCCTTGGCTACATCACTTATTCCGCCATCAGCGCGGCCATTTTGCAGCTGATTGCCACCCACGAGAAGGTGGAAAAGCTGGAGGAAATGCTTTCCGCCCTTCCCGAGCGTGTGGCGCAGCGAATATCGGCCCAAAGCGAGCTGCCCAAGGCTTCGGCCCAGCGCCAAGAGGGCCAGGTTATGGGAACCGCCCTGCCTGGCAGTGGCGAGGGAGCCGCCCAAGAGGAAGCCGCCCAAGAAAAATTGGTGCAGGTGGACCGGTCCATTGAAGAAACCATCTGCCCCTATTGCGGTACCCAGCAGGCCAGCAATCGCAATGTGTGCTTCAAGTGCGGGGCGAGATTTGTGACCAAGGGTGACGGGGAATGAGGCGCGCCCGCCTTTTGCCACCGTAGCGTGGCTTTCCATAGGCGTAGGATTGTTTGGTCTCCTTATGTCGGGTTTTGCAGGCGGGCACGTGCTGTCCTTTTTGGGCGCTTGCATCGGCATATTGCTCAATTATCTTGTTTACAGTTCCCTGGCTCAGCTTCATAACCATACGGAGGATCAGGACGATCAACTGGACACGCTGTCTCAAAAAGTGGAAGATCTTTCCTACAGGTTGCAGCAGCTGGAAACAAATCGCGATTCAAAATCCCCCCGCCTCCTTAGCAGGCGTCAAGAGGGCTGATGTTTCCCACAATAGCGCCGCGCCTTCCAATGCGGTGATCGTAGACCGCTCCCAGGAAAAAACCATCTGCCCCTACTGCCGTACCCGCCAGCCCAGCAACCGCAACCTATGTTTTACCTGTGGGGTAAAATTTCTAGGTCAAGCGGCTGAAAGCGAAGGAGAAAAAGAAGACGCCAAGCCCGCAGCAACGGCCCAAGAGCCTTGACTGCAAGAAAGGCGAAGCCACGTCCTGGCTTCGCCTGTTTTTCGCTATCGATTAGTCCCGAAGCTCAAAGAATCGGTGAACCGGCACTTGCAATACATCGGCCAAGCGAAAGAGTACATCCAAGGAAACGCCCGATACGGCGCATTCTATATGCCCCATATGCGTTGTGTCGATTCCCAGCAGTTCGGCCAATTCCATCTGTGTATAGCCCTTTGCTCTACGATAATAGGCAATATTGAGTCCCAGCTTGACATACTTTTCTTTTTGCGCCGCATCCACATCCGTCACCTCTTTATTGATGATAAGAGGCAGGCCCGAATGCTTACACTAATTAAAAAAGAATTGGCGCAATACCATTTCAGCCTGGGTATATGGATCCGCAATCATTGGGTATATCACAACCCGGAAATCCTGGCGTGGTTTATAAACCATGGAATCTCGTATCCTGATGACATGTCAGAAATCATTCTAAAGTCCTTTCAACAGTGGGCAGAAAACAAGCCCTATTGACATAGCCAAACAGCATCAGAAAAAATTCTCCCACTTGTAGAAATCCCCACCCTGCACATCCTGTAAAGCGGTTTCCAAAAGATCCAAGGAGCGAAGGG
>JAVBVF010000057.1:0-4731 GCA_031554475.1 Eubacteriales bacterium | reverse complement strand
ATACGAAAGCCCAGGCGGCTCTGGCGCATCCTGGGCGGCAAAGGTATCGGCAAAACGAAAACGCCCCGTTTCTGTTTGCCATATAAAGTCCGCCGCCAGGGCCCGCAGGCGCACGCCCACTTCCCCGCCTGCGGCGGCGGCGGCAGGGCCCACCAGCCAGCGCAGGCGAATGAGCTCCTCCTCTGCACTCTTTTCCAGGCTGGCAGTATCCACCAGCTGGCCTTTGGCATTGCATACATCCACCATCCAGTCCAGTTCCGCCAGATCCACCCCCTGGTAGTACCGCGGCACCTGAAACTCCACCGTTTCCGCGTGCAGGTCCGCTTCCACCCCCAAAAGCGCGGTTTCCGCCGGAATGTTCATTCTGCGCAGGGTGATGGTCACAGGCGCTTTCTCAATATTAGCCATTGCTTTTCCTCCCTTACAGTCTCTCGGCATACACGCCGTACACGGAAACCTCGGTGGTCTTGTCAAATTGCGTAAAAATTCTGAAGTAAGTGGACGTCGTGATGTCCGATACATCCAGCCACAGCATCTGCCTTCCCAAATTGCGAGTTTCCACCTCACAACTCTGATCATACCAGCCCGAAGGGCTATAGCTGCCCGCGCCTATACTGATCTTGTGTTTCTCCACGTCCACGTCAATGCCGATGCGCTTATAGGGCTTGAAGTTCAAATACCAGAAGAAACCGGCTCTGCTGTAGGAGTCCCCATTTTCGCCCGTATGAAAGATCCGCAAATGATCAGACAACACGGAAGTCCACTTTGTACCCTCATACCAATCCCCTACAGAGTTCCAACGATTGGAATGCCCCATATTGCAGTATTTGATATTGAACTTCCCATGGTCATAAATCATATCGCGGAACTTTCGCCAAACCTTTTTTTGATACACATAGGCATCCTTGTAAATCCAGCTGCTGCCGCTCCACTGATGGGCGCTGACGGGGTACACATACAGGGCGTCGCGCTTAGAAACGCTCAAGCTGATATCGTTGCTGGTGGTATCGGTCAGGAAAAGAACGTCTCCCGCGGTGGCGGTGGAGGGCTTGCTTTTTTGAAAGCGCACATCGCCGATTTCCGTGGAGGTGACCACAGACACGGTGTTTTCCAGGGCGGAGTCGGGCAGGGCGGACGCGGATTTCACAGTGGTCAGGTGATAATTCCTTTCCGCGCCGCCCGACTTAAAATTTACGACTTTTTCCGAAGCCACGTAGACAAACGTGAGCCAGCGCCCCACAGGCAGCTCGTCGATGAGATAGGGGCCGGAATAGGCGGAAACGGTGGCGCCGTTGACCTGGAACTTATCACCCACCGTGAACGCCTTGGTAATCTTCACCCTGCCATTCACATAGTTCTTGCCATCCGAGGCAACGAATTTATGAATTTTTCCCGTGGCGTCGTAGCTATGGGAATAAAGGTGGATTTGGGTGTTGGTAGCGTCGGCTTCCAGGTCGTCAATGTCCTTTTCGGCTGCGGCCAGGGCGGTCGCCACATCGGTGCTGCCATAGGCCAGCTTACCGTTTTTCAGGGTTTTGCCGCCCAGGTCCGCGCCGGTAGAGCTGGTGGCAAACACAGAAGCCAAGCCGTCCAAAACCTTCTTATCGGCGGCGGTCATGATGCCCGCCTTGGCCTGGGTGGCGGCAGCCAGATAGCGGCTGTCCAACTGGGTATATCGCAGGCCTTCGGGGGCTAGGGCGCCGCAGACGGTATCATTGTTGCGCTCATCGGTCAGGTCTGCGGCTGCCAGAGAAACCGCGCTGGCCTTCACTCGCACGCTGCACAGGCTGATTTCTTTGACCAGATCGGTCCTTAGCACGGCGGGGGGAACGGGGTTGGCTCCAGGTGCGCCCGCCTTCGCCAGCAGGCTGATGCGCTTGGCATCAGCCGACAGGTCTAGCCGAAGCACCACGCGGTCAATGCGGTCGGCGCTTCCGGCCACGCCCAGGGTGAGGGTTTTAGGGCCGCCGCTGTCCTCGGTCAAGGAATAGATATAGCCGTCGATCATGGCGGAGCCAGGGCCTACACTGAGGGTGAGGCCGTCCGTCAGGGACACCTCAAGCCCCTTGCCCACGCCCGTGCCGCCCAGGGCGCGGAAGGCTTCCGCCAGCTCATCCGCCACGTATTGGCGGTCGTCCTCGGGGGTGGGGTCAAAATAACCGTAGAATTCTTTCATGTTAAATGTACCTCCTTACCGTATCATTGGGTTTTTGATTCGGGTCATTTCCAGGTCAAAGGATACGGGAGCCATGCCGAAAGTGGCCTGTAGCTTGCGGCCGCCGCCCTCATAAGACTCACGCACCTCTAGGAGTCGGGTCTCGCTCAGGGCGCCATCGCCTTTGAGAATGACCTTGTCGCCCACGTCGTAGTCCCGCTCGTAGCGGCAAAGGCCGGTATCGATCAGGTCCGCCGTAAGGGTCTCCTTTTCTTGGGCGGAGTCCAGCTTGTTGCGACCCGCCAGGCGGAGCATATCCGTTTCTAGAATGCTGCCCGCGTCCACCCAGGTTTCCCGCCGCAGGATGCCCTGGGCCTCGTGGCCTTCGCCCACGATCAGGCGGTTCTCATCCTCCCCCGCGCCGCCCACGTAGGCGGTGGTTTTGGCAGCGGTGGCATCCAGGGAAAAGGAGATGTCCGCGGCGTTGTGGTGCTGTTCAGCGATGACCGCTTTGCCGGTGCCCTTGGTCAGGTCCCGCCCCACCTTCACCTGGAAGCGGTAGACCTTGGCCTGGAAGTCGGGCAGAATGTCCCAGCCGATTTCGGTGGTCTCCCCGATATCGTGGAAGAGGGTGTGCAATTCCAAAAAGCGGGCTTGCCAGGGCAGCACCATGCCCCTGTTCTGGTTTAGGGCTCCTGCGAGGCGGGGGATCTTCCTTTTGGCGTCCTCCGGCGCGTAGAGGTGGCGGCTAGCGTAGTGGTGATAAGCGGCCTCGGCGCTGCCTTGGAAGCGGTCCCAGCCGAAGTGCCCGTCATCGGTGGTTGGGGGCACGCAGATCCGGCGGGCGGCAATCCCTTTTAGCAGCTTCCCTGTGGCGGTGAGCTTGCCGCCTTTGCGGGTGATCTTTTCCAGGATGGCGGCCTTGTGGGGAGCATCGGAAAAAAAGACAACGGCGTCTTTTTGTAGGGCCTCGGCCCCGGGGGCGCGATCGGACATCCGCACCTCAAAGGAGCCCAGATCGAAATAACTGCGCGTGATTTGGTAGCTTTCCGGCAGGGAGAGTTCGGCCAGGAGGCGGAAGTCCCAGTCCATCACCATCAGCGCCATGGTTACACCCCCTCAAAGCGGTCGCGCCAGTAGATGTCCACCGCCGTTTTTTGGGAAGCGCTACCGGACTCGTAGGCCACCAAGTTCGGCCCTGGGGCCAGGTAGAACTCCGTGAGGGGGGTGGAGACCTCCAGATAGCCAAAGGCGTTGCTTTCCGTGCCATTGTGCCGGAGGCGCACAAAGAGATCGGAGGGGTCGGTGTTGATTTCCATCTCCGTGCCTTCGGGCAGAGGGGCGATGAAGGAGATGCGCTTGCCCGTGGTTTGGTTGACGATGGAGGGCTTTTCTCCCTCACCCTTGGCTATAATTCGAACGGGCGTTCGCACGTGGCCACTGTTTTGCAACCTTACCTCCGCTTCCCGTGCGGCAAAGCGGAGAGGAAAGCGCAGCGGCATGCGGAAGGGCACATCCCCCACAGAAAAACCCCCATGGTTTTCCTTCATGGAGAACCAAAAGGGGCTGTCGCAATCAAAGGTGATTTTCATGCTGGGGTGGATGTCCTGAATCCGCTTTTGAAACTTGGGCGCGCCCCGGGGCACCGCCCAGGTCCACCATTGACCAAAATCGTTGCGGTACACAATGCGTGCCCGCTGACCGGTTTGCGGATCAAAAGCGCTTTCCGCCCCCAGGGCGCTGCACAGCTGGGCGCGGGTGTGGTACATCTCCACACGGCTTAGGGTGATCAGGTTGATGGTGAGTTCCAGGGCGCGGTCCTGCCGCAGCACGCTTTCGGTAGTCTCCCCGTGCTGCAGGGCTCCTTTCATGGTTTTCCGGTCCACATCGGCGCTTTCAGTGCCCTCCACATGCGCCAACACGTAAGGGGGGGCCGCGCCAAAGACGACGCTCTCCCCCAGGAGGTTTTCATAGGTAACAATTTGCATCCGCTCATCCTCCATACATCAAAGCGCCAAGCTCCTCGTTGACTTGCTTGAGGCGCTTGGCGGTTTGGCCTGCAGATTCCACAGGCTGATTAAAATTGACGGTTTGCGTAACCGTAGTGCTGGGCGGCGCGGCAGTGGTTTGCGTTTCCCGCTTGTCACTGGCCTTGTAGAGCTGGTTTGCGGCGGTGACAGCCTCCTGGGCCGCCGCCTCCTGGATGCTGGCCAGCTTCTTGTTCAAGTCCGCAAACCATTTCACCACATCCCCCATCTTGTTCTTGAAGCCGTCCAGGAGCTTTTCTCCCAGGGTTTTGCCCAGGGCATCATACTCCGGCGCAAACTCCCCAATGAGCTTCAATATCTCCTTTTGGGATGACTTCATCAGCAGCTTTTCGGCCTCAGCCCGCAGGTTTTGCGCCTTTAGCTGCTCCTCGTAGGCCTTTTCGATCTTCTCCTGTTCCTCATCCAGCTTGGCGATCTCCTGGTCCGCCCGTTCTTCAATGCCCGTGATCTGTTCCCGCAACGCCTCCTTCTGATCTTCAATGTCCTGCCTGCGCAGGCGGTCGTCCCGAGCGGAGAGGGCCTGGTCCA
>JAVBVF010000004.1:0-30557 GCA_031554475.1 Eubacteriales bacterium | reverse complement strand
CAATGCAGGGAGACTGCATTGGGCTTTTGCCCTCCAAAGGGAATCGTGAGGCGTCTCGCGCACATGTCGCTCGGCGCCTCACTTTATGCGGGAGCCTTGGCTCCCGCACCCTCAAGGCGGGCAGCTTCTCGGCTTCATTCTTGCATATTTCGCGTCGCAATCCACCTTGTCAACGATCTGAGGGGCTTGGCGCATGGTGCGCCAAGCCCCGTTTGCTGTAAGTTTTTGTCCTTGCGTCAATTCACGATCTCGCCCGTCAGATCCTTCCAGGCTTTGCGGATGGTGTTCTGGTTGGTCACGCCGTAGTTGGGATCGTTCTGTTGGCATTCCTCCATATCCCGCAGGAAGTGGACGCACAGATGGCCATCAAAGCCGTTGTCCTTGATGGAGCCGGACAGGTGAGGCACATTGTGCATGGAGGCCAGCGTCCAGGTGCCGTTGGGGAGTTTAACATACACGGGCTTTGGCGTCCAGGTATTGGTATTGCCAAAGGCCTTGAATATGATTTGGGTATCTGTCTGGGTTTTGGGCTCGCTGTCCGCATGGCGGCCCAGGCTATAAAGCCGCAGGGTCCATTGCAGCTTGGTGGCGGGGTCAAAAACCGTGACATTCTGGCCGCTTCGGATGGAGGGCTTCACCTCGTTGAACCAGTGAAGCAGCTTCACCTGGCTCTTGCTGGGGCCGGAGGCCTTGCCGGTGTCGCCGTCAATGGGCGCGGGCTCTTGGGATGCGCCGGAACCCGAGGACGTGTCGGAATCCGAGGACGAGCTGGAAGAGCTCCCCGCAGCCTTGGCATTGCCGCCAAACAGGGTGGCTTGGGTCAGCGCCCCCGCCACACCGTCGGCCTCCAAAGCATTGCGCTTTTGGAACGCCTTCACCGCTTCCCGGGTACCATCACCATAGCTGCCGTCCGCCGTCACATCATAATTGAGCTTGGCTAGGGCCTTTTGCAGCTTGCGGACCGCGTCGCCCGTGGTGCCAGGGCGCAGGGTCACGTAGGCCGTGGAGGAAGAGGGCGCGTCGGTATTGGGCTGCGTTTCCTCCGGTTCCGCGCTGCCGCCTGCGGATTTCGCGCCGGAGGACATGAGCTTTTGGTAAGTCACAGCGCCTGTGAGCCCGTCCGTGGTCAGGCCGTTGCGCTTTTGAAAGGCCTGCACGGCCGCCATGGAACCCGTGCCGTAAACACCGTCTAAGGCGCCGGCATAATAATTCAGTTCCTTAAGCCTTTGCTGGACTTCCGTGACATCGACGCCTGTATATCCCTTGCGCAGAATGCGGACAAAGCCGCCGGCGGAAGAATTGCCCGAAGAATCGGAGCTTTCGCTTCCTCCCCGGTCTGCCTGTGCATACACCAATTCCAGTGTCTTTCGGCCCGCCAGGCCATCCGCCTTCAATCCGCTGGCTTTTTGAAACGCGATGACCGCCCGTTGCGTTCCCGCGCCAAACCGGCCGTCCACCCCATTGGGATCAAAACCGGCCTTCTTGAGCGCGTTTTGCAGTTCCTTCACGCGGCTCCCGTTGTCGCCGTATTTGAGCGTATCCGGCAGGGTATCGCCAGGCACGCTGCCGGAGGGCGCTTCCTGGGTATCCGCACTCTCATACAGCGCCGTCAGGGTCATGCTGCCAGCCTTGCCATCTGCCGTGAGCTTCTTTTGCTCCTGAAACGCCTTCACCGCGTTTTCTGTGCCTCGGCCAAATTTACCGTCGGTCCCGCTAGGGTCAAAACCCAATTCCAACAAGGCTTTTTGCAGCTTTAGCACATCCGAACCCCGAGAACCAAATTCCAACGTACTATAACTTCCCGCCAATGCAGCGGAGGAAAGCAGACAAATCAGCGCCATCCCAAACGCAATGGCAACTCTTGTTTTCCGTAAAATCGCTGTTTTCATAGGACAGGATCCTCCTTTGCAAACCGCCTGGCCGCCCAGCGGAAATCCCCGCTCCAAAGAGCAAGCCTTGCTTGATTTCTTGCCCATTATAGCAAATGATTTCTAAAAAGTAAATATAATATTACAATTTTGTTACGACTATTTTCGAAACGACGTCTTTTCTCCAGAAAAACTTTGGAAATAAAACGCAAGGAATGTTTGGTGTGCATCGTTGAAATTAAAGGATGATTCCCGAATTTTGGGGAACGCCGCAATTGATAGAGGTGACAGGCCGGATGAAACGCACGCTTTGGAAGACGATCCTGGGGCTGGTCCTATGTTTGGCTTTATGCCAGGGCGCTTTGCCCGCCAAGGCGGAGGATTGCTTTCTCATCAACGTGGATGCGCTGGATATGAACGCGTTGCGCGACAATGATTATATTGCGGAGAACCTTTCCGGGCAATCCCCGGGCATCCGTGTGCAAAAATACATCAGCGATTCCGCAGAGCTGGCAGCCAGAGTACGCCTGACTGTTTTGCAGTACGATACCCAAACCTTGATCTTCGATAAAAACTACGGCTATCAGAGCGGCACCTTTGACAGCGGCGAAATCTACCTGCCTTATGTGGACAACCGCACCGTGCCTTACCTCATCACCCTCTATATCGAGGATTGGGTGTTTGCCATGCCGTTTATGCACCTGGTCCCCCGCCTATCCCACAACGGAGCGTGTACCTACGGGGTCCGTATGCGGGACTTGAACCCTTCCCTCACCTCGGATTGGCTCATGGGCACCATGCTGGACCTGGATCTTTTGCGGGAGGAAGGCTGGCAGTCCATTCCCATTTGCGCCAGCAATGAATATCTGGTTGGCGAGGCCGTTGTCACCCTTGCCCAAGAACAGTTGACGGTGAACTTGAGCTTCACCTCCAACGCCAAGGTGGAATTGCACCAGTGTGCGGTGTTTCTGCTCACCCAGGTGTCGGAACTGATCACGGCCGATCCCCCCTACATGACCCAGCCCGCCTATGCCATTGGCGAAGGGATCGATGTGTCCGGCGCTAGCACGGCCCTTTTGTATCTGCCCATGACCATGAGCTATGATTCGGCGGCGCTTTCCACTTTTGCCTATGATTTGAACGGCGACGTGGACCTCCAGCGGCAATGGCTGCTTTGGACGGAAAACCTAGGCCAGGCGTTAGAGCCCCTGTCCGAAGAGCCTTCTATGGATCCTGCCGCTGTGGAGCCGCCTTTTGAGAATCCGCAAGAGGCGTTCCAGGACGAAGTCCCCCCGGAGGCACCCCCTGAAACACTGCCGCCAGAGCCCACTGTGGTGCTGCCGGAAGAAAGCCAATGGATCCCCCAGGAGACGGAAGAGCCCATGGCGCAGGAGGTTTCTGGCGCCACACCGGAGCCAGGCTCTGAAACGCCGGAAGCCTTGCCCCCTGAGGTAGCCCAAGACGGCCTGCCCAACACCCTGGACCCAGCGCCGGAAGGCTTGCTTCAAGCGCCGTCCGATATTCCTGGCGAAACCGTTTCCAGGGAGCCTTCCTTCCATGATTCGCAAAATGGGCCCGCTCTTGGCGCAGAGGCCGTGCCCCATGAATGAATTGACAGGGCTTCCCAACATTGGAAGCGTGGCGGCTAGGCAATTGGAGGCTGCAAAGATCCACACGCCCCAGGAGCTTTTGGAACTGGGCGCGCGGGAAGCCTTTTTGCGCATTCGCCGCACGGTGGATGACGGCGCGTGCCTACACCTGCTTTACGCCTTGCAGGGCGCGGTGGAAGGCAAGCGCTATCCCCTGCTGTCGGAAGAAACCAAGAACGGCCTTCGCCGTTTTTTCCAAGAAGTCACCAAAGAGGGATAGGCATGCCCAAGAAAACTTTTGCGCAGAAATTGGCCTTTCGCGGTGATCTGCCTAAGACCGAAGCCATCACCAATCCCAGGCTGTTGCAGCGCTACGGCGGCAACAAGCTCTACATCGCCGCGCCCATGCAGTATCATGAGCTCATGGCCAAGGTGCCTTGGGGCAAGGTGGTAACAGCAGATCAGATCCGCGCCTACTTCGCCAGGCAAGCTGGCGCGGACGCCACCTGCCCGCTGACGGCGGGCATCTTCATCAACATCTGCGCCCAGGCCAGCCTGGAACCCAACCAGGAGCGCATCCCCTACTGGCGTACCCTCAAGGCGGGCGGCGAATTGAACGAAAAGTACCCCGACGGCATTGACGGGCAAAGGCTCCGCTTGGAAGCCGAAGGCCATAGGGTGGTTCAAAAGGGAACACGCTATTTTCTAAAGGATTATGAAGGCTGCCGCTGGCCGCTGGAAGAAGCGCACCATCCAAAAGCATAATCAAAAAAACGCCCGCACAGCCGCGCGAGCGTTTTTCACAAAGACAAATTACTTGTTGACGCTGTCCTTGAGGGCTTTGCCAGCCTTGAAGACGGGAGCCTTGGAGGCCTTAATTTTGATCTGTTCGCCGGTGCGGGGGTTGCGGGCAACGCGAGCAGGACGATTGCGGACTTCGAAAGAGCCGAAGCCAACGACCTGAACTTTTTCGCCGCCGGCCAACGCTTCGGTGATGACTTCCGTCAAAGCGCCCAGAGCCTTTTCGGCATCCTTCTTGGTGAAACCGGTCTTCTTCACGAGAGCAGCAGTCAATTCAGCTTTGTTCATAATGGGGTACCTCCTTAGTTTTTTAACCACGTTGTCCATGGTTCGTTTCGGAAACTCCGATGAAAAGCCTGTGCTATAACGCTTTCCGAGTGAAAGCATTACTCTGCCTGCTTTTCTGACTCCCAGTATACATCCATTTCCGATAAAGTCAAGTCTTTGACGCATTTTCCATCATTTTTTATTGCCTTTTCCATTCTTTCAAAACGCGAAATAAAATGATTGGTGGCCGAAAACAACGCAATATCGGGATTTTTATCGCAAAGCCTACAAACGTTCACGATTGCAAAAAATAAATCGCCCAATTCCTTCTCTGGATTGATTTTGTCCTGCAGGCACTCCCGTACCTCGCAGGCTTCCTCCTCCACCTTTTGGAGGGCATCCTCCGCAGAGGCGAAATCGAACCCCACCTTGGCGGCCTTGTGCTGCACCTTCCAGGCCCGCAGAAGGGCGGAAAGCCCCGTGGACACGTCCCGCATGGCCTCCGCCGTGGAGGAAATCCCCCGCTGGCGGCGCTTGATGGCCTCCCAGTTATCCAATACCTGCTCGGCAGTATCGGCCTTGGCCGTCCCGAAAATATGGGTATGCCGCTCGATCATTTTCCGGCAGATGGCGGTGGTCACATCCAGAATATCAAAATCGCCGTGCTGGCGGCCGATTTCCGCGTGAAACGCCACCTGCAACAGCACATCGCCCAATTCATCGTACATATGGTCCGGGTCGTCCTCCCGCACCGCGCCGATGAACTCGTAACACTCCTCCAGCAGGTTGGTCAGCAGGGTTTCATGGGTCTGCTCCCGATCCCAGGGGCAACCGCCCACGCCCCGCAGGCGCTTCATCACTGCCACCAGGTCATCCATATCGTAGCGCTCCCGGGCAGTCATGGGCACCGCGGGAATGTAGCAGGCAGCCATGTGATCATAACGGCCCTGCCGGTCCATCTCACAAAGGGGAATGGTGGCGGCGCTGAGTTCCCCCTTGGCTCCGCCCGTAAAGAAGGTGACCTGGGTGTCCGCCGGCAGCAATTCCAAAAGCTGCAGCTTGCAGTCCCCCGCGCATTCCCGGCTATGGAGCTCGCAAAGCAGCAAGGGCTCATTGGGAGAAACCCGGGCGCCGATAAACTCCGCCGCCGCAAAGATTCGCACGGAAGGGCTTTGCAAAGGAAGCATCGCCAGGCAGCGGTCGGCATGGCTTACGCCCGCCAAAACCTCCAATGCCTGCTCCCTGGGCTTCAGCCGCGCAAGCGCCATCACGCTCTGGTCCATGGCCGGATCGGAAACGCCGTAGGCCACTTCCTCCTCCGCGCTCATCTCCATGAGCCGCACGGCCACCGCCCGATGAAACACGTCGAAATCCTCACATTCCTCATACAGGGAGTCCAGCGAGGTATAGGCGATCCCTTGCTTTTTCAAAAAGGGGACCAGGGGATGCCGCTCCGTGCGAAGCACCAAGTGCTTGGCCGCCTTCAGGGCGTTCAGTGCGCCCAGCGTGAGCCCTTCCTCCTGGCCTGTGCCCAGGGGAATCACCGTGATTTTCTTCATTGTGCCGCTCCTTCTTAGCGTCCGTTTCCTAAGTACGCGCCCTCTTTCCCCGCCGAAAGCGGCCCAAAAGGGGTTTCACATCCTCCCGGGTCATGGCGCCGGTTAGCAGGGCAAAGCCCAGATAGGCGCCGATGCCCAAAAGAATCAGCAGGCAGGTCCACAGCCTGCCCTGCGGCAAAAGGCCCATGGCCAGGAACAAAACCCCCGCCATGGCCGCCGTGGCCAAAAGAGGCTTGAGCAACGTACCCATCACATCCATCTTCATGTGGGTATGCTTATAGGTAAAATACAAATTGGGCAGCATGCTGATGGTGTAGCAGGCGATGGAGGCGATGGGCGCGCCGTAGATGTTCAGGGAGGGCGTGCCCACCAGCGTGTAGTTGAGAAACACCTTTACCGCCACCCCCAAAAGCAGGGCGTACATGGGAATGCGCTGCTTGTGCAGCCCTTGCAAAATCCCTTCCGTGGACTGGGTCACCGTGAACAGGACGATGGTCAGGCTGGACAGGCTTAACAATTCGGACGTAATGCGCAGGGCCTCCGGTGAGGAAAAGTGATAGATCATGGCCAAAACCCGCTGGGAAAGGATACTGAGGCCAATGGAGCAGGGCAATCCCACCAAAAAAGAAAAGCGGATGCCCAGGGCCGCCTGGCGCTGCACATGGGCCTGATCGCCCTTGGCCATGGCGCTGGATATGGCGGGCACCAAGCTCATGGCAATGGCGATGGACAGGGCCGTGGGCACATTGATCAAGGAAATCACATAGCCAGAATACCGGCCATACAGCGCGCGCCCTACGTCCAGCGAAATGCCCGCGTCCATCAGCCGGTTTAAGATCATGCCGCTGTCCACAAAGGCGGCCAGGGGAATGATGCAGCTTCCCAGGGCAATGGGGATGCTCAGGGAAAGCAGATTGCGCAATAGCTTTCTATTGGGGGTGATGGGGCGGCTTTCATCCTGCTCCCTGAGGGCAAAGGCCTGCCGGTTCTTGCGGTACATGAGGTACATGTACAAAAGGGCCATGGCTTCGGCAATGGTGTTGCCCAAAAGCACCGCCGCCGCCGCAAAGCTGGTGGAAACCCTCATGGCAAAGTAGGCCATGGGCAAAATGATGGCCACCTTTCCCACCTGCTCAATGAGCTGGGAAACGGCGGTGGGTGCCATATTCATCTGCCCCTGCATAAAGCCCCGCAGGGAGGACATGATGCACACCATCAACACCGCGGGCGCGATGGCCATAAAGCCCAGCCGCGTTTCCGGATCCCCTACCCGGGCGGCCAATTGGGGGCTGAAAACAAACATGAGCACCGTGGACAAAAGCCCCAAACACAAAAGCACTGTCAAGGCCAGCCGGTAGACCCGCTTGGCATTGCGGGGATCATTCTTGGCCAGATGAAAGCTGACCATCCGGCTGATGGCCACGGGGATCCCCGCGGCGGAGATGGTCAAAAGCATATTATAGGTGGGAAACACCAGCTGGTACATGCCCAGCCCGCTCTCCCCGATGATCCACGCCAAGGGGATCCGGTACAGTGCGCCCACGACCTTGCAAATAAACCCCGACATGCCCAAAACCGTGATGCCGCCCACGATGGACTTCTGCGTTTCGCTCAAAGTGACGCCCCCGTTGTGTTTTCTAAAAAAAGGAAAAAACCGCAACAGGGCTATTATAAGCCCAACGTTGCGGTTATGCAAGCGGGAACCCCCGCAAGGTTCATGGCGGCGTGCGGACAAGCGCGCCTACAGGAAGATCATTGTTCCATCTGGCGGCCCACAATCCCCGCTGCGGTCTCCGCCACTTTCAATTCCGTATCCCCCATCTTGGCGCCCTGTTCCTTGCTTAACAAAAGCACCGCGCCAATGGCCTCCCCATCGGCAATAATCGGCGAAACCACTTGTGCCGTATAACCGGTGATGTCCTCTTCATTGGTCACGGCCACGATCTTGCCGCCCACGGCGCGGTTGATGGCCACGGTCTGCCGGTTGGCAATGGCCGCCTCCAGGTCATGGCTGATGGGCTTATCGGAAAGTTCCTTCTTATTCACGCCGCTAGCCGCCACCACCTGATCCCGGTCCACGATGCAGGCGATATGCCCCATGGAGCGAAACAGGGATTCCGTATAGTCCTTGGCGAAGGCAGCCATTTCTCCGATGGGCGAGTACTTCTTCAAAATGACTTCCCCATCCCGGTCGGTATAGATCTCCAAAGGGTCTCCCTCGCGAATCCGCAAGGTCCTGCGAATTTCTTTGGGGATGACCACCCGTCCCAATTCATCGATTCTACGCACGATACCTGTTGCCCGCATAATCCTGCCTGCCTCCTTGATGGCAACCGCATAAATGCTGTTTTGCATTGCTTTGCCGTTTGTCTTTGCATCCCTAGTATGGGATTTTGAGGGGGCTTTATGCGGGGGAAAGATTTGGGAAAATCCCCAGTTAGCGGTGGGATTTTTCTTGTGAAACTACCCAGTGCCGGCGTTTATGATCGCGACCCCTTGCCGGAAGGCAAGAAGCAAAGGGTTTTCGTTTTTTTGTATGGTGTCGCAAAAGGAATCCGTCCGGCCCTATGGTTTTTGACCAAGGCCGGACGGAAGGAAAAATTTTAATATTCGGCGCTGCCGGTGGTTCGAGGGAAGGGCAACACATCGCGAATGTTCTGCATGCCGGTCAGGTACATCACCAGCCGCTCAAAGCCCAGGCCGAAGCCGGAATGGGGCATGCCGCCATAGCGGCGGGTGTCCAGGTACCAATCATAGCCCGTAAGTTCCATGCCCATTTCCGTAATGCGCCTCTCCAGCACGTCCAGCCGCTCTTCCCGCTGGCTGCCGCCAATCAATTCCCCGATGCCGGGCACCAGCAGGTCCACAGCCGCCACGGTTTTCTGGTCGTCGTTCAGGCGCATGTAAAAGGCCTTAATGCCCTTGGGATAGTCGTACACAAACACGGGTCGGTGGAAGTGCTTCTCGCTTAAATAGCGCTCATGCTCGGTCTGCAAATCCATGCCCCAGCTAACGGGATACTCAAAGGTTTGATCCGCGCGGGACAGGATGTCGATGGCTTCGGTGTAGGAGCAGCGGGCAAAGTCGCTGCTGGCGATGGCCGTGAGCTTCTCGATGAGCCCCTTTTCTACAAAGCTGTCCAGAAAGGCCATTTCCTCCGGCGCTTCCGCCATGATATGGTTGATGATGTACTTGAGCATGTCCTCAGCCAGGACCATGTCGTCAAACAGATCGGCAAAGGCAATCTCCGGTTCCACCATCCAAAACTCGGCGGCGTGGCGGGGGGTGTAGCTCTTTTCCGCCCGAAAGGTGGGGCCGAAGGTGTAGACGTTGCGAAACGCCATGCAAAAGGTTTCCACGTTAAGCTGGCCGCTCACCGTAAGGCTAGCCTGGCGGCCAAAAAAGTCCTGGGCGTAGTCCACCTTGCCCTCAGGCGTACGGGGCGGCTGATCCACATCCAGGGTGGTCACCTCAAACATCTCCCCCGCGCCCTCACAGTCGCTGGTGGTGATGATGGGGGTGTGGACATAGATGAAGCCCCGCTCCGCGAAGAAGGCGTGAAGCCATTGCGCCGCCAGGGAGCGGATGCGAAACACCGCGTAAAACGTGTTGGTGCGGGGCCTAAGATGGGCAATGCCACGCAAAAATTCAAAGGAGTGGCGCTTCTTTTGCAGGGGGAAATCCGGCGCGCAAGCGCCTACCACCTCCACGGTTTTGGCCTTGAGCTCAAAGGGCTGCTTCATGCCCGGGGTCAATACCAGTTCGCCGGTGGCTCGGACGGAGCTTCCCAGGGTGATCTTCACCGCTTCGGCAAAGCCCTCGGTCACGCCGTCCTCCAACACGATTTGCAGGTTCTTAAAATGGGTGCCGTCATTGAGTTCGATAAAGCCAAAGGTCTTGCTGTCGCGCACCGTGCGCACCCAGCCCGAAACCGTGCAGGTGGGAATCCCTTTCAAAAGCTGCGCTTGGTACAGGTCCCGAATGGTCATCTCGCTCATTTTTCGAACCCTCCTTGGAGAAATTGTTTGCCCAGCATAGCCGCGCCGATGACCCCCGCTTCCGGCCCCAGCTTCGCCAGTTCTACCCTGGAATAGGGTAAGGTCTTATACAATAGGTAGCGGGGAAGCCGCTCTTTCACCGCGTCTACCAGAAAATGGCCTGCCTTGCTCAGCCCGCCGCCCAGCACAATCATCTCCGGATCCAGAAAAGCAATGATCAGATCCATGGCCTGGGCCAGATAATCCGCATAGCGGTGGAATACGCCAAGGGCCACCTCGTCGCCCTCCTTGGCGGCGTCAAAGACCGTTTTGGCGGTCAAGCGCTGGGCGTCGCCACCGCAAAGGGCGTTCATCCGGCTTTCGGGATGCTCCAAAAGGGCCTGCTTGCCCATGCGGATCACCGCCGTAGCGCTGCAGTAGCGCTCCAGGCAGCCAAAATTGCCGCAGGTACAGGGCTCTCCGTCAATATCCATGGGGATATGCCCGATCTCACTGCCCACCCCGTGGGCACCGCTCCAGGGGCGGCCGTTGAGCATGATGCCCCCGCCCAAGCCGGTACCCAGCGTGATAAACACGCTGCTGGAAGTGCCTGCGCTCACGCCGCAGACGTACTCCGCAAGCCCGGCCACCGTGGCGTCGTTATCGATGATGACGGGCTTGTTTAAATACTTTTGCAATTCGCTGCGAAGGGGCACATCTCGCCAGTGCATATTGGTGCAAAAGATCACGGTTCCCGTTTTGTTGTCCGCCACGCCAGGGATGCCGATGCCGATGGCGCCCACATCCGCCTCCTGAAAGCCGCCCTCGGCCAATACCTGAAGCGTACACTGCCCCATATCGCGGACGATTTCCTCATACGGCCTGCCCACCAGGGTGGGTGTTTCGCCTTGGGAAAGGATTTCCCCCGCTTCATTGACAACGCCGATTTTGATCCCCGTGCCCCCCACGTCAATGCCTACGTACACCATGGATTCTTCCCCCTGTGGTGATGATCATTCGCCCTTGCTTTGGGCAATCATGTCGTTCAAGCGGCGGTCCAGCTCATGGGCCGCGCTGTAGCCCAGGCGCCGCAGGCTCAGGTTGCGGGCGGCCACCTCACTGATAATGGCCAGATTCCGCCCTGGGCGCACCGGCATAATCTGGTAGGGGATATCCACATCCAGAATGCTGACGGTTTCCTCCGTTAGCCCCAGGCGGTCGTACTCCTTGCTGGAGTCCCACTTCTCCATGTGGATCACCATGTCGATGGATTTGGAGATCACCACGGAGCCCACGCCGTACATGGCCCGGATGTCAATGATGCCGATGCCGCGGATTTCCATAAAGTGGCGCACCATCTCCGGCGCTTCGCCGATGAGGCGGTCGTCAGCCACGCGGCAAATGTCCACCACATCGTCGGCCACCAGCTGATGCCCACGCTTCACCAGCTCCAGCGCGGCCTCGCTCTTGCCCACGCCGCTTTCCCCCGTGAGCAAAACCCCCACGCCGTACACATCTACCAAAACGCCGTGGCGGGTTTCGTGGGGCGCCAGGCAGCGGTTTAAGTACATAATGGCCTGCAGGGAAAACTTGGTGGTCTTGTACTGGCTCTGAAAAACGGGAATATCCCGCTCTTTGGCCGCTTGCAAAAGCTCCTTGGGCGGAACCATGCCCCAGCAAACGATGATACAGGGCAGGTCGTAGCTCATATAAGTCTGCAAAACCTTGGCCCGGGTGTCCGGCTCCAGCCATTCCAAGTAGGTCATTTCCACCTTGCCCACCACCTGGGGCCTGACAAAGGCGAAGTATTCATAAAAGCCGCAAAACTGCATGCCTGGGCGGTTTAAATCCGCCGAGGTGATGTTCAATTCTTCCCGGGTGGTGGGAGAAAGCACCGTGAGGTTTAATTTCTCCACAAATTCTTCCGTTTTGATCAAGGGGCTTCCCTCCTGGTGGGGCCTGACTAGTGTTCTGGCGCAGGCAGATTTTAGGATTGCAGGTGAGCGATTTTCTCGCCAGACATGGAGCCGGAACGAAGCGTAACCGGCTGCTGCGTTGAGTGGAGCGCGGTACAGCATGGCGCGAAAATCGCCAGTGGAAAACCAAAAGCCAGCTGTGCCAGGACGCTACGCCAAATAGTGTTCCTTCACAAAGCGGGCCATGCCGTCCTGGCTGTTGGGCAGGCACACGTAACGGGCCGCCTTCTTCACCTCTTCCCGGGCGTTGCCCATAGCCACGCTGTTCTCCGTAAAAGCCAGCATGCTCAGGTCATTGAGGCTATCCCCAAAGACCGCGGTGCGCTTGGGGTCAATGCCGATGCGATCTGCCAGGCGCAAAAGCCCCGCGCCCTTGCCCGCCTCCGGCGGCACCACCTCTAAAAAGAAGGGCTTGCTGACGCTGAAGGTGGCGGAGTCGCCAAAACGCGCTTTGATTTTGGGATAGAGCGCCTCGATCATGGCCGGTTCCCCGATACCCAGGAGCTTGGGCGTGTCGAAGGTGAGAAAGCTGACGAGATCCCCCACCGGCACGCCTTCCATCTTGGAGGACCGCCGGTAGTCCTGGCTGTAGCTGCATTCCATATCATAATAAAAGCACTCGTCCAAATAGGCCTGCACATAACAGCCTTCCGCCCGAAAAAAGCGGCAGAACTCCCGTGCCTGCTCGGCGGGCAGGGTCAGACATTCCAGCAGGCTGTGGTCTGCGTTCACAATCTGCGCGCCATTGCAGGCGATGTAGGGCAAATGCGTGCCCAGCTTTTTGAGATAGGGTTCCATGCTGGCTTGGGTACGCCCGCTGGAGGGGATCACACGGATACCCCGCTTTTGGCACTCCTTCATCACGCTCAAGGCGTAATCGCTGATTTCCCCCTCCTCATTGAGGAGGGTATCGTCTAAATCGGTCACAATGGTATCGATCATCACGGTTTCATGCTCCTTCCCCTTGGGGACTTGGATTGGGCGCCGGCGAAGGCATGTGCCCCGGGGCAGCCTTCGCCCTCTTCCCTTGGAAAAATTGCTTAAGCAGGGCCTGGGCCTCCCCTTCCAGCACGCCGCCCACGCAGGGCAGGCGGTGGTAAAAGGCGGGATCCTGGGGGAGGGCGTAGACGCTCTCGCAGCAGCCCTGCCGCTGGTCCCTGGCGGCAAAATAGCAGCCCTTCAGCCGCGCCAGGATCATGGCGCCCGCGCACATGGGGCAGGGCTCCAGGGTCACATACAGCGTGGCATCGGTCAGGCGGCGGCCGGCCAGGACCTGGGCCCCTTCCTGAATGGCTAAAAGCTCCGCGTGGGCGGTGGGATCATGCCGTTCCTCGCAGCGGTTGCGGGCCTTTGCGATCACACGTCCATCCTGCACCAGCACAGCGCCCACGGGAATCTCCCCCGCCTGGTAGGCTTCCTGTGCCAAGGCCAGCGCCAGGCTCATCCACTTCTCATGGACGCTCATGGGTTGGGCTGTGCCTCCAAAGCGCTTGGGTGCAAACGGTTTTCTTCCTCCGCCTTGCGGTTCACGGAGTCCGCCTCCTGGTAGGTGGGCAAGAGGGAATGCAGGCAAGCCTTCATATCTCCGCCATCCTCCGCGCATTGCCGCAGGGTTTTGAGCATCTGGCGCATGCTGTCCATGCTGATGACCTCGGGCCTTGCGATGAAGATCTTCTCCCGCTCGGTGCGGCTGATGCCCTCATCCTCCAAAAGCAGCTCTTCGTACAGCTTTTCCCCGGGGCGAAGGCCCGTATAAACGATCTCCACCTTGGGGCCGCCCTGGGCCGCGTAGAGCTGGATCATCCGCTCGGCCAATTCCCGAATCTTCATAGGCTGGCCCATGTCCAAAACGAAAAGCTCGCCGCCCTTGGCGATGGACGCCGCCTGCAACACCAAGCCCGCGGCTTCGGGAATGGTCATGAAGTAGCGGATGATCTCCGGATGGGTCAGGGTGACGGGGCCGCCGGAGCGGATCTGCCGCTCAAACAAGGGAACCACGCTGCCATGGGAGCCCAGCACGTTCCCAAAGCGCACGGCCGTAAAATCCGTTTCGCTTGCCTGGTTGAGCGCCTCAATGATCATCTCCGCCAGCCGTTTGGTGGCCCCCATCACATTGGTGGGGTTCACCGCCTTATCGGTGGAAATGAGCACAAAGCGCTTCACATGGTGCTCCACGGCCGCCTTGGCCACGGTATAGGTGCCGAACACGTTGTTTTTCACCGCCTGGGAAGGGCAGTCCTCCATCAGCGGCACATGCTTGTGAGCCGCCGCGTGCAACACGATATCCGGCTGAAATTCCTCCATCACTTCGCTGATGCGGCTTTCATCCTGAATGGAGCCCACCCGCAGGATCAGCTTGTCCCTCAGGCTTTTGCGGTACTGCTCCTGCAATTGAAAAAACAAGTCGTACATATAGTTTTCGCTGATATCGTACAAAACGATGCGCTCAGGTTCCAGGGCGATCAGCTGCCGACAAAGCTCGCCGCCGATGGAGCCGCCGCCGCCGGTGATCAGCACGGTTTTCCCCTGGAAGCAGGCGGCGGCCTCCGCCATGTCCAGCTGTTCCTCGGGACGGCCCAAAAGGTCGTTGATGTTCACATCCCGAACATTGCTCATTTCGTTCTCCCCGCCACGCACTTCCTGCAAGCTGGAGACCCTGCGCACCCTGCAGCCCGTGGACAGGCACTTTTCCACCAAAGGCTTCATCTCTCCGTGCGGCGTGGCAATGGCGATGATGATCTCGTCGATCTGATAATCCGAAGCCAGGCGCAGGATGTTCCCCGTGCCGCTCATGACGGGAACGCCCTTGAGCTTGGCGCCTCCCCGGGCGGGGTTGTCGTCCACCACGATGATGGGCACGCAGTTGCCATAGCGACCGCTTTGCATTTCATACACCACATTGGCCCCCGCCCAGCCCGCGCCGATCACCATCACCCTTCGGGCGTTCTCACCCGCGCGGCGCAGGGAAAAGCGCCCCCGGGTCATGATGACCCGATAGCAAAGCCGTGAGCCGCCCATGAGCAGCGTCAAGAAGATCCAAAACAACAAATACACCGTGCGGTGCAGCAAATGAAAATTTTCCGGCTGGGTAAAGGAATAGCGGATCAGCGAATAGCCGTACACCGCCAAAGCACCCGCCAGGGTGGAAAAAGCGATCTGCACCGCCGCCCCCACCGACGCGTATTGCCACATGTTGCGATACAAGCCAAACAGCCAAAAGGAAAAAAGGCATAATAGCGTCATCACAAGGGCGATATTCACGTAGCGCGCAAAAAATTCAGCGGGAATGACGATGTCAAAACGCAGCTGCTGGGCCACAATCATGGCCACATTGACCAGCACCGCGTCCAAAAGCATCCACACCAGCGTGCGCGCCATTTGATTCCATTTGGGCTTCCAAGCGCTCAAGGGGCAACCTCCCATCCGTCCGATGAACCATCTGGTAAACATACAATGATAATTATAACACAGTTCCCCGCTCATGCAAAGGAGGAGATTGGCTTTTAGCCGCCCTGGGTTTTTAGCCGCCTTGGCCCAGCCAGTCCTCCGCCGCCCGAAGCAGCGCTTCCCGCCGGTTTTCCAGCCGCTCCTCCACGCAGGCTTGCCAAAGGGCCGAAAGCAATTCTCCCATACCCTTGGGGGACGCGCCGCGTCTGTGAAAAAGTGGCAAAAGATCATTGCCATTTACGGCCAATTCCCGCAGCGAACAGGGGATGCCTTCCTTTTGCAGTTGCCCAAGAAGCGCTTGCCCCAAACCAGTGGCCTGGCCAAAGGCGGCGCGCCGCCTGGGATCCCCCGCTTCCGCCAAAAGGGCGAAGGCAGCTTGGGCAAACAGCAAGCCAGGAAGCCCCCCTTGGGCCGCCGCAAAGGCGGAAAAGGGCGGCGAGAGAAGTCTTTGCATGATGGCGGAAAAGACCAGCGCCTGCTGGATTTCCTGCGCCGCAAAGTGCAGGGAGCGCAGCTCCCTTTCCAACGCAGTGGCGGGCGCATCCCAAAAGAGAAAGGCCAGCCTAGCCGCAATGGGCAGCGCCCCTTCGGGGACCGCCAGCCGCCCCAACAGCCCCACCCGTTCCTCCTCATAGGGCAGCTCCGGCCAGAGGATCTCCCAAGCGCCCACCGCCTTCACCGTCAAAAGCCCGCTGGCCGTGGCCGGTACCTGGCGGGCAAGGCCGGGGTAGCGAAAATCCGCCAAAAGGATCTTCAAAAGCTCATCGTGCAGGCGTTCCCTGGCGATGTCTTGCAGCAGGCTTACATGCTTCCTGGCCGAACCCAGCAGCGCTTCCGTGGGGGCCAGGCCCAATTCCGCCTGAAAGCGGGCGGCCCGCAAAATCCGCAGCCCGTCGTCCTTGAGCACCTGGTCGGGATCCGCCGTGACGGTGTGCAATACCCCTTGGGCCAAATGGGAAAGCCCGCCTGTGGGATCCAAAACCTCCCCCAGGCCCGTTCCCCGCATTTCCCGATAGAGGGCGTTCACGGAAAAATCCCGCCGCAGGGCATCCACCGCCAGGTCTTTCGTAAATCGCACCTGGGAAGGCTGGTGGCCGCAGCGGTAGCTATCCTCCCGAAAGGTGGTGTACTCCGCCATATGGCGCTTTCCTTGCCCGTCGCTCAGGTGCAGTTCCACCGTGCCAAAATGGGCGGCACGCAAATGCGCGCGCACTTCCGTGCCCGCGCAAAGGGCCTCCGCCTCCTTGGGAAGGGCGGGGCCGCAGACGTCCACATCGCTGATGGGAAGCCCCATCAAAGGATTGCGTACGCCTCCGCCCACCAAATATAAGGGTTGCCCCGCTTTTTCAAAAACCCGCGCCAGGGCGAAAAGCCAAGGCGCGGCCAAAGGCGCTTCCTTCATCGCTTTTCCGCCAGGGCGATAAACTCCTTGATTTCTTGCCGCACCACATTCAGCGCGCCACGCCAGTAATCCGCGCTGCGCACGTCGATCCCCACGCTTTGCGCCACGTCCGCCACCCAGCCGCTACCGCAGGCCTTGAGCAAGGCGTCATACTGGGGCATGAAGGCGATGCCCTCTTCCTGATACTTGGCGAACACCCCCAGACCAAAGAGCAGCCCAAAGGCATAGGGGAAGTTGTAGTAGTGCAAGCCTACGGTATAATAATGGGGTTTGTTCACCCACATGTAGGGGTGCCGCACATCCGCCGCCAGCCCCT
Source organism: Eubacteriales bacterium (assembly GCA_031554475.1). Taxonomy (GTDB): domain Bacteria; phylum Bacillota; class Clostridia; order Christensenellales; family Aristaeellaceae; genus Limiplasma. The sequence continues at coordinate 13,355 of JAVBVF010000004.1, read as the reverse complement.
GGCCATAGGCCAGCTCCTGGGCGTCCAGCATGAAATCGTTCAGCTCCTCCACGGTGGGGGTATGAGTCTCCCTCGCTTCAAACACGGCGTTTTCAAACAAGAAGCGGCTGTAAATGTCCACCACGGTTTGGGTGGCTTCCATCAGGCTGCCCTCCAGAAGGCCGAAGGCGGTTTCCTCGTCGGCGGTTTTGCGAACGGTCGTATTGAGCAGGGTTTCGTTAAAGATGGAGGCGGTTTCCGCCAGGGGCATGGGCGCGTCGGCCATTAAAGCCGGCAGGTCCTCCATGCAGCGGTTGTGCCAGGCATGCCCCAACTCATGGGCCAGGGTGCTGACATCCGAATAGCTCCCCACAAAATTGGTGAGGATCCGGCTCAGTTTCAATTCGTGGTTCCCCGCGCAAAACGCGCCGCCTTCCTTGCCTTCCTTGGGATAGACGTCGATCCAGCGGTTTTCAAAGGCGTGCTGTATAAAAGCGCCCATCTCGGGATGGACTTCCCCAAACACGCGCACCAAAAGCGCCTCTGCCTCGTCGATGGTATAGCGCTTTTCATTTCGGCTCACCGGCGCGAAAAGATCATAAAAGGGCAGGCCGTGGGGATGGTTCAACAGCCTGGCTTTGGCGTCCAGATAGCGGTGGAAATCCGGCAAGGCCTCCCGAATGGCCGTGAGCATGGCGTTTAAGGTCTCCCTGTCCATACGGCTTTCCGCCAGCTGCTGATGGAGCACATCGGGATAATGCCTGGCCTGGCAAAGGGTGAGCGCCTCGCCCTTGATGCCGCCCAGGCAAAACGCCATGGGCAGAGCCACTTTTTCATAGGAAGCCAGTTCCGCCTCATAAGCACGCTTGCGCACCTGGGGGTCAGGGTCGTAGGCCATGCCCCGCACCGCGGGCAGGGGCAGGGTTTTCCCGTCCATCTCCACCGTGTGGGTCCCCATGAGCTGATCTCGCAGCTTGGAAAACGCGTCGCCGCCGCTTAAGGACATACGCAGCATCCACCGCTCCATGTCCTCAGGCAGCATGTGCCCCGCCCGCTGGGCGTACTCTGTTACCAAAAAGGCATAGTCTTTGAGAAACTCGTTTTGACCGATCACGGCTTCCAAGTTCTCGATCCCGCCTACGTAGCGGATGCACGCGCTTTGCAGCGCCTCCACGTCCACATTCAGCAGGCTCAATTCATCCAGATACCGCAGCGCGGCCTTATTCTCCGCGTCCGTGGCCAGGGACAATTGCACATACCCAAAGGAACGGCTCAGCTTTTGGCTGATCTTGGTCAGAAGCTCCAGGACATGGGCGAGCTTTGCCGCAGGCGCATCGTCCCATTGAAGCACCCCATGGCAATCCTTGATCCACCTTGGGATGGAGTCGATGTCCCGGCGAAGAGCCGGATCTTCAAAGTTCTGGTAATAGGCGGACAGATCCCACACGGTTTCCTTCACGATGCGCTCACCCTCTCTTTTGGTCATGCCTTGGCAAAGCGGCGCCCTTCCAAAGCCTGCAGACAGTTTTGCTTGCTGCGCTCGATATGCTTTTGCATGAGCTCTTCAAATCCCTGCAAATCCTTATTTTCCACCAGCCTCACCAGCTCATGGTGCTCCTGGTGGGCAGCGTGGCGGCGGCTGTCCTTGGCGATGGACAGGGCGGAAAATCGCGTAATGTACTCATCCTGGCCCTCGATCACCCGCACAATACGCCGAAGCCTGGAAATGGCCGTGAGCTGGCTGTGAAAGGCCCGCGCCAGGGGCGAAAGTTCCTCAATATCGTTCTTTTCCAAGAGCGCATCCATGTGGCCCAATTTTTCCCGCAGGGAGCGGATATCTTCCAAAGTGGCATTTTCCACAATAGCGGGCAAGGTGAGCATTTCCAGCGCGTTGCGGATAGTGTAAATCTCCTCCACGTCGGCGATGGTAAAGGCGCGCACCACCACGCCCCGCCGCAGCACATACTCCACCAGCCCATCCCTTTCCAGCTTACGCAGGGCCTCCCGAAGAGGCGTGCGGCTGATGTGCATGCGATCGGCGTATTCCGTTTCCACAATCCTGGCTCCCGCCGGAATTTCCCCTGTGATGATGGCGTGCTTGAGCGTCTCATAGGCGATTTCCCGAATAGGCTTGCTCTCCAATGGGGAGGAAAAATGGGGGTTCGTCATGGTTTCAGCCCCTTTGTACTTCCGTTGTATTTTGTATACTAACGTGAAAAGGAGCGATTGTCAAGGAATATCGAGGGTTTAGCCCTTGATCACCACATGCTCTTCGCCATAGGCCGTCTTGAACCGCTGGAGAAGCGCTTCTCCGCCGTCGCACCAAAACTCTCTGGCCAACAACAGCGCAATGCCTTCGTCCCGCAATTTCACATATACGGGTACATCGCCCCCAAAGGCCGCGCAAGCGTCTTTCACCGCTTGCATCTCCCCGCGGCTGGGGATCAGCAAGTAGAGCTTTTCACTCGCTTTTTTGGCCAGCTGGGCCTCCGTACAGGCTTCCCCTGTTTTGCTTGCTCCGGTGGCTTCGCCACTCTTCTTTGCTTCGGTGGCTTCAGTGGCCTGGGCGGCTTCGCCGCTCCTCTTTCCTTCGCCGCTCCTCTTTCCTTCGGCGGCTTCGCCGCTCTTCTTTGCGTCACCGTTTCCCTTTCCATTTCCGGCTTGGGCAGCTTCCCCATTATGAATACCCGCCGCCGCTTGCGCGGCCTCCATGGCCTCCTTTCCTTCCCAGACCTCCCCCATGCCGCCGTTCCTCCGCGCCGCCCCACCGTTCAAAAGCACGGGCTTGGGCAAGCGCATCCCCCCCGCTTGGGGTGTGAGCAACTGCACGGTGTCCACCAAGAGCTTGGGCTCCTCCTCCTCCCTATAAGAGAGCTTGCCCGTGACGACCACCAGATTGTCCGCCAACAACAGCGGCACATACTTTTCATAGATCTTGGGAAAGACCAGCCCCTCGATTTGCCCCGTCAAGTCTTCCAGGGTTACAAAGCCCATCATCACGCCTTTTTTGGTGATTTTGCCCTTGCAGTGCACCAAAATCCCCGCCATGGCCACCTGGGCGCCGTCGTACTCCATGCCGTGGTTCTCGCCCTCGGCCAGGGTCAGCACGTCCTGCACGGTGGTATAGCCGATTTGAAGCAGCTCCGCCACCTCGTCCAAAGGATGGCCGCTGATATACACGCCGGTCATTTCCTTTTCCATGCTGAGCAGGGCCTTATGGGGGTGCTCCGGCATATAGGGAATGGCCATGGGGGCGGCCTCCGCCGCCGCGCCAAAGCCCATATCAAACAGGGACACCTGGCCTTCCACATTGGCCTTGCGCTTTTGGGCGGCCTCATCCATCACGCTTTCATACACGGCCAGCAATTGCGCCCGATTATGGCCCAGCTTGTCAAAGGCTCCGGCCTTGATCAGGCTTTCCAGCGTGCGCTTATTGATCGAGTCCGAGGCGGTGCGGCGGACAAAATCAAAGATATCCACAAACCTGCCCTTTTCCCGCTCCCGCACCAAGCCCTCCACCGCGGCAAACCCCACGTTTTTCACCCCGCCCAAGCCAAAGCGGATACCCCGCCTGCCCTGTTCATCCTGGCCTACGGTGAACCGCCAGCCGCTATGGTTGATATCCGGCGGCAATACGGGAATATTTCGGGATTTGCAATACTGAATATACCCCGCCACCTTGCCGGCGCTGTCCATCATGGAATTCATGGTGCTGGCCATAAACTCCACCGGATGGTGCACCTTCAGCCAGCCGGTTTCCACGGCCACTACGCCATAGGCGGCGGCATGGCTTTTGTTGAAGGCATAACTGGCAAAGGCGGACATATCGTCGAAAATCTTTTCGGCCACGGCTTCGGGAATGCCGCGCTTCACCGCCCCGTCGATGACCTGAGCGCCGGTTTCGTCCTTCATGCCGTGAACGAAATACTCCCGCTCCTTGGCCATTACGTCCCGCTTTTTCTTGGCCATGGCCCGGCGCATAAGATCGCTGCGGCCCAGGCTGTAGCCCGCCAGATCCCGCACGATCTGCATCACCTGTTCCTGGTAGACCATGCAGCCGTAGGTCACATCCAAAATAGGCTTGAGCATGGGGGTTTCGTAATGCACCTTGGACGGATCGTTCTTGCCCTCGATGTAACGGGGAATGGACTCCATGGGGCCTGGGCGGTACAGGGAAATGCCCGCGATGATGTCCTCAAAGCAGGAGGGCTTCATGTTTTGCAAGAACAGCCGCATACCGCTGCTTTCCAATTGGAACACGCCGTCGGTATCGCCGGAGGCGATCATGGCGTAGACCTTGGGATCATCCAGGGGGATGTCCTCTTCCCTCAGTTCAATGCCCTGTTCCTTGAGCAGGTCCAAGGTATCCCGAATCACCGTGAGGGTTCTCAGTCCCAAAAAGTCCATTTTGAGAAGCCCCAGCCGTTCCAGGGTACCCATGGTGTACTGGGTGGTGATCACCTCGTCGTTAAGCTGCAAAGGCACATAATCCGTCACGGGACGGGCGGTGATCAGCACCCCTGCGGCGTGGGTGCTGGCGTGGCGGGGCATGCCCTCCAGGGTTTGGGACATGTCGATAAGGCGGCGCACCTGCTCGTCGGTCTGGAGCATGGCATGAAGCTGTGGACTGAGTTCGACGGCCTTTTCCAGCGTCATGTCCAGGGCGAATGGGATGGCCTTGGCCACCACGTCTACCGAGGCGTAACTCATGCCCAGCACACGGCCCACGTCCCGCACCACGGCCTTGGCCTTCATGGTGCCGAAGGTGATGATCTGGGCCACATGGTCGCTGCCGTACTTCCGGGCCACATAGTCGATGACCTCCTGGCGGCGCTCGTAGCAAAAATCGATGTCCAAATCCGGCATGCTGATCCGCTCTGGGTTTAAGAATCTTTCAAAGAGCAGATTGTACTTGAGGGGATCCAGCATGGTGATGGAAAGCGTGTAGGCCACAATGCTTCCCGCGCCGCTGCCTCGCCCCGGGCCTACCATGATGCCGTTTTTCTTGGCATAGTCGATAAAGTCCCACACAATCAGGAAGTAGTCCACATACCCCATGGTGGAGATGGTGTCCAGCTCATAGGCAAGGCGCTTGCGGGGCTCGCTTTGCGGATCGTCGCAGGCTTCCGGATAGAGCCTTTTGAGTCCCTCCATGCAAAGGTGGGTGAGCATGCTGAGGGAAGTTTCCCCCTCTGGCACGGGAAACTTGGGCAAATGAATGCTTGAAAAATCAAACTCCACGTTGCAGCGGGCGGCGATCTCCGCCGCGCGGTCGATGGCGTCGCCGCAGTCGGGAAAGAGGCTGCGCATTTCCGCTTCGCTTTTTACGTACAATTCATCGGTTTCCATGCGCATGCGGGTTTCATCCTCCAGCGTCTTGCCGGTTTGGATGCACATTAAGACCTCCTGGGCCTCCGCGTCCCGCTTGTGGATATAGTGGCAGTCATTGGTGGCCACCAGGGGGATGCCCGTTTCCCGGGCAACGTTCACCAGGCCCTTTAAGACCAGGCGCTGCTCTTCCAGGCCGTGATCCATGATTTCAATGAAGAAATTGCCCTTGCCAAACATGGCTTCCATGTCCAGGGCGTACTTCTTGGCATCCTCATAGCGGCCTTGCAAAATCAGCTTGGGCAAATCGCCGCTCAGGCACGCGCTCAGGCAGATGAGCCCTTCATGGTGCTGCCGAAGCAACTCATAATCAATGCGGGGGCGGTAGTAAAAGCCCTCCGTAAACCCTGCGCTGACCAGGGTGGTCAGGTTGCGGTAGCCCTCCTCATTTTCGCACAGGAGGATCATGTGGCTGTACTCTCTGGAAATATTCTGCTTGTCAAAGCGGCTGGGGCAAATATATACCTCGCAGCCGATGACGGGATGGATCCCCGCCTCCTTGCAGGCGGAGTAGAAGTCCACCGCGCCGTACATGACCCCGTGGTCGGTCACGGCGCAATGGGCAAAGCCCAGCTCTTTGAGCCTTTTCACCAAAGGCTTGATGCGGCAAGCGCCGTCCAAAAGGCTGAATTCCGTATGCAGATGCAAATGAGCAAAGGCCATCGTCTCTCTCCTTGGCGTTTGAAAATACCGGCGAACACCTTTTCAGTATATCATACCCTCGCTCATATTGCCGTTTCCCACCGAAATATGGTATACTTTTTTTCACGCTATCATGAACGGGAGGCGATGGGCATGCCAACATTCCAAGGCGACAAGGGCGGCCTTCTGTGGGACGCCACCGCCCTTCCCAACGCCTTTTTGTGCGAATACATGCCTGCCGCCCCCGAAGGCTATGTGAAGGTCTACTTATACGGTTATATGTACGCCCATCACGTGGCCGCCGAGGACGGGCTGCTGCTTGCGGATATCGCCAAGGCTCTGACCCTGGAGGAAGGCGAGGTGGCCCAAGCCTTCCGTTACTGGGAACGCTGCCGCCTGGTGCAGCGAATCCAAGACAATCCGCCCCAGTACCGGTTTTTAAGCGTGCAGCAAACCCTTCTAAGCCGCCAGGCCGCTCCCCAGGACAACGCCTATATGGACTTTGCCCAGGCGCTGTACGCCATCTTCGGCGACAAGCGCAAGCTCCACGGCAACGAAACCGTGCTGGCCTATGAGTGGGTGGAGCAGTTGGGCCTGCCCAGCGAGGTGGTGCTGATGATGATCCAGCACCTCGTCTCCACCCGGGGGGTACAATTCGGCTTTAAGGAAGCCCAGAAGCTGGCCCTGGAGCTTTGCGAGCAGCACATCAAAACCCTGGAGGCCGCCGAACAGCTCTTTTCCCGCTCGGAGGCCGCCTGGAAGGGCACCCGCAAGGTACTGCGCCGCATGGGCAAGTATCGGGATCCCAGCCTGGACGAGACGGATCTTTTCATTAAATGGACCACGGAATGGCGCTTTCAGCCCAAGGCCATCGAGAGCGCCTGCGCCGCCATGACCGGCGGCGATCCCAGCTTCAAGTATCTGGACAAGATTCTCCAGGGGCTTCGGGAGCGCAGCGGGCGGGAGGCCTCCACCTCCGCCCAGGTGGAAAAGCAGCTGCAAAGCGAACAGGAAGAAACCACCCGCGTGCGGGAAATGCTGGCCGCCTGCGGCCTGAAGGCCGCCCTGGTGGACGAAGGAAAGCGCCTGGTGTACCGGGATATGCTGCAATATGGAGACCACCAGGTGGTGCTGCTGGCCGCCGAAGCCGTGGGCAAGCGCCGCAGCGGACATTCCCTGGACGCGGTAACGGAGCTTTTGGTCTCCTGGCAAAAAAAGGGGCTGACCACGCCCCAGGCGGTAGAACAATACTTGGCCGAGGTGCAAAAGCAAAACCGCCTGTTGAAATCCTTGCTAGAAAGCGCGGGGCGGGAAGCCGCGCCCAAGCTGTCCGATCGGGAGCTGCTTTTGAAATGGCGGCAGGATTGGGGCTTTTCCGAGCCCATGCTTCAGCAGGCGGCGGAATTGGCCAAGCATACGGACAAGCCGCTGCTGTACATGGATAAAATTCTGAATGACTGGCATGACAAGGGGATTTCGACCCCAGCGGAGGCTGAGAAAAACCAGGAGAGCCGCAAAGCCGCCGCCGAGGCAGCCGCCACCGCCCCCCAGGGAAAGCCGGCCAAGGCTGGAAAAGTGGTGGCCGAGCAGCAGTATAAGCAACGGGCTTACGATCCTGAAAAATACACGGGACTGACCCCCGAGGAGATAGAGGAGGCTAGCAAGCTATGACCCGCGATCAAATCGTGCTGGAGCTTCAACAGCGCTACGCCGCCCGCCGGGAGGAAAACCAACGGGTTTTTGAGGAACGGATGCAGGCCGCTTGCCAGCACTGCAGCGGGCTGCGTCCTCTGCTGGATGCCCGCCGGGACGCCCTCATGAGCGGCATCCGCAAGGGCATCCTAGCCGACCATAAGGATGAAAACGCCAACCTGCGTTTGTCCAACGCCTTTGGGGAATACAATGACAAAATCGCGCAAGTTCTGCGGGAAAACGGTCTGGCCGCCGATGCGCTCCAGCCCATTTACACCTGCGCTCTTTGCAAAGACGAGGGCTATGTGTATGAGCCCTCCCGCCATATGTGCCAGTGCTTTGAGGCGGAACTCAACCAGCGCATGATGCGGGAATTGGGCCTGAGCGGCCCCCGCCCCCAAACCTTTGAAGCCTTCAATGAAAAGTTATTTTCCGAGGAAGCCGTTGCGCCTAATAGCGTTAGCCAGCGACAAATGGTGCTTCTCAACCGCAATATCTGCCTGGCCTATGCCGATTCCTTTCCAAATACTCCCACCCGGGATATGCTCTTTGTGGGGCAAAGCGGGCTGGGCAAAACCTATCTTTTGCAGGCTATCGCCCATCGGGTGGCAGAGCGGGGCGTGCTGCCCACCTACATCAGCGCCTACCGCCTGTTAGAAACCGCCCGCAAGGCCTATTTTGAAAACGATCCCGAACAGATGGCGGAACTGATGAACGCGCCGCTTCTGCTCATAGACGACCTGGGCACCGAGCCGCTGATGGCCAACATCACCATCACCCAGCTGTTCAATCTGCTCAATGAGCGGCAGCTGGCCGGGCGGCATACGGTGATCAGCACCAATCTGGACCTTCCCGAACTGAAGGAGCGCTACACCGAACGCATCACTTCCCGCCTCCTAGACGGAACCGGCTGCAAAAAGCTGAATTTCATCGGTGAGGACATCCGTGAGCGGCTGGGCAAAAGCGAGGCCCAGGCATGAATATCCAGATCTATGTGGTGAAGAAAAACCCCGACGTGCTCAAAGCGGAGCGGTTTTTTAAGGAGCGCAAAATTCCCTATCAGCTCCTGGACTTGTCCAAGCATAAGCTGGGCCGCAAGGAGCTAGACGTATTTGTCAAGGCATGCGGGGCCAGGGCGCTGGTAGATCGGGAGGGCAAAAAGGCCCTGGAACGCCCCGTGGCCCACATGACCACGGAAAGCCTGATCCTTGCGGAGCTTTTGAACGATCCCACCGCGCTAAAAAGCCCCATTGTTCGCAACGACAGCCAGATCACCCTGGGCGCCGATGAAACCGTTTGGAAAACCTGGGTCGAAAAGGACCAGCCATAATATAGAAGTACCACCACAATAGAAAAAGAATTGACAATCCATTGACGCCGTGATATCATTACATGGTTGTCCTGCATCCCTGTTTTTGTGTGCTTTTTTCCGAAAAACCGCCAGTCAAAGCCAAGCATTGCAGGGATTCGACGGATTCTTTCCAAAGGAGGCGACCCCCCCATGGAGCAGCAGCTTCGCTCTGCGGAAAAACGCGTGGTTGGTACCAAGCAAGTGCTGCGCGCCCTTAAAGACGGCAAGGCGCTGCGGGTTTTCCTTTGTAAAGACGCCGATGACTTCCTCTACCGCCAAGTGCAGGCGCTGTGTGAGGAAAAAAACGTGCCCCTGCAGGTGATGGACAGCATGCAGGAGCTGGGTAAGCTCTGCCTGGTGGGCGTTCCCACCGCGGCAGCGGCGCTGCTCAAGTAAAGGTCTGTATCGCCCAGCTTGGCCGGGCGGGCGGGGCGTTTGCGCGCCAGCGAAAACATCACCCGTCATCTTGCAAAAATGGACATCCCTTTTTGCGAAAAGGCAGACCAGGGAGGGGCTTATGCCCCCACCCGCCGCGACAAACCAGCGAAAGCGCGTATGTAGCGGCGTAACCGCGACGCGGGCAAAGCCCGTGGATCGCTAAAAAGGCCTATAAGGCTCCGAGGGTTGCGGAGTTTTTATAGATATTATTTCCGGAGGTGTTTCCATGCCCACGATCAATCAATTGATCCGCAAGGGACGGCAAAAGGTGGAGGAACGGTCTACGGCTCCTATCCTGCAAGGCTGCCCGCAAAAGCGCGGCGTCTGCCTCAGCGTGAAGACCACGACCCCCAAAAAGCCCAATTCCGCCCTTCGTAAAATCGCGCGTATCCGTTTGACCAATCTGATCGAAGGTACGTGCTATATTCCGGGCATTGGCCATAACTTGCAGGAGCACAGCGTGGTTTTGATCCGCGGCGGCCGTGTACGCGACCTTCCCGGCGTTCGTTACCACATCATTCGCGGTGCTCTGGATACGGCAGGCGTGGCCAAGCGGATGCAGGCACGGTCTTTGTACGGCGCGAAAAAACCCAAAAAGTAATTTCCTGCCCTGCGCAGTTGTTTGCAGCCCTTTCGAAGTGGGCGCAGGCGTATGCTCCCCTTTGCGCGTGAGAATCGAAGCGCCGCATAGAGCATGCACACCGCGTGACTTTCCGTTGTTCGGAGCGGTCGATGCTGAAGGCCGTCAGAAACCAGCACAATTCGCGCAACCGCATGGGAAATCACAAAATGAGGTCAGGAGGGAATCTTATGCCACGTCGTGGTTTTATCCCCAAGCGCGAGGTATTGCCGGATCCCGTACACGGGACTACGGTGGTTACCAAGCTCATCAATCAGATCATGTTGGACGGCAAGCGCGGCACAGCCCAGCGCATCTGCTATTCCGCCTTTGAAGCCATTGCCGAAAAAACCGGCAAGGATGCCAATGAAGTCTTTACCGCTGCCGTCGCCAATGTGGCGCCCCAGCTGGAAGTCAAGGCCCGCCGCGTGGGCGGCGCCACCTACCAGGTGCCTATCGAAATCCGCCCCGAACGCCGCCAGACCTTGGCCTTGCGCTGGTTGATCGATTTCAGCCGCAAGCGCGGTGAAAAGACCATGGCTGAGCGCTTGGCTGGCGAGCTCATGGACGCCGCCAACAACACCGGCGCCGCCGTAAAGCGCAAGGAAGAGATGCACCGCATGGCCGAAGCCAACAAGGCGTTCGCCCACTATCGCTGGTAAGCATCCAAAAAAGGGAGGGGCTTTGCCCCTGCCCCGACTAGCGCCCGAACTTCGGCGAAGCCGAAGGAAGCGCATAGCTGCGACTCGGCAACGCCGAGGGGCAGCCGAAATCCCACACGGAAGTGTATTTCGAAAGGAGACCCATCCTATATGCCTAGAAGTCACCCCTTGGACAAAGTGCGCAATATCGGCATCATGGCTCATATCGACGCCGGTAAGACCACCACGACGGAACGCATCCTTTTTTATACGGGGCGTACCCATCGTTTGGGGGAAACGCACGAAGGCTCCGCCACCATGGACTGGATGGCGCAGGAACAGGAACGGGGAATTACCATTACCTCCGCTGCGACCACCTGCGAATGGAAAGGCCACCGCATCAACATTATCGACACGCCGGGCCACGTAGACTTCACGGTAGAAGTGGAACGCAGCCTGCGCGTGCTTGACGGATCCGTAGCGGTGTTTTGCGCCAAGGGCGGCGTAGAACCTCAGAGCGAAACCGTTTGGCGTCAGGCCAACAAGTATGGCGTTCCCCGCATGGCCTATGTCAACAAGATGGATATCACCGGCGCGGACTTCTACCGCGTGGTGAACATGATGAAGGATCGCTTGGGCGCCAACGCGGTGCCCATCCAGCTCCCCATCGGCTCCGAAGGCGACTTCAAGGGCATCATCGATTTGGTGCGCATGAAGGCCGAGGTTTACTACGACGATGAAGGCAAGGATGTCCGCGAGGAGGAAATCCCCGCGAACCTGAAGGACAAGGCCGATGAATACCGCCAGATCTTGATCGAAGCGGTTGCCGAGCAGGATGAAGCGCTGTTGGAAAAGTTCTTTGAAGGCGAAGAGCTCTCCATTGACGAGATCAACACCGCCCTGCGCAAGGCCACCATCGCCTGCTCCATGACCCCTGTCCTTTGCGGTACTTCCTACCGCAACAAGGGCGTGCAACCCCTGCTGGACGCCGTGATTGCCTACATGCCCTCTCCCTTGGACATCCCTGCGATCAAGGGCGTGGATCCCGATCATCCTGAAAAGGAAATGGAACGCCATGCGTCCGACTCGGAGCCCTTCTCGGCTCTGGCCTTTAAGATCATGACGGATCCCTTCATTGGCAAATTGGCCTTCTGCCGCGTATACAGCGGAAAGATGGACAGCGGCAGCTATGCCTACAACTCCACCAAGCAAAAGCGCGAGCGCATCGGCCGCTTGGTGCTCATGCACGCCAACCACCGCGAGGAAATCGAAACCGTCTACGCAGGCGAGATCTGCGGCGTTGTGGGCCTGAAAGACACCACCACCGCCGATACCCTCTGCGATGAAAAGAACCAAATCATTCTGGAGTCCATGGAGTTCCCGGATCCCGTGATCCAGGTCGCCATTGAGCCCAAGACCAAGGCCGGCCAGGATAAGATGACCATGGCGCTCATCAAGCTGGCGGAAGAAGACCCCACCTTTAAGACCTACACCGATCAGCAGACCGGTCAGACCATTATCTCCGGCATGGGCGAACTGCACCTGGAGATCATCGTGGACCGCCTGCTGCGTGAGTTCAAGGTGGAAGCTACCGTGGGCAAGCCCCAGGTGGCCTACCGCGAGACCATCCGCAAGCCTGCCAAGGCCGAAGGCCGTTACGTCCGCCAAACCGGCGGTCACGGCCAGTATGGTCACTGCTGGATCGAGATCCAGCCCGTGGAGCCCGGCGTGGGCTACACCTTTGAAAACAAGATCGTGGGCGGCGTGATTCCCAAGGACTTCATCAACCCCATCGATCAGGGTATCCGCGAGGCTTCCGCCAACGGCATCCTGGGCGGCTTCGAGGTGGTGGACTTCAAGGCCATCGTCTTTGACGGCAGCTACCACGATGTGGACTCCTCGGAAATGGCGTTCAAAATCGCGGGTTCCATGGCCTTTAAGGAGGCCCTTCGCAAGGCGGATCCCTGCTTGCTAGAGCCGATGATGAAAGTCGAAGTCATCATCCCCGAGCAGTACATGGGCGATGTCATTGGCGATATCTCCAGCCGCCGCGGCCGCATCGAGGGCATGGAAGCGCGCATGGGCGAGCAAAGCGTTCACGCCTTTGTTCCCCTGAGCGAAATGTTCGGCTATGCCACCGACTTGCGCAGCCGCACCCAGGGCCGCGGACTGTTCACCATGCAGTTTGATCACTATGAGGAAGTGCCCAAGAGCATTGCCGAAAAGGTGACCGGCGGCAAAAAGGACGAGTAAGCCCTTCTCCCCGAATCAAAGCGCTTGCGCTTTACAAAGAACATGCTAAACGATCTGTCCCAAATGAAGGAGGAAAACCCATGGCCAAGGCAAAGTTTGAACGGAATAAGCCGCACGTAAACATCGGCACGATCGGACACGTGGATCACGGCAAGACGACCTTGACGGCGGCGATCACCATGACGCTGGCGCAGCTGGGCGAAGCGCAAGTGATGCGCTATGAAGACATCGACAAGGCGCCGGAAGAGAAGGCGCGTGGAATCACCATCAACACCTCCCACGTGGAATACGAGACCGAGCAGCGGCACTATGCGCACGTGGACTGCCCCGGCCACGCCGACTACGTGAAAAA
>JAVBVF010000040.1:0-13006 GCA_031554475.1 Eubacteriales bacterium | reverse complement strand
GGGAGGTCTTTGATTCTCAGCTTGCTGAAAAAGGCCGTTTGCTTTGTCAGCTTCGGCGGCTAAGGGATGTCACGTACGGACCTGTACGCTCCACCCCTTATGCCGACTCGCTTCCGCGCAACCGGATCTTTTTGAGCAAGCGCCATCCCGTTGCCAAAGTGCCTTTGTCAACGGTCTGGGGCTTGGCGAAAAAGGCCCGTTTGCTTTGTCAGCTTCGGCGGCTAAGGGATGTCACGTACGGACCTGTACGCTCCACCCCTTAAGCCACCTTGCTTCCGCGCAACCGGATCTTTTTGAGCAAGCGCCATCCCGTTGCCAAAGTGCCTTTGCCAACGGTCTGAAACTTGGCGAAATCTTTCGCCAAGCCCTGTGGGAATGATTCAAGGTAGCCAAAGCCGTGATGGGAGCCGGTCAATAACCGCCTTCCATTTCCTTGAGGCTCGCCGCGTCCGGCTCTTTCAGCGTGCCGGCCGCGTAGCGCTTTTCCGCCTCTTCCATGATCTTTTCTGTGGCGGAGACCCCGCAGCGGCTAGCGCCAATGGCCCGGGCCGCCAGCACCGTGTCGAGATCCCGAATGCCGCCGGAGCCTTTCACCTGCACGCTTTCAGGCACGGCGGCGCGCATGAGCCGCAGATCGTGGAGGGTGCAGCCCCCGGTGCCGTAGCCCGTACTGGTCTTGACCCAGTCGGCTTTAGCCCGGGCACACAGGGCGCAGGCGCGTTTTTTCTGCTCGTCGGTCAAAAAGCAGGTTTCCAAAATCACTTTGACCTTCGCGCCATGGCTGTGGGCAAGCTCGCAGATGCTTTTGATTTCCGCTTCCACGTAGGCGTCGTCTCCGGCAATGAGCCGCCCGATGTTGAGCACCATGTCCAGCTCCACGCAACCGTCGGCCAGGGCGATTTCCGCCTCCCGCAGCTTGATCTCCGGCTTGTGGTTGCCATGGGGGAAGCCGATGACCGTGCAGACCTTCACGTCGCTCCCCGAAAGCAGCTCCCGCACCAATGGCATGTCGCCCGGGCGGGCGCAGACGCTGGCGGTGTCGTATTTCAATGCAATTTCGCAACCCTTGCGAACCTCCTCCTGGGTCAGAAAGGGCTGCAGGGTGCTGTGATCCAACATTTTGGCGATATCCTTGGGTGTGATGAGCATACAAAGGCCTCCTTTTGATGGCGTTGAAGGGTATCAGGTTCCGCCGTAAGGCTTCACGCGGAACCAGAAGGGCGGATAATGCATGGTGGAAAGGATGCTCTCCCCTGGCTGGAGGGCGGTTAGGTCCTCGTCCTCGATGATGTACTGGTCCATCACCTGCTCGATGGTGCCCCGCACCTGCACCGAGGAGGAGAAGGTCTCCACCACCCGATGGCGGCCATACAGCCCTTTGACAAAATCGCGGCTTTGCCGGTCGTGAAGCAAAAAGGCCATGGTGGTGCCAAAGGAACAAAGCAGGCTCTGGGTCTCCGTTTGGCCATAGCGGCTCATCAGCTGGCTCACCCCCGCCGTGGACAGGAGAACTTTGAGCCCTTTGCTGCGGCCCAGGAGCAGCGCGTCCTGTAAATGGGGCAAGCGGGGCAGGGAACCGGCGCCGTCCAAAAGCAGGTAGATATGTCCTTCATTCTCCGTGCGGCTCAAGGCTTCCTGCAGGCATAGGTCAATGAGGGTGGCGTACAGGGGCCGCAGGGTGCTGCCCCGGGCCGCGTCATAGCACACAAAGATGACTTTGCCGCCCTTTTTTCGCACCAAGGGGCGCATGCCCAACCGGCCTTCCCGCCGGAAGCGGCCTTGGAAAAGCTCCCGGGCGGCCTGTTGGAGGGCGGCCACCACCCCCAGGGTTTTGGGGCTGCTGGGATCGGAGAGATAGGCGGAAAGGGCGCGCAGGTCCGGCTCCTGCTCCAGAATCTCCCGCATGCTGTGCAAATCAAAACCGTCGATCAACTCCCGAAGGGCCAGGTTGTTTTGCAATTCATGGCCGCCCTGGCGGCGCAGATACACGATGAGCGCCATGAGCAGGTCTCTGGCGGCAGAGGTGTAAAATGGTTCGGCCGCGCCGTGGATGCGCTGATCAAACAGCAGGTCGCACAGGGCGGAGGCATCCTCCACCACACGGTCGTCCTCGCACAGCTCGGTAAAAAGATTCCAGTAGGCGTCCCCATTTTCATCCCCCGCCCGGGCATCGTCAGCAAACACAATATCGCCCGCTTGATAAAAAGCGCTGTGGTATTCGCCCGTGGGATCAAACACCACCATCACATCCGCGTCGGTCAGGTTGGCGCGGAGGTTGCGCAGCAAGTGAAAAAGCAGGTTGGTTTTGCCCGAGCCGGAGCTGCCCAGGAGCAAGGTATGGCGGCTGAGCAAAATATCGCCAATGGGCAGATACGCGCTTTTTCCATTGCCATCGGTCCCCACCAGCGCAAAAAAAGCGTCCGGGTCACGGTAAGGGATGGTGCGTTGAATTTGCAAACCTTTTAAGACGGTGCGCTGATTCATCTCGTGACCCTCCTCCATCAAAAGTCTTATACCTTGAACGGCCTTTTGCGAATCAAGTCGGCCATTTTTCCATCTTTGTTGGTAACCTCCACAGGGGATTCGCTCTCCCTGCGGACGATATAAGCCAGTTTGGGCACATGGGCTTCGCTGGAGGGGCGAAGTTGGGGAGAAAGATCTTCAAAGGAGTGAGGCTTGCGGGGGGGCTTCGCCCCTTCTACGCTCTTCGCCCCTTCTACGCTCTTCGGCTCTTCCTCTGCCTTCGTCCCTTCTCCCTCCTTCGGTCCCGCTTCCGTCATCGGCTCCGCTTGTTCCTTCGCTTCGGCCTTTTGTTCCTGGGGTTCTTCCCCTTCCGCTGGCGCTCTTTCCGCCTTCGGTGTTTCCGTTACCTGGGATTGTTCGCCTTGCGTTGGGTTCTCTTCGGCCGTTGCCACTCCCCCCGGGGCCTTCGGCCCGTTCATTTCCTTCGGCCCGTTCATTTCCTTCGGCCCTTCCTTCTCCTTGGCCCCTCTGTTTTCTTTGGGCCCCTCTGTTTCCTTTGTGTCGTCCAGGGAAGGGGTGGCTGGCAAAGGATCCGAGCCCAAAGCCGCATCGGCTTGAACCGCCTCGTCATAAGCCATGCGCACCAGGCTGTTGCGCATGGCATAGCCGCTTTCGATGCTCTGCTCGCGCTGCGCGTCTATAGCAAAGGCAATGGGTTCCCGTTGCTCGTCTTGGGAAGCGCCCTCTCGATCCAGGCTCTTGCGCCGCAGGTAGTCGATATCCGCGTCATAGCCGCTGACCTGCCCGTGTTTCCACGCGGCGCTTAAACGGGAGACCTGTTCGCTGAGGGTGGCCACCTTTTCGTCTAAAAGGGCTTTGGCTTTCTCATAGGGCCGCCCCCCCTGGGGCATTTGGGAAAGGGCGGCCTCCCGCCGGTACATGGCATCCACCAGCCGGCCCTTTTTTTCCTGCAAGGCGGCTAAGGCCAGGGCGCGTGTGTAGGGGGCAGGGGAGAGGGTGGTGTTTTCGATCGCCACCTCGGTTTCTTCGGGCATGAGCTTGCGTTGCCGCAACAGCTCGCGGCTGTCGGCCAAAAACACCTGCCGGCCAATCATGCCTTGCGGGTTCATACCGCTGCCATAGGCGGGGTTGTTGAGCACATCGCCCACCATCATAGGGACTTCTCGATCCCGCACGATGACCACCCGCAGGCTATCGGGATAGAGGCCGCCGCCGGTTTGGGGATGGTACAAGGGCGCAATTTGATAGCCTTCGCAAAGGCGCGCCATATCCAGCGTCATGTGTTCTTTGTCAATATAGCCGTGGATGTCCTGGTAGGGAATCCAAAAATCGCTGATGAAGTCCGTGCCTTGAAAGCAGGGTTGGCAGAGCCGGGCCGTGGGTTTGGTAACGGGGGCGGGCTCAAAGGTGTCGCAGGCGTAGTGAAAGGGGACGTATTGGTGGAGGTGCTCCACCCGCTTTGCGCTTTCCGTAAACAGCCCGACGCTTGGCTGCACACCTTGCAGGTTTTTGGCGATGCTTAAATCCTGCAAGAGCCGGCCGAGTTCGTTCTGGGTGATGAGGACCGGGGAAAGGTTCATGGTTTCCAAATAATCCCTGCCGAATTCCTCGGCGTCGTAGGCGTCGTTCAGGGCCAGGCGGGTTTGCACATACTGGGCAAACTGGAGCGCGTTTTGGGTCACCTGCATCCGCCGCTCACAGGCGGCCAAAAGCCCCATGCCGCGCGGGTAAACGCTTTCGGGAACCGCCACCGCTTGGTGCCCGCCGCCCAAAGCATACATCCGCAATTTTTCCCCCGAAAAGGGCTGGTATTGCGGAAAGCGCAGCACCCAGGCCTTGTCCACGGTGAACACGCCGCGGCCCTGGTAGTGACCTTCGTAGTCGAAGTTGCGGTGGTAGTTGTCCCCTACGTACAGATCGGGCATCTGGGCATAGAGCTTTTGGTGGTATTCGGCGGGGTCCAGGGAAAAGCCCAGGGCGGAAGCGGGGACGCCCGTTTTATGGCCCACATACTGCATATTCTGGATCAGTTCAAAGGGGAAAATGGGCAAGAAAGCACAAAAGCGTTTGGGCACAGGAAACTCAGCCTGGGCAAAGGCTTCTTTGGCAAGCGCATACAGCTTGGCCTTGGAGAGCCCCCCATAGCTGACGATGCTGTTTTGGCGTTCCGTTATCTGCATGCGGTCTCACCGCCTTTTTGATATTGGTCCTTAAAAATCATACACAAATTTCAGCTTGGGCAGGAGCCGGTCCACCGTCAGCTTCAGGTAGAGGGGTTCGGCAATGCCCTCGGCGTGGTAGATGTAGGCTTGCCCATCCTCGGCCCGGAGCATCAATAAAAGGGGATCCCGGCTATCGCAGGTCATGGCCATGCAGTAGGAAAGCGGCAGGTTGGGGTGCTCATGGCCATAGAACACCGCCTCTTCAAAGGCCTGGGCCGGAGGCGCGCTTTCCGTGTTTTTGGGGGTTTCAAAAATCCGGTTATGCAAAAAGCTCAACGGACTGTTGACGGGAGCCACCGGCAAATGAAAGCGGATCTCCAAAAACTGGCAGATGGCAAGATAATCCAAAATGCTTTGATGAAAAAGGGATTCGTGCTCGCCAAAAGGAACGTTGCCATCCTTCCAGGGAATGGGTTGCCAAAACGCGTAGCCAGGACGCTTGCAGCCTGGAAGCACCAGCTTTTCGTCCATGGGTACGCGCAAAAAGGTGAGGGGCCGGCGCCCTGTCTCCTTGATGGCAGTCTGTTGAAAACGGATCAGATAGTCGCGCATGATGGGCATAATCGCCGCTTGCATGGCGCTCCCTCCTCTGTGCATGGATGTGGGGGTGGGTTAGTGGTAGGAAAGCCGTAGGGTGGCAAACCCTGTGCGCGGATCGGTGGAAAGGCCAAGGCTGCCAAAGGGGCAGGTGATTTGGCAGCTGCGGCCGGTATCCGGACACGGGTCCTTCAAGCGCACCAGGGAAAAGAGGAAGGCGCGCTGCTGCTCGGCAGTCAACACGGTTTTTTGCCCTATCCCCGTTGGGAAAATATGCACATGCTTGAGCAGGCCATGGGCCAAAAAAGCCAAGAGGGCCACCCTTCCCCCAGGCACGTCCAGGGAAGGGAAGGGAATCGTTCGGTTCTCTTCCAGGAGCGTCTCTCTAGGGGAGAGGCTTTCAAGCGCGCGCAAGACTTCGGCCTTGGGCATGCGCCCGGTGAGCTGATGCCCTGTAGGGAGGGTCAGCGCTCCGCTTTGGTCATCGAAAAACGGCATAGGTGCCGCTCCTTTGCAATTTACTGGGAGAAAAGGAAAATCTTCTCCGTTTGCAGTCTATCATTCGGTTTGGGCGCTGTCAACTAGCCATGGTGGTTTTTTGGCCATAAACCGACAAAATCCGCAGGATGTTGTACGTTGCGCCCACTTGCTATTTTTTGCCATTGCGGGTATACTAAGGCCGATAATACCATACAAAACAACCTAGACACGAGGGCATCGCGGCGCATACAATCCTCTGCATTGGCTTAGGATAGAAACAGGCATGTGCCGCCCTACGGCATTCACAAATAAGGGCGTTTGCCCAAAGCAAGGAGTTCCTATGGCGAGATTGTTTGGAACCGATGGCGTTCGCGGCATTGCGAACACGGAATTAACCTGTGATATGGCATTTCGTTTAGGGCAGGCCAGCGCCAGCGTGTTGGCCAGCGATGTACACCGGCCCACGATCTTGGTGGGCCGTGACACCCGTATCAGCGGAGAAATGCTGGAAAGCGCGCTGGTGGCCGGGATCTGCAGCGTGGGCGCCCGGGCCGTGCTGGTGGAGGTTTTGCCCACCCCCGCCATTGCCTACCTGACCCGCTATTATGAAGCGGACGCAGGCGTGGTTATCAGCGCCAGCCATAATACGGTGGAATACAATGGCATCAAGTTTTTTGATAAGAACGGCTATAAACTGCCCGACGCCATTGAGGACCGGATCGAGGAGTTGGTTCTTTCCGGCATGCCGGAGGGGCTGGAGCTGCCGGTGGGGTCCAGGGTGGGGCGGCCTGTGCGCCAGCGCAACGCCACCCGCCGGTATGTGGATTTTGTGAAAGAAACCACCAATGTACGGCTGGACGGCCTGCATGTGGTGCTGGACTGCGCCCAGGGGGCCAGCTATGAGGTGGCTCCTATGGTTTTCAAGGAGCTGGGCGCCCAGGTCAGCTGCTATTACCATGAGCCCGACGGTACCAATATCAATGAAAACTGCGGATCGACCCATCCGGAGAGGCTTTGTGAGTTGGTGCGGGAATTGGGCGCGGACGTGGGCTTTGCCTATGACGGAGACGCGGACCGCCTGATGGCGGTGGACGAACGGGGACAATTGATCAATGGGGATCAGGTGATGGCCATGCTGGCCATTTACTTAAAGGAGCAGGGCAGGCTGCGGGCCAATACGGTGGTGGCCACGGTGATGAGCAACATGGGGCTGGACATGGCCATGAAAAAGCACGGCATCAAAATGGAAAAGACCAAGGTGGGCGACCGCTATGTGCTGGAGAAGATGCTTTTGGACGCGTACAACCTGGGCGGGGAGCAAAGCGGCCATGTGATCTTGCTGGATCACAACACCACGGGAGACGGGCTTTTGACCTCTGTGCAGGTCATCAGCGCCATGGTGGCGGCGCAACGCCCCTTAAGCCGCCTGGCTTCCGTGATGCAGATGATGCCCCAAAGCCAGTATGCCGCCAATGTGGATGATAAGAAGAAGTATGATTTTGACAAGAATGAAAAAATCCGAAAAGCCATTGCCGAACTGGAAGGCAAGTACAAGGACAAGGGCAGGCTGGTGATTCGTGCCAGCGGCACCGAGCCCCGCGTGCGGGTGATGATTGAAGGCCCCGATCAGCGGGAGATGGATCGGGATGTGTACACCCTAAGCAAGCTGATCGAAAAAGAGCTGGCCTAGGCCGTCGCTTCCATCAAAAAACCGGCCGACGGAAAATGTCGGCCGGTTTTTTGTGCCCTTTACGGGCAAGTTAGACTTCCGTAGCGGGAGGCGCTTCCTCCACAGGAGCGGGGGCTTGTGGTGCTGGCGCGGGTTCCTGGGCGGGGGCGGCGGCATTGGCAGGAACGTCCCCTTCCGTAGCGGCGACTTCCTCAGCGGGGATCACCGTGACCCGGGCAAAGCAGGTAACAGATAAGCGCCAAGAATCGTGAGCGTTTTCTTCCGTGAGCACGCAGGTGAGGCTATAGCTGTTGGCATCGGCAATATCAAACCAATCGTCGCCGTTCTTGGATTGCTGCCATTGCAGGTACAGTTCGTACCCTTCCAGCCCGTGCAGCTGAGAGTCGAAACGCACATGATCGCCGTAGGCCGGCTCGTCACCCATCTGCCGCACGGTGGCTTCAATCGCGACTTGGGCCTTCTCGGGGAATTCCACTTGCACCAAATCCTCAGGAAGATCGGTGACTTCCGGCAGAAGCGTGGGCTCGGGGGTCGGTTCTGCAGTGGGCTCCACAGAGGCTTGCGGATCAAGCGTCGCGTTGGGATCCACGGTCGCGTTGGGATCTTCTGTAGCATTCGGATCCACGGTCGCGTTGGGATCTTCTGTCGCATTCGGATCCACAGTGGCATTCGGGTCTACCGTGGCATTAGGATCCACTGTCGCGTCGGGGTCCACGGTCGCATTAGGATCCACAGTGGCATTCGGGTCTACCGTGGCATTAGGATCCACTGTCGCGTCGGGGTCTACGGTCGCATTAGGATCCACGGTCGCGTTGGGGTCCACGGTGGCATTCGGGTCTACCGTAGCATTAGGATCCACGGTCGCGTTGGGGTCCACGGTGGCCTCAGGATCCACGGTCGCCTCAGGGTCAGGCGTAACCGAAGGCTCCGGAGGAAGCTCCGTAGCCTCGGGGATGGGCGTGGGCGTGGTTCTGGGATGAGACGGCGGCATCACCACGATGACGTTACTATAATTGCGCTGTGCCGCCAAGGCAGGCAGGGACAACCCCGCGAGAAGGAGAACGGCAAGCGCAACGCTTATGATTTTACGAAAATGGCTCATAGTGATTCCTCCCAATTGGATTCAGTCGGAGCAGATAATGCCGACAGGATAGCTTACGATACATTGCCAGTATACCATTTGGTGGTTACTCATGAGTTACATTTTCTTCTAAAAATGAAAGATTATGAGAACTCCGTTTGTGATCGCGCAACCAAAAGACACTCCCGTGTAACTTTCGGCAGGGAAAAGTTACAAAAGACCCGCGCCCTCATCTTCGCCCAATGGCGGAGTGGCGCCGGCGGGTGGTTGCGTGCTGGGCGCGACGCTCTCTTGGGGAGCAGGCGTGGCGGGGGCTCTGTTGTTGCGAAAATCCAGAATCACCACTTGATCCTGGCGCAGGCAGTCCAGGGTATAGACACCCAGCTGGCGCGTATAGGTCCCTTGTCCCGCCGTTAACCCCGCCTCCACATCTTTCACCAGCGCATAGCGGTTGGCCGGGTCCGGATCGGCGTGCATGGCCATCAATAAGGCGTAGCTGTGATAGCCTGAGATGGCAAAGTCATTGTAAATCGCGTTGCCATATTCCATCCCCGAAGGGGCGGTTAACACAATTTTGCATTGTTCAATAATGTATCCGGAAGGATCCGTCAGTATGCTGACGCTGAGCGTATCCCCGATCAGTTCATAGGCTAGCCGGCCATCGCTGGACACATCGCCACGCTTGGCCAGCACCAGGGGCAATAAATGGCGGCCGTCGTTTTGGTTGATGAAGTCAACATCCTGCTGATAATATTGCTGAAAGGTATCATAGCCCTGCCCGCTGATGCCCACCACCTCGGCATGAGCCGTCCCCAAACAAGCCAGAGCCACACAAAGAAAACAAAGGAACCTTCGCGCTTTGTCCATGATTACCTCCTTGCCCGCCCTGGGGCGGCGCATGCAAAGCATACCATAGGGGAAAACGGTTTTCAAGCGAAAGGGGGGAAGGAAAGCCCGTTTCACCAATGCTTTCCATGCGTTGCGTAAACCTGCCGATTCCTGTATAATAGCCCAAGGAACAGAAGGCGGGGGCGATGCTCCGGCTTAGGAGGGTGAAGGCGTGAAAAAATTGCGCCGGTTTGTATGGTATCTGGCGGGGAGGCTTTTGCTGCTCACTGTGCTATTGGGCCTTTTGATGGTGACCTTTTACTATGCGATGAACGCCACCAATATTTATATTATTCTCAAGGATGGCATGGCCAAGCGCGCCCAAACCATCATGATGCGGGAGGACGCCACGGAGCTTTCCAAATTTTTCCAGTCCAACTATCTGCAGCGGGATGAAAATCTTCAATTGGCCTTGGATGGGAAAAGTCCCTATGTGTATTACACCATTCGGGGCATTGACCATCGCCTGGAGATGACCTCCATGTGGTGCTGGCCCTGGGAAAGCTCTGCCAGGGCGGAGTTTGTGGAAACCATTCCCCGCATTGACGGCAGGGTGAACGCCAAAAACGCCGAAGCGGCCAAGGCGCTGTATGGTGAAAGCTATGAATCCGCCCCCAAGTGGCCAGGCGCTAAATATACCGCCAGCTTGGTGAAGGAAAATAACCAATGGCATATCAAGAGCATTGCGGTGAAGGAGATGCTGGGGGAATAAGCACTCCCGTTGACAAAGGAACGCACGCAAGACTCTCTTGCGTGCGTCAGCTTGTCGATAAACCCTTTTTGGAGGCTCCGCCTCCAAACCGCTGCCAGGGCTGTGCCCTGGACCCATCTGTGAAACTCCCATGAAATGGGCGTTTCAGCAAAGGGATTCTAAAGGGCAACCGCCCTTTAGCCGCCGGAGGCCGTCTCCCGGAACCTTTTTTGACAGCCAGGCGCACGCAAGACTCTCTTGCGTGCGTTTTGTTTGCTTATATCTCGTCCTCCGCGCCGCCATTTTCGCCGATCACGCTTTCATCCGTTTCCGTGATCGCTTCGATGGCCTCTTCCAGCGCGGCCTCCAGGGCCTCTTCTTCCTGCTCCTGCTCCGCGCGCGCTACGGCCACGATTTGCGCCCCTTCGGCAATGCGCATCAGGCGCACGCCCTGGGTGGTGCGGCCGGTCTGGCGGATGTCCGCCACCTTCATGCGGATGATGGTGCCGTCATCAGTGATGAGCAGAATATCCTCATCCTCATTCACGGTAAGCTGAGCGGCCAGAAGGCCGGTTTTGTCGGTGAGGTTCATGGCGCTTACGCCCATGCCGTTGCGGCCCTGCTCCCGGTATTGCTCGGGATCGGTGCGCTTGCCGTATCCGCCGGTGGTGATGGCCAGCACCTGCTGCCCCTCGCGGATCACGGACATGTCGATCATCTCGTCGCCCTCTTTGAGCTTCATGGCGCGAACGCCCATGCCTGTGCGGCCGATGACGCGAATGTGCTCCTCGCTAAAGCGGATGGCCTTGCCATAGCGGCTGCCCAAAATCAGGCTCTGGGTGCCGTCGGTCAGTTCCACCGCCACCAGCTCGTCGTCCTCTTTCAGGGTGATGGCGATCAGCCCGTTTTTGCGCAGATTGGCAAACTCGCTGTAGGGCGTCTTTTTGATCATGGCGTTTTTGGTCATCATCACCAACTGGTGCTCCTCGGTATCCTTGGGCACCGGGATCATGGCGGTGACTTTTTCTTCCCCGCCGATGGCCAGCAGGTTCACAATGGCCATGCCCCGGGCCGTGCGCCCCGCCTCGGGGGTCTGGTAGCATTTTAGCGTGTACACCCGCCCACGGTTGGTAAAGAACATGATGTCCTCGTGGGTGTTCACGATGATGAGCCGCTCCACATAGTCCTCTTCCCTGGTGGCCATTGCGGCCACTCCCTTGCCGCCCCGGTGCTGGGCGCGGTAGGTAGACTTGGGCAGGCGCTTCACATAGCCAAAGTGGGTCATGGTGACCACCATGTCATCGCTTTGGATCAGATCTTCAATGTCGATTTCGCCTTCCATGTGGGTGAGCTCGGTGCGGCGGTCGTCGGCGAACTTGTCCCGAATTTCGCTCATTTCCTGCTTGATGACCCCCATGAGCAGCCCCTCGTCGGCCAGAAGGCTGCGCAGGTAGGCAATGGTTTTCATCAGTTCGTCGTACTCGGCTTGGAGCTTATCCCGCTCCAAACCCGTGAGCCGCGCCAGCCGCATGTCCAAAATAGCTTGCGCCTGTTTTTCGGAAAAGGCGAAGGCTTCCATCAAGCGGATGCGGGCGGTGGCCGTGTCGGGGCTCTTTTTGATCATGTCCACGATCTCGTCGATGTGGTCCAGCGCCTTTAAGAGCCCTTCCAAAATATGGGCCCGGGCCTCGGCCTTGTCCAGGTCGTACTGGGTGCGGCGGGTCACCACCTCTTTTTGGTGGCGGATGTAGTGGTAGAGCGTCTCCCGCAGGGTCAATACCTTGGGTTCGCCGTCCACCAGGGCCAGCATATTCACCCCAAAGGTTTCCTGCATCTGCGTATGCTTGTAAAGGTAGTTCAAGACGATGGTGGGGTACACGTCCCGCTTGAGCTCGATGACAATGCGCATGCCGTTGCGGTCGCTCTCGTCTCGAATATCGCTGATGCCTTCCAGCTTTTTCTCATGCACCAGTTCCGCGATCTTTTCCACCAGTCGTGCCTTGTTCACCATGTAAGGGATCTCGGTCACCACGATGCGGTTGCGGTTTCCTTGCATGGCTTCGATTTCCGTTCGAGCCCGCACCAGCACCCGCCCGCGGCCGGTGTGATACGCCGAGCGGATGCCCGCGTGTCCCAAAATGATGCCGCCGGTGGGAAAATCCGGCCCCTTGATGAACTCCATCAGATCCGCTACCGTGCAGTCTGGATGGTCGATCATGTGGATGCAGCCGTCCACCACCTCCCGCAAATTATGGGGAGGGATGTTGGTGGCCATGCCTACGGCAATGCCGCTGGAGCCGTTCACCAAAAGGTTGGGGTAACGGCTGGGCAGCACGGTGGGCTGCATCAAGGTCTCGTCAAAGTTGGGATAAAAATCCACGGTGTCCTTGTCGATCTCGCCCAAGAGATGCATGGACAATTTTGCCAGCCGCGCCTCCGTATACCGCATGGCGGCAGCGCCGTCGCCGTCCACTGAGCCGAAGTTGCCCTGGCCCTCCACCAGCATATAGCGGATCGAAAAATCCTGCGCCAGGCGTACCATGGCGTCGTACACACTGCTGTCCCCATGGGGATGGTATTTACCCAGCACGTCGCCCACGATGCGGGCACTCTTGCGGTAAGGCTTGTCGGGCGTCATGCCCAGCTCGTTCATAGCGTAGATGATCCGCCGGTGCACGGGCTTTAAGCCGTCCCGCACATCGGGCAGGGCGCGGTTGATGATCACCGCCATGGCGTAGCTGATAAAAGATTTCTTCATCTCCGCTTCCAGATCCATGGGGATCAAGCGGTCTTTAATGTCAGACATCCAATCTCTCCTTTTGGGGAACGGTGGGTACGCGGGGGGACGCGGGGGGACGCGGGGGACGTGGGGGGGGGGGGGGGGGCCACCCGCCACCCCCCCGCCCGCCGGGGGGAGGGAAAGAGCACACCAA
>JAVBVF010000047.1:0-30691 GCA_031554475.1 Eubacteriales bacterium | reverse complement strand
GCAGGGACGCGCGCCGTGCCGTGGAGGAGGCCCGCAAGCAGGTGGCGGCGGCCATCGGCGCAGAGCCTAGGGAAATTTTCTTTACCGCCGGAGGCAGCGAAAGCGATAACTGGGCCATTCGCAGCGCCTGCGCCATGAATGCAAACAAGGGCAAGCATATCATCACCAGCGCGGTAGAGCACCACGCGGTCTTGCATGTGTGCGAGGCCATGGAAAGGCAAGGCTACCGGGTGACGTACCTGCCGGTGGATGAATTTGGCAGGGTTTCGCCCGCCACGGTCAAAGCGGCCATTGCCCAGGATACGGTGCTCATCACCATCATGGCGGCCAACAACGAGATTGGCACCATCGAGCCCATTGCGGAAATCGGTAAAATCGCCAAGGAAGCCGGCGTCCTTTTTCATACTGACGCCGTGCAGGCCGTGGGCGCCATTCCTGTGGATGTCAAGGCATGGCAGGTGGATTTGCTCAGCCTGTCTGCCCATAAGTTCCATGGCCCCAAAGGCATTGGCGCTTTGTACATCCGCAAGGGTGTGCGCATGGAAAACTTGATTTTCGGGGGCGCTCAGGAGCGGGGACTGCGGGCCGGAACGGAAAACGTCCCTGCGATTGTGGGCATGGGCAAGGCCATAGAGCTGGCAACGGCGGAGCTGGGAGAACACCAGCAAATGCTGACCGGCCTGCGGGACAAGCTCATTCACGGCATTGTAGAGGCGATTCCGGAGACCCGCTTAAACGGCCATCCCACGGAGCGCTTGCCTGGGAATGTGAACGTTTCCGTCCGCTATGTGGAGGGCGAGGCCTTGCTGATGCGGCTGGATTTGGCGGGTATTGAGGCGTCTAGCGGTTCCGCCTGCACCAGCGGTAGCCTTGACCCCTCCCACGTGCTTTTGGCCATTGGACTGCCCCACGAAATCGCTCACGGCAGCCTCCGCTTATCTCTGGGCAGAGACAATACCCTGGCCGAGGTAGATGCGGTGCTTTCCGAACTGCCCACCATCGTTGACAATCTGCGGGCCATGAGCCCGTTATTCCAAAAGGAAAAGCAGGAGGTATAAGCATGTATTCCGAAAAAGTGATGGAGCATTTTCAAAATCCGCGCAATGTGGGGGAGATGGAGAACCCCTCGGGAACCGGAACTGTAGGCAACGCCAAGTGCGGCGACATCATGAAAATGGACATTCAGGTGGATGACGGCATGATCACGGATGTGAAGTTCAAAACCTTTGGCTGCTGCGCCGCCATCGCCACCAGCAGCATGGCCACCGAATTGGTCAAGGGTAAAAGCGTGGACGAGGCCTTGAAGCTCACCAACAAGGCCGTGGCGGAAGCGCTGGACGGGCTGCCGCCCGTGAAAATGCATTGCTCCCTCCTGGCGGAGGAAGCCATTCACGCCGCCGTGGAGGATTACCAGAAGAAACAGGAAAAGCAGAAATAGGCTTAGAAAGGACAACTATGCCCGAAATCCATGGAAATATTGAGGGGATTCGAAAAAGCGTACTGGCGGAAATGCTGGAATGGTACGACGAACCCATCCCCTCGGATCTGTTTATGCCGCAGGACTTGCTTCACAAGCTCTGCGGCTTCAGTGCGTCTTTGAATCGGGAAATAGGGATTTACATCACCCGGGATGGAGAAGTGGCCGATGTGCTGGTAGGCCGCTCGGACAGCATTGATTTGCCGGATCTGCGCTTGCGCAGGAGCGAAAAGCGGCTGTCCATGATCCGTTGCGTGCACACCCACCCCAACGGTTCAGGACAGCTCAGCGACGTGGATCTCAGCGCGCTTTTGAGCATGCGCTTTGACGCCATGTGCGCCATTGGGGTGAATGAAAAGGGGCAGCCCACCACGGTTCAGGCTGCTTTTTTGCAGCAGGGGCGGGAGGGCGAGCCTCGCAGGACCGAGTTGCTTCTTGCCCGCAAGCTGCCGGATGAAGAGTGGATGCGGGAGATCGCGGAGGCCGACGCCGCCTATGTGGCGGAGGAGCCCAAAATGGCGGTGGGGATGGAGCGGGCGGTGCTGGTGGGCATCGAAAGCGAGGAATCCCTTGCGGAGCTGCGGGAATTGGCCCGCACCGCCGGTGCGGAAACCCTTGACATGGTTTTGCAAAAGCGCTCTAAGCCTGATACGCTCTACTGCATCGGAAAGGGCAAGGCCGAGGAGCTTTCCCTGCGTTGCCAGGCTCTTCGGGCGGATTTGGTGATCTTTGACGAAGAGCTTTCGGGCGTGATGCAAAAGCACCTGGAAGAGGTTCTGCGCTTGAAAGTGGTGGACAGGACCGCCCTGATATTGGATATTTTTGCCGCCAGGGCCAACACCCGGGAAGGAAAGCTCCAGGTAGAAATCGCGCAGCTGCAATACCGCTCCCAGCGCTTGCTGGGGCAGGGCTTGGTATTAAGCCGTCTGGCCGGCGGAATCGGCACGAGGGGTCCTGGTGAAAGCAAGTTGGAGGTCAACCGCCGCCGGATTCGGGAACGGTTGACGGACCTGGGCAAAGAACTTCAGCAGATTGAGAAGCAGCGAAACCTGCGCAGGCAGCAGCGAGAGAAGAACCAAATCCCGCTGGTGGCGCTGGTGGGGTATACCAATGCGGGCAAATCCACCTTGTTCAACCAAATGACGGGCGCGGGCGTCTATGTGGAAGATCAGCTCTTTGCCACCCTGGACAGCGTGTCGCGCCCCATAGCGCTGCCCCATGGCAGCAAGGCGCTTTTGGTGGACACGGTGGGCTTTATCCGCAAGCTCCCTCACGCATTGGTAAAGGCCTTTCGCGCGACGCTGGAGGAGGCGGCGCTGGCGGATATTGTGGTGATCGTGTCCGACGGGGCGAACCCCGAAATGCTTAAGCAGCATCAAACAGTGCTGGAGGTTTTGGACAGCCTTGACGCGACTGCCGCGCCGCGCATCAACGTGCTTAACAAAAGCGATCTTGGTACTCCCCATGCCGACGCGCTGCCGGGGGCCATCGCGGTGAGCGCCAAAACCGGCGAAGGGGTTCAAACCTTGTTGGCCCAGGTGGAAGAATGCCTTCACGCGGGGCTTCAGACCGTGAAAATCCTGATTCCCTTTGAAAAATATGGCCTGCTCTCCAAGATTCACCAAATCGGGAGCGTGCTTTCCCAGGAGCACGGAGAAACAGGGGTTACGGTCAGCTTGCGGTGTGAAACACAATATGTAAAAATTGTTTGTGAAGAAGGAGCCATACTCATTAGCGACGAACTACAATAGTTGGTTATTTCTTGCCAATGATTTGGTTTGAAAGGGCGTGGAGGGCGTTGCTTTTTCAAAAAGTGATTTCTGTGGTGGCTTTGGCGGCAGGGCTGATGGAAGGAAGTCTTTCCACCGCCATGCCGGACAAAGATGTGAGCGGCACGGTTTTTTTGGTGAACCGCCAGCATGAAATCATGGAAGAATATATTCCCGAAATTCGCAAAACCGATGTTTACGGCATGTCGCAAGCCATGCGGGACGATGCCGCCACCGCTTTGGAAGAGATGTTTGAAGCGGCCAAAGCGGAAGGAGCGCCCCTGGCTTCGGTTTCGGGATACCGGAGCTACAGCAAGCAAGGCACCATCTATGCCCGTAAGAAAAAGACCACGGGCAGCGTGGAAAAGGCGGATGCCTTGGTAGCCTTGCCCGGTACCAGCGAGCACCAGCTGGGAATGGCCATGGACGTGGCGCAAAAGGGCGGTTCCCAGCTCAATTCGGGGTTTGGAAAAACCAAGGCTGGCCAGTGGGTCAACGCAAACGCCCATCGGTTTGGTTTTGTGGTGCGCTATCAAAAGGGATATGAGGACATTACCGGGTATTCTTACGAGCCCTGGCATGTGCGCTATGTAGGCAAAGAGCATGCCAAAGCGATCTTTGAATCGGGAAAACCCATGGAGCACTATCTTTCCGCCCATCGCTTGGATGTTTATGAGTATTTGATTCAAATCTCTGCAAATGAGGTGTCTCCATGAAAAGGATCGCCGGAGTAGCCGCTATGATGATTTTTCTGTTGGTATTTTCCGCTTTCGCGCCTGCGGTGGCAGCATCGGTGAACGCGATTTCCGATGAGGCGAGCGATGAGTTTGAGCAGGCGGACGAAACGCTGGAGGAAGAGCCGGAAGCTCCCGAAGCGGAACTGGGCGCCGATGCAGCGGATGATACCACGGATGAACCGGATATCGCCAGCGACATTGTGGCCCCCAGCATCCGGTGGACATACCCCGTTCCGCTCAGCGCCCTGTACGCGCCGGTGAACCGCTTGGTCAACCGGGATAATTTATTGGAGGAGTCCTACGAACCGGCCGATTTGGTCAAGATGGGCGTCAAAAAGGCGACCTCTGCCGCCGTTTATATGGACCGCGTGGCGGGAGAAGCCCTGGAGGCCATGTTTGAGGCGGCCAAGAAGGCGGGATACACGCTGTATTTAAAGAGCGGCTATCGCTCTTATGGTACGCAAAAAACCACGTACAGCAATCGCTTGGCTAGCAATAACGGCAAAGATGACGGCGTAGTGGCCTATCCTGGATCCAGCGAGCACCAGACCGGCCTTTCCTGCGATATTCTCAACGCGGAGTATGCAGGCCGGCCGCGAATGACTACGGATTTTAGCCAAACCAAGGAAGCCCAATGGATGAAAGAGCACTGTACGGAATTTGGCTATATTCTCCGCTACCCGGATAATAAAACCGACATCACCAAAATCATTTTTGAACCCTGGCACTTTCGCTATGTAGGCAAAGAAGTGGCTAGCTATGTGATGGGCAGGGAGCTTACCCTGGAAGAGTTTTTTAATGAATGGCAGCTGGCGGTGAGCGAGTTTCAGGGCAACGGTGGGGATGTGGACGCCTGGATCGCTTATGAAAGCGAGCGTAAGAACGGCGGCCCTCAATCCTATGTGTTGGACGTATATGGCGAGGATGGCGACGCGGAAGTCTCGCTCACCTTCTAAACCCACATTTCGGCAATGGACTTTACAATTTTCCGTGAAAAAGGTACAATATTTCTTGCAGCTTTTATTCTACAAATGTGATAACAGATGAGGTTTGATGATGGGAAAAATCATTGCCATTACCAATCAAAAGGGCGGCGTTGGAAAAACGACCACGGCCATCAATCTCACCGCCTGCCTTGCGGAAGCGGGTCAAAGGGTATTGCTGATCGATTTGGATCCCCAGGGCAACAGCACCAGCGGGCTGGGGATGCGGGTAGGCAACCATACGGTTTATGAAGCGCTGATGGGACGCGTACCCATGACCGCTTGTGTGATGAAAACCAGTGTTCCGCAGTTGTCCTTGATTTCCGCGGATATCCGTTTGGCGGGAGCGGAGTTGGAATTGGTGAATCTGGAGGAACGGGAATACCGCCTCAAACACATGATCAGAAGCGTGGAAGGCGAGTACGATTTGATTTTTATCGACTGCCCGCCGTCTCTGGGTTTGCTCACGCTGAATGCCTTGGTGGCAAGCCAGCGGGTGCTGATCCCCATTCAATGTGAATACTACGCCCTGGAAGGCGTGACCAGCCTGATGAATACCATCAACCGTGTGAAACACACCTTTAACCCTGGGCTGGATATTGAAGGCGTTTTGCTAACCATGCTGGATGGGCGTACGAACCTTGGCCTGCAAGTGGTGGATTCTGTGAAGAAGCACTTTAAGACCAAGGTATTTGCTACGGCCATTCCTCGCAATGTGCGCCTGGGAGAGGCGCCCAGCCATGGGGTGCCTATCCATGTGTATGATCCCAAAAGTCTCGGCGCGGACTCCTATCGCCAACTGGCGCAAGAGTTGATGGAGCGCAACAGGTAGCGCGTCCCCATCGCTGTGACCGGTATGTAAATGGAAAAAGGGGACAAGCTAATGAGAAAGACGGGACTTGGAAGAGGATTGGACGTGCTGCTTCCGCAGAGCGATGAGATTTTGGAAACTGTGGTGCGAGATATTTCCATTCTGGAAATCGATCCCAATACCAGCCAGCCTCGCCGGGAGTTCGATAAAGACGCGCTGGAACAATTGGCCGATAGCATTCGCCAGGCAGGCGTGTTGTCTCCCATTTTGGTGGTGGAAAATGGTTCGCGGTTTCGGATCGTGGCAGGAGAGCGCAGGTTTCGGGCCGCCCGTTTGGCAGGGTTGGAGACGGTGCCCTGCATTGTGCGCGACCTTTCCGATGCCCAGCAAATGGAAGCCGCCCTCATCGAAAACCTTCAGCGGGAGGACCTCAATCCCATTGAAGAAGCCACCGCTATTCGCAGCCTTATGCAGGAATGCGGCTATACCCAAGAGGAAGCTGCCAAGCGCCTGGGAAAGAGCCGCCCAGCGGTCGCCAACTTGCTACGGCTCTTGACTTTGCCTGAAGAGATCATGGCGATGGTGGTGAGTGGGGAGCTTTCCGCCGGACACGCACGGGTTTTGGCGGGAGTTTCTCCGGAGAGCCGGCAGATGGAACTGGCGCATCAATGTATTCTGCACGACTACAATGTACGCAAATTGGAGGAATTGGCTCAAAAGCAACCCCTTTCCCAAGCGGCCCCCTCCACAGGGGCAAAGGCATTGAGCGCGGAACTGAACACGCTCCAAAATGCCATGCGGGAAGCGCTGGGTGTGAAAACCACCCTTTCGGGCAATGAGAAAAAAGGAAAGATTCTGCTCACGTATAGCAGCCCCCAGGAGTTGGAACATATTTTTGAAGTGATGAGCCGCTTGGCCGATTGACGAAGTTCTCTCAGGCTTTCAGATGGTTTCGGAAGGCCGACGAGTGAAGAAAGGGATGGTGGCATATGCGCATCAATTCCAATAAAAAGATCCACAAAATGAAGAAGGATCCTTATCAGACCCTGCTGCGGATGGCAAGCGTGCTTGGTATCGTGGTTGTGGTTGGCTTTGGTGTTTTCTTTTTGTGCCGCATGCTCATCGAGAACGAATACAAGAGCCAGCGGGAAGTGTTGCAAAGGGAGAATATCGCGGCGGAGCAAGAGTTCAATGCCCAAATGAATTCCATGCGGAGCAGTTCTTCCTCCACCAACATGGAAGTGACGCCAGAGGAACAGGGCGAGTTGTCTTTTTGGGAGACCACCCTGGGCGATGTGACCTGGCGCATTGAGGACAAGGGCCGGGCCGGATTGGAAAACTTCAGCACCGTGACATTGGACCGTCCGGCGCTGTTGCGGGGAGGGTTGATGCTGGTCAACGGCTGGCATCCCTTGCCTGGGGATTATTCCGATGCAGAATTGGTGAGCGTAGGCACAGCCAGCAATTATAAGATCCAGGTACAGGACGGCTCTGTTCGCCTGTTTCCCGTAGCCTATGACGCGCTGGCCCAAATGGTGGAAGCGGCCGGCACCGAAGGCAAAAAGGATTATATCGTACGAGAGGGTTATCGCAGCAACGAAACCCAGACGGAAATGTTTGAAAAAGTCAAGCAAGAGTTGAGCGATAAATACAGCGACCAGATTCTGATTGAGCAGACCAAAAAGGAAGTCAACTATCCCGGCACCAGCGATTATCAAACCGGGTTTTCCTTCCGGATGGACTTATACCCCATCCAAAAAGGGGTTAAATTTCAACAATCCGAACAGGGCAAGTGGTTTACGGAAAACAGCTGGAAGTACGGCGTCATTTTCCGTTTTCCCACCAAGGATTTCCCCTCGCCCGCCTGGGAGGATAAGAGCTATAAAACCGGCGTTTCTGCGGCGCTCAACCTATACCGCTTTGTGGGCAAAGCGCACTCCGCCGCCATGCGGATTATGGACTATTGCCTGGAAGAGTACATCGAATTTTTGGTCGATCATCCCCATTTGTGCATTTATGAGGATGGCGGCCTGAAATACGAAATTTTCCGCATTCCTTCGCAAGAGGCTTTGGAGAGTTATGATCTGCCGGTGCCCAATCCGGCCAGTGGTTACCAGGCTTCGCTGGACAACATGGGCGGCGTGGTCATGGCCTATTCCTACGGGGAATAAGCAGGGATAAAGCGGAAGAATAAGTCGAGGCATAAAGTGGAACCCCATCGGACGTGAGTTGGCGTTCGGTGGGGTTTTGTTGGTGAAGGACATTATGGATGGAAGCCATCGCAGTAGGGCCCTCCCTGAAAAGGGAGAGCCCTACTAGCGCACATTACGAAAACATGGGGGGGAGTTTGGGCTCTGCCCAAGTCCACTGATGGACTGTCGCCATTAAGCATTCCCCAAATGGGTCCAGGGTGAAACCCTGGCGGGGATGCAAGGGGCGGAGCCCTTGCACTGGGCGCGATAAAAATCTACTTGCTCTAGGCAAAACACAAGGGAGTCCATGGTACTTTGGGAGACAAGAATCATTCCAGCGCCTTGGTAGGGGCTCCGCACTTCAGGCAGGGCTGGAGGCTTTGGTGGGACTTCAGCTCGCTGTAAAGGAAGGATCCTTGTAGGGGCAAATATTGGGCCTTGATGCTGGAGCAATTGGGATCGGCATGATATTGCTTTCCGCCATCCGGGTTGTAGTAAAGTTTCGTGCTAGGGTCGGGTACTGGCGTTTCAGTCATGCGGGGGACCGGCGTCATAAGGACGGAGGTTGTGGCGGCCCCTGTGGCATCGTCCTGAGTGACCACGTCATTGGTGGCCAGCGAATTGGGATCTACGTACCATTCTCCGCCTTCCTTGACCATCATCACCATAAACCGGTACAAAACGGGGTCTTTCCCATTGTTTTTGTTGATCAAGGCCGACAGGGTAACGGTACGGGAGGTGTCCGCATCCGTTCCGGAGATCGTCTCAATGGTGTATTCTTCGGGGGTGCGATTGGCAAGCACGTTGAACAATTCCGCGTTAGGGTTTTCCTTGTTGGTGGCCCAACTAGGCTGCACATAAGCAATCATGTCCTGGCAACGGTTGGCGCTCCAAAGTTCCATAAAGGTCACCAGCCGCAATTCCGCTTCGGATTCACCCGGCGCTGTAACTGGGGAGGGCGTTTCTTCGGGGGCCGTGCTTTCCATTACCGCAGCCATAGCGGCAGGCGTGGGCGTCAATTGCATGTCGGGCGGCATGTTGCTGTTGGTGGTACTGGCCTGCCGGGCGGTTCCGCTGCCATTGAGCAAGAGCGAAATGGTGACCACGCAAAGCGCGGCATAAATGATGGAAATCGTAGTGCGGGTGCTGGAGGTAAACATCTGCCGGTACCACATGGCCCCAAGCCCCAAGACACAAAGCGCAATGAAGGAATACCGCAGGAAATCCAACGCCTGTCCTACAAAAAGGCAGGGAATGAAGAGCAACGGCAAAAAACCAAACAGGAACGCCATCCAAACCTTGTCCCGCTCCATAGGCTGCTTTGCCGCAGGGGACATGCCCGAAGGGTTGCCGTAGGGCATGCTATGGGCAGGCATCATAGGGGGCGACAGGGAAGGCTGCATAGGCGAGGACATCGCTTGCATGGGCGCCGTGTTGATGCGGGGAGGATGCATTGCCGGCGCCATAGGGGAAGTCGGAAAGGGAAAACTTGCCGATTGGGATGGCATAGGCGACCCGCCAGGCAAAGGCTGTCCGCTGAAGGGGGAAATAGGCGAAAACCCCATGGAGGGCATCATGCTATTTTGCACAGGCGGAAGCGCTGGTTGCGCATTAGGTGGAACGAAGCCTTGCTGGCGCGGCGAAAAAGACACGGGCTGCGCGGAAGACACCATGGGAGCGTTCCCCATAGGAAGAGGCATGGAGGCCGATGGGGGCGGCTGCATAGAAGGGTTACCTTGGAGAAAGGAGGGAGCCGCCATCAGAGGCGGCTGTAGGTTCATAGGCAGGCCCCCCATGGAAGGCATCGGCTGTGGGCCTTGCAAAAAAGTTGGGGTGGGCCCCATGCCGGAAGCCTGTGGGTACAAGGCAGACGGAAAAGCGGGGATGGGGTTTTGCAGGAAAGGCATAGCCGTATTTTCAGGCATAGGCATTTGAGTAAAATCAGGCATTGCAGGTTGCTGCACGGAGGCTGCTTTTTTCGAAAAACCACGCTTTTGCATGCCATAGGTTGGCGTGCTGGCGTATTTCATACGCTTATTAGCGTTCATGCCACATCTCCTATCACATTCGGACGATTGCGTTGGAGCAGCAGATTCGCATACTCCTTTACAGTATACCACATATTGCGATAATGTAAACAGAACTTTTGGATTATATGAAGACTGGGTAACGGATAAGTGACAAACTTTGGAAATGGTGGCGTGGGCTGGTGAACGTATGCCATATGTAGTGGTATGCTGTTTGGGGAAGAAGGAAATTGTGAATTTTTGAAATCTTACCCCAAACCCTCGCAGGGCAAGGTATCTTTTGTACGTATTGTGAGAAAAATGTTCAGGGAAAGCGGTTGCGGAAAGATTCATGTTCATGTATAATGACCATGATTGCCATGAAAATGCAGAGCAGTCAGCATATGGGCTTGTGTGATTGCCACAAGGAGGCATGTGAAAGAATGGAATGTAAAATCAAGAATGAGATAGGCACAGTTTATATTACTGAGGACGTGATGCTCAAGGTGGTGGGCTATGCCGCGCTGGAATGTTATGGCATTGTGGCAATGACCGGCAAGAGAGCCAAAGACGGTATCGTCCAATGGCTTGGGCGGGAAAATTTGTCCAAGGGCGTGCAGCTGCGCCTGGTGGGCGATATGCTCGACGTGGATTTATTTATCATCGTGGAGTATGGCATTTCCATTGCCGAAGTTTGTAAGACGATTGTAGAAACCGTACGATATAAGCTGGAAAGCATGACAGGCGTAAAGGTGCGCCGCGTGAACATTTCCGTTGAAGGCGTTCGCGTCTAATCTTGCAACAGGAGGACAAACCGTTGATACAGACTAAGACCATCGATGGCCTGCTGCTGCGCGATATGATTTTGGCTGGCGCGGCTATGCTTGAAAAGAACCGTGAAGCGGTAGACGCTTTGAATGTTTTCCCTGTGCCGGATGGAGACACGGGAACCAATATGTCGCTTACCATGATGTCCGCCACCAAGGAAATCAGCAATAAAGAGTATTTGAACGCCGGAGAGGCCGCCGACGCGCTGGCCAAGGGCGCTCTTCGTGGTGCCCGGGGAAACAGCGGCGTGATCACCTCCCAGCTCTATCGCGGTTTTGCCAGAGCGCTGGAAGGTGTGGAGCGCATTACGCCCACCCAATTTGCCCAGGCCCTCAAAAGCGGCGCGGAGACCGCCTACAAAGCCGTGATGAAGCCCAAAGAAGGTACCATTCTCACCGTGGCGCGCGTGATTGCGGAAGACGCGATGAAGCAGGTCAAAAAGCAGCCTGAAGATTATGAAGCACTTTTTCAAACCATGTTAACAACGGGCGACGCGATTTTGAAAAAAACCCAGCAAATGCTCCCCGCCCTTACCCAGGCAGGCGTTGTGGACGCGGGCGGCCGGGGACTGCTCTTGATTTACATGGGCTATGCCGCCGCCCTTCGCGGAGAAGAAATCCCCTTGGAGCGTATGGATTTCTCGGCTGACGGCACTGTGGAATTTGAAGATGACCACGATGCCATGGGCGAGATCGAGTTTGCCTATTGCACCGAGTTTTTGATCCAAAATCTTTTTCCAGACATTTTGGAGGAAGACATCGACTCCTTCCGCCGCCGCTTGAACCGGATTGGCGATTGCGTGCTGGTGGTGGGCGATCTGTCTTTGGTCAAGGTGCATGTGCATACCAATGAGCCCGGGAAAGCCTTGGAATATGGCCTGTCTTTGGGCGAACTGGTGAATTTGAAGATCGAAAATATGGTGCAGCAGCGCCGCGACCGTCAGCCTGCGGCGTCAAAGCTGGAAGAGGCGAAGGACGCGCCTTTGAAGGAGTATGGCATGGTGGCCGTGTCCTTGGGAGATGGATTTAACAAGATTTTTACCGATTTGATGGTGGACCAGATCGTCGAAGGCGGGCAAACCATGAACCCCAGCATTGAGGATCTGTCCGATGCCATTGAAAAGGTGCGCGCAAAGTGCGTGTTTGTGTTCCCCAACAATGGCAATGTCATCCTGGCGGCGCAGCAGGCGGCGGAGCTTTGCACCGACAAAGAGGTCCACGTGATCCCAACCAAGAATGTCGCCATGGGAATCGCAGCCGCGGTATCGTTTCAGCCTGATATGAGCGGGGAGGAGAATGCCAAGCGCATGGGCGAGGCAGCCCAGCGGGTGCGCACAGGCACTGTGACCTATGCGGTGCGGGATACGGAGATGGACGACCTCCATATCAAGCAAGGGGATATCATCGGGCTTTACAACGGCAAAATCCAGGTGGTGGGCAGCAATGTTCACGACGTGACGTCGGACTTGATGAAGGAAATCGTGACGGATGAGGATGAACTGATCACGGTGTATTATGGGAAAGACGTGGAGGAAACGGCTGCTGGCGAGCTGACCACTGAAATCGCGGACGCTTACGATGAGTGCGATGTGGAAATGCACCGTGGCGGACAGCCCCTCTATTACTATTTGGTGTCCGTAGAGTAACCATGGAACTATCGGCATTACAAGGCGTTGGAAAAGCCAGGCTCACAGCATTGCACGCAGCGGGGATTTTCTCGTTGCGTGATCTTTTATTCACGCTACCGCAAAAGTATAAGGATGCCAGCAATTGCCCAAAGCTGGAGGAGGCCCAAGCGGGGCAGCGCGCCGCTTTTCATGTGCGCAGAGTGGGGGAGCCCAAATTGACCCGCTTTGGCAAGAATTGCCGCGTGTCTTGCTTGTTTGAAGATGAAACCGGAGAGATGACGGCCGTTTGGTTCAACCAGCCCTGGATGAAAGAAAATTTGATGAAGCGCTCGGAGTATCTGCTGTTCGGGCTGGTGGAACGGTTTGGGGCGAAGCTCCAGCTGCAAAACCCAAGCCTGGAGGACGCGGCGCGCATTGTGCCGGTATACCGCGCCATTGCCGGAGTTCCGCAAAAGATCCACGAGAATTTGGTGAAACAGGCGTTAGCGTGTGTCGATGAAATCGGCGAGGAATGGCTATCGACCCGCTTGCGGGAGGCTCATGGGCTCATGGAACTTCCTCGCGCGCTGCGCATTCTTCACGCGCCCGAGAGCATGCCGGAGATCTTGGCGGCACAGCGCCGGTTGGCTTTTGGCCAAATGCTTCTGTACCACACGGCGGTGCGCAAGGTAAAAGAGCAGCGTAAGCGCGGGTTTTCCATACAGGCAAGTGAAACGCAGCAGGATGCCTATTGGGCGTCCCTTCCCTTCGCGCCCACGGCCGCCCAGCGGCGCACGCTCCACGAAATCGCCAGGGATATGCGCAAAGACGCCGCCATGGCGCGGATGGTGCAAGGGGATGTAGGCTGTGGCAAAACCGCCATTGCCATGGGGGCCATCCTGTTGTGCGTGCAATCGGGCTATCAGGCGGCGTTGATGGCGCCCACCGAGATTTTGGCGCGGCAACATTATGAAAGCGCGAAGCCCTACTTGGAAACGCACGGAATCGCCTGCGGGCTTTTGGTGGGAGGCATGCCCGCCAAGGAACGTAAAAGTGCGCGGGAGGCCCTGGAAAGCGGGGCCTGGCAGGTGGTGATCGGTACCCATGCCCTGATCAGCAAAGACGTGGAGTACCACAGGCTTGGGCTTTGTATTACGGATGAGCAGCACCGCTTTGGGGTGGGGCAGCGCACCGCGCTTTTGAACAAAGGCA
Organism: Eubacteriales bacterium; assembly: GCA_031554475.1. Taxonomy (GTDB): domain Bacteria; phylum Bacillota; class Clostridia; order Christensenellales; family Aristaeellaceae; genus Limiplasma. Next base: position 17,070 of record JAVBVF010000047.1, on the reverse strand, counting down.
AGCAAGGTGATGAAAGCGGCAGCCTATTCCCGCATCTCTTGGTGATGTCCGCAACGCCTATTCCGCGAACCTTGGCACTGGTCATGTTCGGCGATTTGGATCTTTCCATTGTGGATGAATTGCCCCCGGGGCGGCTTGCGGTAACCACACGCATTGTGCCGGAAAGCAAGCGGGCCGATATGTATGGCTTTTTGCGCAAAGCGCTTCAGGCAGGGCAGCAGGCGTACATCGTCTGCCCTTTGGTGGAAGAAAGCGAGGCCATGGAGGACGTAAAGGCCGTACAAACGCATGTGTCACAACTGCAAAAGGGGGAACTGCAAGGCTTTTGTTTGGGCTTCACCCATGGCAAACAGCCGGCGGCAGAGAAGGAACAGACCATTCATGCCTTTTCTCAGGGGAAATTGCAGGTGTTGGTGGCTACCACCGTGATTGAGGTGGGGGTCAATGTTCCCCGGGCCACGGTGATGCTCATTGAGGACGCGGACCGTTACGGGCTGGCGCAGTTGCATCAGTTGCGGGGCAGAGTAGGCCGCGGGACAGAACAAAGCTGGTGTTTCCTCTTGGCCAAGGAGAACGAACGCCTGCGCGCTTTGGTGCAAACCAACGATGGTTTTGAAATCGCCCGAAAGGATTTGGAGCTTCGAGGCCCCGGCGAAATTTTGGGTACCCTTCAGCATGGAGCGGGAGGCGGCGGGCTGGCGCTGATGGGCGATATGGGGATGGTTTATGAAACGGCTGGGTGTGTGGAAGAATTGGAAGGAAATCCGAAGCTGGCCGTGGAATGGGAATGGCTGTGTAAACAGGCGGAAAGCTATCTACAGCAGGTGTCTCAGACGGTATCCATGAGCTAATGGATGGGCTAGGAACCGGAAATCAAGGCAGGAGGACAAACCATGCAAAAGGCATTGATCTCGGTGATGGGCGTGGATAAACCGGGGATTATCGCCCATGTATCCACGGCGTTGTATGAACAAAACATCAATATTTTGGAGATTAGCCAAACCATTTTGGACGGATATTTTACCATGATGATGATCGTAGATCTTGCGGGCGCAAAGGAGAGCTTTTCGGAGATTGCGGAGCGCTTGACCACCGTGGGGCGGGACATTGGCGAATCGGTGCAAATCCAAAGAGCCGATCTGTTCGATGCCATGCACCGCATTTAAGGAGGCGCTTCCATGCTGGAATTGGGCGAAATTTTGCAAACCATGCGCATGATCAACGAGGAGCACTTTGACATTCGAACCATTACCATGGGCATCAATCTGTTGGACTGCAGGTGCGCTTCGGACGCGGATACCGCTGCAAAGGCCTACGAAAAGGTAACGCGCGTGGCCCGGGATCTGGTGCGGGTAGGCAATGAATTGGAAGAAGAATTGGGCGTCCCCATTGTGAACAAGCGCATCAGCGTTACGCCGGTGGGCATGATTTGTGGGAGCGATCCCATGGCCATCGCGCTGGCGCTGGATAAAGCGGCGGCGGATGTGGGCGTGAATTTTATCGGCGGGTTTGGCGCGCTGGTGCACAAAGGGAGCACTCGGGCGGAGGAAACGCTTTTGGAAGCGATGCCGGAGGTGTTCCAAAAAACGAGCCGCCTTTGCGGCAGTGTGAATGTGGCCAGCACCCGCAGCGGCATCAATATGGATGCGGTGCGAACCCTGGGCGGCGTGATCAAGCGCACGGCGGAATTGACGGCGGACCAGGATGGCTTTGGCTGCGCCAAGCTGGTGGTCTTTGCCAATGCTGTAGAGGACAACCCTTTTATGGCGGGAGCTTTTCACGGCGTGGGGGAGCCGGAATGCGTGATCAACGTAGGGGTCAGCGGCCCCGGGGTGGTTGAGCGGGCGCTGAAGGAAGTGCAGGGCCAATCCTTTGACGTGGTGGCGGAAACCATTAAGCGCACCGCTTTCAAGATCACGCGGGTAGGCCAGCTGGTGGCCCAGGAAGCGGGCAAACGCTTGCAGGTTCCCTTTGGCATTGTGGATCTATCCCTTGCGCCAACACCGGCCCGTGGGGACAGCGTAGCGTATATTCTTAGTGAAATGGGTTTGGAAATGGCGGGTGCGCCCGGCACCACCGCCGCTTTGGCCATGCTCAACGATATGGTGAAAAAGGGCGGCGTGATGGCTTCCAGCCACGTGGGCGGCCTAAGCGGCGCGTTTATTCCCGTGAGCGAGGACATCGGCATGATTGAGGCGGCGGCGGCCGGTTGTTTGACATTGGAAAAGCTGGAGGCCATGACCTGCGTTTGCTCCGTGGGCTTGGACATGATTGCCGTTCCCGGGGATACTTCCGCCAACACCATCGCGGGGATCATTGCGGACGAGGCGGCCATCGGCGTGGTCAACAATAAGACCACCGCGGTGCGCATCATTCCCGCGCCGGGCAAAAAGGCGGGGGATGTGGTGGACTTTGGCGGCCTGTTTGGCTATGCGCCCATTATGAAGGTGAACGGATACGGAAATGACGCCTTTATGCAAAGAGGCGGGAGAATCCCCGCCCCTTTGCAAAGTTTAAAAAACTGAGTTTTGTTATGCCCAAATGAACCAAATCAACACATAGCCTACCGTTACCGCTACCAGCGTGTACGGGATGCTCATTTTCATGAAGGTCCATGCGCTGACGTCATGGCCTTCTTTGCGTAAAATCCCAAGGCCCGCAATGTTGGCGGAGGCGCCGATGGGGGTCAGGTTGCCGCCCAGCGTAGCGCCGGACAAGAGGCCAAAGTATAAAAGGTACGGCGAAACCCCCATATGCACGGCGATCATCTGCACCACCGGCAGCATGGTGGCCACATAGGGGATATTGTCGATGAAGGCGGAAAGCAGCACCGACGACCATACGATGAGCGTGTACATGATAAACAGGTTGTTGTTGCTGATATTTACAAACAGCTGGCTGATCAGGTCCACCACGCCCGCCTTGGTGATGCCGCTGATCACCACAAACAAGCCGGCCAACAAAAGCAGGGTAAAATAGTCGATTTCCGTAAGCGCGGTCTTGACGGAGGACATATCCTTTTTCACGAAGATCTGCCGGAGCAAGCCGATCAGGAAGATGCCCACACAGATCAGGCCGTTGGTGACGGCGGGCTTTTGATCTGCGGGAAGGAAGGACGCCAGGATCAAAAGCACAATGGTCCCCAAGAGAAGCACAGTGGGGAAGTAATCCTGCACCTCTTCCCGGTCCGTCATGCGAATGGGTTGATTTTCCTTGCGGAAAATCCATAAAAGGACAATCGTGGCCGCAATGGCCGCAAGCTGCACGATCCAGAACAGGCCCACCTTTCCATGCAGGAAAAAGAAACCCAGGAAGTCGATGTTGGCGGCTCCCCCTAGAAGGATAGACGTGGTATCCCCCACCAGGGTTGCCGCGCCCTGCAGGTTGGAAGCAATGGCAATGGCAATGATGCTGGGAACAGGGGAAATTTTCAACTTTTTGGCAATGCCCAGCGCCACGGGCGCCACCATCAAAACCGTGGCCACGTTGTCCACAAAAGCGGAAATGATGCCGGCGAACATGGAAAGCGCCACAATGGTCCATTTGACGTTGGGGGTCTTGTCGATGATCATGTCGGCCAGCTTGGCGGGCATTCGGGATTCAATGAATAAGGAAACCGTTCCCATGGTACCCGCGATCATCATGATCACGTTCCAATCCACGGCGCCGAACACCTCGTTCAGCGGCAGGATCCCCAGGATCACGAACAGGGCGGCGGAGGCGAGGGCGATGTAAGCGCGTAGATTGGTAAAGATCATCAGGCAAATGTAGGTAACGGCAAACAGAATCATCGCCACGATGGTCATGGTTGGCAGGGCCATTGACAAGCACACCTTTCAATTATGATCATGCACCCCTGGGAAGGCAAGAGGAATAAACGCACGTGATTCAGTTCATTTCTATTATTCTAGTATGCAAAGCAAAATCTGTCAAGTGGGGTTAGGCGGTCTCAATGGTCGCGGCATTTTGCAGCCCCAGCCGTTCCACGGCCGTCTCCCGCAGCTTGTATTTTTGGATTTTTCCGCTGGCCGTCATGGGGAAGGACTCCACAAAAAGGATGTAGCGGGGCGATTTAAAGCGGCTCAGCCCGTTTTTCACAAAGTCGATCAACTCCGCTTCCGTGGCAGAGCAACCCTCCTTTAGGATCACAAAGGCGCATACCTCTTCGCCGTATTTTTCATCCGGCACGCCCACCACCTGCACGTCGGAAATCGAGGGGTGGGTGTACATGAACTCTTCGATCTCCCGGGGATAGATGTTTTCGCCGCCACGGATGATCATGTCCTTGAGCCGCCCCGTGATACGAAAATTGCCCTCCGCGTCCATGGCGCCGATATCGCCCGTATGGAGCCATCCCTGCTCGTCGATGGCCTGATGGGTGGCTTCGGGCATTTTGTAATAGCCCTTCATCACATGGTATCCACGGGTGACGATTTCTCCGGGAGTGCCCCGGGGCGCTTCTTCGCCGGTCTCGGGATTGATAATTTTGCCTTCCGTATGGGGGAGCAGCTTGCCCACAGTGGTGCAGCGCAGATCCAGGGGGTCGTCGGTGCGGCTCATGGTCATGCCGGGGGAGCATTCGGTTTGGCCATAGGTGATGGTCAGCTCGGACAGATGCATTTTGCTGGTCACGTCCTGCATGGTTTTGATGGGGCAGGGGCTGCCGGCCATGATCCCCGTGCGCAGGCGGGAGAAATCAAACTGGTCAAAATCCGGATGCTCCAGCATACCGATGAACATGGTGGGAACCCCATGAACGGCGGTACAGCGCGTTTGTTCGATCAGCTCCATCTCCTTGCGGGGATGGTAGCGCTCCATCAGTACCATGGTGGAGCCATGGGTCAAGCAGCTCATCACGCCCAGCACGCAGCCAAAGCAGTGAAACAAGGGAACCACGATCATCAGCCGGTCCTCTGGGGTCAGCTTCATGCAATCTCCCATAAACTGGCCGTTATTGGTGATGTTGTAATGGGTGAGCATCACGCCCTTGGGAAAGCCCGTGGTGCCGCTGGTATACTGCATGTTGATGGTATCCTGGGTATTTTGGGCTTGAAGGATTTCCTCCACCACGCTTTGGGGAACGTCCTTGGCGCGGTCAAAGATGGCGGAGAAAGCATACATTCCCTTGGGCTTGTTTTGGGCATCTCCAATCAAAACCACCTGCTTCAAAAAGGGAAGCGGTTTGCTTTTGATGTTTTCAGGCTCCTCCGTATGCAAAGCGGGCAGGATTCCCGTGATGTGGCTGATATAATCGTTCCCCTTCACGCCGCCGATCATGATGAGCATTTTGGCGTCGCTTTGGGTGAGCAGATAGTTTAGCTCGAATTGTTTGTAGTTGGTGTTCACCGTGATGAGGATCGCGCCCAGCTTCGCGGTAGCGAACATGGTCAGCATCCACTCCGGCACATTGGTGGCCCAAATGGCCACATGATCACCTTTGCGAATGCCCATGGCATATAGCCCTCTAGCCACTTCATCGGTCAGACGGTCGAATTCCTTCCAGCTCCAGCAAATGCCATATTCGGGGGCGACGACGCAGTCGTTGTCCGGCAATTGCTCCGCGTTCTTTCGTAAAAGGCCTGGCAGAGTATAGGGGTTCAGCGTCGTTGTCGGGACAAAAGTCATGCGGCTTCCTCCTCCTAAACATTTGGGCCACCACAGAAATCAAAAAGCCTCCGTCTTCTGAAAAACGAAGACGGAGGCAATTGCATCCGCGGTACCACTTCGGTTGGAGCCAAGGCTCCCCCTCAAAAGCTGTGACGGGCCAACCCGTTGACCGTTACTTTTTTTCACGGCCACCGCTCGAGGGGGAGAGGTTTTCCTTGGCCTTCATGCCTTGCACCAACCGGCATTTCTCTGAAAGGCGGAGGGGAACACCGTGCCCTGTCATCGCGTTTGTTGATGATTGTAGCGGAGCGGGGTGGGTTTGTCAAGCGAAAAAGCATGAAAAATACACTCTTGCGCAAAACGCTCCCCCGCACGCGGGTTTTAAGGCCAATCCACGAAGCTGCCCTCCACAATGGCTGAAAATTCCAAGGGAAAGGCTTCCCGCTTTACCACTTTCATTGACTATGCTATAATCACCTCGCAATGAGCGTTTGTCCTGCAACCCCGGATGTCCCCAACACAACCAAAGGAGGCGGAAATGTGTACCGTTATCGCAGCCCCAACCGGTTTAATTATGTCATGAAATCCAACCGCTTTCGCCCGTTATTGATTCTTGCGGTTTTGGGCCTGGCCGTCTTTTTGATCATCAAATTGGCGGGCGGCGGCGGATTGAACGAAGCGAATTTTGAAAATCACCGCAATGCGAAAATTCGAAGCGAGATGCAGCATGCGGTAAGTCAAACCAATTCCTTAAGCCGCCTGGGCGCTTCCAGCACCAGCGGCGCACTGGGAAGGATCCGCCAATACATCCATGGCGTTGAGGTGGTCAATGATTTGAATGTCAGTATGTACGGCGAAGTGGGAAGGCTGTACCAGCAATCCTATTTTGACCAGATCTACACCGTTATTGACGCCTTTGATGCCAAGCTCTCTAGCGGGCAGAAGGTGAACGACTCCTTGGCCGCGCTCACGGAGGCCATCACCCTTTTGAACGATTACACCAATACCACCGTTTTGGGGCATGGCGGGACTACTTGAGCTTAAAGACCACCACGCCGCCCAGCATCAAGGCCAGGCCCAGGTAGTGCCGAAAGTTCATGGTCACCTTTTCCTGGCCCAGCCAGCCAAAGCCGTCGATCATGGCGGCGGTCAGAAGCTGGGCGATGAGAATGGTGGAGATGGCCACCGTGGCGTCCAAACCCTTGATGGAAAGCATCACCGTTACGGTGATCACAAGCCCGATGGCGCCGCCGAGCCAATAGCCCTTAGGCACCGTGCCAATGGCGGAAAGCTGCCCTTTGCCAAAGAGCAGCATCACCAGCAGGGAAAGGGCAAAGGCGGTCCCCTGCACAAAGGTGTTGGCCTCCCAAAGGCCGATTTTATCCGATAGGCGCGTGTTCATGACGCCTTGAAAACTCATCGCCGCTCCCGCGATGACGCTGAACAAAAAACCAATCAAATGAACGCCTCCTTTTGCATTGCTACCAGCAGTATGCGCGGGATGGCGTTGCCTTATCAGCCCAACACACAGTTTTCACATAACGGTCATGCATTCACAAGGTGTGCGGGGTAAGATACTGACGATAACAGATTTTTCCGTTTTGGGGAGGAGAATCATGAAAAGGTTTCTGACAATCGTGTTACTGGTGGGCATTGTAGGCGCTGCGGGGTATTTTGGGTATCAGTATTATCTTTCCAAGCAGGAGGTTGCCGCCACGGCCACGGAAGCGCCGGCTTACCAAGAGGTGGCGGTTCGCAAGGGAAGCCTCAGCCAGAGTGTGACTGGCACTGGCTCCGTCAAAATCAGTGAAACGAAGAATGTGAACCTGGAATATGCCATCACGGTTTCCGGCACCCTTGTGGAGACGGGAGAGAAGGTGGAAAAAGGCCAGGAGATGCTCAGTGTGGACAGGGACAAGCTGGAAGATACCGTGACCGCGCTTGAGAGCGAGCTGGATACCTGCGAAAGCGAAATGGCCTCCATTTCCAATGGCTTTAGCAACACCACCTATGTAAAGATGCCTTTAGAGGGCAGGGTAAAGGAAGTCTATATGCAGTCTGGCCAGTACATTCAGGATGTGATGGCGGAAAAGGGCTCCATCGCTCTTTTGTCCTTGGACGGCTGGATGTTGGCGGAGGTGAGCGCAGCGGAGGGCATGGCGGTTAATGACCGCGCCAAGGTCAAGGTGGGGCGTACCACCTTGGACGCAACAGTGCGGGAAATGAAGGACGGAAAGGCCACCGTCTCCTTTTCGGATGCGTATGGCAGCCAGGGCGGGGAAGTGGAAGTTTTTTATAACCAGCAATCCCTAGGCCTTACAGCCGCGCGGATCAGCATGCCTTATCAGCTTACCACCACCGAGAAGGGGTATATTTCCGGTGTATACATGGAAGTGAACGATCGAAAATGGGAGGGCAACCGCCTTGCCTATTTGACCAATGTGCCCGTATCCTCGGAATATCAAACCCTGCAAACCAAGCGTGATCAGTTGACCCGCCAAATCACGGAGGCAAATCAGCTGCTTACCTCGGGTACGCTGGCTTCGCCCATTGAGGGCATTGTGTCCAGCATCAGTGAAGCCTCTACCCAGGAGTTGGCGGCGTACACCACCCTAGCCTCCCTCTATGTGGGCGACCAAAAGGAAATGGTGGTGAGCGTGGACGAATTGGACATCGTGAACGTGCAGGTGGGCCAGGAGGCGGAAATCAAAATGGACGCGGTTCAGGATACAGCCTATTCCGCCACAGTCGCCCGCATCTCTCAGATCGGAACTTCGGAAAGCGGCGTTACGGTTTACAATGTGACCCTGAGCGTAAATGGCGACGAACGGCTTCGCATTGGCATGAATGGAACCGCCACCATCAAAATTAAGGAAGCCAACGATGTGCTGCTGATTCCCATTGCGGCGCTGAATACCTCCCGGGACGGGCAGTATGTGTGGGTGAAGGGGGAAAATCTCCCGGCCGACAGCGAGGAGCCTGGCCAAAAAACCTTTGTGACCACCGGCATGTCCAATGAGAACTTTGTGGAAGTGTTGACAGGCCTAGCGGAGGGCGACACCGTGCTGGTGACCCGGGAGGGAAATACCAACAGCGGGAGCTTTTTTCGCATGGGCGTGGACGGTGGTATGATGATGAATTTTGGCGGCGGTCCCGCGCCTGAAGGTGGGCAAGGCGGCAGAGGCGGCGGAAATCAGACCTTCGTTGTCAATCGCGACAGGTGAGGAGGCCGGCCTAATGATTGAAATGACAGACGTTGTGAAACGCTATGTGCTGGGGGGCGAGGAAATTTACGCGCTCAACCATGTTTCCCTGCACATCGCCCAAGGGGAGTATGTGGCCATTGTGGGGCCATCGGGCAGCGGCAAGAGCACGCTGATGAACATTATCGGCTGCCTGGATGTGGCGGACAGCGGCTCCTATGTGCTTAATGACAAGCCCATTGAAAAATATAAGCAAAATCAGCTGGCCAAAGTGCGCAACCGGCAGATCGGTTTCATCTTTCAGGGGTTCAACCTCCTGGGCAAGCTCTCTGCCCTGGAAAATGTGGAACTGCCCATGATCTATCAGGGCATCCGTGCCCGGGAGCGCCACAGGATGGCTGTAGAGGCGCTGGAACGGGTGGGGCTGAGGGAACGGATGAAGCACCGTCCCACGCAATTGTCCGGTGGTCAGCAGCAGCGCGCGGCCATTGCCAGGGCCATTGCGGTGAAACCCTCCATCATTTTGGCGGACGAACCCACTGGTAATTTGGACAAAAAGACGGGACGGGAAATTTTGGATATTTTTGACGAGCTTCACAGCGCGGGCAACACCATTGTGCTCATTACCCATGATCCCAATGTGGCCAAGCGCGCTCAGCGAATCATTCGCATTGAGGATGGTAAGCTCTTTGAACAGGATGAGGAGGTGCAGGGCCATGCTGTTCCAGTCGCTTAAAATGGCATTAAAGGCCATTGCGGGCAACAAGATGCGCTCCTTTCTCACCATTTTGGGCGTGATCATCGGCGTGGTGGCCATTGTGGTGCTGGTATCCATCGGGCAGGGGGCCAACAGCTCTGTGGTGTCCAGAATCGAGGGCATGGGTACGAATTTGATCAACGCAAGCGTTCGCGCCAGGCGGACAAACCCCGTTACGATGGAGGGCCTTAAGGAATTGGCCCAGGAGGAAAGCATTGCCCATATCGCGCCCATCACCAACGTCTCCGCAACCGTGAAGGCCGGCGTGACCACCTATGAAGACGGAAGCATACAGGGGACCAATGCCGAGCTTTTGGATATTCGCAATTGGAAGATCGGCCAAGGCAGGTTCCTCAAGCAGCCCGACTTGGATAACCGCAGCTTTGTGGCGGTGCTGGGCTCGGAAGCAGCCACGGAGATGTTTGGAACCACCCGGGTGGTGGGCGAAACCTTCTCCCTGAACGGGTACACGATGACCGTAATCGGGGTGATGCAGGAGAACGAGTCCAGCGCGGGGGGGAGCAACAATAACCAAATTTTGATCCCCTTTCCCTTGGCCGAGCGGATCTTTTCCCAGCGGGGGATCAGCACCTTCTATGTGTCGGCGGCCTCCTCCGCTGTGGTGGAGCAGGCCAAAGCCGCCACGGAAGGCTATTTGGAGAAAGCCTTTGCCAATTACAACACGGACACCTACGGGACCCAGTACAGCGTCTACAGCCAATCGGAAATGCTGAGCACCTTGAGCGAGACCACCAACACCCTTTCCTTGATGCTGGGCGGCATTGCGGGCATCTCTCTGCTGGTGGGCGGCATCGGGATCATGAACATCATGCTGGTAAGCGTCAGCGAGCGGACGAGAGAGATTGGAATTCGCAAAGCCATAGGCGCGGCCCGGGGCAATATTCTCACCCAATTTTTGATCGAATCTTTGGTGGTGAGCTTGATGGGCGGCATTCTGGGGCTGCTGATTTCCTTGGTGGCGGTGAAGGTGCTGGCGCCTGTGTTGAACATGACATTGACCATTCCCACGTTTGTGGCCTGGATGGCCATCGGATTTTCCGTTTTCATTGGCGTGGTTTTTGGCATGTACCCGGCCAATAAAGCCAGCAAGCTGCATCCCATTGAGGCTTTGCGCTACGAGGGATAAAACAGAATAGTTTCCAACGTTTTTGCGCATGATGTCTCCGTATTGGGTTTGAAACGGCAATGGCCGTGTTCAAACGGGTCGGAAGGGAATGACAGTCTCCCTGTCCAGACCCCAAAAGAGGGGGATAGCATGCGCGCTCTTCGTACGGACCTGGCCATGGAGTGCTTGAACGAGGGCAACGGGCACATGGAAGGTGTTTTGGTAGAAACGGAACAGATCAACGATATCCGGCGCACGAGAATCCGCATTGAGACTGAGGCGGCGGCGAATGCTTTGGGAAAAAAGCGCGGTGAATATATCACGTTGGAATGCGGGGAGTTGCCCAAGTGCGAGGCTGAAAAGCAACACACCATCGCCAAGCTGGTGGCGGAGTGTGTTTTTCATATGTTGCCGGAAGACGGGGAAATCCTGGTGGTGGGGCTGGGCAATCGGAACGTGACGGCGGACGCGCTAGGAACCCGCGTAGTGGAGCGGATGTTGGTAACCCGCCACCTGCGGGAAGCCCTGGCGGAGGAGCTTAGGGGCAAGCTCCGGGGCGTTAGCGCCATTGCGCCCGGGGTCTTGGGACTGACGGGCATTGAAACTGCGGAATTATGCAGGGGGCTGGTGCAGCATGTGAAACCCAAGGCAGTCATCGCCATTGACGCTTTGGCCGCCTTTGACAGCGACCGCATTTGCACCACCATCCAAATTACGGATACAGGCATTGAACCAGGCAGCGGCGTGGGCAATCATCGCTTGGGGCTTACGGAAGAAACCCTGAGTGTGAAGGTGATCGCCATCGGCGTTCCCATGGTGGTGTACGCATCCACCATCGCCAGAGACGCCATGGCGCATTTGATCAATGCCTATCATATTATGCCCGATCGCCACAGGCAGGCCACGGAGACGTTGCTTCGCCAGGTTTCGGATGGGTTTCTGGGGGATATGGTGGTCACCCCGCGCGAAATTGATGAGTTGGTATTGACGGTGGCGGAGATCTTAAGCAACGGCCTCAACCAGGCGCTGCATCCGGCGGTGGATACGGCCACCCTGCATACATATATGCATCAGTAGCATATACATCAAAGGTAACGACACGCGAGGTGATACCTGATGATGAATATGCGTTGGTACAAGCGGTGCCTTCTGGGATTGGTGGCGATCATCGTATTTTGCGGCGGCATGCTGACAGGGCAGAGCCTTCCCGTAAAACGGCCAGAAAAGGTAGTGGCGGCGTTCTCCATGAGTGAGGAGGGCGCGGCTTTGCCATTGCCCACGCCTACGCCGTCCACAACAGAATTGGAGAATTGGTTTGCCATGGAAATCACGCCGGCGCCGGAAACAAGCGTGGCCACAGCGACCCCTGTGGGAGAAAATGGGTTGCCGGCGGAGGCTTCCGTAGGGCTGGAGCCTTCTGTGTCAAAAGAGAGCACCCCCACGGAAACCCCCAGCTTTTTGATCGAATTGGTGCGTGATCATGGTTCTGAAACGCAGTCCCTGCAAGCCCGCCCTAAGCGGATCTTGATCTACCACACCCACACCTATGAAGCCTACCAGCAAGCCGAGGCCGATCCGTATACGGAAACCCAGCAATGGCGCACCACAGACGAGCGCCACAATATTGTGCGGGTAGGGGAAGAGCTGGCGGCGCTTTTGCGCGGCATGGGCATGGAGGTGGTTCATGATACCACGGCTTTTGAGCCTCCGGATCTGAACACTTCCTATGCCCGCTCTTTGGAGATGCTGGAAAAGCGCAAAGAATTGGGCGAAAGCTATGATCTCTATATCGACCTGCATCGGGATGCTTACGTCTCTTCCCAAAATGCCGTCAATGCTGTTGCCGTGGGAGATACGAGCTTAGCCAAAATCATGCTCTTGATCGGAAAAGGGGAGGGGCAAACCTCCGAGGGGTTTGAGGAAAAGCCCCCATGGCAAGAAAATCTGACCATTGCCCAGGAAATCACAGAAGAGCTGAATGGGCAGATTCAGGGGCTTTGCAAGGAGGTTCGCCTCAAGTCGGGCCGGTTCAACCAGCATATCGCTATAGGGTGCGTTTTGGTGGAGGTAGGAAACAACCGCAACACCCTGGCGGAGGCTGTGGCAGCCATGCCCTATTTAGCCGACGCCATCGTGCAGACCCTTCAGGATGTGAAATAATCCCTTGAAAAACTACATCCGTACAGGTATAATCAAGTGGCGGAGGTGGTAGGAATTGGAACGGTTTCGGCAGCCCATTGGCGTGTTTGACAGCGGCATGGGGGGCATTAGCGTACTGGCGGAAGCGTTGCGGGTCCTACCCCTGGAAGATTATCTTTACTACGGCGATACGCTCCATATTCCCTATGGGGGCAAAACACCTGAACAGGTTCTTTTCTTGACCCGCCGGGCGGTGGACAAGCTGATCGGTTTGGGCTGCAAAGCCATTGTGTTGGCTTGCAATACCGCGACCAGCGCGGCGGCGGCGGCGCTTCGCCAGGAGCTGAGCCTTCCTGTCATCGGGGTGGAACCGGCGCTGAAGCCTGCGTGTCTGTTGCCTGGCGAGGGGAAGGTGCTGGTCATGGCCACCCAGATGACCCTTTCCCAGCCCAAATTTCAGCTTTTGATGGAAAAGTACGGCCAAGACGCGGTTTCCGTTCCCTGCCCAGGGCTCATGGAGTGCGTGGAGGCAGGCCAGCTTTCAGGGCAGCCTGTGATGGACTGCCTGGAGTCTTTGTTAGGGGCGTATCGGAATACGGCTGTCAAGGCAGTGGTATTGGGCTGCACCCATTATGTGTTTTTGAAAAAGGCCATCAGTGCGTTTATGGGTCCGCAGATTCCGCTGATCGACGGAAACCACGGAACGGCCCAGCAATTGCTGCGGGTGCTAGAGGAACGAGGTCTTTTGGAAACCGATCCATCACACCAAGGAAGCGTTCAGTTTTTGACTTCCGCCCTGGAGCGGGAAAACACCCTGGAAAAGATGCGGGTGATGCTGCAACTGGCGCTGAACGCATAGGCCTTTTTGACGACACCAAAGCGACGGAAATACGTGATGAACGGAGAAACCAATATGAAAAAAGTGATGCTGATTTTCGGGACCCGCCCGGAAGCCATTAAGATGTGCCCATTGATCCATGTGCTGCAAAATCGGGATGCTTTTGAAACCGTGGTTTGTGTAAGCGGGCAGCACCGGCAGATGCTGGATCAGATTCTGGAATGTTTCCACATTGAGCCTAAGTACGACCTATGCATTATGCAAGCCAATCAAACGCTTTTTGACGTTACGGTGAACATTTTGCAAAAACTCCGAACCATTTTGGAGGCCGAAAAGCCCGATGTGGTCCTGGTGCACGGGGATACGTCCACCGCATTTGTGACCGCTTTGGGGTGTTTTTATATGCAGATCCCCATCGGCCACGTGGAGGCGGGCCTGCGCACCTACAATCTGTTTTCGCCCTATCCGGAGGAATTTAACCGCCAGGCAGTGGACTTGGTTACCCGTTTCTATTTTGCGCCTACGGAAATGAGCCGAGACAACCTATTGAAGGAAGGCAAGCCCGCCCATCATATTTTTGTGACAGGGAATACGGTGATCGATGCGCTGGCTACCACCGTGCGTGAGAATTATCTGCATCCTGAAATCGAGTGGGCCAAGGGCAGCCGCTTGATTTTATTGACCGCCCACCGCCGTGAGAATTTGGGTAAATCCATGCGGCAGATGTTTACCGCTATCCGGCGGGTGGTGGATGAGACGCCGGACGTAAAGGTTATCTATCCCCTGCACATGAATCCGCAGGTGCGGGAAGTGGCGCAGGAGTGCTTTGCGGGCCAGGAGCGCATCCACATGATCGAGCCCATGGACGTGCTGGACTTCCACAATATTATGGCCAGGTCATACCTGATCCTCACCGACAGTGGGGGGATCCAGGAGGAAGCGCCTTCCCTGGGCAAGCCTGTCCTGGTGATGCGGGATACCACCGAGCGCCCCGAGGGCGTGAAAGCGGGGACCCTCAAACTGGTGGGCACGGAGGAGCAGCCCATTTATGAGGCTGTGCGGCTGTTGCTAGACGACAAGGACGCTTATGCGGAAATGGAGCGGGCCAACAACCCTTATGGGGATGGCAAGGCGGGCCAGTACATCGCCGACGTTTTAGAGCGGGAGTTAAACGCGTAATGCTTGAGCTTCCTCAGTTTTTGCGCATGAGGGAAAGAACCGCCGCGCTAAGGCCGCACCAGAACAGGGTATAGGGCAAGCAGATCTGGCCCTGCAAATTCCAGGGGACGTTCCGATAATCCCAAATCCGATATTTCGCGTTGAATTTGCGCCCAAGCAAATATTCCAGGCCTGTAATGTAAAGCCCGCCCCGAAGCGCCTGCTGCCAAAGGGGGCGGTTTTTGTATCGGCTGCGAATCCGGCGCAGCAGAAAAAGGCTGCATCCGCCTGCCAGCGCCATGGTCCAATGGGTACGCCCCCGGTACAGGAGTTCCAGTGCGGGATAACCAATGGAACCGATGAGAAAAGCGCGTCGTTGTGGATGGCGCATGGTTCAGACCTCCTTTTCCACAGAGCAGTACGACTAGCTTGTGCAAACCTAGTGGGGATATGCACAATGCGGCTGTTTTCAGGTGTACTTTCTTGCCGCTTTTGCAAGAAAACCGATTGACAAGCCTGCCATGCCGTGGTATGATAATTCACGTTCACGAGAAATCCTGGATGCGTAAGGCGTAAGGGTTTTCGAGGATGCTGGGGGCATTAGCGCAGTTGGTAGGACACCCTACCGATAACGAAACCCCAAAACACACGGGGCATTAGCGCAGTTGGTAGCGCGCTACATTCGCATTGTAGAGGTCAGGAGTTCGACTCTCCTATGCTCCACCACAATCCGCCTGAAAAGGCGGATTTTTTTGAAAAACATTTTTAGATTCTGCTTTCAGATCAGCTTGATCAAATGCCTCGAGACCTTATTTCGTTTATGTCAACAGCAAAATGGCTGTTTTGTGCATTGCATAGGGTGGTCGTTTGTTATCGTACAGGTGGGTCGGCTTATAATGATAGATCAAAAGTACAGCGTTCATTGAAAAGTCGAATCCTTGTGCTATAATATGAAATGAGCTCATGGAACATCATGTTGGGAGCCTTGCATATGAAAAATTTTTTTGTAGAAGCAAATGAAAGAATTCTTAAGAAAATAAATGATAAACAATCTGACGGGATTCAACTCTTAGATTATTTATCGAATATGGACGAAGAAATAGAAAGCATTATAAATTTGTATTGTGTTCCTCAGCAAACTATAGTTATCCAAAATCTTGGGTTTATACACCGCGTTTGGGGCGAAGCATTAAAGCTTATGCAATCATACTTTTCGCTAGGAGAAGAATTGAATAAAGCATTTGAGATAACGGAGAATGGCAAACCGATAGACAAAAAAACTTACGCACTTTATATGATACAAGCAAAAACGATGCTTACTTATAGAGAAATACTCTGTCTTTTGGAGAATGGTTATGTAGATGGTGCAATGGCTCATTTTAGAAGCATATATGAATTGTTTATAGTGTCCCATTTTATATATTCAGAATCAGAGGCCGTAGCGGAACGTTTTATTCACGCTGTAAAAGAACAAGCTTACAAATATCACGGAGATAGTCAATATGAATGGGCAAAAAAATCGACAGACAGCGAATTGGTTTCTATGGGAATCCTTATCAAGAAAGTTTATGAAAGTGGAATGTGGAAGTGCTCACTAGGAAACATGTCTAAGACTAAATTTATGGAACCCTATAATATAGCCTGCAAGTTGGTACACCCATCACCCTCTGGTATTATTGGAAGAATTTCAACAAAAGGCAGCTTCCATGGCACTGCAATCAAGCCGTCAAATTTTGGGCTGCAAAACCCCGCAATACTTTCAACGATATATACATTCGAAGCTCAACGTATGTTCTGGGGACATCTTTCGTCGCCTCTATTTCAGCTTGGATTTTCAACGATGGAGAAAGTGAAAGAGTTGATCATAAGAGAGCTACAAAAAGGCGAAGAAAAAATTGGAGCAGATAACGTTTGATAAAAATACATGCGTCAATCATATAAAAAGGCGGTCTCACGGCATAATGAGACCAATAATCCAGCCAACGTAAATCCGCTTATAACACAGCAGTAGTTCATATTTTAATCGCAGCTCTCTACCATTCGCTTTTTGGAATGAAAAAACACATTGCGCTCATTTTTTCAACATGGAGAGTGTGAAGGGTTTTGTTTTGGGATGTATGAACTGGGGAGAAGGAGAGAGTGGTAGGTACTGTCAATAATCTTTCGCAAAAAGGTCTCTGGTAGGAAGAAGTTAAACCGCGAGGGTATTTTCTAGGGTAACCTCCAAGTGTTTCATGTTCAT
>JAVBVF010000027.1:0-12990 GCA_031554475.1 Eubacteriales bacterium | reverse complement strand
AGGGCAAAGCCCTGAGCAGGGTTTTAGGGGCGGCAGCCCCTAAACGTACTTTGTCAACGGTCTGAAAGTGCCAATCGGCACTTTTTTAAGTCGCTTCTATTCCTTCGGTTTGGTTTCATGTAGCGCTTTTTCCACGGCTTGCCGCCAATCATTGCCGCTGCCCATTTCCCGTGGAACGAAATCTGTTTCCTCCAGCCCCTCGTTGTCCGGCTCTTGCGCATCGAAGCTCGCCGACGCCGCGTCCTTGCCTTTGCTTGTCAAGGGGCCTTGCGGCTCCTTGCCGCGGGGATGGCGGTGCTTACCCTCCAGGGGCTGGGGCGCGGGGCGGTTCCACTTGATCTCCTCCATGGTGAAATTCTTCACTTCCGAGGAGTCGCCCTTGCGCACGCGTACGGTGACCTGCTCCTTTAACACATTCACATCCAGCACAACGGCAATACCATCCGGTGTTTCCACTTCCTTACCCACCTTGGGCATGCGCTTGCGGGTCTGTTCATAGTGATCCTGCTCGTATTTCAGGCAGCACATCAAACGGCCGCAGACGCCGGAAATCTTGGTGGGATTCAACGACAAATTCTGTTCCTTGGCCATTTTGATGGAGACCGGCTGGAAATCGCCCAGGAAAGAACCGCAGCAAATGGGCCTGCCGCAAGGGCCCAAGCCCCCCATCATCTTGGCCTCATCCCGAACGCCGATCTGCCGCAGCTCGATGCGAGTGCGGAACATGGATGCCAGATCCTTCACCAATGCGCGAAAGTCCACGCGTCCATTGGCCGTAAAATAGAAAAGAATCTTCGAATTATCAAAGGTTTGCTCCACATTGACCAGTTTCATGTCCAGCTTGTGCTCCTCGATCTTCCGCTGGCAAACCTGAAAGGCCTCTGTTTCAAAACGTTCATTATCCCTGGCATGCTCGGCATCTCTTGGGTCCGCCACCCGAATCACCGGCTTGAGTGGCACGGTGATCATCTGGTCATCCACCTGCCGCACCCCCGTAATGACCTGTCCATATTCGATTCCGCGGGCTGTTTCCACGATCACAAAGCCGCCGGCCACAGGCCAAAGCGTGCCAGGGTCAAAATAATACAGCTTTCCCGCGTTTTTGAACCTTACGCCAACTACTGCTGCCATTTCCTTCGTTCCTCCAGTATCTTCATCATCAACTGATCAATGGTGGATTGCCAATTCACTTGGCCGTTCCTGCGCCTGCGCGCCTCAAAAATCGCCCGCATCAGGCGAAGCAAGCTCTCCGGCGGTGCCTTTGGCACGGCTGTTTGCCAAGCGGAGGGGCTGTCCCTGAGAACCGCGGCATCCAACTGCCCTGTCCGCACCAATAGCGCCTGGTGAACGGCTTGTTCCAGCACGTGTAGATAACGCTCCGCGCCTTCCCGATCTTCCTTCATGCCGGTACTAATGCTTACCACATCCGCATCCGTGGCGATACCCAGCGCCTTTTGTAAAAAAAGGTTGGTGTCGTTCTGGTCCTCTGTTTGGGATAAAAGCGCCTTGGCCTGCCCGATATTCCCGCTAGCCACAGGCAAGACCCGTTGAATCTCCTCAGGGGCGTAGCCCAGCTTTTTCAATGTGGATTCCAGGGCGGGATCTGGCCAGGGAGTGAGCTTCAAGCGCGCGCAGCGGGAGGCGATGGTCCCCAGCAACGCCGTCATTTCGTGGGCCAAAAGCAAAAATACCACATCGGACACCGGCTCCTCCAAAGACTTCAGCAAACAGTTTTGCGCCTGGGGGGTGAGCTTTTCCACCGGTTCGATGATCACCATCCGGCTTCCGGTTCCAAAGGCGTGCTGAGAAATGGTTTCGATAACGTCCCGTACCCGCTCCACACCCATTTGCTTGCCGCCCTCAGGCTCTATCCAGAACACATCAGGGTTTTGCCCCCTTAGCACGCTTTGGCAGCCCAGGCAGTGGCCGCAGGGCTTGTCTTTCTCCGTACAAAAAAGCGCGCACGCCAAAACCTTGGCAAAGGTCGCTTTGCCAAGGCCTTTCGCGCCCGATAGCAAGTACGCATGCACCGTTTCCCGCCGCCGGAACTGTTCCAACACAATGGCATTGGCAACGCTAAACTGTGCATAATCCGTAAAGAGTGGCAACTGATTCGCCAAGGTTTCTTCCATGAAGCTCAAGGATATCCTTTCCGGCAGGGATCAAAACTTAATGAACTGATCCACAGACAGTACAAAGATGGTCGCGCCGCCCACCACAACCTCGATGGGATAAGGCGTATACGCCCCTGGAACGCCCACCATGGACGCGGGCGAGGGCGCCATTTGCTTGCGGCTTTTGCATACCTTTTCAATGACATCCATGGCGTGCTGAAACATATCATCCTCAACGCCGACCAACAACGTGGTATTCCCCGCGCGCAAGAAGCCGCCGGTGGTGGCCAGCTTTGTTACGCCAAGGCCTTCGTTCATCAACTGGCCAATCAAACGGGAAGCGTCCTCATCCTGTACGATGGCGATAATTAATTTCATCCGCAATCCCTCCTCTGAGCTGCGCTTGTTTTCCCGCTTTCAGTATACCGCAAAAAACCTTGGGAATCAATCACCAATTGGCTCCCTGGCGCAAGCCTACAATACAAACCGCCGAATCGCCTCCGCTACCCCATCCTCAGTGCAATCCAGGGTCACATAGCTGGCGGCGCGCTTCACCGCATCGCTGGCATTGCCCATGGCCACGCCATACTTGGCATAGGAAAGCATGCTAATGTCGTTTTCATAATCTCCCAGGGTCATCACCTGATCGGCGGAGATTCCCAGGCGCTCCGCCAGCTCCCGCACAGCCGAGCCCTTGCTGGTTCCTTGTGGCATCACTTCCAAATTGTCTCGCCAGGAGGATGTCAATTCTACCCCTTCAATGGCCGAGAGCTTTTCCCACACCTCTTGAAGGCTTTGCGGGTCGCCGTCTTCCATACAAACAATTTTGGAAAAGCCTTGGGGCAGTTGCGCAAGAAGCGCTTCTCTCCCACGAAAATACAAGGGCGCTCCGGCCCTGTCCCGATGGGTGCCCCACAATTTTTTCTGCCGCTGATGCGGGCCGTCTATGGAAACCATACGGTTTTGCCCAAAGCAGCCGTAGGTGAGCTCGTACTGGGAAAGCACCTGCAAGCATTGTTCAAAAACTACTGGGGGCAATAAGTGCTCGCTGTAGACCTCCCCCATGGGTTGGGTGAGGCAATAGGCGCCGTTGAGCGAAATGATGTGGCAGCGATCCAGCCCCGCGTCCAGGGCAAAAAGAGAGCTGTCACCGCAAAGCCTGCCGCTGCAAATGGCAATGTGTACGCCTCTTTCCGAGGCTTCCTGAAGCGCCCGCTGGTTCCCCTTGGAAATTTCATGTCGGTTGCTTAGTAACGTTCCGTCCATGTCCATGGCAATGAGTTTGATGTTGGCTTTTGTATCCATGGCAACTCCTAGTTTTGATTTGAAATACGGCCATTCCACTTGCAGGATGTCCCTGTGGGATACCCCGCGGGTCAGGTCAAAAAAAGGGCTCGACCACAAACCGGTGCGCGTTCAAGTATTCCAAAGCGCCCGCAATGGAAAAGGACAGCGCCACGGCGCATAGCATGAGACGCTTGGCCTTGTAGCGCCGGTTGAAGGCACGGTCGCCATACCAATCGTCTCCCAAAACGGGGTGTCCTATGGCGGCCATCTGGGCCCGAATTTGATGGGTCCGGCCCGTGTAGAGCGTCACTCGCAAACGTGAGACTTCCCCTGCCTCCACCACCTCATATTCCGTCTTGATGGAGCGGGCGCCATGGGCAGGTCCGCTGATCACGCGAACGCGCCCTAGGGCGGCATCCTTGAGCAAATAGGCTTCCAGCGTCCGGTGGGGGGGCTTGGGCGCGCCCTTCACCAGGCAGGCGTACTCCTTATGAATCTGCCCCTGTTGAAAGGCCCGTATCAGCTCCCTTTGCGCCTCTTCCCCCTTGGCCAAGAGCAGCAGGCCTTCGGTTTGATTATCCAAGCGGTGGCACATCAGCGGTAGGGGCGCGGCCGGATCTTTTGCTTGGAGCCACTCTCCTACCCACTCCGCGATGGTTTTGCCGCCTTTTTCGTCCGCCTCGCAGCTCACGCCCGCAGGCTTTCGCACCACCAATACATTCCCATCCTCATACAAAACCTGAACCGTTGTTTCCAAGGCCGCATAGGGAGTATATAACTCGATGTCCGCGCCGGAAACCGCCCAAGCATCCTTTCCCACCCGGGCGCCGCCAGCTTTCACATCCCGCTTGTCAAAGGCTTGGCGAATCACATAATCGGGAAGCTCCGGCAGCATCCGCTTCACCAGCGCAAACAGCTTGGTCTCCCGTATGTCCGCAGGAACGCGAAAAGTATATCGTTTCAAATGTTTGCCCTCTCCAAATGCCTCAATGCTGGCGGGAGGCTTTAAGCCCGATCCAATGGGGGGTAAAGTGGTAGAGCTGTTCCAGGGCATGCTTCATAGCCTCGGTGGGCAAGGCGCAAAGCATGCTCGCCATCACCGCTTCCATTTCCGTTAAGCTGACCCCTTGCTTGGCCAGCATCCGCAAATCCTCTGTTGCCTCGTCCACATCGTATTCCGGCCGCAAAAAACCTTGCAGGGCACCTCGCATGGCCTCATGCAACGGTTCCTCCTCGGTAAAAAGGCCGTTCATGCCCCCCGCGATCATCTCTTGGGATAGCTCCATGGTGAACAGGCCTTCCTGACTCATAGCGGCAATTAGCCGATAAGGGTCCGCCAAGCCAGGGTGGAGCAAAATCAATTCATTATGACTGTCCGTCATATACTCAAAGGCCGCCTGCAAATACCGCCGGGCGATGTTCACCGCCTGCCGGTCGGAGCGGCCCATCACATCTTCCAAAAAGGATTGAAGAGGCTGGGAAGAATGCAAAAAGCCCGCGATGTACAGCAGCCCCATGATCATGGCCTCGTAGCGGAATTGAAGCTCTCTAGCGCGGGTGTATTCCGGCTCATTCATGGCAATGAGCAGCGGCTCGTGCAAGGCCTCGGGCAGTTCTAGCGACCATTCCCCCTCCGAGGTATGAAAGGAGCACCAAAGCCGCGAAACCAGCGCTTCCGCCGCGCCAATATCGTCCCAGTCATTCAGTTCGATCCAGCCTTCGGAGATCAGCAGCCGTTCCAAAAGCAGGCTTTCCTCCCGGGAAAGGTATTTCACCTCGGTGGCCAGCTGCCCCCAAACGCGCTCCCTAAGTTCCTCAATGGTCACCAGCTTTTCCGCCATCTCCTGGCGGAAATAAGAGCCTTCCCAGAGCTTTTGCGCATCCTGCTCCGTGGCGTCCGGCGAAAACAAGCTGACGCTGGGGTGGGCGGACAGCCGCCGTTCACAGGCTTCAAATTGTTTTTCTCTCAGCATGCTCATGGTCTTTTCACACCAATCGACATGCATAGTCGCTTCTCTCAGCACGCGGCTGCCTCCTTTATCCTTCGATGGAGCGGCTTTTATAGCTTAACGACCCAACCCATCGAATCGGCGATCTTCCCGAGCTGAATCCCTGTCAGCGTTTCGTACAACTTCATGGTCACCTTGCCAATGCCACCGTCGCCCAGAGGCACCTCTTTGCCTTGGTAGCAAATCTTGTTCACGGGCGAAACCACGGCGGCCGTTCCGGTGCCAAAGGCTTCGGTGATCTTTCCGGCCTTCATGTCCTCAATCACCTGCGCGATGTCCATGCGTGCTTCTTCCACCGCATACCCCATCTGGCCGGCCAGCTTCATCACGCTGTCCCGAGTGATGCCAGGCAGGATACTTCCGTTGAGCGCCGGGGTCACGATCTTTTCGTTCCCGTAAACGAACATCATGTTCATAGCGCCCACTTCCTCAATGTAGCGCTGCTCCACCCCGTCCAGCCACAATACCTGGGCATAGCCCTTGTGCTTGGCGTTGACGCTGGCCAAAATGCTGGCCGCATAATTGCCGCCGGTTTTGGCAAAGCCCACGCCGCCGCGAACCGCGCGCACCAACTGATCCTCCACGTAAATGCCCACCGGAGCCAGTCCGCCGGCATAGTACGCGCCCGAGGGCGACAGGATGATGTAGAACAAATACCGTTTGGATGCCGCCACCCCCAAGAAGGGATCGGTGGCGATCATGGTGGGGCGAATATACAGCGAGGTGCCTTCGGAATGGGGCGTCCATTCCTTATCCACGGAAAGCAGAGCCAAAAGGCCTTCCATGCACAAGTCCTCATCAATGTCCGCCATGCCCATGCGCGCCGCCGAGACATTCATCCGCTTGAAATTGTCTCGGGGGCGAAACAGCTGAAAGCCGCCGTCCGCATTGCGGTAACACTTCAGACCCTCAAAAATCTCCTGACCATAGTGGAGCACGGAGCAGGCCGGATCCAGCGAAAGCGGGCCGTAAGGAACGACGCGGGCATCATGCCAGCCCTTCCCCTCTTCATAATCAATCAAAAGCATATGATCAGAAAAGGTTTTCCCAAAGCCCATCTGACTTTCGTCCACGGGCTTGGGTTTCAGGGTTTGTGCCTTCGTCATTTGTATGCTCACTGTCATCTTCTCCTCTGCCTTTTGGCCGCGCTACCGGCGCAAAACTACGCTTGCGCGCCGCCAATGTTCACAATCCATTATAGACGCAACAGCTTCTCTGTCAAGGCTTTTACGCCAGCAAAAGCTGGTGCCGTTCACAGGAACTGGATACCAACCCTTACTCCGCGCTCACTGGGAAGGTGACCGTATACACCTTGGTCTCTTCGTTTAGGGCGCAGGTCATCCCCGTATACTTTTCCATCTCCGCCAAGGGCAGGTAAAGTATGCCATCCTGCAAAAAGGCATTTCGTTCCGGCATCACCTGGGGTGCATCGTTTTTCAAAAACACCAGGCTTGTGGGCTTGCCTTCCCCGTCCAAATCATAGCGGAACAGGTATAGCTCGGCCCCCAGGGCAAAGGCGTATTCCACATGCTGATCCGTTACGGAGGGAATCACCAAAATGCCCGCTTTCTCCAACATTTTCAAAAGGGGGACGTAGACGGTCCCGCCCGGCTTTTGGAAGGGCTCCAGGATTTTTTCCTCCTGTCCCTCAGCGGAAAGCTGGGTGACCGCTTCCGTCTGCCCCTCTATGACAAAGCTGTAGCCTGCCATGGGCGCCACAACCTCCCCGCCTTCGGCGGTTTCTTGGCCTTCGATGGTTTCTGTGCCTTCGGCGGGTCCTTTGCCTTCGCCCTCTGCGGCGCCTTCGCTGATTTCTTTGCCCTCGACCTCTTTGGTTTCAGCGTCAGGCGTGGTTGTGCTTCCTTCGCCGCCCTCGGTGGTCTCCTGCGCTTCTCGGCCTTCCGCAGACTCCTTCGTTTGCGGCGCTTCCGTAGGCATAAACGTGGGCGCGGGGGTAGTGGTGTCCGGCGGGGGCGTCATGGCCTGGGTGGGTTTGGCGGTTTGGGCTTCAGCCTCCTTGGCGGGCGTGGAGGATGGCTTGGGGCTTGCGTCCGCAGGGGCGAAAACCACATCCTTGCTTTCATACAAAACGGTGAGGGTGCTCTTACCTGCAATGCCGTCCGCACTCAGCCCATGATGATACTGAAAACGCTCCACCGCCCGGCGGGTTTGGTTGCCAAAGCGGCCGTCCACGTCGCCGGTATAATAGCCCAATTCCGCCAACCGGCGCTGCATTTTGGTGACTTCCTCGCCATTGGCCCCCACCTTAATGGTCTTATACTCGGTATTGGGGGTGATGTTGGGCGTGGGCACGGCCGTAGGCGTGGGGGTCGGCACGGAGGTGGGCGTGGCCGTGGCCACCAGCTTGGTGGGCGGCTGCGTGGTGACCGCCTGCGGCATCATGGAGGGCTCCGGCGCGTTTTGCACAGAGGAAGCAAACACCATGGACATATAAATTAAAAGCGTTTTCAAAAGATCCATACTCACGTCTCCTTTTGCTTGCGGTTGAAATTTCCTATCGATTCATGGCCGCCCTGGCCTTGGCCGAATCCTCGTAATCCCGGTATTGCTTTACCCGCCTGGGCTTTGCCAGGGTAAACACACAGCCCGCCAGGCGGTTGTTGGCTTTTTTCAGCCGCTGAATGGTTTCCATCACTTCGGTTCCGGTGAGCCGCTCCTCTGCGATCACCAAAATCGTGGCATCCAACACACTTCCCAGAGCTGCGGCGTCGGCAAAGAGGCTGATGGGCGGCGTATCAAACAGCACATAATCAAACTCCTGATACATCCGCTGCATAAAACCGGCAAATGCCGAAGCGCCCACCATGCGCGCCACCAGCGAATGGGGATGGACAATATCGATCACAAACAAGTCCGGGATGGCCGTGGGCAAAATGATTTGGTCTAAGGCAACCTCTCCCCCCAGGTGGTGGATCAGGTCCCTGCTTCCCTTGACACCAAAAAGCCTGCCAATGGTAGGCGCATAGCAGTCCATATCTACCACCAGCACCCGCTTGCCCTGGTCAGCAAGCTCTCCGGCCAAAAGCGCCGCCAGGGTACTCTTGCCCTCGTCAGTTTGCAATGAGGTGAGCACCAAGGAGCGCTGGGAGAGGGGCTCCTGCTGCAGGGCGATGGCCATGGCCTTCACGTCCTCAAGAGTAGAACGATTCACATACTGGGAAAGAATCCTGACCTTGGTGCCTCTTCGACGGAAATAATAGGGTAAATCCTTGCGGAAGTCCGAAATGCGACCAAGCATTCTGATCCCATACTTGCCTTCGTGAAAATCCTCTGCGCGAAGCCGAAGCCGTTTGGGTGCAAACAGCAGCCACAAAAGCGAAAGCAGCAAAAAGGTGACCCCAAAGGCCAGGGCGGTTTTCAAAGCCCTGCGGGGCAAAACCGGATCCGTGGGCAGCTCCGCCCGTTCCGCCACGGAGATGTTCTCAATCTCCGTCACGTTTCGCATTTGCTCCATAAACACCACACTGACGGCCGTGGCCGCCCGCTGGCAAAGCTCCGGATCCTGTCCATAGGCGTCAATGCGCACAATGTGCGTATCGGCAATGCCTGACAGTTTCACCCGCATGCCGTCCAGGGTATCCGGGGAGAGTTTTTCCTCGGTTTTATACAGGATTTGCGGATTGCGAATGATTGCTTGGGCATCCCGCACCAGCATCTCAGCCGTTTGCGCATTGTATTTGGCATCCACATCCATGCCCTTGGGGAAAATATAAAGGCTCACGCCAGACACGTACTGATCCGGCTCGTAATGATAGGTATACACGCCCATAGCGGCGGCAACCACCAGCCCAAACAGGAGAATCAGACCCACGTTGCGCCGATAGCTGCGCCATGCCGCCTTCATTGGCCATTCCTCCTCTTTGTAAACCTTACCTATTCTACCATAGGTAGGATATCACAAGCAGGGCCTAATGACAAGTTCGCAGCCAGGAATTGTTGCAATCCTGCCAAGAAAACGGTTTCAAAAAGCAATGGTTTAGGGTATACTGTGGAGGAGGGAAATGCCATAAGCCTGCCGTGTGCGAACGCCATGAAGGTGAATAGGCCCCCAGAGGAAAATCCGTTTGACGGCGGAGGGAGACCAACGCCGAAGAGAGGAGGCTGCATATGCACATTTTTCTTTACAGCAGCTAGCAGAGGGTGAGGCTGTTTTTTTGTCGGCGTATGCCACACGCTGAATCAAAGGGGGAATACCCATGGAGCGGCGGCTTGGTTTTATTGGCATTGTGATGGAGGATCGTTCCCAGGCCGCGGCGGTTAACGCGGTGATTTCCCAGCATGCGGCGCTGATCAGGGCCCGGGTGGGCGTTCCCGACGCCGAGCATAACGCTGCCGTCATCGGGCTGATCGTGGAGGGGGATGACCGTTCTCTGGGAATCCTTACCGCAAAGCTGGGCAACCTTTGCGGCGTACAGGTGAAAAGCGCGCTTACCCAAAACAAACAAGAAAAGTGAGGAATGTGTAATGAGCTCTCGAAATATCCGCAAAATGGTGACCACGGCGGTTGTCATCGCACTGGCGATTGTGTTTCAAAATCTGCGGCTGGTTCTGGGCGGCAGCAACCCTGTTTCCACCTACATCATTAGCACCCTGGTAAACCTCTGCCTGATCGTGGCCACCTGCATCGTGGGTCTATGGAGTGGGCTTGCGGTGGCAGTGATCACCCCGCTCATCGCTCTTTGGCAGGGCCATGCCGCCCTGCCTATGGTCCCTTGGATTATGGGCGGGAATGCCGTATTGGTGCTCTGCTACGGGCTGTTCCTCCATCGGGACGCGCTCAAAGTGCAATGGCTCCGCTGGGCCGTGGTGGGTACTGTGGCCGCCGTTCTCAAGTACGCGGTCATCACCTTGGGCCAATCCATGATGCTTTCTTCCACCAAGGGCTTGGCTTTTCAGGCTGCCTTGGGCACATCGGCGGCGGCCCAAATTCAGCAGCTCATCACGGCGCTGATTGCCATGGTTCTTGCCCGTCCGGTTTTGCAAATGCTGCCCGAAAATAGGAAGGGATGAAAAAACCGGACAAAGCCCTCCCTGATTTTGCGGTGTCGGCAAAGGAGTAATAGCAAAGGGGCTATCTCAAAATAGCCCCGGAATAAAAGATTGCACAAAAGAACCTCCCATAGGCAGCAGACAATCAGCTGATTTTGGGAGGTTCTCACAATTTGTTGCCTTCAAAACCTATTTTGAGACAGCCTCTTTGTTGTGTGTTCTCTTTCCTTTACGCTCCTAGGGCTGCCGGCTGGCCTGGGCCATGGTCATCTGCCAACCGATATCAATGGCCTTTTGGTGCGAGGTGGCATAGGGGCCGATGGCCTCCACCTGCTCCATAGTGCGCGGGAAATGGATGCATAGGTGGCCATTAAAACCATTGGTGCGGATATGGTACGGATCGTGAGGGGTGTTGTGGGTGGACGCCATGAAGATGGTTCCGTCGCTCAGCACCACCCAAACCGCTTTGGGCGTCCAGGTCGTCTGCCCCCCAAAGGCGCGGTTCATGTTGGCGGTATCGTTGGTGGTCAAGGGTTCGGCGTCGGCATGAGCGCCCAGGCTGAACATGTTCACCTGCCAACTGATGCCATTGACGAAATCATAGATCGTCGCATTGGGGTACTGGCGGCATCTCGCCCTTACCTCATCGTACCAATTGCCATAGCGCACACTGGCGGCCATGGGCGCCCCCACCAAATCGATGGCCCCCGGCTTTTCCGGCGGAGCGGCGTCCTCTGCCAGCTTGGCCCGAGTGTTGTTGAGCTTGGCGATGGTTTTCATTCCAGCCACCCCATCAGCCAACAATCCATTGCGCTTTTGGAACTCAATGAGGGCCAAGCCGGTTTGTACGCCAAACTTGCCGTCCGCCTTGCCCTGCAAATAACCCAGGGCAATCAAGCGGTCTTGTAAATCCTTCACGGCAGGGTTCGCGCTGCCCTCCCGCAATGTTTGAGAGGGATCAAGGGCGTTGCGCGCGGCGGTGGGCCCGCCGAGGGCGGCTTGGGTCTGGGCTCCGGCCACACCGTCACGCGTCAGGCTATTGGCTCTTTGGAAGGCCAGCAGCGCTGTCTTGGTGGCCATGCCGAACTTGCCGTCGGCCACGCCCGTTAGGTAGCCCAATTCCACCAGGCGGTTTTGCAGCGCGGTAACGGCCGCGCCGGAGCTTCCATAGCGCAAGGTCTCGCCTGCTGCCGCCACGCT
This sequence comes from Eubacteriales bacterium, assembly GCA_031554475.1. Lineage (GTDB taxonomy): Bacteria > Bacillota > Clostridia > Christensenellales > Aristaeellaceae > Limiplasma. The sequence goes on along the minus strand of JAVBVF010000027.1, from coordinate 1,370 downwards.
GCCCTCCACGGCATTTTCATTATACAGGGTGGACTGGGTTTCAAAGCCCGCTTTGCCATCCACCTTCAGTCCATTGGCCTTTTGGAAGGCGCGAACAGCGGAGATATCGTCCTCCAAATAAACGCCGTCCTGGCGGGAGGAATAGTACCCCAGTTCCGCCAGCCGGATTTGCAGGTTGCGCACCGCCTCTCCCCGAGACCCTGCCCGAATCACCACCACGTTTTCCAGCGTGAGCGGCGTGGCGCTGGGCGCCACGGGCATCACCGGCATGGCAGTGGGTACGGCGTAAGTGGCATTGGAGGCAAAAAGCACGGCCCGGGTTTGAATGCCGCAAACTCCGTCCTCGGTGAGCCCGCTCTTCTTTTGAAAGGCCTTCAGCGCCTTCACGCCCGTGGAGGTAAATTTGCCGTCGATCTTGCCTTTGTAATAGCCCAGGTCTTTCAGGCGCTGCTGCACAGCCTTCACATCGTCTCCCTTATCGCCTTCCCGCACGGTGTCTTTGGGCGGAGCTACGGTGGGCATGGGGGTGGGGGTAACGATGGCGGCAGCGGATATGGCCATGGCCCCATACAAAAGGCTTTGGGTCTCCATATCCGCGATGCCCGTTTTCTTCAAACCATGCTTTTCCTGAAAATCCTTAATGGCTGTAACGGTGTTTTTATCGCAGTTGCCGTTGATCTCTTGAAGATAATAGCCCAGCTCCTGCAAACGTGTTTGCAGCCGTTCCACAGGCTCCCCCTGCTTGCCGGAGGAAATGGTCACGCCCCCGATGGGGGCCAGAGTTTTGATGATCTTGCGGTAGCCTTTCGGGTTTTTGGGCTTGCCTTCGTAAAGGAGGAATTGCATAGCGCCGTCGGCAATGCCGTCCTGCTCCATTCCGTTGCGCTTTTTGAAAGCGTCTACCGCCGTTTTGGTTTGGGGGCCAAACTTAGAATCGATGGTCCCCGTGTAATAGGTCAATTCCGTCAAGGCTTCCTGCAGCGTGCGCACCGCGCTTCCCGTGCTGCCCATTTGCAAAACTGTATATTTCAAAGTTTCCGGATTAGGGGTGGCGGTGGGGGCTTCGGTCGGACCCGAAATATTGGCCAGGTTCACAAAGCCGCTCATCACATAGCCTGTTTTACCGTTGTATTTCACCTTGGCAAAGCCGTTTTTCGTTACATCATACACCGTAACCACCGCGTCCCGTGGGATCATCACCATCACCAAGGCAGTATCGCTGGCGGTTTTGCGCAGTTTCACGCTATCGATGGTGGTGGTATCGTAAGGATAGCTGGTGATGGCGCTGGGGGGGGGCAGCGTGTTTGCCACCATAGGCGCGGTTTCCGCGCTGGAAGCCGTGCCATCCACATATTGCTTGATGGCATAGC
>JAVBVF010000060.1:0-19632 GCA_031554475.1 Eubacteriales bacterium | reverse complement strand
GGCAGGAATATGCTTCCGCCCCGCCCCAGGGCTTCGGGGCACACCCAGAATACGCTTCCGCGCCCCCCCAGGGCTTTGGGGCACACCCAGAATATGCTTCCGCCCCGCCCCAGGGCTTTGGGGCACACCCAGAATACGCTTCCGCGCCCCCCCAGGGCTTCGGGGCACACCCAGCATACGCTTCCGCGCCGTCCCAGGGCTTTGGCCCTCGGCAGGACGATTCCCCCGCGCAAGATTCCACGCCTTTGCGGCAGGATCCGCCGGAGTCGCGCAACGCGCCTCCCGCAGAAACCGCCCCTTGGGCGCAGCATGCTTCCCAGGGGCAACCCATGCCCTGGCAAACGGCCACCTCTAACGATCCGACGCCTTGGCAAAACGCCATTCCTCATGGGGAATCCGCTCCAAGCCAAGGAGATACGCCTGCAGCACCTGCCGCAACCAAGCCGGCCCATTCGCCTGAAAGGGAATCCCCGCAGCCTGGGTACGCTCCTGTGCCCCAGTCTGCGCCCAACCCGTGCCAGGCCGTCCCGCCACCCCGCGAGGAACCCCTCTCCCGCCCCATTCCCTCCGCAGATCCCGCGCCCAACTGGGAGCGCAAGCCTGAACCACCCAAGGAAGAGATTCCTCCCCAGGCTGTTTTGCAGTCCGTTCCGCCGGAACCCCTGCGGGTTTCCTCGCCGGTGGCGTCTCCCCCTGCGCCTAGCACGCCTCCCCAGGAGGACCCTCTTCGGCCCCAGTTGGTGGAGCGTTTGCCCTTAGCCGCCGAGCCTTGCCGCCCTGGGACCATGCATAAGCCTTCCGTGGTGCTGCCGGAACTCTCGAAAGCACCCGCGCCTTTGGAGCCTCCTATGCGAACGGCCCCGCAGCCCACTGCGTCTCCCCTTTCCAAGGCGGAGCCTTTGCAGCCCCCTCCTCCGCTTTCGCACCGCAAGGACGCCCTTCAAATCCCGCCGCCTTTGCCCGTGAAAAAAGCGGTTCCTGCTCCCCAGGCGGAGAAGCCGACGGTCCAGGCCATTCCCGTGGCCCAGGCCATACCGGTACCCCCAGGCGTTCCTGTGGCGCGGGCCGTGCCGGTCACGGCATCGGTTCCTGTGGCGCAAGCCCTCCCCGTTACGGACGCTTCCTTTGCTCCTTCTGCGCGCCACGGGTCCCCTTCGGCCAGCGCCATGGCGGTTCCCATGAACATCGCGCCGCCTTTTGGGGCTTTAGCGCCTGCTTCTACCCGTTCCCAGCCCTCCTACCCCGTTCCCGCCGCACAGGATATGGACCTGGAGGAGGACGAATTTGGCGAAGATCCCATTCCCTACGCCCCCACCCCCACCCAACCCTTGCCCACCCCCCAAACGGTTCCCACCACCGCGATGCCTCCCGTTTCGGAAGCCCGGGCCGATCGCGGCCCCAGCAGCTTTGTGATGTTTTTGCTCACCTTAACGCTGCTACTATCCCTAGGCGCGGTGTATTTTACGGGCGTGGCCGACGGGGTGCTGAGCAGTATCGGCATTCCCACCTGGGCTGATCTTTCCAGCCATTCCCAAAACAGCGAAGGCATTCCAGCGATCTTTACGGATTCCCCTGCGCAAACCGGCCAGCAAGCCGCCGCCGTGAAGGCTGGAGCCCAGAGCGAAGAGCCTGCCCAGGCCCCGTTCACCCTTTCTCCCGCCAGCCCCCTGGGCGTACCCAAGCTGGAGAAGGCGGAAGTCTTGCCTGCCACAGCGAAATCCCCTACCCAGTTAACCTTTTCGCTGTATACCAACACCGCCACCAAAACCGTTAAATTACTCAAGGAAAACAATGATCCGTTCCTTTTTACGGGCAGCAGTGCGCCCGTGGGAGACGGCCTGCTTTGGACCCTCACCGTCAACTTCGAAGAGCCCTTTCATGGAAAGGTTCTGATTTCCCTGCGAGATGAGCAAAAGGCCTGGATCACAAGCCCCATTTCCTTGGATGTGGACGTGCAATAATCCCGCCTGCCAGCAAAGCCGGTCGAAACGATCCCTTTGCAAGGGCTGCGGCCCCTTTAAACCTCCCTGAAATAGCGTTTTTAACAGAGACAGGCTGGCCCTTCTGGCCAAGCCTCAGACCGTTGACAAAGGCAATTTGGCAACGGTCTGAGGCTTGCTCAAAAAGGTCCGATTGCGCGGACGCGAGGTGGCATAAGGGGTGGAGCATACACGGACGTACGTGACATCCCTTAGCCGCCGAAGCTGACAAAGCAAGCGAGCCTTTTTCAGCAAGCTGAGGCTTGGCCCTTCTGGCCAAGCCTCAGCTTTGTCGATAAACCCTTTTTGGAGGCTCCGCCTCCAAACCACTGCCAGGGCTGTGCCCTGGACCCATCTGTGAAACGCCCATGAATGGGCGTTTCAGCAAAGGGATTCTAAAGGGCAACAGCCCTTTAGCCGCCGGAGGCCGTCTCCCGGAACCTTTTTTGACAGCCAAAGGCTTGGCCCTTCTGGCCAAGCCTGTTTTGATTTCATCCCCTGTTTGGCTTTTCCATCATGCCCCTTGGGCGATTTACACCTTTTCCCTGGCGATATAAATGGGCCGGCGTTTGGTTTCCAAATAGGTCTTGCTCAAATACTGCCCCAAAATCCCTGTGCAGAAGAGCTGCAGCCCCCCCAGCAAAAGGACAATGCAGATGGTGGCGGGAAAGCCCGCCACGGGATCGCCCCACAGCAGGGTCTTTAAAAAGAAGTATAAGATCAAGATAAAAGCGATCCCGCAAAACAATACCCCCATCACCGAGGCGATGGCCAAGGGCGCGGTGGAGAAGCCGATGATGCCGTCCAGGGAGTAAATCAACAATTTCCAAAAGCTCCACTTGGTTTCCCCCGCCACCCGCTCCACGTTTTCATACTCCAGCCAATGGGTGCGGTAGCCCACCCAGCTAAAGATGCCTTTGGAAAAGCGGCTGACCTCCTTGAGGCTTAAAATGCTGTCCACCATCTGCCGGGTCATCAGCCGGTAGTCCCGGGCCCCGTCCACGATTTCGGTTTTGGAAATGCGGTTGATGAGCCGGTAAAAGGCTCTGGCAAACCAGGAGCGCACCTTGGGCTCTCCCCTGCGGGAGACCCTTCGGGTGGCCACGCAGTCATACCCTTCCTTCTCAATGCCCTCCAGCATTTGGGGAAGCAGCGCGGGCGGGTCTTGCAAATCCACATCCATAATGGCGATGTAGTCGCCGGTAGAGAGCTCCATCCCCGCGAACATGGCCGCCTCCTTGCCAAAATTGCGGGAGAAGCTCAGGTAACGCACCCGCTCATCCTTCTTTCGCAGGGCTTGAAAGGCGGCGAGGGTACTGTCGGTAGAGCCGTCGTCCACGAAGATCAATTCCAGCTCTACCGGCAGTTTGGTCATTTCTTCTTGCAGCGCGTTGTAAAACAGCGGCACAGCCTCTTGCTCGTTCAAGCAGGGCACAATGACGCTCAGTTTCCTCATATACTCACATCTCCATATTCCACCGAAAGCACCACATTGGTCAGCACTTCCGACCATTCGGTGTTGTCTTGCGCTTCTACGCCCCACAGGTTGATTTCGTGAATCTGTGAGCTGTTGGTCGCGGCGGTGATGAGCAGGTACAATCCTGTTCCCTTGTACTCCGCCTCATACCCCAGGATCACGATGGGCTCTCCGGACAGATCGCCCCGCTCCACCTTCCCGTCCAGCTTCACGTTGTCAAGCTCCTTGGAAAGGGCGGCGGCGATATCGGGCTCCATGGCCTCAATGTCGTCCAGGGTCTGGGGCGGCGTATTGGGGCTAATGATCAGCAGCAAGGCGTTTTGATAGTTGGGGTCTACCAACAGCGTGGCCCTGAAGGTTTTCGCCTGCTTGAGCCAGTAGCGGTACAGGGCCAGGCGCTCAGGATCCTTCACGTCTTTTTCCGCGGAGGCCTGCTTTGCCGTAATGTCCGTATATTCAATCACCAAGGCGTTTTCCGGCATCATCAGCGTAAAGCGACCGTTTGCATCCCGATACTCCACCTGCTTGGCGCTGGGGGACAGGTAGGCGGGCGGGACATCCGAGGGGGGCTCGGTGGCTTCGGGCAGCGGGTCTTTTTCCGGCGCGTCGGTTTGAGGCGCTTCGGTTGGCTCTGGCGTAGGCTCGTCTTGGGAGGCCGCGCCAGGAAGGCGCAGGGTGGCCAGCATGGCCTCCGCGGCCTCCATGTCTTGGGCAAGCTCCGCACTGGCGGTCTCATCATACAAGTAGGTGGCCCGGGCCGGAGCGGCTACCCAAACCTCCACCAGGGTTCCCGCGTCGCAGTTGGCAAAGCCTTCCACTTCCACGGACATCATGTCCTCGCCGTCCATCACGGCCATGGTTTCCACGTGCATCCAGGGCTGGCCGCCCAGGCGGGACACGCTGGCGCAGCCAGGATCATCATTCACATACAGGGCATGCTTGGCAAAGGCCTTGGCCATTTCCGGCCATAGGGCGCACAGGCTCTCCGGCGTGACAGGCTCGCCCAGGTCCGTGCGGCACAGGTTCACAAGCACGCGCCCTTTGGGCATGCGCACAAACACGGATTCCGTGGCGCCGCCGTCCGCTTCCATCCACTGGTACACCTTTTCCAGCCCTGGGGGCGGGGGCGGCAGGTCCGTGGCGCCAAAGGTGTAGGCCAGCGCCTCGTCACTGACCGTAAAGCGGAGCCATTCTTCGTCCGCTTCGCCGGTGGTCAGCTGAATGTCTTGCGCGAAAGCGGCGACAGTGAAGCTCAACAGCAAACAAAGTACCAACATTACCCATCCCATTTTTTTCATGCTGATCTTCCTCCCTTAGGTCGGGATTTTTGTAGGCATCCGAAAACAGCCGTCGTTTCTGTTTTCTATCATAGCATGAACCGGCCGATTTGAAAACCCCAACGCGGGTTTCCGCTGGAAAGCGTATGCATTTGTTTCCCAGCACGCATACTACCGGAAAGCGAATTTCCATGGAGGTTTGTATGCCGCATACCGTATCCCGTGACTGTGAACAGAACCTGGACTGGCTGAAACGGCAACTGAAGCTCTCCCTCAACGATGATATTGTGGAGCGCGCCTTTACGGCCTTGGGGCAAAAATGCCACATCCTCTATGTGGAGGGCATGAGCGCGGGGCTTCATATTTCCGACCATGTGATCCGCCCCCTGCTCCACTGCGGGGAAACGGCCTCAGGCAAAGCGGCGCGGGACCTGGTGATGAATCAGGTGGTGGAAGCCACGGCCATTCGCGGCGAACGGGACCTGGACAAAACCGTGGCCGCGCTCATGGCTGGCGAATGCCTGCTATTGATGAACTCTGTGGAAGAGGCCTTCATCATCGACACCCGCTTTTACGTGCGCCGCACCATTGCCCCGCCCATGACGGAAAACGTGGTGGAGGGCCCCCACGAGGCTTTTAACGAAACCCTGCGGGACAACCTGACCCTGCTCCACCGCAAGGTGCAAAGCGCCAATTTCATTTGCAAAATCCGGCCTGTGGGCAACACCATCCCCACCCAGGTCGCCATGTGCTACCTGGACGACGTGTGCCCGCCGGAAACGGTGAAGGAAATGACCCGAAGGCTGGACGCCATCAATGTGGACCTGGTGCAATCCTGCGGCATGCTGGAACAGCTGGTGGAGGACGACCCCTATGCCCCGCTTCCGCAGGTGGCGGCCACGGAACGGCCGGACCGGGTGATCAGCTTTCTGTTGGAAGGCCAGGTGGTGCTGCTCATTGACGGCAGCCCCCGGGCCATTGCCATGCCCATGAGCTTTTGGCATATCATCCACGCGCCGGACGATCACTCCATGCGCTGGCAGTATGGCACCTTCATGCGGGCCATCCGGTACTTTGGCGCCCTGTGCGGGCTGCTTTTGCCCGCGCTGTTTGTGACCATTGTGGTGTTTCACCCTGCCGCACTGCCCATGACGCTGATCACCAGCATCATTGAAAGCCGCTCCACCCTTCCCATCAGCCTGTTTGGAGAGGCCGCGCTGATGTTGACCCTGTTTGACCTGATCAACGAGGCCCATGCCCGGGTGCCTGGCATCATGGGCTCCTCCCTGGGCATGGTCAGCGCGCTGATCCTGGGCACGGCGGCGGTACAGGCCTCGGTGGTGAGCCCGCTTCTCATCATCGTGGTGGCCTTGAGCGGGCTGGGCAGCTATGCCCTGCCGGATTATTCCCTGGGCTTCGCCTTTCGCATGCTCCAGCTTCTTTTGGTGGGCCTGGGCTGGGTGATGGGGCTCATGGGCGTGATGTTCGGCGCTTTGGCCATGCTTTGCGTAGTATGCGGTATGACCAGCCTCAACCAGCCCTATGTGGCTCCTTTAAGCCCCAGGCGGACTCACAACCCCGATTTATTTGTGCGTACGCCCGTGTTTCGCCAGCGCCTGCGCGCCTACCTGGCCAATCCCTCGAAAGCGGCGCGCTCCCAGGGGCGCATGCGCTTTGGCAAGGGCGGTGATCGCGGATGAACGCCATGGCGGGCCGCCTGCGCCGCATGATCCAAACCCATTCCAAGGACCATTCCCCTGCCGATCAAAAGGACAGCATCCTCCACGGGCTGCGCAAATCCCAGCGGGTCACGGTGGCGGTGCAGCTGGCCACCCAGCTTTTGCTATGGCTTTTCCTGTGGCTGTTTGACGAATTGCTCCAAGCCTCTTGGCAAGGCATCGTGCTGATGCTTGCCCCTGCGCTTGTGTTGTTTTTTCTTTGGTCGGCCTTCCCCCTTCGCCCCGCCACCCTGGCCATGCGCAGGGTGCGGCTTTTGCTATTGCCCTGCCTGTGGCTGGACGCCGCGCTGGTATTGATCACCCTATCGCTGTTTTCCCAGCTTCAGTTGCCCAATTGGCCCAATCACGCCATTGATATCGGCATCGGCCTGCTGGCCTTTGCCACGGTGACCCTGAGCGGAAAGCACGGCGTGGCCTATGGCATCAATGCCCTGTGGTGGGTGGCCGTCCTCATGCTGGTGGGGACATTGACCTTTAGCGGCGCCCCCAGCCCGGAAAACCTTTGGCCCATCTTTGGCAACGGCATCCCCGTGACCCTGCGCTCGGCGCTTTGGGGGATTGGGGGGGTGTGGAGCGTGGGGCTTTTGTTCACCCTGCCCCGGGACAGCTCCCATGCCCGGCGGCCGGACACCAAGCCCCGGCTTTTGCCCTATGTGCTGGTTCCCATTGTGCTGGTGGGCATCTGGATTTTTTATCATTGCATGCGGGGCGTCGGCTTTGGGGTCAATTTTTACGCGCCCAAGGAAAAAATGATCGTTCTGTCTTGGATGGGCACCAACCTACTGCTGCTCTTTTTTACCACGGTCTTGTGGCTTATGCTGCTGCCCATGGCCCTTTCCGCCAACGCCACCTGCGGCGTTTCCTTTCTAACGGAGGCCTTCCCCCGCATGCCCAGGCGGCTGGCCGCCCTTTTGTGCCTTCTGCCTCCGGTGGTTCTGGCCATGTTTCCAGAGGCGGCCACCCTGCGCTCCTTGCAAGCCATTCTGCCCTACCGCTTTTTGCTCTCGGCGGTCACAGCCGCCCTTTCCTGGATCCTGGAAAGGAGGCGGCGGGCATGAAGCATTTGGCGATTCTGCTGGCGGCTTGTCTGCTGATGCCCCTGCTTTCCCGCTGTGGTGTGTCCACCTCCGAACGGCAGGTATATGTCATCTGCATGGCCGTGGATGTGACCGAGGACGGCAAGCTGCTTTTAAGCATTCAATGCCCCAAGGCCAAAGCGGCGGGGGCTTCCTCCACCTCCGGCAACAATGACAGCGAGGAGGGCTACATCATCCTGGCCGCCGCCGCTGATACCCTTAACGCCGCCGTTCACCGGCTGGATGAAACCCTGCCCTTTGCCATCACCTTCTCCCAGCTCCGGCTTTGCTTTCTATCCTCCGAGGTGGCGGCCAAATATGACCTGCGCCCGCTGATGCTGGACCTGTTCCGCTTCCCCCATCCCCGGGCCTCCACCTATCTCATGGTCACCCAGGGCAAGGCCACAGACCTTTTGCATGCCCAGCGCATCACCTTTGGCATGCGCCTGAGCACCCATTTGGACACTGCCCTCAATACCCTGAAGGCCAACGGCTACATTCCCAGCAACAATTTTGCCCATGATCTGGGGCTGTTGGGCTCCGGACGGGCAGACGCTCTGTTGGGGCTTGCCGCCGTGAACCCAAGCCTTCAAAAAAAGGAACAGCCCCCGGGCCAAGGCGCACCCTCCCAAAGCGGCGGTGGCGGTGGCGGCGGCGGCGGTGGTGGCGGCGGCGGGGACTCGGAGTCGGCCTCCGGCGCGTTTTCCGCCAGCTTTCCCGTGCTTGCCCCCAATGACGGCATCGGCACCTTACTTTCGGAAGGCCCCAATCCCGTAGAATTTGGCGGCGCGGCCGTAACCTGCGACGGCTTTGTGGTGGGCTATCTCTCTCCCCGGGAAATGGTGATCTTCAACCATTTGAACCGGAACGGGGAAAAGCGCTGCGTGATCAATGGCCCGGACTTGCAATTGCAAATCCTCTTAAAACCCCAGGCTTTCGACCAGGGCCTGTACCCCGAAATGATGGCGCTGTTTGAAAAATTGCAGGCCTTAGGCTCCGACGCCTTTGGCTTTGGCGGGGTCTCCGCCCGCCATTTCCTGACCGATGGGGACTGGGAAGCCTATGGCTTTGGCAACCGCTATGCCACGGCGTCTTTGTATATTGGGGTGAAGTAGGCAGCCTGGCAAAGCCCTCTGGGCTTTTTGAGCAAGCGAAAAAGTGGCTTTCGCCACTTCAGGCTGCCGACAAACCGCGGTTTGTCGGCAGCGGCTGCAAGCCCAATGCAGGGAGACTGCATTGGGCTTTTGCCCTCCAAAGGGTATCGTGAGGCGTGCAGCTTCTCGGCTTCCTTCTTGCACATTTCCCGTCCCAATCCACTTTGTCATCGGTCTGAAGGGGCTTGCGCCACTTTTTCTTGCTTTGGTTTTTGTTTCCTTTCCTAAGCCAGGATGGTGGTTCCGCTGCCGGAGGGCGTGTAGTGAAAATCCAGGTCCGGTCGGCTAAAGCACACAGGGTCAAAAGCATACTGGGGTGGGGCGGCGGTGAAGCCTGTGACCAGGGGCGCGGCGATCATCACCGCTTCGCAGGCAAAGGCCTCTATGCTATAGCGTCCGGTTGCATCCGTCAGGGCGGTATCGGGCATGCCGTTCACGGTGAAGGGGACGGCAATGCCAGCGGCCGTTGGAAGCCCCAAAAGACTGCCGGAGAGCACCTGGGTCTGCCGCACGCAGAAAATATTGCTTGGGCCAAACTGTTGGCGGAAGCCTCCGCAGGTAGGCGCTTGCAAAAGCGCACTCCCCTGGGAAGCCTCCTCCATGGGCGTAGACAGGAGCAAAGGCGCGGCCAGAGGGTCTGCCACGGGCGCCACAGCGGCGTCCACCGCTGCCAAGGGGACAAATGGGGCGGATGAATCCGCCCCTGGCTGAGGCATGGAAAACAACGAGGCGTTATCGTAACGGAAACCGCATGCCATAAAGCATACCTCCTATGAAATCCGAATGGTGGGTACATAGCAGGATATGCCAGCCGTCTGGGAGGGTGTGGTTTGGGGTCGGATTAGCGCATTTTCTGTCCGCAGGGGCAGCCGCAAGGCTCCCGCTTCCCGCCGCAGGGCACAAACCCGCGCCCATCGTGCTTCCCGCCGCAGGGCCAGCAGTCGCATTCCCTGGGTTCCGGCTGATGGCAGGGTTTGGGCGGCGGCGCGGGATGCCTGGGCATATGGGTGGCGCTGGGGATGAAGTGGCAGGGCAGGATCACCTGGCAGGCGGTGACAGGCAAACAGGGCAGGCCGCTGATGAGGAGATCGGGTGTGGGGTCCGGTGGAAAAGGATAACAACCCGGCGTCATGTACATGGGAAAAGCCTCCTTCCGCTTTGGGGTCCTTTCATTCTATTCCGCCGGAGGGGATGTGCGCGTAAAGAGGGGGCTTTTCGGGGGCCCGGCCCCGAGCCCATGTACTGCCCCAAGGGAGGGGGCTTTTTTTGGTGGGGCAGCACCAAGCCCTAGTTTTGGGGCCGCTAACGCCGCGCCCCAAACCCCAAGGCGAACACTCTTTTTAAAAGAGTGTTCAGAAACTGCGGCGCGCTGCGTCATCGGAAGCCCCTATGATGGCAGTTGTTCCTTCGGCGCTCGCTACCCGTTCGCCAAAGGGCCTGCGTCATCCTTTTTTACTCCGTGTGGCTCACTTCGCTCGCTTACGGGCATGCTTCGCCATGCCCTACCCTCACTCACAATCCGCCAAGGGCTTCCTCGCCTCCGCTAATGCCGCGCTTGGCCTGTATCCCAACTTTCGTCGGTTTTCTATGCCCAGCCCCCAAACAAAAGGCACGCCTACGGGCGGGGGACGGAAATGCCGCGTTAGCGGCCCCCGAAAAGTACGCCTTGGTGCCGCCGCACCAAAAAACCCCCCTCTTGACATTTCTTCAAACCCGCGCTATACTTTTCTGGAAAGTCAAAGAAAGTCAATGTTGATTTTTCTCGTCGACTTTCCCCTTCTGACTCCCCCAAATCCCATCAAACTTTGGAGGTACACCGCTATGACCATGCAGCACTTTACCGAAAAAAGCCGCGCTGCCCTCAGCTTTGCCCAGCAGCTCACGGTGGAATATCAAAACCAGGAAGTCACCCAGGAGCATTTGGCCTATGCCCTGCTCCAAGATCCCCAAGGGCTGATTCCCCAACTTTTGACCAAGATGGGCAAGAACCCCGCCCAAATCCGGGCCCGCCTGGAGGGGAACCTCTCCCGCCTGCCTAAAGTTACGGGGGCGGGCCGCGAGCCGGATAAAATCTACATCTCTTCCGATGTGGAACGGGCGCTGGTGGCCGCCCGGGAGCGCGCCGAGCGCATGAAGGACGAATACATCAGTGTGGAGCATCTGTTCTTGGGCCTTTTGGAAAAACCCACCCGCTCTCTCCAGGAATTGTGGGCCAGCCAGGGGCTGACGGACGCCGCCTTCCTGGCTGCCTTGCAGGGCGTGCGGGGCAATACGCGGGTTACCAGCGAAACGCCGGAGGACACCTACGATGTGCTGGCCAAGTACGGCCAGGACCTGGTGGCCTTGGCCCGCAACCAAAAGCTGGACCCCGTCATCGGGCGGGACAGCGAAATCCGCAGTGTCATCCGGATTTTGACCCGCAAAACCAAGAATAACCCCGTGTTGATCGGCGAGCCTGGGGTAGGCAAAACCGCCATTGCCGAGGGGCTGGCCCTGCGCATCGTGCGGGGCGATGTTCCCGACAGCCTGAAAAACCGCCAGGTCTTTTGCCTGGACATGGGGGCGCTCATCGCGGGGGCCAAGTATCGGGGCGAGTTTGAGGAACGGCTGAAGGCCGTGCTGGCCGAAATCAAAAAAAGCGAAGGAAAGATCCTTCTGTTTATTGATGAGCTGCACACCATTGTGGGCGCGGGCAAAACCGAAGGCTCCATGGATGCGGGCAATCTGTTAAAGCCCATGTTGGCCCGGGGGGAATTGCACCTCATCGGCGCCACCACCCTGGACGAATACCGCAAGTATATCGAAAAAGACGCGGCCCTGGAGCGCCGCTTCCAGCCCGTTTTGGTGGAGGAGCCCACGGTTACTGATACCATCTCCATTCTTCGGGGGTTAAAGGAGCGCTACGAGGTGTTCCACGGCGTGAAGATTCAAGACAGCGCGTTGATCGCTGCCGCCACCCTGTCACACCGCTATATTTCCGACCGGTTTTTGCCGGATAAGGCCATCGATCTGGTGGATGAAGCCTGCGCCATGATCCGCACCGAGATCGACAGCCTGCCCGCCGAACTGGATGAGGTGAGCCGCCGCATCATGCAACTGGAAATTGAGCAGGCCGCTTTGAAAAAGGAAGAGGACGAGGGCAGCAAAAAGCGTTTGGCCGCCTTGGAAGAGGAACTGGCCAGGCTTCGGGAGGACTTTGCCGCCATGCGCGCCCGCTGGGAAAACGAAAAATCCGCCATTGCCAAGGTGCAAAAGCTGCGGGAGGACATGGAGCGGGTGAACGCCGAAATCGCCAAGGCCGAGCAAACCTACGACCTGGGCAAGGCCGCGGAGCTGAAATACGGCGAACTGCCCCGCCTTACCGCCGAACTGGAAAAGGAAGAGGACCTTGCTGAAAAAGAGCGGGGCGAGAACAGCCTGCTCCGCGACAAGGTCACCGAGGAGGAGATCAGCCGCATCGTGAGCCGCTGGACCGGCATTCCTGTCACCCGCCTGAAGGAAAGCGAGCGTGAAAAGCTCTTGACCCTGCCCCAGGAGCTCCACAAACGGGTCATCGGCCAGGAAGAGGCGGTGCAAAAGGTTTCCGAGGCCATTCTCCGTTCCCGCGCCGGCATTCAGGATGAAAACCGCCCCATCGGCAGCTTCCTGTTTTTGGGCCCCACGGGCGTGGGCAAGACGGAGCTGGCCAAAGCCCTGGCCCAAAGCCTCTTTGACGATGAGAAGAACATGATTCGCCTGGACATGAGCGAGTATATGGAGAAGCACTCCGTCAGCCGTTTGGTGGGAGCGCCTCCGGGATATGTGGGCTTTGAGGAGGGAGGCCAGCTCACCGAGGCCGTGCGCCGCAAGCCCTACTGCGTCCTTTTGCTGGACGAGGTGGAAAAGGCGCATCCCGATGTGTTCAACATCCTTTTGCAAGTGCTGGACGACGGCCGCATGACAGACAGCCAGGGCCGCACCGTGGACTTTACAAACACCATCATCATCATGACGTCCAACCTGGGCAGCCAGCTTTTGCTGGAAGGGATGGAAAACGCGGCGGAGGGCAATGGCGAGATTCCCGCCGAAACCCGGGGCAGCATCCTGCGCCTTTTGCAAACCCATTTCCGGCCCGAGTTCTTAAACCGCATTGACGACATTGTGTTTTACAAACCCCTCACCAAAGCGGAAATCCGGCAAATCGTGGGGCTGTTGGCCAACCACTTGCGCAATCGCCTGGAACAAAAGGGCATCCGCATGGCATTGACCGACAGGGCCGTAGATGCCATCGTGGCTGCGGGCTTTGATCCCATCTACGGCGCCAGGCCCTTGAAGCGCTACCTGCAAAGCCATTTGGAAACCCTGATCGCCAAGGCCATTGTGGCAGGAGAGCTGGCCAGCGGGCAGACCGTGACGGTGGATGTGGGAGAGGATGGAGAACTGGTGGTACAATAAATTCATTTCTTTGGGAAAAGGGATGAGCTGTCCCCTGGGGCCATTTTCAAAGGCATGGGAATTTTGGGCTCTGTCCAAACCCGCTCAAGGGCTATCTCCAGGTTTTCGATGGACGCGGGCCGCACTTTGGTATGCCCGCTTGTCTCAAACCCCGCCTTTCCTTTGCTTCCGGCAAAATACCCATGCAAAAGTGGCTGTCTCAAAATAGGTTTTGAAGGCAACAAATGGTGAGAACCTCCCAAAATCAGCTGATTGTCTGCTGCCTATGGGAGGTTCTTTTGTGCAATTTTTTATTCCGGGACTATTTTGAGACAGCCGCTTTTTTATCTATCATTTCATCATTTTCCATAATGGGTCCAGGGATGAAATCCCTGGTGGGGTTTACGGGGTGAAACCCCGTACGTCCCCTCGTCCCCCCGTCTTTCCCCGTACGTCCCCTCGTCCTCCCCCTACGCCCCTTACGCCCGCTTGCGAAACTCTCCGCCCATGTCAAAGTGCTTTTCTTCGCCATGGGTTCCGGTGAGGCGGAAGGCCTTCTCTTGCCAGGTGAGCGTTAGCTGCAACTCGTCTTGCAAGCGCACTTCTTTTTGATAGTGAATCAGCAAATGAGCGATTTCCTGGCTTTGTAACAGGTCCATGCCCAGGGCATTGCACAGCATATCAGCATAGCGGGTATTGTTTACGTGGCGGTTCACATCGATATCCGTATAGACCGGATGGTAGGGGAAAAGGCGGGATTCGCCTTCCACAAGGGGAATATGGCCTGGGAAGGGCAGGGGTGCGGTGAGGTCGGAATTGTCCGGAAGATAGGCCAGGGCGGCTTCCGGCGGGGCCATTTTTCGCTCGGCAAAATCCATGAGCAGCCACAGGGCGCCTGCCTTGCCGATGCATTCCTTTTTTTCGTCGAAAAAGAGATAATAGCGCGGAAAAAACCAGCGCTTGTTGTTCATGGGAAAGGTTTCCACCCGCACGGTTTCCCCCACCCTTGGGTAGCGGTCCATGAACAGCTCCGTTCGGGACAGCACCCACACGATGTTTTGCTTGAGCATTACCTCACGGCCACAGCCCAAAAAGTGGGCGTGGGTCCCTGCCAGCTCCTGCATTAGCGCCAAAACATCGCTGATCCGCCAGCGTCCTTTGCAATCACAGTCACAGGTACGGATCCGCTTTTGTTCGGAGTAGGTTTTGCTCATTAGTTATAGACCCTTACCGGAAGCACCAAATAGAGGTATCCGTCGCCGTCCACAGGGGAGATGACGCAGGGGCTGACATTGGTGTTCATGCTTAAGGTACAGCAATCATCTTCCACGTTTTTGATCACGTCGCTGATATAGCGGGCATTGAAAGCGATTTCGATTTCATCGCCTTCCAGGGTGATGTCCAATTCTTCCAGCACGTCGCCCAGCTCGCTCATGGAAGTGATTTTTAGCAGGTTATTGGCGGCGCTCATGCGAATGAGGTTATTTTTGCCTTCCCGGGCCATGAGGCTGGCGCGTTCGATGGCTTCTTGCAGCTCTTTCTTTTTCACCGTGATCCGGGTGAGCCAGGCGGCGGGCAAAATTTGCCGGTAATTGATGTACTCGCCCGCCAGCAGGGTGGTGATCAGGGTGGTATCGCCCATCACGGCCATCAGGTGGGTGCTGTCCAAATGGAAGGTGACCATGGCCTCCTCGTCCGACATGATGCGGCTCATTTCCCCCATCACGTGGCCCGGGATGATGGCCGATACGGAGTCCTTGCCATCGGGGAGCACAAAATTGTCATGCATGCGCTGCAGAGCAAGGCGGAACCCGTCCAAGCCCACCAGGCGCAATTCTTCCTTGGTCACTTCCATTAAGCAGCCGGTCAAGGCTTGGCGGCTTTCCTGCACCGCAATGGCAAAAACCACCTTGCTGATCATTTCCCGAAGTCGCTTTTGGGGCAAATGCAAGGCGTGGGTGGACAAAAGATCCTTCATCTGCGGGAAATCGGCGGCGGCCATGCCGGTAATGGTGCTGCGGCTTTGGCAGCAACGGATGGTAACCACCATCTTGTCGTTCATTTGCAAGGAGACGGTTCCTTCGGGCAACTTGCGAACGATTTCCGTTAAGAGCTTTCCAGGCAACACCACGCTGCCCTCTTCGCTGATGTTGGCCTTTACGCGAGCGCGAATGGAAAGAGCGCCATCGGTGCAGGTCAAAAAAATCTCGTCCTCGCCGGTTTTTAACAGCACGCCTTCCATGATCTGCATCGCGGGGCGGGCTCCCAGAGCGCGAGTGGCGTTTACCAGACCGACCATCAATTCCTGAGCGGAACATTCAAATTTCATTCGCTTCGCCTCCACCTACAGTATTGTAGTTGTTGTTATTTCTTTCGTAGTAGTAGTAGGGGGTGTGGAAAACGTGGAAAAACCACTTGCGCCCAACAGGCGTCTGAAAAACCCCCATGGAAACCATGTGGAAGAAAGACCATGGTTTTCCCAGTTTTCCACAGAAAAACGCTCTTGCGCCCTTGGAAAAACCGCAACCTTTTCAAAGTTCGATGACCCCGTTCATAACTCCTGCCAGCCTTAGGAAGAAAGGACCCAAAATCAACCGCTATTTTTCGCCCTCTTGTTTTCCTTTTTTGGGTGTTTCCGGTTTGTTTTCCACAGTTTCCACAGGCGTGGATAACCTTACTATGGAAAATGCAGGCTTTATCATAAGCCGTTTTTCCGTTTTCATCCACAGTTTCCGCAAAAGTTTTCCAAATAGGAAATTATTTTTGAAAAATCGCCAGGAGCGCTTCTGTAGCTTCCTTCTCATCGGGGCCGTCGGCCACCAGGCTGGTGTGCTCGTCCCCAAAAAAGGGCTGTGACAACAAGCCCAGCATGCTTTTCAGGTTTAAAACCATGCCCTCTTTTTCCATGGTAAGCCGGGACTCAAAATGCGAAGCGGTTTGGGCGATCAAGGCTGCGCTCACCCGGTCCAGCGGCACAAAGGGCTTAAGATCCACTAGGGTTTTGATCATGGGTTTGGTTCCTCCTGTTCCTTATTCCTTGGCAAATTCCATCAGTCTGCGCATGCGGTGATTGACGCCGCTTTTGCCGATGGGAGGGCTAAGCATTTCTCCTAGCTCCTGCAAAGAAGCGTCCGGCGCATGAATGCGAGCTTTGGCAATTTCTTGCAGAGACAGAGGCAGGCTTTGAAAGCGGTCGCTGGAAATGAGTTTCACGATTTGCTCAATTTGCTGGTCACTGGCGTTCATCTGCTTTTGCAAATTGGCAGTGTCACAGTTCATAGCCCTGTTGACCTTTCCAAGCACCTCCCGGCGAATGCGCAGGTCTTCCAGTTTGATCACCGCCTGGTGAGCGCCCAGCACGGTCAATAGGGTGATCATCTGCTCGCTTTGGGTAAAGAAGAAAATGTCCACGCCTTTGCGGCGGCTCTTTTGGGCGGGGAGATCAAAGCGCTTCAGGCATTTGGCCACCAGGATTTCCAGTGCGTCGTCCTTCACGGTCAGGTCCAAATGATAGCCCTTGTCCGGCTGGGTCACGGTGCCAGCGCCCAGCATAGCGCCTCTGAGAAAAGACCGCATGCAGCACGTGCGGCTCAAGGCGACCTTGGGAACTGTGGTTTTTAAGACCGCTTCCCCGTGCAGGTTCAAATCCATCATGGAAAGCCTGCACAAAAGCTGGGTGGACTGGCTGGGATTCAGCGTGAGCACATACTTTTGGATGCCGCCGAAGCGGGCATGGGTCACGGCGTGAATTTGCGCGGCCAGCCCCAAGGTTTTTTGCAGGAACAAAAATACGCGCCTGGCAATGGCCGCGTTTTCAACGGTGAATTCCACTTTGACCTGGCTTCGCCCCAAAAGGTGCAAAGAGCCAAGGGTCATATACAGGGCGGAAAGCTCGGCAAGCCGGCAGCAGGTTTTTTCCAGCGGCAACCGGCAAAGTTCCTCTTTACAGTCAGATGAAAAAGACATGGACCCCACGCTCCACGACCGCGCCGCGGCAGAATTGTTGCTTCTGTGGGCTTATTGTACAATGGCGGGACCTTTTCGTCAAGGTGAGAAAGGGAGAGGACGAAGTAGGTGGGCGGGGACGAAGTAGGTGGGAGAGGACGAAGTAGGTGGGGTTTCACCCCACGCCCCATCGGGGACAAGTCCCCGACCCCCTTTATTTTGCGCCGTGAAACGGCGCAAAAGGGAGGATACTTTGGCGACTCTGGCCGCGTAAAACCTGGCCAGAGAAAGGGTCCAGGGCAGCGCCTAAGCGTACTTCGTAGCGGTCTGACGGGACGAAGTGTAGGACGGGACGAAGTGTAGGTTGGGACGAAGTGTTAGGTTGGGACGAAGTGTAGGGTGGGACGAAGTGTTAGGCTGGGACGAAGTCCCTTGCAATTGCGGCGGTTTTTTGGTAATCTATATCCAAATGACAGCGGTAGTAATCTCCTTGGGAGGGTTGCCAATGAGAATCGGCGCGTTGGAGGCGGGCGGCACCAAAATGGTGCTGGGAGTGTTTGATGCCAAAGGAACAATCCTGGAACAGCAGTCCTTGCCTACCTTAACCCCTGAAATCACCATGCCCCTGATGCGGGCTTTTTTTGAGAAGAACCAAATCGAAGCCTTGGGCGTTGCCAGCTTTGGCCCCCTGGATTTGATGGAGCATTCGCCTACTTATGGGTATATCACCTCCACGCCCAAGCCTGGCTGGCGTGACTATCCTCTTTTGCCGGAGCTTTGCCGGGGTATGGACATTCCTTCCGCCATTGATACGGACGTGAATGCGGCGGTATTGGCGGAGATCCAGCAGGGCGCGGCCCAGGGCGTGGAAAACGCCGTGTATATCACCGTAGGCACCGGCGTGGGCGGTGGCGTGTGCGTGGGCGGCAAGCTGGTGCATGGCATGTTGCATCCGGAATTGGGGCATATGCTGCTCCGGCCCCATCCGGAGGATCCCAATCCCAAGGGCGTTTGCCCCTATCATGATGGCTGTTTGGAGGGCTTGGCGGCAGGGCCCGCCATTGGGGCCCGAATCCAGGGAGACGCCAAGGAACTGCCCGACGACCACCCCACCTTTGATATCGAAGCCTTTTATTTGGCGGAGATGTGCGTGAACCTGATTTTGACCATCAGCCCGGAAAAGATCATTTTGGGCGGCGGGGTCATGCAACGGGAGACGCTGTTTCCCAAGGTTCGTAAAGAGACCTTGCGGCTTTTGAACGGCTATGTGCAGCATCCCTTGCTCCTTACTAAGATCGATGCGTATATTGTCCCGCCCAAGCTGTTTCCCATCAGCGGCCTGGTGGGCGCGTACCTGCTGGGGTTGCAGGCGGGTAGGCGGTAAGGGAAATGTCAGGTTAGGAAAAAGCCCGCCCATGAAAGGGCGAGCCTAAAGAGGATTGCCCGGATCGATGCAAAACGTTACCCGTTCTTCCCCAAGGGGAACACATCCACAACAGCACCATCCACGGCGGAAACATGGACCAAGTATTTTTCTTGGCCGTTTTCAAGAATGGTGACCATCCATACCGTTTGATCGGGCCTTCCATCGGTGTAAGAGAACACATGAAAGCCATAGGAGAATTCAGGCGATGGAAGAGGCTGAGGAATGGCGGATAAGGCGATGTCCCTTGCCGTTTCTCTGCTGATATGCTCTTCTCCTGGGATCACATACTGATCGGCTAAGCCAAACAGCCAATTGAACAGCGCCCTGTCTTCCAGCGCCCATGTTTGCATCGGGCCTTTTTTCGTGGTCCATTGGTCCAGGAGATCCAGCGTGATTTCCGTATCGCTTGCTTGGTACGCTAGCACCGTTGCGTCCGTTGAAGATATTGTGACCAGCGCGTCGGCTCCGCAATTGAGCTCATCCAGCATAACGACCCAGGCCTTTTCCCCATTTTCAAGGGTTGCGCAATTGGCCTTGATGCGGTACTCGCCAAAGCCGTCAGGGGAAATGCCCTGCCGCTGTGTCATCTCATTTTTTGCCACGGCCACCGCATCCGCCAGCACAATGTCAGTTTCTGCTCGCGTGGCGGGCCCCACAGGGAAAAGATAGGTTTGGGCAAAGGCTCCGCTGGGCAATATCAGCAACAACGCCATCGCTGCGGCGGTCCTCACTCCTTTGAAGGTCATCGCTCTTCTCTCCTTATTGTTTGGTGTTTTCTCTGCCACAAAGGGAAGCCAACAGAGCCACTCTCCGTTATTCAATGGACGACACACGATGCCAAATTTATCCATTGATTTATGCTTGTTACAGATAAGCGCTTCAAAAAGGGGATTTGCAGGTTTTTGACAAGCTAAAACGGCAGAGGATTCCTCTGCCGCCAGCTTGTCGATGAAGTAAGATTTTGCAAGAACTGGTTCTTGCTTATTTCTTTTCACCGCGTGAATGCGCGGTGAAATAAAGGGTCCAGGGCGTGCCCCACTCGCTTTGATCGGCGCGCTGCTTCGCTGCCGCTCGCATCGCTTGTCAAAGCTCCCACCTGCGGGTCGCTTTGGGCTACGCCCAAGTGCCCACAGGGCACGCGCTTCC
>JAVBVF010000035.1:0-26891 GCA_031554475.1 Eubacteriales bacterium | reverse complement strand
TACGCCACGTAGCTGGTACTCAATGGGGCAACAAGAAGTACATGAACATGAAACACTTGGAGGTTACCCTAGAAAATACCCTCGCGGTTTAACTTCTTCCTACCAGAGACCTTTTTGCGAAAGATTATTGACAGTACCGCGAAGGCGAAGAAAAATAGTGTTTACCCCCACTTTTTTCCTTCGGTGACTTTCGTTTCAGGCGGGAGTGCTGGCTTTTGGCCGAAGTAGTCCAGCATTTGCTGTTCCGTCAGTTCAAAGCGTTCCTGAACCATTTCATAAAAGTAGGTGGGGCGCTTACGCACCACGTTACGGGTATAGTCTAGGCGGTCGTGCCAATAGCGCAGGGCGCCTTCCGGGGTGAGGGGAGAGTCGACGTTGATGACCTTGTCGTTTTCCTCTGCCCAGCGTGCGAAGTGTAGAGGCATTTCCTTTTCTAGGATACCCGCCATAGTGTTGATTTCGTTCAGCATTACGTCGGTGGTGAGGAATTGATAAATTTCTCCCAGCCGTCGCAGGAACTTGTTCTTCATTTCTCCATTTTCCAGGAGTTTGCGAATCAGGGTGTTGTCAATTAGCTTCTGCCCCGCACCCTTTTCCTTCAGGTAACTAGTGGGGCTGTCAAAGCCGCTGGAAAACAGGCCGTAGTCCGCGTCATAGAAAATCCATTTCCATTTGCTGCCTTTGGCCTTCAACTTATAAAACCGGATGTTACCAGGGTCGGAATTGCCAAAAAACATTTCAAAGGCCATGTAGTCGAAATAATTGTCCACATCAATGCGATCCAGGATATACTGAAGATCCTCAGGCTTGGTGCCAGGGGAGAGGGTCTTGACCTTCTTGATCATGGCGGAGTATTCGTCTTTGGAGCCATAGTGTACCTTGCCGCTGGCTTCCAAAATGTCCATGTTGTCGGCTTCTTCAATGGGAATGCCCTCGTGCTGGGCCACAAAGTAGCGATCTACTCGCTCCCGCAGATTGTAATGCCCCCAATAAGTGCCGTTTAGGTACACCACCACCGGCTCCCAGGATTGGTGAATGACGGTGGAAGGAGTTTGGGCCTGCTCATTAAACCGGTCAATCAGGCGGCTTTGCAGGCCGTCGTTCATGCGCGTCCAAACACAGTCGTTGCCGCTATTACGAAGAACAAAGCTCTTGTACTGGGTGTACTCGCGATCCTCGAAGAGCGTGGCCTCAAAATATTTGGCCCCGTATTTCGCCTTGGCGCGCACCTTGAAGGTCTTTTGCGGCATGTCCAGGCTGTATTGTCCTTGCAAGCCGAACTCCATGCCCTGGCTTAATACCTGATTGCCTTCCTTGTCGTACATCTCCACAAAGCCGGGCCTGGCCACCTTGCCAAACTCGCGGTAGATGGTATTTTCGAAGGGAATCCCTTTGCTCTTATCCACGTTATCACCAATGGTGAGCATACCGTTGGTGGGATTCCAAAGCTCGTTGGGGTCTGCCACCAGGCTCACAATGGGAAAAGCGTGGTAAAGATTGGGCAGATAGGTTTGGGTAATGATCTCGCTGGGTTGCAGCATGCCGGAAGGGTCAAAGGCGCGGGCGCGGAGCACCGTGACGCGGCTGATATCAAACACATCGCCCTCGTTGTAAGGTGTGGAGGCCTCCGTGGGGATGGTGGAGTCCAGGGTATAGTACACTGTGGTGTTCTTGGGGATGGAAATGCTCACCTGAACGGAGCCTTTATATTCACCGCCGCGTTGAGAGAACGCCGGATTGCTTGCATAGCCATAATAGCCCGTGCCGTTGATGGCGCCGGGGGTGGGAACGTCGTAGTAGTAAAAGCCCGCGTAGCCGGGGGTACGGCCATAGCTGTGGTCGGTGGGGATCAGGTTCAAGGGTATGCGGTCCAGCACGCGGCCCGTGGGATCGCAAAAAGAGATGGTTTCGCCGCCCGCCCGGGCCAGACGGAAACTGGCATGGATGTCATAAAAAGTAGAAAGATCGGTGCGGCCGTCCAAAAAAATGATTTTATACTCGCCTGGGCCAATGGCAGCCCCTTGCGGGAACTGCCATTTGCGCGGGCGTTTTAAGCTGTCGCTGAGGCCGTAAAAGCTCAGGTCTACCACTTTGTCGGTGGAGTTGTAAAGCTCCACATAGTCGGAGAGGGAGGGAGAGGTACCAAGCGCGGTGGTATCGTTGGAAGCCATGACTTCGCTGATGTAAACGCCAGTGGGATTGAATGCCCGCAGCAGGGAATCCACCTTGCTTTGCCCGTTGGCGTCGTTGCTGTGCCCAGGGGTGGCTAGCGAAAAGAACTCCCAGGCGCCGGTTTGGTTGCGGCCCACGGAATAATCCACCGGTACATTCTCAATGGGAATGCGGTCCAGCATCCGGCCATAGGAATCGCTGAGCACAATGGTTTCCCGCTCGGCGCTGATGGAGAAATTCGTATGGGGGATGCCATTTTGCTGGAGCTTTTCCTTGCCGCTGCAAAACACCAGGTAGTAGCCATCCGCCGGAATCACCGCGCTATCGGGGAAGCGCCATTTCATGGGCTTGCTTTCCTTATCGCTCAAATAATAGCCCGCCAGGGAGATGGCTTGATCGGTGGTGTTGCGTAGCTCCACCCAGTCCACCACCTCGCCGTCCTCATCGGGAATGCCCACCTTGGGATCGGGGCAGACCTCGTTGATGATCAGAGCGCCACTTTCACTGGAATTAGCGGTTCGGTACTCGGAAAAACCTTCTTCCGTATTGTCAAACCCTGGGCTATAGTATTCCGTCAGCTCGTATTCCTTGGTCCCATCAGCGGTGGCCCGAAGAAAGACATAGCTTTTATCCGCCGTCATGGTGGGGGTGACCACCTCGTCGATCAAATACATGTCCGGATCGTAGAGGTAGAGATGGCAGCCCACGGAGGAAATCTTGAATTTGCCGTGGAAGGGCTTGGCAGGGTCCAGCTGATAGCTGTCTGAAGCAAAGACGATCACGCGCTCGCCCGCTTTGAGCAGGTAGGAAGGGAAGGGGAAAGTGATGCGGTCCGTCCGGTTGGTGAGCATCACGCCTTCCAAATCCAGATCCGCCCCTGTGCCGTTGTAAAGCTCCAGCCAATCGTGAAATTCGCCGTTTTCATCCGGCACGGCGGAGGAATTGGCGGCCATCACCTCGCTGATGATCAAGCCATCGTAAATGGAAGAACCCACATGCCTGCCTGCCGCTTTGGGAAAAGCCATGTACATGGCGATCAATACACCCACAAATAGTAGCAATAGGGGAAAAACAGCCGCAGCGCGGCTTCTTCGCTTGCGGGGCGCGTAGTCCTTGGTAGGCCTGCGCCGCTCCGGCACGTTGGATTGCATGCGTTCGCCTCCTTTCGTGTAGGGGATACGCCTGGCCCCAGGGCAAGACGTATGAAGCTATTATAGCACAATGGGAAACAGAAAGAAACTGCCAAACCGTATAGAACATACAATCTTGGCAGTTGTTACCTTTGTGAAATCGGGGCTTAGCGGTTGGCTTTCGCCGCTTTGACCAGGGCGTCAAACAAAGGGTGGGGGCGGTTGGGACGGGACAGGTATTCGGGGTGGAACACTACGGCTACATAGAAAGGATGGCCGTCCACTTCAAAGACTTCGGGGTAACCCGCTTCCGCGCTGATGCCTGCCATGCGGAATCCCTTTTCCAGCAGGGGCTGTACATAGGCGGGGTCCACCTCATAGCGGTTGTTGTGGCGCTCGCGGATCACGTCTTTTTGGTAAATATTGCGCGCCAGGCCTGATGAGAGCTTGACGTTGCCCGCGCCCATGCGGGTGGCGCCTCGGCTGTCGTTTTGACAGATCCGGTCCTCGGG
Source organism: Eubacteriales bacterium (assembly GCA_031554475.1). Lineage (GTDB taxonomy): Bacteria > Bacillota > Clostridia > Christensenellales > Aristaeellaceae > Limiplasma. Next base: position 23,077 of record JAVBVF010000035.1, on the reverse strand, counting down.
AATGCGCACCACAGGATGTGCGGTGGAGGGGTCCGCTTCGGTGGTGTGCGCGTCTGAAACGCCCAGCAGGTTGCGGACGGCTTCCACTACGGAAAGCTGCATACCAAAGCCGATGCTCAAAAAAGGCACCTTGTTTTCCCGGGCGTACTGAGCGGCGCAGAGGATTCCGTCCGCTCCCCGGTTGCCAAAGCCGCCGGGAACCACGATGGCGTCATGGCCCTCAAGCAAAGCGCCAACGGTTTCAGGGGTTAGGTTTTCCGCGCTGATGGAATGGATGCTCACCCGGGAGCCGTTGGCAAAGCCCGCGTGGCGCAGGGCCTCACCCACGGAAAGATAGGCGTCGGGTACGGCGTTGTATTTGCCCACCAGTGCTACGCGAAGTTCTCCTGTGGCCTCGTAGCTCCGTTTGACCATGGCCTTCCATTCGTCCAGGTCGGCGGGATGATCGGCAAGGCCCAGTTCCGCAAGCACGATCTTGGCAAGGCCTTCCTTTTCCAGCACCAGGGGAAGCTCATAAAGGCTTTTGACATCCGCGTTTTGAATCACGTTGCCGGTTTTGACATTGCAAAAAAGGGCGATTTTGTCTTTGGCTTCGCTGGTCATGGGGACCTCGGTCCGGCAGACGATGACATCGGGCTGGATGCCGATGGAGCGAAGCTCTTTCACACTGTTTTGGGTGGGCTTGGTCTTTAGTTCGCCAGCGGTGGCGATATAGGGCATGAGGGTGACATGAATATAGCAGCAGTCGTTGGGTTTTTCACATTCCCAGCGCATTTGCCGGATGGCTTCCAAATAAACGGCGGCTTCCATATCGCCCACCGTGCCCCCGATTTCCACAATGGAGATCTCCGCGTCCGCTTCTTGGGCGGCATCCCGAACGCTGGCTTTGATCTCGTTGGCCACATGGGGAATGGCCTGGATGGTGCCGCCGTGATAATCGCCCCGCATTTCGCGATCGATGAGGCGCTTGTGAATTTTGCCAGTGGTGGAGCTTGCCTTGCCCGTAAGGTTGATATCCACGAAGCGCTCGTAATGCCCAAGATCCAAGTCGGCGGCGGTGCCGTCCTCTGTGATGAAGGCTTCGCCGTGCTCCAGGGGACTCAAAAAAGCCGGCTCTACGTTGTAGTAGAGGTCCAGCTTTTGCAAGGCTACGCGATACCCCCGCGCGCGAAGAAGGCGCCCCAGGGACGCGGCTGTCAGTCCCTTGCCCAGGGAAGAAACCACGCCGCCGGTGATGAATACGTATTTCATAGGTGGCAAACTCCTTTGTATGATGACATTCCTCTAAAGATTGTAACGAGCGGACCTGGGCTTGTCAACCCTCTTTTGAGAAGCCTTCCGGGGTCGTCATGAGGAGCAGGGGAGGGCGTTGGGAAAGATCCTCAGCGGTGATGCGGCATAGGGACAGGGGTTTTGGGGAAACTCCGGCCAAGGACAGGAAAGCGGATACAGGGGCGATGGGCATGGAAAGGCAGGCGCTGGTTTGGTAATGCATGGGAATGGTCACGGTGGGGCGGAGGCTTTGCATGACGTCCAAGGCGGTTTGCGCGTCAATGGTATAGTAGCCCCCCACTGGTAGAAAAAGGAGATCGGGCTTGCCGATGGCGCTGATTTGCGAGGGCGTGAGGGGATGGCCTAAGTCTCCCAGGTGTACCAGGCGAAGGCCATCCGTTTCAATCACAAAGATCAGGTTGGGGCCCCGCTTTTGCCCGGCGCAGTCATCATGATGGCTGGGAATGCCGGTGATGCGGATTCCCGCTTTGGGTTGATGGACGCCCGCCGTATCGATGAGTGTGGGATGGCCCTGTAAAATTTGAACGCTGTTGTGATCGTAATGGGCATGGCTGATGGTGCAGATGTCCGCGGGAACGGCCCGCTCAGGGTAGTCATAAAGGCCGCTGTAGGGATCAGTAGCGATAACGGCGCCCTCCGCAAGGGTCAGGGTGAAAAAATCGTGACCGTAATACCGTAGGATCATCAGCGGTTACCTCCTTTGTCAACATCGAGATCCCAAGCGGAAATCCAGGCGGAGAGGATGGGCAAAACAGCACAGGGGAGCGGCAGGCCTTGACGCAGCCAAAGCGCGCACTGCTGGTGCAAAACAGGGACCAAACCCAGGCCCATACCGGAACTGTGGGATGCGGCGGCTTTCAGCCATTGGCGCAAAGGTTCCAGGGGCTGCGCTTCTAAAGGGGCAGGGTGCAGCCAAAGCAAACGGAACAAGGAAAAGGCTGGATGCAGCGCATCTTTCTTGGGCAAGGCAGGAAGCCTAACAGGGTAGGGCGAAAGAAGCGCGCGGTAGCGCTCCAGGGAAAGGTCGATCTCCAGGAGGCCCGTTGCCTTTTGCAGGGCGCTGGCAAAGCCCAGGGACTCCAGTGCGGGCAAAGACTTTTGCAAAGCGGCTTGATCTTGGCGCAGGGGAAAATCGCTGACCCATAGGGAACGGGGATATTGGGAGAGACGCAAAAAGAACGCCCCGGAGGCGTGCTTTTCTAAGACCCCGCGGGCCTCTTCCTGTAAGGGCATCAGCATAGGCCGCATGCTACGCCTCACTTTCCTTTTTCACCGCGAAACAAAGCTCCATCACGTGCATGGCTACGAATTGGCCGTTGATATCCAACTGATACTGGAGTTTGAGCTCCCCGCCTTGGGGGCTAATTGCATAAATGGCCTTGGTGCAAAAAATCGCCAAATCCATAATGCCATAGGGAGTAATATATTGCCCCTCGTAGCGCTGGCCCTTTTGAAAGACCATGTTGGCCTCGTAATCCCCGTAGCGGTGCATGGTGACAACGCCCTCTTGCAAAAAAAGCTCCACCCGCGTAGGGGCTGCGGATTCATCCAGGGACTCCTCATAGACCAGGCGATACCCGCCATTCTCGTCCCAAAGCTCGCCGGAGGTTAGAAGGCTCATGACATCATTTTCCTGCCCGTCCAGGGAAGCGCTTGCGTTGAGGGAAATGAGCACGGGGGTTCCGTTTTGCGTCAAAGCAAGACCTCCTTCCTAGTTTCCAGACAAGGGAAAACCTGCTATAATCAATTTACTATAGCATAAGACGAGGTGTGTTGCAATGCTGCGGCTGGCCGCGAAGGCGAAGATTAACTGGACGCTGGACATCTTGGGAACCAGGGAGGATGGTTATCATGAGATGGATATGCTCATGTCCAGCGTAGAGTTGTCCGATACGTTAGAAATGGAGCCGGCAGACGGGCTGGCCCTGACGGTGATGGGGGAGATCCCTGTGTTTGCCCAGGGGGACAATCTGGTGCTGAAGGCGGCCCGCGCCCTGCAAAAGGCCACAGGCTGCTCCAAAGGCGCCAACATGCGGCTGTACAAGCATATTCCCGTGGGCGCGGGCATGGGCGGCGGCAGCGCCGATGCGGCGGCGGCCCTGAAGGGGCTTGCGGATTTGTGGTCCCTTTCGATTTCCAGGCAAGAGCTTATGCAAATCGGGCGTTCCCTTGGGGCGGACGTGCCTTTTATGCTTACCGGAGGGGTGGCCAGGGTCGGAGGAATGGGGGAAACGATCAAGCCACTGCCCGTTGCAACGTCCATCTGGCTGGTGCTGACCCAGCCTTGCAGGGGGCTTTCCACAGCGGAGATTTTTCAAGGCTTTGACAGTTTGCCCTCCCAGGACATTTTCAGGCCGGAGACCGACAGGGCGGAGATGGCCCTGCGGGAAGGAGATTTGCAAAACTTGGCGCGGTCCATGGGCAATGTGATGGAGCCCATCAGCCTGGCCAAGCGGCCGGAGATGGGCGAAGCCAAGGAAGCCTTGAAAGAGCAGGGCGCGCTGCGCGCTATGATGACGGGCAGCGGCTCCGTGGTGTACGGTGTGTTTGATACGGAAACAAAAGCGCGCAAGGCCTTTGAAAGCCTGCGCGCCAAGTGGGACAAAACCTATGTGACCAAGACCCTGGAAACGGGGATGAGGTAAACAAGCCTGCCCAGGGTCCTTAGCGTTTCATTTCCTGTACCAGCAGCACGATCTCCCGCATGGATTTGACCCGGTGTTCCACCGCCACGTCAGGATAGAAGCCGTCGGGGTCAAAGAGAATACAGCGCAATCCTGCGTTATGCCCCGCCAGGATGTCGATATCCCGGTCGCCAATCATGATCGCTTCCTTTTTGGGGACGTCGTACTTGGCCATCATGGCTTCCAGGGCTTGGGGGGAGGGCTTGTCGGGGAAACCGTCTTCACGGGTGATAAAGCCTGTGAAGCAGGAGGAGAGGTCATCCTGTTCCAGCTGGTGTACTGCCTGCCGCCCCCTGTGGGTGTATAGATAATGCTTGCAGCCGTAACGCTTTAAGGTATAGAGGCAGGAATCCACGCCTTCGTAGAGGGGAAAGCTCTCAATGGCGTCGTGGTACTTATGAAAGGCCTGCTGCAAGGCTTGAAGAGGCAGAGAATATTCCTGCGCAAGCACCGTTTGGGCATGGTAGACCGTCTTTTTGGTCAAGCCATACACATGGGAGGGCGGCGCAAAAATACCCAAATCACCCAGGGCATAAAGCATGGATCTCACGATTTGCTCGTAGCTATTATATAAGGTGCCGTCAAAATCCCAAAAGAGATGCGTCATGTCCAAGGGCATATTTACTCATCTGCCTTCATGGTTTTCTCGCTATTCTCACGATTGGGCGACTTTTCTACGGGACTCTCATCCGCATTGGGGGTGATTTTTCGGAGCAAAGCCTTTTCCACACGATGATCACAGATTTCCTCTACGTGAATTTGCAGGCCGTGCATGGTCACATCTAGGGTGGAGCCGTCCTCGGGAATGGAGGAAAGGCTGGAGAAAATCATACCGCCCAAGGTATCGTATTCCTCGTCCAAGGGCAATTCCACATCCAGCGCCTCACAAAGGGTTTCCAAATCCACACTGCCCGATACCCGCCAAAGGTTTTCTTCGATGGGTTCAATCTCTGCTTCTTCCGTGGGGTCAAATTCGTCGTAAATATTGCCCACAATCTCTTCCAGCAGATCCTCCATGGTGACGATGCCGCTCATGCCGCCGTATTCGTCCACCACGATGGCCATGTGAATTTTTTGCTTTTGCATATCCCGAAAGAGCGTATCCGCCTGCACGGTTTCGGGAACCAGATAGGCAGGGCGCAACAACTCCCGAAGGGTTTTAGGATTTTCGCTTTCCCGGTTTAACAAAAAATCCCTGGTGTTCAAAACGCCCACGATATCGTCAATATCGCTTTCATAGATGGGGAAGCGGGAAAGGCCGCTTTCCCGAATGATTTTGACGATCTCTTCCGCCTGCTCGTCCACGCGGAGCGCCACCACGTCCATTCGGTGGAGCATGACATCCTCGGCCGTCATGTTGTTGAATTCGAAGATGTTTTCAATCATGGTGCGCTCGTTTTGCTCAATGGCGCCGCTTTCGCCGCCAATGTCCAGCATCAGGCGAATTTCCTCTTCCGTGACCTCTTCCGAGGAGGCGTTGGGATTCACGCCCAATAAGTGAAGCATGCCATTGGTGCTGACGGAAAGCAGCCATACTACGGGTTTGAAGAATTTTGCCACGCCATTGATGATGCCGCAGGAAAACCGCGCCAGCTTTTCAGAATGCTGCAGAGCGATGCGCTTGGGTGCAAGCTCGCCCAAGACCAGCGTGAAGTAGCTCAAAAGCAGCGTGATCAAAACCACGCAAATCGTATTGAGCGCATTGGGGGAAAGAAAGGTTACGCCGGCGTTGACCAAAACCCGCGTCAGGCGAGAGGCAAAGTTGTCCGCCGCGAAGGCGCTTCCTAAAAAGCCGCTTAGGGTGATGCAAATTTGAATGGTGGACAGAAAACGGTTGGGAGATGCGACCAGCTTCATCATGGTGGCGGCTTTTTTATCGCCTTCCTCAGCCATCTTGCGCACTTTGTTCTCATTCAAATGCAAGACCGCGATTTCCGTAGCGGCAAAGAACGCGTTCACCAAAATGAGCAAAAGCTGAATCAGCAACTGACCGCCTATGGGGTCGTCCAAAGAAATACCCTCCTTTATGAATCAGCAGCAAAGCTACATGATGATATATTATATCACAAATTGATCGATCGTGCATGAGGATTTTTACGAAGGGTCCACAAAAGTGCCATAAGGAGCACAAATACCCCAAGAAGCATTGCGCGGATGCCGGAGAAGCCGTATAATAGCCATGTTATGTTTGCAGGAGAAGGGGGCGCGCAAAATGCCAAACCAGCCAACAGAGCAGCAGGCGCGCACAGCTCTGCTGCTATCCCAGGATCAGCTGGAGCGCCTGGCGCAAGCCCATGTGATGATTTTTGGGCTGGGCGGCGTGGGCAGCTATGCGGCGGAAGCGCTTTGCCGCATGGGAATTGGGCGGTTCACCCTGGTGGATGCCGATACGGTGGCCCTGTCCAACCTGAACCGGCAATTGCCCGCCTTGCAATCTACCCTGGGGAGGCCTAAGGCGGAGGTGGTAAAGGAGCGGATGCAGGATATTTCGCCTGGCGCCAAGGTGGAAGCGGTTCAAGCGTTTCATTTGCCGGACGCGCCTGTGCAGATCCCTCCCGGCACGCGCTTTGTGGTGGACGCCATCGATACCGTGGCCGCAAAGCTCGACCTGGCGGCCACCTGCTTTACGCGGCAGATTCCTCTGGTTGCCTGCATGGGCATGGGAAACCGGATGGACCCCACGCAGATCCGCATCGGGGATATTTATGAAACCAAGGAATGCCCGTTATGCCGCGTCATGCGCAGAGAGCTCCGCCGCCGCGGGGTGCCGTCCCTGCGCTGCATATACTCGCTGGAAAAGGCGCGGGAGTCGGCGGGAGAGGGCGTGGAGCTAAGAAACAGCGGACATCCCTCCCCTGGATCCGTGGCGTACGTGCCCTCGGTGGCGGGACTTTTTATGGCCTACGAAGTCGTCGCGCAAATCTGCGCGGAAGTGTAAAAAGGAAGATCGGAAAGCATGGAGGGTCAGACTTGAACAAAGACATTGTCATCATTGGCGGTGGTGTGGTGGGCTGCGCGGTGGCGCGACTTTTGTCCGCCTATGAGGCGGAGGTGGCGGTGCTGGAGCGCGGCGCGGATGTGGCGGAGGGCGCCAGCAAAGCCAATAGCGGAATCGTTCACGCGGGATTTGACGCCAAGCCTTTTAGCCTGAAAGCTGAGTTGAATGTTCGCGGCGCGAAGATGTATGCTCGGCTAAGCCGGGAGCTGGGCGTGCCTTATGGGCAGCCAGGGGCGTTGGTGGCGGCCTTTGAGGAAGAGGGCCGCGCTGTGATCGAAACGCTGTACCGCCAAGGTGTGGCCAATGGCGTGGAAGGGCTGGAAATTTTGGAGGGGGCCCAGGCGCTTTTGCTGGAACCCAATCTGAATCCGACGGTCCGCTGCGCCCTTCATGCACCGACCAGCGGGCTCACCAGCCCTTATGAGATGACCTATGCCCTAGCGGATCACGCGGCAGTCAACGGTGTAACCTTTCATTTTAACACGGAAGTCCGGCGGGTGGAAAAGCGGGACGGCGGATTTTGGCTTGAAACCAGCCAGGGAGCGTGGCATGCCAAGCAAGTGATCAATTGCGCGGGGGTGAATGCCGCCAGGATTCACAACATGCTAAGCACGGACACGCATACCATCGTTCCCCGCAAGGGCGAGTACTATTTGCTGGATCGTGAACAGCCCTTGGCCTTTACCAAAACCATTTTTCAGACCCCCACCAAGATGGGCAAGGGGGTTTTGGTGAGCCCCACGGTTCATGGCAACCTGCTCGTCGGCCCCACCGCCCAGGATGTGGAGGATGGGCTGGATGTGGCCACGACAGCACAGGCGCTGGCAAAAGCCCTCAAGACCGCGCAACGGACTTGGACGGGGCTTTCCCCAAGAAGCCTGATCACCACCTTCGCGGGCGTCCGCGCCCATGATGAGCGGGATGATTTTACCATTGGTGAAGTTGAGGGCGCGAAGGGGGCCTATGAAGCCCTGGGGATTGAAAGCCCTGGGTTGACCGCGGCCCCAGCCATTGCGGAAATGCTCTGTCAAATGGTGGTGAGGGAGGGGCAGCTAGCCCCCAAGGCGGAGTGGAAGCCCGCGCCCATGCGGCCTAAGGCCTTTTCTTCCATGACACTGGAAGAAAAAACGGCGGCGGTAAAGAAAGACCCAGAGTATGGCAGCATTGTCTGTCGCTGTGAACAGGTGACTGAGGCGGAAATCCGAGCGGCGATTCGCCGTCCTGTGGGGGCTCGGAGCATCGATGGCGTTAAGCGCCGGACCAGGGCAGGCATGGGGCGTTGCCAGGGCGGCTTTTGCAGCCCCAGAGTATTGGCGCTTTTGGCGGAAGAATGCGGGATTTCCCCTCTGGAAGTGACCAAAAGCGGCGGAAAGAGTGTGCTTTTGGTGGGGCGCGTGGGAGATGCGGGGAAAGGGGATGGGTAAGATGCTCAGTGCGGACATGCGGGATAGAATGCAATTTGTGGATGTGCTGGTCATCGGCGCGGGGCCGGCGGGGCTGGCGGCGGCCATCGCGGCGCGGGAAGCCGGAGTCTCCAACCTTTTGGTTTTGGAGCGGGAAGCGGAGATGGGCGGCATTTTGCGCCAATGCATCCATAACGGATTTGGGTTGCACCGCTTCCAAGAAGAGTTGACAGGCCCTGAATATGCCCAGCGCGATATCGACAGGGTGCGAGAGTTGGGCATTGAGGTGCGTTTAGGGACCACGGCGCTAAGTGTGGCTGCACAAAGGCTGGTGACGGCTGTTAGCAAGGAGCGGGGCATACAGCTCTTTCAGGCGGGCGCGGTGGTGCTGGCCATGGGCTGCCGTGAAAGGCCTCGCGGGGCGCTGGGAACACCGGGAACCCGACCGGCAGGGGTCTATTCCGCCGGAACCGCGCAGAAGTTTGTGAACCTGGAAGGCTATATGCCCGGCAAGCGTGTGGTGATTCTAGGTAGCGGCGACATTGGGCTGATCATGGCGCGGCGCATGACCTTGCAAGGAGCAAAGGTGCTGGCCTGTGTGGAGATCATGCCCTATTCCAGCGGGCTGAACCGCAATATTGTGCAATGCTTGCAGGATTACGGGATTCCGCTGCTTTTTAAGCATACCATTGTGGACATCAAGGGCAGGGAGCGCTTAGAAAGCGTGACTGTGGCGCAGGTGGATGAGAACCGCAAGCCTATTGCGGGAACGGAACAAAAATTTGACTGTGACACATTACTCCTTTCCGTGGGGCTGATCCCTGAAAACGAGCTTAGCCAACAAGCGGGCGTGGAGCTGTCCCCCTTGACCCAGGGCGCTGTGGTGGATGATTCGCTCCAGACCAACCAGGAAGGGATCTTCGCCTGCGGCAATGTGCTACATGTGCATGACTTGGTGGACTTTGTTAGTGCCGAGAGCCTAAAGGCAGGCAAGGCGGCGGCGGAGTTTGCCCAGGGAAAGGCCCCAAAGGGAAAAACAATGGCCGTGAAAGACGGCACCGGGGTGAGGGGCGTAGTGCCCCAGCAGCTTCGCCTGATGGACAGGGCCGTGGCACGAGCGCCTGTGCAGCTGATGTTTCGGCCTGCCCAGGTGTTTGAAAACGCCGTTGTGCGGGTTTTGGACGGGGATACGGAGATATTCAAAGCCAAGAAGCGGATTTTGACCCCGGGAGAAATGGCGGATATCGTGCTTGCGCCGGAGCGTCTTGAAAAGCTCTCCGGCGCGGAGGTGACTGTGAACATTGAGGCATGAGGAGGGCAAAGGAATGGAACACACAATCATCTGTATCAATTGCCCTGTGGGATGCCGCCTTGAGGTAGAGGTGGAGGAAGGCAAGGTGGTGAAGGTGGCGGGGAATAGCTGCAATCGCGGAATTTCCTACGCCAAGCAGGAATGCCTTTCGCCTACACGCATGGTCACGGCGGTATTGCGGCTGCAAAACCGCCAGATGCCCTTAAGCGTAAAAACCCAAGCGCCGATTCCCAAGGACAAGATTTTTGCCTGCATGGAGGCCATTGACGGTGTGATCCTGGGCGCCCCGGTTCGCATGGGAGACGTGGTGATTGCGGATGTGTGCGGCACGGGCGTGGATGTGATTGCCACCAAAACCGTGGAGTGAGGCCTTGACAAAACCACATCAAAAGACGTCGGCTACAAGCCGGCGCCTTTTGATGTGGAAGGGATTCATGCTTATTTGGGAGAGGGCCTCACGGGAAACCAAGTGGTTTGTGAAATTTTCATTTTGCTGTCTTTTTGGATCAGCTTCATGATGCGGGCATGATCCTCTCCATCGGCCAGGATGGGCTGGAAATTGTTGGCGGGAACGGCGCTGGAGGTGAGAACCGGCAACGGTGAAAGCTCCACGCCCTCATAACCGTTTTCCCCAAAGCGCAAGGCGGCGCGGAGCACAAACGCGTCGAAGGTTTTCATGTCATGGGTACCGCCGAACATGAGGTTGCCCAGGCTGTACACCACCGGAACGCCCTTGATCACCTCCATACCCTGAATGCAGTGGGGGTGGGTGCCGATGATCAGATGCGCCCCTTGATCGATGGCAAACTGCGCCATCTTTTTTTGCAGACTGTTGTGCTTGGGGCTATATTCTTTGCCCCAGTGAAAGGAGTAGATGATCACGTCGCAACCCATTTCCTTGAGCTTTTCGAGCTCCGCCTTCACCAGTTCCTTTTTTTGTTTAAAAACAGTTTCGCGGCAGCCTCCAAAGCCGATCTTGTATCCGCTCTTTTCAAAAACGTACAAGTGTTCATAGCCGCTAAAAGCGATTCCCCCTGCTTGGAGGGCCTCTCGTGTGGATTTTTGGCCGGAAGAACCATAGTCGATATAATGATTGTTGGCAATGTTCACTTGCTCTACGCCCGCGACCGTCAAAATTTCCGTATAGGAAGGGTCGCCGCGGAAGCGGTATTGTTTGCTTTTGACTTCGCCCTTGCCCGTCTCTTGCAAAACGCATTCCAGGTTAAGAAGCGTCAGGTCGTCGGACTGAAACAGGGGGGCCAGGTTTTGAAAAGGCCATTCATAACCATTTGTTTCGATGCAGGAGTCAAAGTTGTCCGCGTCGCCCTTCCATTCCTCCCGGGTACCCAAAACCGCGTCGCCGCCAAAGGTGAGGACGATTTCCGCTTCTTGGGCGCAGGCCCAGGCGCTTGAAAAACAAAAACACAAGCCGATAAGCAAGCCATTCAGTTTTTGCATTTGACACCTCCTTGAAAAGAAAAGAAAAAGGAAATAGTAGGTAAAGACCACTTCGACAAGGAGGGCGGCTTCCCCTTTTTCAAAAGCGGACCCTTCCTAGCGGTGCGGGTGTGGAGGAGCGGATCAGGGATCCTTGTGAAATTCACAAATTGGTTACAAAAGAGGGATAGGAAAACGCCGTTTGCCCCAGAATACAAAAATGTGGAATTGTATCATCTAATAAGGAGAAGCGTCATGAAAGTCGAAAAATCCCCCAAAAAGCCAATGATCTTCTACTACGGCATCGTGCTGTTGGTGTTAATGCTCTTAAACGCGGTGGTGTTTCCAAGCCTCATGGCCGCGCAGGTAAAGGAGGTTCCCTACAACGAGTTTCTTGTAACCCTGCAAAAAAAGGAAATTGTACAGGTGGCGATTGAGGATACCCAGATCGTTTACACCACCAAGGGTGAGGGCGATCAGGTAAACTACTTTAAAACCGGCCGCATGCAGGACGATACCTTGGTGGACCGCCTGTACGCTTCTGGCGCGGAGTTCGCCACCGTGATCCCTAAGCAGGATTCGCCCCTGATTCATTTCCTGACCACCTGGGTGTTCCCCATTTTGCTCTTTGTGGCCATTGGGCAGATCTTGGGCCGGATGATGGCCAAGCGCATGGGCGGCAACGCTATGTCCTTTGGCAAATCCAACGCCAAGATTTACATCGAATCGCAAACAGGCAAGACCTTTGCCGATGTGGCGGGGCAGGATGAGGCCAAGGAAGCGCTCAAGGAGATCGTGGACTTTTTGCACCATCCGGAAAAGTACAAGCAGATCGGCGCAGTGCTGCCCAAGGGCGCGCTATTGGTGGGACCTCCAGGCACAGGCAAAACCCTGCTGGCCAAGGCGGTGGCGGGAGAGGCCAAGGTTCCGTTTTTCTCCATCTCCGGCAGCGAGTTTGTGGAAATGTTTGTGGGCATGGGCGCGGCCAAGGTGCGGGATCTGTTTAAGCAAGCGGGGGAGAAAGCCCCCTGCATTGTGTTTATTGATGAAGTGGACACCATCGGGAAAAAGCGGGACAGCGGGAACGGCATTGGCGGCAATGACGAACGGGAGCAGACCCTAAACCAGCTCTTGGCCGAAATGGACGGTTTTGATGCCACCAAAGGGGTGGTGATCTTGGCCGCCACCAACCGGCCGGACAGCCTGGACAAGGCCCTGCTCCGCCCAGGCCGCTTTGACCGCCGGATTCCCGTGGAACTTCCGGATCTTAAAGGCCGCGTAGCGATTTTACAGGTTCATGCCAAAGCCGTGAAAATGGAAGGCAACATTGATTTTGACACCATTGGCCGCGCCACCAGCGGAGCCAGCGGCGCGGAATTGGCCAACATCATCAACGAGGCGGCGCTTCGGGCGGTGCGCTTGGGGCGGGACGCCGTGAGCCAGACGGATTTGGAGGAAAGCGTGGAAACGGTGATCGCGGGATATCAGCGCAAGGGCACGGTGATCAATGAACGGGAAAAGAAGATCATTGCCTACCACGAGATCGGCCATGCCCTGGTGGCGGCCCAATTGAAGGACGCCGCGCCTGTGCATAAGATCACCATCATTCCCCGCACCTCCGGCGCGCTGGGATATACCATGCAGGTGGAGGAGGATGAGCATTTCCTCATGAGCAAGGAGGACATGCTCAACCAGCTGACCGTCTTGACCGGCGGGCGCTCCGCAGAGGAAGTGGTGTTCCACTCCGTGACCTCCGGCGCCAGCAATGACATTGAAAAGGCCACCAGCATCGCCCGCGCCATGGTCACCCGTTATGGGATGAGCGACGCGTTTGACATGGTAGCCCTGGAAACGGTGAACAATCCTTATTTGAGCGCGGACACCTCCCTGGTGTGCAGCGCCGAGACCGCCGCTAAGGTGGACGCGGAGGTACAGGCTGTGATCCAGGCCGCTCACGAGAAGGCCCGCGGCATTCTGGAGGCCCGCCAGCCGCTGATGGACAAGCTGGCCGCCCATCTTTTGGAAAAGGAAACCATCACCGGTGCGGAGTTTATGGAGATTTTGAAAAAGGAAGAGGCTTGAAAGAGCCTGGCTTAGGATTTTAGTACCTGGAAAATTACGCATTTGAGATACTGGGTTTCCGGCGCGGCAGGCAGGATGGGGTGATCGCGGCCTTGGGTACGCGCCTCCACCTGCCTAAGCTGCACTCTGGCGTCCTTTTGGGCGTCGCAAAGCATTTGCATGAACAGGGGCGGCAGCACATGATGGCTGCAGGAGCAGGTGACGAGGTATCCGCCGTCTTTCACCAGCTTCATGCCCCGCAGGTTGATCTCCTTGTAGCCGCGCAGGGCTCCCGCCACCGCCGCGCGGGTTTTGGTAAAGGCGGGGGGATCCAAAATCACTACATCGTACTGCTCGTGACGGTCTTGGGCTTGTTTGAGATAATCAAAAGCATTGGCGCATTCAAAACGGACGTGGCTGTCAAAGCTGTTCAACTGGGCGTTTTCCCGGGCAAACTGGCAGGCCGATTCGCTGATGTCCACCCCGATGACCTCCGCCGCGCCAAAGTGCGCCGCATGCAGGGCAAAGCTGCCTGTGTGGGTAAAGCAGTCCAGCACTCGCGCGTTTTTGACAAAGGGGGCGATGGCCGCGCGGTTTTCCTTCTGGTCCAGGAAAAAGCCGGTTTTTTGGCCTTCCTTTACATCCACCCAGAAATGAACGCCGTTTTCCACCATTTCCACCCGGTCGGGTACGTCGCCGTACAAAAGGCCGGTCTTTTGCTCCATGCCTTCCAGGGCGCGAACCGGCACGTCGTTGCGCTCATAAACGCCCCTGGGATGGAGTTCCTCCACCAACGCGTCCACAATATCCTGCTTGAATGTTTCCATGCCAAGGGACAGGCTTTGCAAAACGATCACATCGCCAAAGGCATCGGCGATGACGGCAGGGAGGCCGTCGCTTTCCGAAAAGAGCAAACGACAGGAGCGAAGGTCGGCAAAGGTGCGGCGGTAATTCAGCGCCCGCTTCACACGGCCAAAAATGAATCCACGGTCGATGGGCTCTTCCCGGCGGCTCAAAACACGCAGCGCGATTTGGGAGCGGGGGTTGTACACCGCCATGGCAACAAAAGCCCCTCGTTCGCTTTGGACGCGCACCACGTCGCCATCGGCACAATCGCCCTCCAAACGGGCAATATCGCTGCGAAATACCCAGGGATGCCCACTATAGACCCGTTGTTCCTTGTTTTTGTGTAAAATTGCGGTTGCCATGCGCCCTCCTGTGCTAAAGAAAGAATCGGCACCATTATACCATAGCCGTGCCCCTGCAGGGGAATCTTAGGAACAGAAATGAATAAAATAAAAATTTAGCGGCAATCGGTTGACAAAGCGGCGGGTTTGGAATACAATTCCTCCTGTTAATGTTAGCCGACTAAATGTTCAGCGAGAGTTTGGAGGCAATGGCAAAACATGCAAGGGCATAAAGAATTGTTTATGAAGCTGTTTGGCGTCCGGCAGGCGTTTTTTCAATGCCTGCACGCCAGGGAGCAAAAGGAGCCGGTTCACCCAGGGCAGGGCCCGATTTTGGCTTTTTTGTTGCACCATAGCGGGGAAAGCCAGGCGGATATTGTGCGCATGATGCGCGTAAGCGCGGCGACGGTGGCGGTATCGGTGGCGAGGCTGGAAAAGCTGGGGTTTGTAACCCGGGAGCGCAACCAGGCCAACCAACGGGCCAATGTGTTGAAGCTGACCGAGCGGGGGCGCAAAGTGGCCATTGATATGGAGCGGACCATGGAAAGGATCGCCGCCGTGGCACTGGATGGATTCGACGAGGTGGAGTGCAAAATTATGGAAAACTATTGCCAGCGCATTGTGGAGAACCTGCAATCCAAGTGTGAAATGAAGGAGTGACCCGAGCCTATGTTTCGGATGTTGAAGCATTTGAAAAAATATGCCTGGACCCTGGTGCTGATCGTGGCGCTGTTGGGTGTGCAGGCCATGTGTGACCTTACCTTGCCCACCTACACGGCCACCATCGTCAATGTGGGGATTCAGCAGCAGGGGGTGGAGCACAGCACGCCCACAGTGGTGCGGGAGAGTACGCTTAGGGCGCTTGAAAAATGGATTCCCAGCGCGGATGTGGCGGCCTATGTAACGCCCAATTACCAGCCGGTCACGGCGGAGGAAGCCGCTAAACTGGGTATAGCCCAGGCGGAGGAGCCGGTTTTTGCGCTGCAAAAGGTCACAAAGGAAACGCAGACAAAGCTGGATGCGCTCTTTAACAAAGCGCTGACCATCCAAAGCGTGGTGAATGGAGAAAGCATGATCGACGTGAATGCCATGCTCTCCATGAGCGGCGCCGGTACCATGCTGCCGGGCAGCCAGAAGCCTTCTCGGGAGCAGATTCAGGGGATGCTTCAATCCATGTCCGACAATGAACGGGACCAGATGCTGCAAAAGGTGGATGAAAAACTGTTCACCCTATTGCCGGACAGCATGCTGGAACAGGCTGCCAACCAGGCGGTTCGGGCGGAGTATACGGCCATGGGTATGGATCTGCGACAGGTGCAAAACCGCAGCATTTGGAGCCAGGGGGGGCTGATGCTGCTCATCGCGCTCTTGGGTACGGCGGCTTCTGTGACGGTGGGTTACCTGGGCTCTCGTACGGCAGCTAGGCTAGGCCGGAATCTTCGTAGCGGCGTATTCCATAAGGTCATCCATTTTGGGCAGCAGGAGATGGAGAAATTCTCCACCGCCTCCTTGATCACCCGCTCCACCAACGACATCCAGCAGGTGCAGATGGTGATGGTGATGCTGTTGCGCATTGTGATCTACGCACCCATTCTGGGGATCGGGGGCATCATTCGGGCTATGGAAACCAACCCCTCCATGTCTTGGATCCTGTTTGTGGCGGTGTTAACGGTGGTGGCCATTGTGGCCGTATTGATGGCCATTGCCATGCCCCGTTTTAAGAGCATGCAGCTTTTGGTGGATAAGGTCAATCAGGTGATGCGGGAAACCCTTACGGGCTTGCCGGTGATCCGCGCCTTTTGCACCCAAAAGCGGGAAGAGGAGCGCTTTGACGCCGCCAGTACCCGCTTGATGAAAACTCAACTATTCGTAAACCGCTTGATGAGCGGCATGATGCCCCTGATGATGCTGGTGATGAACGCTGTGGCGATTCTCATTATGTGGGTGGGTTCCCACAGCATGGAAACCGGCGCCATGCAGGTGGGGGATATGATGGCGTTTATTCAGTACACCATGCAAATCATTATGGCCTTCCTGATGATCTCCATGATGAGCGTGATGCTGCCCAGAGCCTCTGTAGCCGCCAAGCGCATTCAAGAGGTGCTGGATACGAACATCAGCGTCCAAACGCCGGAGGCCCCCAAGGCCTTTGTGGAAGACAAACGCGGCGTGGTGGAGTTTCAGGATGTGAGCTTCCGTTACCCAGGCGCTGAGGAGGATATGCTAAGCCATATTTCCTTTACGGCCATGCCCGGGCAAACTACCGCCATTTTGGGCGGCACGGGCTCCGGCAAGTCAACGCTGATCAATCTGGTGCCCCGCTTTTTTGATGTGACTGGCGGCCAGGTGCTGGTGGACGGCGTGGATGTGCGGGAGGCTTCGCTTACAGGGCTTCGCGACCGCATCGGCTACGTGCCGCAAAAGGGCGTGCTCTTTACCGGCACGGTGGAAGAAAACCTGACCTTTGGCTCCAAAGGCATTCCCGAAGAGACGGTGCGCAAAGCGGCCCAAATCGCTCAAGCGGAAACCTTTGTGCTGGAACGGGAGAACGGATACGAAAGCGAAATTGCCCAGGGCGGCGCCAACGTGTCCGGCGGGCAGAAGCAACGCTTGTCCATTGCCCGGGCCATTGCCAAGGATCCGGAAATCTACATCTTTGACGATAGCTTTTCCGCGTTGGACTTTAAGACCGACGCGGCCGTGCGGGACGCGCTTTCCAAGGCCACAAAAAATGCCACCATGATGATCGTGGCCCAGCGCATTTCCACGGTGATGACCGCGGATCAAATTCTGGTGCTGGACGAAGGGAAGCTGGTTGGCAAGGGAAACCATGCGGAATTGATGGAAAGCTGTGAGGTCTACCAGCAGATTGCGACCAGCCAGCTCTCAAAGGAGGAACTCGACCATGCAAAATAATCAAGGAAGAGCGCCCGTGCGTCGGGGTGGTCCTATGGGCGGAGGGCCTCACGGGGGAATGGGCGGCGGCGAAAAGCCCAAGGACTTTAAGGGTACCTTCCGCAAGCTGGTCAAGTACATGGGCAAATACCGGTGGAGCCTTCTTCTGGTGGTGGTGCTCTCGGTGGGCAGTTCCGTATTCAGCGTTATCGGGCCCAAGCGCATGGGGCAAATCACCACGGAAATCTTCAAGGGCTTGATGGGGAAAATCGGCGGCGGCCCAGGAATTGATTTTGGGGCCATTGCTGGACTGCTTTTGTGGCTGTTAGGCCTGTACGCGGTGAGCGCGCTGTTGAGCTTCCTGCAGGGCTACTTGATGAGCGGGGTGGCCCAAAAGCTGACCTATCAACTGCGCAACCAGCTGGCGGCCAAGGTACACCGCTTGCCCGTGAGTTATTTCGACCACACCACCCACGGCGAGATTTTAAGCCGCGTTACCAATGACGTGGATACCTTGGGCCAGAGCCTGAACCAAAGCCTGTCGCAGATCGTTTCGTCTCTGGCCACGGCGGTGGGCGTGCTGGTGATGATGTTCACCATCAGCTGGCAAATGACCTTGGCCGCCCTGGTGATCTTGCCCATTTCCGCCTTTTTGATGGGCTTTATGGTCAAGGGCAGCCAGAAATACTTTGTGGGGCAGCAGACCTATTTGGGGAAAGTCAACGGGCAGGTGGAGGAGATTTTCAGCGGGCATGTGGTGGTGAAGGCGTTTAACGCCCAGGACGATGCGGCGGAGGCCTTTGACCAGACCAACCGGCAATTGTATCACTCCGCCTGGCGTTCCCAGTTCTTCTCGGGGCTGATGCACCCCATTATGAACTTTATCGGGAACTTAGGCTATGTGGTGGCGGTGGTGATGGGCGCCGCCTACACGGCCACCGGCGTGATTACGGTGGGCGATATTCAATCCTTCATCCAATATGTGCGCTCCTTTAACCAACCTGTGGCGCAGATTGCTCAAATCGCGGGGGTGCTGCAAAGCACCATGGCCGCCAGCGAACGGGTATTTGCCTTCCTGGCCGAGCCAGAGGAAGAGCAGCATGTGGAAAATCCTGTGCCTATTGAAGGCATTCGTGGACAGGTTACCTTTGAACATGTGCGCTTTGGCTACAATCCTGAGCAGGTGATCATTCGCGATTTTAGCACGGTGATCCAGCCTGGGCAAAAGGTGGCCATTGTAGGCCCCACCGGCGCGGGCAAGACCACCATGGTGAAGCTCCTGATGCGCTTTTATGATGTGCTGGGTGGAAGCATCCAAATCGACGGGCACGACATTCGCGACTTTGACCGCGATGAATTGCGCAAGCTGTTCGGCATGGTGTTGCAGGATACTTGGCTGTTTGGTGGTACCATTGAGGAGAACATCCGTTATGGCAGGCTGGACGCCACGGATGCGGAAGTGGTGGAAGCGGCAAAATCCGCTCATGCCAATCATTTCATCAAGACCCTCCCCGGCAGCTACCAAATGGAACTCAACGAGGAGAGCAGCAACATTTCCCAAGGGCAAAAGCAGCTTTTGACCATTGCTCGCGCAATTTTGGCCGATCCCAAGATCATGATTCTGGATGAGGCCACAAGTTCCGTGGACACCCGCACCGAGATCCGGATCCAGAAGGGCATGGATGAATTGATGCGCGGGCGTACCAGCTTTGTGATCGCTCACCGCCTGTCCACCATTCGCGACGCGGATTTGATCCTCGTGATGAAGGACGGCGATATCGTGGAGCAGGGCAAGCATGAGGAATTGCTCCAGAAGGGCGGTTTCTACGCGGAACTGTACAGCGCCCAGTTTCAAAAAATTGCGTAACCGAAAACTATCCTGGGGGCTGCCGGCATTGAAATGCTGACAGTCTCTTTTTTTATAGAAAGCAATCAGTTTTGTGCATGCGAAGGAAAAGTTGAATGGTAACATATGAGTTACATGGGAATAATTTTACAAAAAAATATTGTAATTTATTGACAAATCCTGTATGATATACGGGTGTCATTTTCTTCCGTGTGCTTGTGGAGTTAAGAAAGGAATCATCAGCATGAACAAAAGAAACACCCATTGGATCATCAGCCTTGTCCTGTGCGCAGTGTTGGTTGCGGGCGCTGTGGTTAGCATGCAACTCTTTGACAATCTCGATCGGCAGTTGATTGATCTACCAGACATGCAGATTCCGCTTAGCGATGGCGTCCAAGGCAATGAAGGCGGGCTGGAACCTCAGGCTGCTGAGAAGGCTCCCAGCTACGCGCCGCCGGCCAGCGAGCCGGAAGCGCCCAAAGCAAAGGCTGCAGAAGTGGTGGTTCCCAAGGAGGAAACCATTCCTACGCCCGAACTCCCCCAAGAACCCACGCCTGCTCCAAAGCCCAAGATCACCTATGGAAGCGGAAACGCCACCAAAGAATATGACGGCACCAAACTGGAAAAGCCAGGCTTTGCGAGAAAAGGCAGCCTGATTGCCGGAGATGGCGAGTTGGCCGCCAAGAACTTTCCTTCCATCACGGAAGTGGGGAAAATCCTTAACCAGCCGGAGATCTTAAAACGCCCTTCCCGCGGCGGCGCGGACGCTTCGCAATATTATGACATTACCTACGAGTTCGGTTGGCTGGAAGTGACCCCGCGCAAAATCACTATTTCCGGCGTGGATGTGAGCTTTGATTACGATGGCCAGCCCCACAGCGCTCCCCAGACCGCCTTTGCCTCGACGCCCTCCAAGGGTACGCTGGTGAGCGGACACAAGATCGTTTCCGTGGATATTCTGGCCACCCGAACGGATGCGGGCAGCGAGAAATTTGTGATGAGCAACGCCAAAATCGTGGATGCGCAAAACAACCCGGTGGAGCATAATTATCAAATCACCTATGAAGCCGGCACCTTAACGGTAAAGGGCTTGGGACATTTGGTGCTCAAGGCCAAGGATGGTACGCGGGAATATAACGCCCAAGTGTTTAGCGTATCCGGCTGCACGGTGATATCCGGCTCGCTGCCAACCAAAGGGAAGGTACAAGTGCTGGAAAGCACCAGCGTGGTGTATGGCGGCACCCATGCCAATGAAATCCTCCGATATAGCGTTTTGGATGGCGCGGGAAAAGACATCACTGGCGGCTATGACAGCATCAACCTGCAGCCAGGGACCTTGACCATTACCCCAAGACCCCTGACTTACAGTGGCAACTCGGGAACCTATGAGTATGACGGACAGCCCCATCACTTTATCGGCATGTCCAGCCAAGGCTATACCGGAGGGGACAAGGGTGACCCGGGCGACGGGTATCCCAGCATCACTGATGTAGGCAGCATTTTGAATGAGCCTACTAAACGCCCTGCGCCCCCAGCAAAGCTCAAAAGCAGCTATGAGATCATCCAGTATTATTTTGGAACCCTGACCGTGACCCCGCGCACCATCCGCATCTCGGGAAAAACGGAGACCGTGGTATACGATGGATTGGCCCACGGCGCAAACCCAGACTTCTGCATGGTAGACAGGCTGGCGGACGGAGACCAGATGGTTTCCATTCAGGGGGACGCCAGCATCACCAATGTGGGCAAGCAGCCGGTGACCATCAGCAATGTGCAGATCGAAAACGCCGAGGGAAAGCCCGTAACCCACAACTATCGAATCGAAGCCTATGACCTGGGTTCCATCACCGTGACCACGCGGCCTCTCACCATTGTCGGCCAGGCGGAAACCTGGGTATATGACGGAAAGGTCCATACGCCCAGCGCGGGGAAATATTCCGCCAACAACCTGGCGGCCGGTCAACGGCTGGATTCCGTAACGCTATCCGGCAGCATTCTCCATGTGGGCCAAACCACCCCCTCCGTGTCTTCGGCCGTGATTAAGTCCGGCAGTACGGATGTGACGGACAATTATGAGATTGATTACGCTCCGGGGGTGTTGGTCGTCACCAAGCGGCCGCTGACGCTGACCGGACGCAACTTGCAATGGGAATATGACGGAAACGCGCATACCATACCGGCGGATGCCTATGATTGCGCCCCTGCCGACACCGCCAGCGGCTTGGCGGCGGGAGATACGATCGTGGTGGCCAAGGTCACCTCGGCGCAGGTGAAAAACATTGGGGAGAAGGCGGCTTCCGCGTTAAGCGCCCTTGTGATTCAAAACCAACAGGGCCAGGATGTGACGAAGAATTATGGGGTAACCTTTGTGCCAGGCTCCGCAGAGATCCTTCGCCCGAAGCCCAAAGCGATCACGGTGAGCAGCCCCAGTGTGACGGTGGTTTACAACGGCATGGAGCAAACAGACGCAACCGTGGTGTATCAGCAAAAGGATTTGTTTGTGGGCGATACGCTGGTAGCCACAGTTACCGGCGGGCGCACCAGCGTGGGGGAAACGCAAAAGGCCATGAAGGTGACCATATGGAGAGGCTCCGAAGAGGTGACCGATCAATATGCCATGAACGCCCAGGTGGGGAAAGTGATCGTAACGCCCTTAAACATCACGGTGACCGGTTCCAGCAAGGCCTTCCCCTATACGGGGCAGCCCCAGTTCGATCACCAATATTCCATCACGCCCGCGCTGCCCAGCACCGATAGCATAAGCTCCGTGAGGATGGAGTCTGTGATCACCACGGAGGCTTCTGTGGAGAACGGAGTGCAGGACCTGCGCATCATCGCCCAAGGCAGCGGGAAAAGCACCACAAAGAATTATGCCATCACCTATGTGCCGGGCAAATTGACGTTGATCGGCGGCCTGCCTCTGACCATCACCTCTGGCAGCGCCAGCAGGGTTTATAACGGCCAGCCCTTGACCCAAGCCGAGGTGACGGTGGACGGCGTCTTGGGAGACAAGGACAAGGTCGTGGCCGTGCCCCGTGGCAGCCGAACCAATGCCGGAACGGGCGCCAACACCTTGGAATTGGCGGACATTCGGGTATTACACAACAATGAAATCGACGTGACGGGCTTGTATCAAATCTCCCCTGTGAGCGGAACCCTGACGGTGCAAAAGCGCCCCATGACAATCAAGGCGGGCAGCAAAACCTTTGACTACGATGGAAACCCGCACAGCTACAACCATTTTACCGTGGTTTCCGGCGGAGCCAACGATGGGCTGGCTTCCGGTGAAACGGTGAGCAGCGTTGTGGTGACCGGAAGCGTGGTGACTGGCACTGCGGACAACCTTCCCAGCAACGCCCAAGTGCGGGGAGCCGGCGGTTCCACCACAACCAACTATACGATCTCTTATGTGAAGGGAACCCTCTCCATTAACGAGGAGGCCAAAACGCCCATCACTCTTACAGCGGCCAGCGCCAGTAAAATGTATGACGGACTGTCCATGACTGCGCCCAGCGCCACCGTGACCAGCGGCGCATTGCGGGCGGGCGACAGCATTCGCATGTCAGTGGCGGGCGAAGCGCTCCATGCCGGTACCGCGGCCAACAATGTAGCCAGCTTTTCCATATGGCACGGGGATTTGGAGGTAACCTCCTTTTACAATGTGACGCTGGTTTCCGGTGAACTCACCATCGTCAAGCGTCCGCTCACCATTAAGGCCGCAAGCGCCATGAAGGAATATGATGGATTGCCTCTGGCTGAACCAAGCTATACGGTCACCGCTGGGACATTTGTGGCCGGAGAAGCGCTGAGCACCGTTCAGGTCACGGGGGAACAGACGGAGATTGGCCATGGGGACAACGTGCCCAGCAACGCCCAAATCTTGAACCTTTTGGGGCAGGATGTGACCGGTGATTATGCCATCACCTATGTGAACGGCGTGCTGGAGGTGGCGGCGCAGCTT
>JAVBVF010000015.1:0-47462 GCA_031554475.1 Eubacteriales bacterium | reverse complement strand
ACGAGCACTATCCTGAGCTGCTGCATGCCATTGAGGATCCGCCCTATGCATTGTATTATGTGGGGGATCGTTGTGCTTTTGATCTGCCCATGGTGGCGGTGATCGGAACACGGGACCCCAGTGCTTATGGAAAAGAAATGGGACAGCTGATCGCAAAAGGGCTGGCGGAAGCCGGAGTCGCCGTGGTGAGCGGCCTGGCCTACGGCATTGACAGCAGCGCCCACAAGGGCGCGCTGGAAGGCGGGGGAGTTACGGTGGCGGTGCTGGGCAGCGGGATCAACGCGCCCTACCCTAAGGATCACATTCCGCTATTGCGCAAGATTGTCAAAAGCGGGGGCCTGGCCATCAGCGAGTATCCTTTGGATGCCAAACCCGTGGCCACCCATTTTCCCTACCGCAACAGGATCATCTCGGGCCTGAGCCAGGCGCTGGTGTTTGTGGAAGGCAAGGTGAAAAGCGGGGGCATGATCACCGTTGCTGCTGCGCTAAGCCAGGGCCGTGAAGTCTTTGCGGTTCCAGGGCGGGTGGGGACTTCCGGAGCGGAAGGCCCCCACACCATCCTTCGGGAAGGGGCGCGGCTCATTACTGCCGCCCAGGACATTTTGGACGACCTGGACCTTGCAAAGCCGGAACCCAAACAGACTGCCGTAAAAGAGGCCATCGCTTCTCCGGCGGGACGGGCCATCCTGGCGGCTTTGCGGGTGGAGCCCATGACGCTGGATCAGTTGGAGCCCAAAACGGGCCTAACGGCAGAGATCCTCATGACGGAACTGAGCATGCTGGAGATCCTGGGGCATGTGCAAAAAGAAGCGGGGAACCTGTTTTCCGCTGTGATTTCATAAAAGCGACATTGAGGAGGAAACAGGCATGGCGACAACAAGCAATTCTTCCACCAAATTGGTGATTGTGGAATCCCCTGCGAAAGCCAAAACCATTGAGAAGTTTTTAGGCAAAGGCTATAAGGTGGAGGCTTCCCAGGGCCATGTGCGGGATTTGCCCAAATCCCAAATCGGCGTGGATACGGATCATGACTTTGAAATGAAGTATATCACCATCCGCGGACGCGGCAGTATTCTGGCCAAAATCAAGAAGGAAGCCAAGAACGCTTCCATAATCTATCTCGCCACCGACCCTGACCGCGAGGGGGAAGCCATTTCCTGGCATTTGGCCAACACCTTGGACATTGATCCTAGCAAGCCTTGCCGCATCGAGTTTCACGAGATCACCAAAACAGCCGTGAAGGATGCCATTGAAAAGGTCCGCCCCATTGATATGGATCGGGTGGATGCCCAGCAAGCCCGCCGTGCTTTGGACCGGCTGGTGGGGTATAAAATTAGCCCTCTTCTTTGGGCGAAGGTGAAAAAGGGCCTCTCCGCAGGGCGGGTGCAAAGCGTGGCCACGCGCCTGGTGGTGGATCGGGAGCAGGAGATTGAGCGCTTCATTCCCGAAGAATATTGGGACATTTTGGCCACCTCCTCCGCCACCAACCAGCGGGGCAAGAAAACCGTTTTTCAAAGCAAGCTCGTAGGCTTGGATGGAAAAAAAACAAACATCGACAATGAAAAGGACGCGCTGGCGGCCAAGGCGCGGATTTTAAAGGCAAAGTTTGCGGTTGCGGGTGTGAAAACCGGAGAAAAGCTCAAAAAACCCCAGCCCCCCTTTACCACCTCCAGCCTGCAGCAGGATGCCAGCCGCAAATTGAACTTTTCCACCGCCAAGACCATGCAGGTGGTGCAGCAGCTCTACGAAGGCATTGACCTGGGCAAGGCTGGCACGGTGGGCTTGGTCACCTACATCCGTACAGACAGCGTCCGCGTGAGTGCCGAGGCGGTGGATGCCGCAAGGGATCTGGTGAAGGCCCAGTACGGAGAGAACTATTGCCCGACAAAACCCAATGAATACAAGGGCCGCAAAAATGCCCAGGACGCTCACGAGGCCATCCGCCCCACCTATGTGACCCACTCGCCGGAGTCTGTGAAAGCGTTTTTGACGAGGGAGCAATACAATCTTTACAAGCTCATCTATACCCGTTTTTTGGCCAGCCAAATGAAACCCGCTGTGTTCCAGACCCTGACGCTGGACATTCGCGGAGATGGCGTGGAATTGCGCTATTATGGCGAGCATATGATTTTTGCCGGCTACCGGATCCTGTATATCGAAAGCGAGGACGACGAGGGGGAAGCGCCGGAGACCGCCATGCCCGCTTTGAAGGAAGGGGACAAGGTCACTGTGGAGGGGGTGGACGCGACCCAGCACTTTACCCAGCCCGCCGCTCGCTATACGGAAGCCTCCCTGGTGAAAACCCTGGAAGAAATGGGCATTGGCCGCCCCAGCACCTACGCTCCCACCATCACCACCATCATCACCCGGGGGTATGTGTCCCGGGAAAAGAAACGGTTGTTTCCCACGGAACTGGGGCGCATGGTCACCAGCATGATGACAGAATATTTTGCCCCTATTGTGGATACGGAGTTTACCGCTTCCTTGGAAGACAAGTTGGACATGGTGGAAGAAGGCCAAAGGGAATGGCGCCAGATTCTCAGGGAGTTCTACCCGCCCTTTGAAAAGATGCTGGATGTGGCCGAGGAGCAGATTGAAAAGGTGGAAGTAAAGGACGAGGTCAGCGATGTGGTCTGCGATAAGTGCGGGGCCATGATGGTCTATAAAATGGGCCGCTTTGGCCGGTTTTTGGCCTGCCCCAGCTTTCCCAACTGCCGCAATGCCAAGCCCATTCTCATCTACATCAAGGCCCCCTGCCCCAAATGCGGCGCACGGCTGATGGAAAAGACCAGCAAGAAAAACCGGAAATTTTACGGTTGCGAAAAATATCCCGAGTGCGATTTTGTCAGCTGGGAAATGCCCATTACCGACAAATGCCCTCAATGCGGAAGCTACATGGTGGAGAAGCGGGGCAAGCGCGGCGAGCTGATTCACCTTTGCGCCAACGAAAAGTGCCATTGCAAGGTGGCGGTCAAGGCGCAAGAGGAGAGCGAGGAATGAGGGTGAAGGTCATCGGCGGTGGGCTGGCAGGCTGTGAAGCGGCCTGGCAGCTAAGCAAACGGGGCGTTTCGGTGGACCTGTATGAGATGAAGCCGGACAAGAAAACCCCCGCCCAATCCCTGGATACCTTGGCGGAATTGGTGTGTAGCAACAGCCTGCGTTCAGACCGGCTGACCAACGCGGTGGGGCTGCTGAAAGCAGAAATGCGAAAATTGGATTCTCTGGTCATGCGGGTGGCGGACGCTACCGCCGTTCCGGCGGGCGGCGCACTGGCGGTGGATCGGGAGCATTTTTCTACGGGGATGGAGAAAGCGATTCTGGGCTGCGAAAACATCACGGTTCATCGGGAAGAAGTGGGGGAGATCCCCAAAGATGGGCCGGTGATCATTGCCACCGGCCCCTTGACCAGCGATGCCCTGTCCGAGGCCATTGCACGCATGGAAGGGCTAAGCATGCTTCACTTTTATGACGCGGCGGCCCCCATCGTTACAGCGGAATCCTTGGATCCGGAAAAGGTGTTTCGCCTGTCCCGCTATGACCGGGGCGAGGATTACCTTAACTGCCCTATGAACCGCGAGGAGTATATGGCGTTTTATCAGGCGCTGATCTCCGCGGAAACAGTGCCGGTTC
The DNA here is from genome assembly GCA_031554475.1 of Eubacteriales bacterium. Classification (GTDB taxonomy): domain Bacteria; phylum Bacillota; class Clostridia; order Christensenellales; family Aristaeellaceae; genus Limiplasma. Next base: position 43,832 of record JAVBVF010000015.1, on the reverse strand, counting down.
ATGGCTTTGAGGAAAAGGCGGTTTTTGAAGGCTGCATGCCCATTGAAAGCATGGCCAAACGCGGGGAGATGGCCATTGCCTTTGGCCCCTTAAAGCCCGTGGGGCTGAAGGATCCCCGCACAGGCAAAGAACCTTTTGCGGTGGTGCAGCTTCGCCAGGACAATTTTGACGGCACGCTCTATAACCTGGTGGGCTTTCAAACCCGCCTAACCTTTCCGGAGCAGCGGCGCGTGTTTTCTTTGATCCCGGGACTGGGGCAGGCGGAGTTTGCCCGCTACGGCGTGATGCACCGAAACACCTTCTTAAACAGCCCTGGATTTCTGGACGATACCTATCGGGTCAAAACCATGCCCCATTGCTATTTTGCTGGGCAAATCACCGGCGTGGAGGGGTATGTGGAGAGTGCGGCCAGCGGGCTGTATGCGGGCTTGGCCTTGGCCTACCGCCTGCGGGGGGAGGAGCCCCCTCGCTTGTCCGGCCAAACGGCCATGGGGGCCATGGCGCGTTATGTGAGCATGGAAAACCGTAACTTTCAACCGATGAATTGCGCCTTTGGGCTGATCGATCCGCTGGAAATGCCTCCTGGGCAAAAGCGCATCCGCAACAAGGTGGAGCGGTACGAAAAAATCGCGCAGCGGGCGCTTTTAGAAATCGAAAACCTTTTGCAACGTTTACAGAGTTGACATAAACGCGGCCAAGATTTGTGCTATACTAATGTGACTGTTTTGGAGGGGGATACCATGAACAAACGCTTGATTTCTTTACTGTTGGCCTTGCTTTTCCTGCTTTGTGCCTGTCCGTTTGCCGCCCTGGCAGCGGCCAAGCAGATGGAGGATAATGTTCCCGTTTGGACGGAAGAGACGGTGCGGGATTATGCGCTTAAGTACGCGCGTGGCGAGGATTTGGAGACCCTTAGGGGCTATTACGATCTGCAAATCCGGCGCTATATGCCCATGTACACCTATGAGGCTATGCTGACGGAGATCGAGTGGATGACGGGCAAGTTTGTGGGCCTGGGCAGTTACCATAGCTTTGAGGAGCCCAAGGCGAAAACCAAGACCCATGTGCTCCATCTTTGCATGGAAAAGCAGGATTTGGACATGTATTTTACCCATAAGAACAAGCCCGATGATTGGGAAATCATGGCCGTGGAATTTGTGCCTGCCGAGAAGCAAGCTGTGGCTGGCGGCCAAGGGGCGGAGGGCGGCGCTTCCGTACCCACCTATACGGAAAGTGAAGTGACGGTAGGAAACGCGCCCTATGAGCTCAAGGGCGTGCTCACGCTGCCCGAAGGCGCTACAGCGCCGGTCGCCGCCTGTGTATTGGTGCATGACACGGCGGCCACGGACCGGAATGAAACCCTGGGCCAAACCCGCCTTTTTGCGGATTTGGCGCATGCCTTCGCCGAAAAAGGGATCGCGACATTGCGTTATGACAAGCGCACTTTCCTGTACGGCGACCAGATGACTGGTGATGACATCTCGGTGGAAGAAGAAATCATTCAGGATGCCATTGCCGCGGGCAAACTCCTGCAAGCCAACGCGGCGGTGGATCCTAAGAAAATCGTTTTGGTGGGCCATGGCATGGGCGCCATGCTTTCGCCCCGCATCGCCCAAGAATCGGATGGCCTGTTCAGCGCCCTGCTGCTGATTGCGGGAACCCCTAAGCCGCTTTTGGATGTGCTGCTGGACGAGAACCGCACCCAAATCACCACCCAGCAGCAAACAGGGGAACAAGGAACGCCCGCCGCCATTCAAAAGGCGGAACAGCTTAGCCTCATGACCAAGGAAGCGGCCCAGGGGATCACGCTCTTTGGCCGCAATGGGTACTACTTTTGGGAAATGCAGCAGCATGATCCTTTGAAAATCATGAAAAAGCTCAAGCTCCCCACCTATTTTGTCCAAGGGAACACCGATTTTGTGGTGTCCGTGGAGGCGGGGGTGGAAGCCTATGAGGACGGGCTGGGGGAAGACGTCACCTTCGCGGACTTCCAAGTGTACCGCGGGCTGAACCATCTGCTCATGAAATACACCGGCGATGTGAAAAACAAGGGTAGCGCGCAAGAATATGATACGCCAGCTACCTTGGATACCATGGCGGCCCGGGATATGGCAGGTTGGATCAACGCGCGTTGGGCTTTGAACCCTGAAGATAGCGAGGACTGAGAACATGGCCATGATGGGAACCACGATCTGTGCGGTCAAAAAAGGCGAACATGTGGCCATTGCCGGCGACGGGCAAGTGACCATGGGTGAGAATACCATTTTTAAATGCTCGGCCAAAAAGGTGCGCAGATTGTACAACGGGCAGGTGATCACAGGCTTTGCGGGCTCCGTGGCGGATGCTTTTACCCTGTGTGAACGCTTTGAAGAAAAGCTCACCCAGTGCGGCGGCAATCTGGAGCGCGCGGCGGTGAACCTGGCGCAGGATTGGCGCGGGGATAGCATCATGCGCAAATTGGAAAGCATGCTGATTGTGGCGGATCAAAGCCATATGCTGATCTTAAGCGGCAATGGGGAAGTGATCGATCCCGACGACGGCGTGGCGGCCATCGGCTCCGGCGGCAACTTTGCTTTGGCGGCTGCCCGCGCCCTGGTGCAAAATACGGATTTATCCGCCGAGGAAATCGCCGTGAAAGCGCTAAAGGTGGCGGCGTCCATTTGCGTGTTTACCAATGATCACATAACGGTGGAAACGCTGTAGGAGGGAGGTTCGCCATGAAGGAATTGACCCCCAGAGAGATTATGCGCGAGCTGGACCGTTACATTATCGGGCAGGACGACGCGAAACGGGCGGTGGCCGTGGCGCTGCGCAACCGTTACCGCAGGGCCCAGTTGGACGAGGACATTCGCAATGAAATCAGCCCCAAGAATATTTTAATGGTGGGGCCTACGGGCGTGGGAAAGACGGAGATTGCCCGCAGGCTTGCTAAATTGGTCAATGCCCCCTTTGTGAAGGTAGAGGCCACCAAGTTTACCGAGGTAGGGTATGTAGGCAGGGATGTAGACAGCATCATTCGAGATTTGATGGAGAACTCCATTCGCATGGTGCGCGGAGAGTTTGCCAAAAGGGTGGAAACCAGGGCCTTGGTGCTGGCGGAAGATCGCCTGATCTCCCTGCTGGTGCATCCGCCCAAAAAGGGCAGCCATAACCCTTTTGAGTTTTTATTGGGGGGCAATAAGGAGCCGGAGGTTCCTACGGAGGAGCGGGAAAAGCTAGCCAACAAGCGGGAAGAAATTCGCGAGCAGCTTAGAAGCGGCGTTTTGGAAGAGCGGGAAATCGAGATCGAGGTGGAGGAGACCGCTCCTCAGCTGGAATTGGGCGGGAACTCCATCAATATCGGCGATATGATGGGCGGCATGATGCCCAAAAAGATGAAGATTCGCAGGGTAAAGGTGAAGGAAGCCCGCAAGATTCTTTTGGAAGAGGAATCCGACAAGCTGATTGACGAGGATCAGGTGCGGGAGGAAGCCATTCAGCGGGCGGAGCAAAACGGCATCGTGTTTATCGATGAGATTGACAAGGTGGCGGGGCGCTCGGCCGGCGGCCATGGACCCGATGTGAGCCGCGAAGGCGTGCAACGGGATATTTTGCCCATTGTGGAAGGCAGCACGGTCACCACCAAGTACGGCGCGGTACGCACAGACTTTATGCTGTTTATCGCGGCTGGGGCCTTTCATGTGGCCATGGTCACGGCCTTGATCCCCGAGCTGCAAGGCCGTTTTCCGGTGCATGTGACGCTGAAAAGCCTGACCCAGCAGGATTTCAAAGCCATTCTAACCCAGCCGGAAAATGCCCTGACCCGCCAGTATGAGGCGCTATTGGCGGTGGATAAGGTGTTTCTATCCTTTGAGGATTCCGCCATCGACGCCATTGCCAGCGCGGCCTATGTGCTCAATGAAACCAAGGAGGATATTGGCGCGCGGAGGCTCCATGCCGTATTTGAAAAGCTGTTGGAAGATATTTCCTTTAACGCGGGCGGTGAGGAAATGCCCAATGTGTATTTGAATATCAATGGGGAGTATGTGTTGGAGCATTTGGGAAAAGACGAAGTGCAACTGGATATGAAACGGTATATTCTATGAAAAGCCCCTGTACTCCAAGGAAAATCCGGAGTACAGGGTTTTTTTGAAATTGGCGATTTTTTCGAAATTTCCAATAAGGAAGAAATCTACAAAATATGCGCTCTTCCTCTTGACAAGGCACAGGATATGGTGCAAAATACATAGTTGAATGTATGGTTGCCCTCATGTCAAACGAAAGGAGAGCTTCACTTGCAGCAGCGATTTCCCAATGCCACCGTTTATCGAAAAGGGATGCTTTCTCAAGTCGATGTAAGGCTTTCCCAAGGCGGAGCAATTCATTTTTCTCCATTGCGTGAGGCGGAAGGCATAGCTGTTTCTTCTTTTCAAGAAGCGTTGCCCCTCACAGGTAAGTTGTTGATCCCGGGTCTTGTTGATGTTCATGTACATCTTCGAGAGCCGGGATTTTCTTATAAAGAGACCATCAAAACAGGAACGCTTGCCGCGGCGCGAGGCGGTTATACGGCGGTATGCGCCATGCCCAATGTCCATCCCGCGCCGGACTCTGTGGAGCATCTCAAAGTTCAGCAGGCGATCATTGACAAAGACGCCTGCATCCGCGTGTATCCTTACGCCACCATTACCCTGGGGCAAAAGGGCGAAGGGGAGCTTGCGGACTTTGCCGCGCTTAAGCCCTATGCCGTGGCCTTTTCCGACGATGGACGGGGCGTGCAAAAGGAAGAGACCATGAAAGAGGCCATGAAGCGCGTCAAGGCCGTCCATGGGTTGTTGGTGGCCCATTGCGAGGACAACGCGTTGCTCAACGGCGGATATATCCACCAAGGCGCCTATGCCCAAACCCACGGCCATCGCGGCATTTCCAGCGAAAGCGAATGGAAGCAGGTGGAACGGGATCTTCGGCTGGCCAAGGAAACCGGCTGCGCCTATCACGTATGTCATGTATCCACCAAGGAGAGCGTGGCGCTGATCCGCAAAGCGAAGAAGGACGGCGTGGATGTGAGTTGCGAAACCGCGCCCCATTATCTGCTCTTCAACGATGCGGAGCTTCAAGAGCACGGTCGTTTCAAAATGAATCCGCCCATTCGCGGCGCGGAGGATCAGGCGGCCCTGTTGGAAGGGCTGAAAGACGGAACCATCGACAAGATCGCCACGGATCACGCGCCCCATTCGGCGGAAGAAAAAGGGCGCGGGCTGAAAGACAGCGCCATGGGGGTGGTAGGGCTGGAATGCGCCTTCCCCGTGCTGTATACGGGCTTGGTTCAAACCGGAAAAATTTCCCTGGAATGCCTGCTCAGGGCCATGACGGACGCGCCCAGAGAGCGCTTTGGGCTGCCGGCGGCGGGGCTCGTAGAGGGGCAAAAGGCGGACCTGGCGGTGTTTGATCTGTCCGTAAAGGGCAAGGTGGATCCTGGCGATTTTGCGTCCCTGGGCAAGGCAACACCCTTTGCGGGGATGCCTATCTGGGGGCGGTGCGAGCAAACCATCGTAGAAGGAGTGACGGTATGGCGGCAGGAGTAAGGCGGAAACTGGTGCTGGAAAATGGCAGCGTTCACGTGGGGACTGGCTTTGGCGCAGAGCGGGACGCCCTGTGTGAAATGGTATTCAATACCGGGATGATTGGATATCAGGAAATGGTGACCGATCCAAGCTGCGCGGAGCTGATGGTGCTGATGACCTATCCGCTGATCGGAAATTACGGCATCACGGATGAGGATTCCGAGTCCCGCTGGCCTGCCCTGGGAGCGTTGGTAGTGCGGGAATATAACGACCTGCCCAGCAATTTTCGCTACACCAAGACCCTGGGAGAGCTTTTGGAGGAAAGCGGTATCCCTGCCCTTCAAGGGGTAGATACCCGCAGCATCACCCGCATGCTCCGCAGGGAAGGCAATATGCGGGCGCTTCTGTGCGATGAGGATACGCCAACGGAGGAAGCGCTTGAGCGAATTCGCGCCTTCCAGACGCCCACAAACCTGGTAGCCAGGGTCAGCAGCCCCAAGGTCTGGTATGCCCGCACGCCCAATCCGCGCTTTCAGGTGGTGGCGGTGGATTGCGGAATCAAGCAAAGCGCTATCCGCGCCTTAAACCAAAATGGCTGCAATGTGACCGTGGTGCCCTTTGATACGGGCGCAGAAAAGATTTTGAGTTTCTCGCCGGACGGGGTGTTTGTGAGCAGCGGCCCAGGAAGGCCCCAGGAGGTGCAAGGCACCATTGCCGAGATCAAGAAGCTGCGGGGCAAGCTCCCCTTGTTTGGCGAAGGTCTTGGGCACCAGATCCTCTGCCTGGCTTGCGGAGCCAAGGCGGTGCCGATGAAAGTGGGCCACCATGGCGGGAACCATCCCGTGAAGGAAGTGCGAACGGGCAAGGTGGAAATCACCGCCCAGGGGCACAGCATGGTGATTGACGAGGATAGCATGCAAGGAACCGGACTTACGGTAACGCACCTCAATCTGCTGGACAACACGGTGGAAGGCGCACAAGCAGCGAAGGACAAGCTCTTCTCGGTTCAGTTCTCTGCGGAAGGCGCGGCAGGACCTCAAGACTCTCTCCATCTTTTCAAGCGCTTTACCCAGATGATGGAAAAGGAGGGAAAGTAAGCCATGCCAAAGCGTACGGATATCAAACGAATTTTGGTGATCGGGTCCGGCCCCATTGTGATTGGCCAAGCGGCCGAATTTGACTACGCGGGTACCCAGGCTTGCCTTGCGCTCCGTGAGGAAGGCTATGAGGTGATTTTGGTCAACAGCAACCCCGCCACCATTATGACGGACGTGGGGATCGCGGATAAGGTTTATATGGAACCTTTGACCCTGGAATATATCGCCAAGATTTTGCGCTACGAAAGACCCGATGCCATTTTACCCGGGCTAGGCGGACAAACGGGCTTGAACCTTGCGATGCAGCTGCACAAAAAGGGAATCCTTAAGGAATGCCAGGTGGAGATTTTAGGCACCAGCTTTGACTCCATCGACAAGGCGGAGGATCGGGAAAAGTTCAAAGAGCTTTGCATCGGCCTTGGGGAGCCGGTGCTGCCCTCGGCCATTGCCACCACCATGGAGGACGGGCTTCGCGCGGCCCGGGAGATCGGCTTTCCGGTGGTGCTGCGCCCAGCCTTTACCCTGGGCGGCACTGGCGGCGGCTTTGCCGACAATGAAGCCGAGTTTTTGCCCCTGATGGAGCATGCCTTGAAGCTCTCGCCGGTGCATCAGGTGCTGGTGGAAAAGAGCATCAAGGGCTACAAGGAAATCGAGTATGAGGTGATGCGGGATGCCAACGATACCGCCATCGCCATCTGTAACATGGAAAATATGGACCCTGTGGGGGTGCACACCGGAGACAGCATCGTGTTTTGCCCCTGCCAGACCCTAACCGACCGCGAAGCCCAGCTGCTTCGAAACAGCGCGCTGAAGATCATCCGGGCGCTGAAGATCGAGGGCGGTTGTAATGTGCAGTTTGCGCTGGATCCGTACAGCTTTCAATACTACCTCATTGAGGTGAATCCCCGGGTGTCCCGTTCTTCGGCCTTGGCCAGCAAGGCCAGCGGGTTCCCCATCGCCCGGGTCACCGCCAAGGTGGCGGTGGGGCTGCACCTGGAAGAGATTTCCTTGGCCAACACGCCCGCCAGCTTTGAACCGGCGCTGGACTACGTGGTCAGCAAAATGGCCCGCTTTCCCTTTGACAAGCTGGAAGGCGCCAACAATCAATTAAGCACCCAAATGAAGGCCACGGGTGAGGTGATGAGCATTGGCCGTACCCTGGAGGAAAGCCTGCTCAAAGCCGTTCGCTCCTTGGAGGTGGGCGCGTGCCACCTTCACAGCTCCCGCTTCGACACCCAGCCCGTTGAGGAGCTTTTGGCCTACATCCATGAAGGCACGGATGACCGGCTCTTTGCCATTGCGGAATTGATCCGCCGAGGGGTGGATTTGGGCCGCATCTATGATCAAACCCGCATTGATACCCTCTTTTTGGAAAAGATCAGCAACATTGTGGACTTTGAAGAGGAACTAAAGCAAAACCCCAATGATCTAAAAACCTTGCAAAAAGCCAAGCGCATGGGCGTGAGCGACAAGTACATCGGGGAATGCTGGGGGCTTAGCAGCCAGGAGGTTTTTACCCTGCGCAAGCAGCAAAAACTCTGGCCCGTGTATAAGATGATCGATACCTGCGCGGGCGAGTTTGAAAGCTATGTTCCGTATTTCTACTCCACGTACGAAGAAGAAAACGAGTCGGTGGTTTCTGGGCGTAAGAAGATCATCGTGCTGGGCTCCGGCCCCATCCGCATCGGGCAGGGCGTGGAGTTTGACTATTCCACGGTTCACGCCATCGGCACCATTCGCAAAGCCGGATATGAGGCCATTGTCATCAACAACAATCCCGAAACGGTATCTACCGACTACACCACCAGCGATAAATTGTACTTTGAGCCCCTGGCCCTGGAGGATGTGCTCAACATCGTGGAATGGGAAAAGCCAGAAGGCGTCATCGTGAGCCTGGGCGGGCAGACGGCCATCAACCTGGCAGAGGGCCTGCACGCCATGGGCGTGAAGATCATTGGAACAGGGGTGCAGGCCATCCGCAAAGCGGAGAACCGGGACGCCTTTGAAAAGATCATGCGGGAACTGGGTATTCCCCAGCCCAATGGCGAGGCTGTGACCGAGATCGAAGCGGGGGTTCAGGTGGCTAAGCGAATCGGCTATCCCGTGCTGGTGCGGCCCAGCTATGTGCTGGGCGGGCGTGCCATGCAGATCGTGCGTAACGAGGAGGCGTTGCGCCACTATTTGAAAACCGCCGTAGCCTTAGACAAAGACCAGCCGGTGCTGGTGGACAAGTATATCATTGGCAAAGAGCTGGAAACCGACGCGGTGTGCGATGGGGAAAACGTGTTCATGCCCGGGATCATGGAGCATGTGGAGCGCACCGGCGTGCACAGCGGAGACAGTATCAGCGTGTATCCGCCTTTCAGCATCAGCGAAAAAGCCAAGCAGACCATTTTGGATTATACGGTACGCCTGGGTCTGGGGATTGGCATTGTGGGGCTTTACAATATTCAGTTCATTGTAGATCGCGACGATAATGTGTTTGTGATTGAGGTCAATCCACGCTCCTCCCGCACGGTGCCCTTTGCATCCAAGGCCACGGGAATCCCCCTGGCGGACATTGCCACCCGGGTGATGCTTGGCCATAGCCTGCGGGAGCAGGGGATTACGGAAGTGATGCCAGCCGAAAAGAAAAAGTGGTATGTGAAGGCTCCTGCTTTCAGCTTTAGCAAGCTGCGCGGCATGGACGCCTACTTAACGCCGGAGATGAAATCCACTGGCGAGGCCATCGGCTATGATAAGACCCTGACCCGTGCCCTGTACAAAGCGCTCCAGTCCTCGGGCATGAATGTGGCCAACTACGGCACCTTGCTGGCGACCATCGCCGACGCGGACAAGGAGGAGGCGCTGCCACTGATCCGGCGCTTCTACGACTTGGGGTTTAACATCGAGGCCACGGAGGGAACGGCTGAGTTTTTGAAGCGCAATGGCATCCGTACCCGCATGCGTCAAAAGCTGCGGGATGGCAGCGAGGAGATTTTGGATTCCCTGCGGCAAGGCCATGTGAATTATGTGATCAATACCCGGGATCTGAACCGGATCGGGCACGATACCGACGGCGCGGCCATTCGCCGCTGCGCGGTGGAAAACAATGTGACCATGTTTACCGCGCTGGATACTGTGCGGGTGCTTCTCAATGTGCTGGAAGAGATCACCCTGTGCATCTCCACCATCGATAGTGAGTAAAGGAGCTTCGTGATGCGCTTTAGTGTACGTTCTAACCAATGCCTGGCGCCTTTGGTATACCGAATGCGTTTAGAGGGAGACACACGGACCATCCTGCGCCCAGGGCAGTTCGTGCAAATCCAGCTTCCAGGGTTCTATTTGCGCAGACCTATCTCCGTATGCGACTGGCAAGCCGGAGAAAAGGGTGCTTTAGAGATCGTTTACAAGGTGGTAGGCCGTGGAACGGAAGCCCTTTCAAAGCAGGAAGCGGGTACGGAATTGGATTTGCTCACCGGCCTTGGAAACGGCTATGAGCTGGAAGCGGAGGAGGGGAAAAGCATGGTGGCTCCGCTGCTGGTGGGCGGGGGCGTGGGGATCCCGCCGCTTTTTGGCCTGTGCAAACGGCTTGTGGAAGCGGGGAAGAAGCCTGTAGCCGTATTGGGCTTCAACACGGAAAGCGAAGTGTTCTTGTATCAAGAATTTCAGGCATTGGGCATTGCAACCCATTTATGCACGCTGGATGGCTCCGCGGGCAGGGAAGGGTTTGTCACCGACGCCATGCGGGATTTGCAGGGCCAATACGATTATGTCTTTACCTGCGGGCCTGAACCCATGCTCAAGGCGGTGTACGCCCTTTGCCAGTCCACGGGCGGGCAGTTTAGCTTTGAGGAGCGTATGGCCTGCGGCTTTGGGGTGTGCATGGGCTGCTCGTGCAAAACCCGCTACGCAAGCAAGCGCATCTGTAAGGATGGGCCAGTGCTGCAAAGGGAGGAGATCCTATGGTAAATACGCGGGTCACCTTGTCCGGTTGGACGCTGGACAATCCCATCATTCCCGCCAGCGGCGCCTTTGGCTATGGAAAGGAAATGCAGGCCTTTTACGATATCAACATGCTGGGCAGCTTTTCCTTTAAGGGAACGACCCTGGAGCCACGCTTCGGCAATGAAGCACCCCGTGTCGCAGAATGTGTGAGCGGCATGCTCAACGCGGTGGGCTTGCAAAACCCAGGCAGTCATCATGTGATAGCGGAGGAACTGCCGGAGCTTGCCACCTTCTTTCATAAGAAGGTGATTGCCAACATCAGTGGATTTTCTCTGGAGGAGTATGTGGAGTGCTGCCGGCTGATCGATTCTCAGCCACAGGTGGGGTTGATTGAGGTCAATGTGAGCTGCCCCAATGTTCCTGGGGGCGGCATGGCCTTTGGCACCAGCCCCGAAAGTGCGGCAGCGGTGACGAAAGCCGTGAAGGCCGTGACCCAAAAGCCCGTGTATATCAAGCTAAGCCCCAACGTGACGGACATTGTGGCAGTGGCAAGGGCCTGCGAAGAAGCGGGGGCGGACGGGCTATCCCTGATCAATACGCTGTTGGGTATGCGCATCAGCCTCAAAAGCAAAAAGCCCATCCTGAAAAACACCATGGGCGGATTGTCGGGACCGGCGATTTTTCCGGTGGCTCTTCGGATGGTGTATCAGGTGGCCCAGGCGGTGCGCATTCCCATCATTGGCATGGGGGGCGTGGCTTCGGCGGAGGATGTGCTGGAAATGATGCTGGCAGGGGCCACGGCAGTGCAAATCGGTGCGCAGAATTTGGTGGATCCCTATGCCTGCAAAACCATCATTGAGGAATTGCCCAAGGCCATGCAAAAATATGGAATCACGGATTTGACTCACATCATTGGAGGTGCGTGGAAATGAACGGAAAGCCGCAGGGAGACGTGATCATCGCGTTGGATTTTCCATCGGCGCAAGCGGTGTACGATTTTTTGGACCAGTTCCAGGAAGAGAAACCCTTTGTAAAGGTGGGCATGGAGCTGTTCTACGCCGAAGGGCCGCAGATCGTGCGGGAGATCAAAAACAGAGGGCATAAGATCTTTCTGGATCTGAAGCTGCATGACATTCCCAATACCGTGAAAAGCGCCATGCGGTCCCTGTCCAGGCTGGATGTGGACATGACCAACCTGCATGCCTCGGGAACCGTGGATATGATGCGGGCGGCCATGGAAGGGCTAACCCGCGCCGATGGCACCAGACCCCTTTTGGTGGCGGTGACCCAGCTGACCTCCACCAGCGAGGAGCGCATGCAAAAAGAGCTTCTCATCTCCGCCACCATGAACGAGACAGTGGCCCAGTATGCCAAGAACGCCAAAGAAGCGGGGCTGGACGGCGTGGTCTGTTCACCCTTGGAGGCACGGCTGGTGAAGGAAGCCTGCGGGGACGGATTTTGGACGGTTACGCCCGGCATTCGTTTTGCGGATTCGGCGGCGGACGATCAAGCCCGGGTGATGACGCCGGAAAAAGCCAGAAATGGTGGAAGTGACTTTATCGTGGTGGGGCGCCCCATTACCCAGGCGCAAGACCCCGTAGCCATGTACCGCCGCTGTGTGCGGGAGTTTATTGGATAATTGAGGAACAACAAGGAGGAAGGGAACATGGAACGGGAAATTGCCAAGGCGTTGCTCAGCATAGGGGCGGTGTTTCTTCGGCCGGAGGAGCCGTTTACCTGGGCCAGCGGCATCAAAAGCCCCATTTATTGCGATAACCGCTTAACGCTTACCGCGCCCGAGGTCCGCAATCAGGTGGAAAACGGTTTGGTGAAGCTGGTGCGGCAAGAATACCCAGGTTGTGAAGTGCTGATGGGCACCAGCACCGCAGGCATTGCCCATGCCGCCATCGCCGCGCATTTGATGGGGCTTCCCATGGGGTATGTGCGTTCCGGCGCCAAGGACCATGGCCGGACCAACCAGATTGAAGGCAAGCTGGAAAAGGGCCAAAGGGTTGTGGTGGTGGAAGACTTGATCTCTACAGGCGGCAGCGTGGTGGAGGTGGTGGAAGCCCTTCGGGAAGCGGGGGTTCAGGTGCTGGGTATCGTGAGCATCTTTACCTACGGCATGCAAAAAGGATTGGATCGCCTGGCGGAGGCCAAGGTCAAGAATGTGAGCCTTTCGAATTTTGACGCGCTTTGCGGGGTGGCGGCAAGCCTTGGGTATATTCAGCCCGAGCAGGTGGACAAGCTCATTCGGTTCCGCAACAACCCCAGCGATGAAAGCTGGATGAAGGGATAAGGACGTTTCCTCGCAATTCATAAAACAAGACTGAAGGGGAAAAAAAGATGGATCAAGTGCAACATTTGCTGGACATCGTAGACCTGAGCACGGAAGAAATCGACCAAATGCTGGATGTGGCCGATGACATCATCACCAATCCTTCCCAATACGCCAAAATGATGGAAGGAAAAAAGCTGGCCACCTTGTTCTTTGAGGCCAGCACACGCACGCGGCTGTCCTTTGAAGCGGCCATGATGGAGCTGGGCGGCAATGTGCTGGGCTTCTCTTCCGCGGACAGCTCTTCGGCGGCCAAGGGCGAAAGCGTGGCCGATACGGTGCGCACAGTGGCCTGCTATGCCGATATCATTGCCATGCGCCATCCTAAGGAAGGCGCGCCTACCGTGGCGGCGCAGGTGTGTCCCGTGCCGGTGATCAACGCGGGCGACGGCGGGCACAACCATCCTACCCAGACCCTGACGGACCTGCTCACCATCCGGCGGGAAAAGGGACGTTTGAATCAGCTGGTGGTGGGGCTTTGCGGAGATTTGCAGTTCGGCCGTACCGTACACAGCCTGATGACCGCCATGGCGCGGTATAAGAGCATCCGCTTTGTGCTGATCTCTCCCAAGGAATTGCGCATTCCCGAATACCTGCGGGAAAAAATGAAGCTGATGGGCGTGCCCTTTACCGAGGTGGAAAAGCTGGAGGACGTTATTGGTACGCTGGATATTCTCTACATGACCCGCGTGCAGCGGGAGCGGTTCTTTAACGAGGCGGACTACATCCGCTTGAAGGACAGCTATATCCTCGACCTGGAGAAGCTCGATAAGGCGCGCAAGGATCTTTGCGTCATGCATCCGCTGCCTCGGGTAAACGAGATCAGCCGCGCTGTGGACGATGATCCCCGCGCTTGCTACTTCAAACAGGTTTTGTACGGGAAGTACATTCGCATGGCGCTGATGCTAAAACTTTTGGGGGTGAAGGCATGAATATCGACAGCATTCAAAACGGCTATGTGATCGATCAGATCCGCGCGGGACGCAGCATGCATATTTACCGGTACCTGGGCTTGGATCAGTTGGAATGCTCCGTTGCCATCATTAAAAACGTGAAATCCAACCGCATGGGAAAGAAGGACATCATCAAAATCGACGAGCTGATTCCCATCAATTTAGATATGCTTGGCTATATTGATCCCGACATCACCGTGAACGTCATTCACAATGGCCAGCGGCTGGAGAAGAAGCACCTGGCCTTGCCGGAACGGGTGGTTAACGTGATTCGCTGCAAAAATCCCCGCTGCATTACCCAGGTGGAGCAGGAAGTGGATCAGATCTTCTTCCTGGCAGACAAGGAAAAGCAGGTTTACCGCTGCCACTACTGCGAAACCGCCAGCAAGGCGGGAGACGAGAAGTAATGTGATCATGAAGGGGCCAGTGGGTCAATCCACTGGCCCCTCCATGTTTGCGGAAAGAAGATATAAGCGCAATCTGCACTCGTGTGTCCGGTGATCCAATGATGGGGAAAACCAATGCCGCTTTTCCCGGCTCTATGGAAGCAATACCATAAAAGCGGTGCCTGCCGTATCGCTTTTCACAGTGATGCTTCCGCCGTGGGCTTCCACAATCTCTTTGGCAATGGCCAGCCCCAGGCCTGCGCCCCCTGTTCTTGTGGCGCGGGATCCATCCAAGCGATAGAATTTTTCAAAGATAGCATCCTGTTTGTGCTTGGGGATAGGATCGCCTTGATTTTCAAATTGAATCTCCGCTCCTGCTTGGCTTCGCTTGGCCGAAACAATAATTTCAGTATTTTTGGCGCTGTACGCAGCCGCGTTTTTGAGAATGTTGTTGAATGCGCGGGCCAATTTGTCTGGGTCGCCATACAGCTCAAGGTCATTTTCGCAGGAAATGCGGATGCACTTGCCCAGGGGCAGCAGGAGGGGGTAGAATTCGTCCGCCAATTGTTCCAGCATGAACTTCAGGTGAATCCGCTCTTTGTTGACTGTGATCGTTTGAAGATTGAAGCGGATGATCTCAAAAAACTCTCCAATGAGTTGTTCCAGCCGGTACGCCTTATCCAAAGTGATGCCGATGTATTTCGCCCGCTGATCTGGCGCAAGCTCCGGTGACTCGTCCAGCAGATTCAGGTAGGCGATGACGGAGGCAAGCGGGGTGTTGAGATCATGGGCAAGGTAGGTGATCAAATCGCTTTTGCGCTGAATCTCCGTCTCCGCCAATTCTTGGGCGCGCTCTGCCTGGGCCTTGGCTTCCAGATACAGCACATGCTGGGTTACATAGGTGCGGTAGGCAGCGGCAATGGCAACCAGGGAAAGGATCAGTAAAAAACCAAGCCCCAGCCCTAACAGGAGAGACCTTCTGGGGAACGTCCTGACAAAAAACAAGGAAAAAAATTGCATAAGGGCGCCGTTGAACATGGTGTCAAACACCCAAAGCACAAGCATAACCGCCACAATGACGAGAAAGGCGGTCAACAGGCATTGGCGAAGGAATTTTTGTTCATCACTTTTCAAGTTTGTATCCCACTCCCCATATGGTTCGAATGTATTTGGGCCGCTCAGGCGAATCGCGCAGTTTCTCCCGCAGGTGCCGGATGTGTACCATCACAGTGTTGTTGGCATTGGCGAGATACTTTTCGCCCCATACGCGCTCAAAGATTTCTTCCGCGGGAATGACCTTCCCCGGAGATTCGCACAATAGCCGCAGAATCGCAAATTCGATCGGCGTCAAGGCTAGCGGCCTTTCGTCTAGGGTGCATTCATGGGAATCAGGATTCAAGGTGAGCCCGCGTACGAAAAGCACGCTGTCCCCGTTCTCCCGGCGATCTCCTTGCCCGTCGTTGTAGCGCGTATAACGCCGGAGCTGGGCCTTCACGCGCGCCACCAACTCCAACGGCCGAAATGGCTTGGTCACATAATCATCCGCGCCCAAGGCGAGGCCTTTGATCTTGTCGATCTCTTCTTCCTTTGCCGTCAGCATCAGGATCGGATAGGTATACTTTTCCCGGATGGCGCGGCAGATTTCATAGCCGTCCACCTGGGGGAGCATGATGTCCAAGATCGCCAGATCGAGTTGCTGATTCTGCACGCATTGCAACGCCTCCGCGCCGTTATAACGCTTGAAAACCTCATATCCCTCGTTTTTCAGGTAAAATTCTACAAGATCCGCAATTTCTCGCTCGTCATCTACAAGGAGAATTTTTTCGTTCATTTCATCACCGCCAACCTTATGGTAGAGTGATGCTGGTTGGCTGTCAATAGGAAATTTCGCTTGGAGAGAGGCGCTTTCGCTGTTAGTTGCCGTTCGCTTGGCAATATTCTTCCAGCGTCAATCCGCTTTCCTGGATGTCTTGCGCCACGTCAACGCCCACATATCGGTAATGCCAGGGTTCATAAGGAATGCCTGTGATATCTTCCTTCTCCTCGGGGTAGCGAAGAATAAAGCCAAAATCCCAGCAGTTTTTATAGAGCCAGCGGAACTGCTTGGTTTTTTCAAAGCCGCTGCTATTATGGCGGGTTGTCACATCAAAGGCAAGCCCGCTTTGATGCTCGCTGGTCCCCGGCTTTGCCGCCGTTCCCTTTGTGTCGTTTTCATAAAGTTCCACTTGTCTTTCCTGGGTACGGTAACCGCTGGTAATGGTGAACCCTTTCACGCCATCGCGGTTTGCCTGCCGAAACATTTTGTTGGCCGCTTCGAATGCCTCCCGGGCCAGGCAAATATCACTGGTTGCCAGGTTAAAGTATCGCTTCTCCCCGTAAAGCTCCACCAGTTCCTCCACGGAATAATCCTCAGGAAGCGGGTGCTCTGCGTTCACCAGGAGGATGCTTTCCGGTGCGGTCTCGGCCAATGCGGCGTGAGTCAGAAAGGCGCACAAAAAAAGCGGTTGCTCCTTCGGCAAAGTATTGCTGGCTGTCAGCAGGAAAGCGGCCATGGCTCCAAAGAGCAGCCTTTGGCAGGGACGTATCACGACTGGCCACCTCCTTGTTTTGCGGCAATCCAGCGTTCGTCTTTTTCGGAACCAAAGAAAGGGAATATCCTAGCAAGCATAGCCATACCTCCAATGTTCCCATTACATCACAATTTTGGTTTGCCATTGGGAGGATTTTGCTTAGGCAATTCTTAAGAATTTCTGAAGGCAAGCATTCCGTCCAGGGAAACGCAAAAAACCGCCACCCAGATAGATTTGCCTGGGCGGCGGACCTTACCTATTCATAGCCAGTAGATCCAGGTTGTTCATAGGCGCGGATGTTCAAGAGCCTAAGCGCTCTCGTTTTTGGGTCGGCCAAAACATGCCGAGAATACCAAGACCAATGCCAAAAGCAATCAGCGCGAAACGGCCTATGCCATCCACCTCAGCCATAATACAATAGACCAGTGCAAGCAAGCCAAGCGCTGAACAAGCGCGAGCGAACCAGGGTCCCCTCATAAGCACCTCCAGGCAGGGTTTTGGGCGCAATGCGAATGAAAGGAGTGTGCCATTTTTTGAGCTTCCTTATGCGTAGGGCGTTTGGGGGTATTGATCCCCAGTGGCTTACTTCAGCCCTTGCACATACTGATCCATGGCATCCGCCACGCGTTTGGAAATGTTCACGGCCTCTACCACGGTTTTGGCGCCGGTCACCACGTCGCCGGAAGCGAATACGCCTTGGCGGCTGGTGCTTCCATCCTGGTTCACGGTGACCAAGCCGCGGTCGCCTACGTCAATGCCTGTGGTGGAAGAGACGATTACAGAGCGGGGCCCTTGGCCAACCGCCACAATAATGGAATCCGCGGGGAAGAGGGTTTCGCTGCCGGCAACCGGGGATACGGTCAAGCGCCCTTCCTCGTCAGCGGTGGTCTCGGTATCGACCAGAATCACGCCCTCCTCCACAAATTCCATGGCGGATTTGTTGTATTGGATCCGTGCGCCGTCGATTTTAGCGTATTCCAGTTCCACTGGGCTCGCGGTAATACCCTCCTCACCGGTGTGGCAGAAAATGGTTACCTCCTGGGAGCCGTGCCGGAAAGCGGAGCGCGCCACATCCATGGCCACGTTGCCAGCGCCAATGACGCACACGCGCTTTCCTAAGCGATATACATCGGGATTGCGCAGGTATTCGATGGCAAAATGGACATGGCCTAGCGTTTCCCCCCGAATCCCCAGTTTGTTGGGTTTCCATACGCCAGTGCCCATAAAGATGGCCTGATAGCCATCGCGAAACAGCTCATCCACGTTGAGATTGGCACCGATGGAGGTGTTGGGGCGGATTTTCACACCCGAGCGAAGGAGCTGCTCCATCAAGCGGTCCAGGATGTTCTTGGGCAGGCGAAACTCTGGAATGCCGTAACGCAGAACGCCGCCAATTTGGTCGTGGCCTTCAAAAATCGTGATGTCGTAGTTACGCCGGGCCAACAAAAAGGCGATGGTGATTCCGGCAGGGCCTGAACCGATGACTGCGATTTTTCCGGCGGATTTGTCGCTGGGCAGAGGTTCGTAGATATTCAAAAAATAATCGGAAATGTACTTTTCAATAGCGCTGATTTGGACTGGTGAACCCGTTTTGTTCAACACACAATGGCCCTCGCATTGGTTTTCCTGAGGGCATACGTGGCAGCAGACCAAGGAAAGCGGGTTGTTTTCAAAAAGCAGCGTTCCCGCCTGCGCAATTTCGCTGTGCAACAGCAATCCGATTACGTCGCGGATGGGCGTGCGCACGGGACAGCCCTGCACACAGCGAGGATTTTTGCATTGTAGACAGCGCTTGGCGTCGTCAATAATGTGTTTGCTCAAAATCAGTGCTCCTTTATAAAAACGCTGAGCATGCCATAAGTAGGCTCTGGCTTAGTGGGTAAGGCGGTCAGAAAGCACCTTCATTAATTGTTCTACGTCAACGGGCTTTGCCAAATGCCCGTTCATGCCGGAGGCAAAGGCGCGGTCCACATCTTCTTTGTAGGCGTTGGCGGTCATGGCGAAGATGGGAACGCTTTTGGCATCGGGTCGCTCCAGCCCGCGTATGCGCTGGGTGGCTTCATAGCCATTCAGGCGAGGCATCTGAACGTCCATCAGGATGAAATCGTACCCATAGGGGGAGGAGGCGTCAAACTTGTCCACCGCGTCCAAGCCATCGATTGCCTCATCCAAAGTGGCATGGGTGTCGGAAAGCAGCTCTTTCATAATGACACGGTTGATTTCCACGTCTTCCACGATCATGATCCGCTTTCCGCTCAAATCGGGAATCTTGGGAGCGTTGGCTTCCGCGGCGGGCTCCTCCATTTCGCATTTGGGCAAGCGGAGCGAAAAGCGGAACGTGGACCCCACATATTCCTGGCTGGTAACAGCGATTTCGCCCCCCATTTGTTTCACCAGGTTTTGGCTGATGGCCAGCCCCAGGCCGGTACCGCCAAAGCGGCCGGCAATGGAACTGTCGGCCTGTTCAAAGGGCTGAAATAGGCGGCCGATTTGTTCCTGGGTCATGCCAATGCCCGTGTCGGTCACAGTAAAGCGAAGATCCACATGCTCGGCGGTTTCGAGAAGCATGTCCGTCATGAAGGTGACTTTCCCGCCATGGCTGGTAAATTTCACGGCATTGGCCAACAGATTGATTAGCACTTGCTTCAGCCGCATGCGGTCGCCGGAAACGCTGATGCGGGGGAGCTCGGTGGCGTTGGTATCAAAATGGACGGACCGGTCCCGGCAGCGTTGAGAGATAATGCTACCCACTTCAATCATGGCGGTGTTCAGGAGAAAGGGCTCGGGCACGATTTCCAGCTTGCCTGCGTCAATCTTGGACATATCCAAAACATCATTGAGAATGTCCACCAAATGGGAGGACGCCACCTGGATTTCATTGATGGAGCGCAGGGATTTGGCGGGCTGTTTCACATCCCGTTTGGCGATGGCTGTCATGCCGATGATGGCGTTTAGCGGCGTGCGGATCTCATGGCTCATGCGCGCCAAAAATTCTCCCTTGGCGCGATTGGCCACTTGCGCGGCTTCCGTTTGCTCCTCCAAGGCCTGGGTGCGGCTATGAACGAGAGCCTCCAAGTCCTGGCTGAGACGGCGGTTTTTGAGCAGCATCCAAATGACTACCGTTAGCGCCAGGGCCATGATCACGGCAATGCCGACCACGTAGGGCATCCGCTCGCGCACGATTTTGCTGCGGTAATCAAAGGTTTTTCGCGTCCAGCGGGTAGCGATGGCCTCCGTATCGACCACGCTTTGCGCCTTGCTGATAATGCTTCTCAAGACGGGCTCACTTTTGGGAAAGCCAAACAAGGACTCATAGGTGGTTTGAAAGATAAGGTTGGTTTTGAATCCAGGTTTTTCGGAATAGTTGGTTAGGCTGAGCAGCAGGTTTTGCGTGGCCATGACATAGTCTACCTCACCACTCTCCAACCCGCTCCAGGCGGCTTCATTGGAGGAGTACTGCACAGTGTGCTGGCTGTTGGGGAACCAGTCCCAAAACTGCTCTTCATATACGGAGCCCTCGATGAGACCAACTTTGGCGTTGAGCACCTGGTTGACATCGATATCGGGCTGTTCCGCGCGGGAAATCAGGGCGAAATTGTCCACGGAATAGGGTTCGTTCGACCATAGATAACGATCCGCCCGCTCGCCGGAGTAGAGCAATTCACTGAGCAAAGACGCTTCTCCGCGCTCCAAAGAAACCAACATATCTACCCAAAGATCGGACTCCATGTTGATAGGCTGGAAGGTAAGCCCTGTGAGCGCCGTGATTTGCAAAAGCAAGTCCATGGCGATTCCCTGGAAGGCCCCTTCCTGCTCATTATAAAAGCAAGAGGGATAATTGTCATACTCTGCGATCATAGGGATGGGCAGCCCGGATGAAAGGTGCTTGCGGATGTAGGACTTCTCTTCAGAGTTCATCTTGGTCATGGCTTTATAGCGCAAATAGGCCTGGTTGCCAAGGTGGTACATGCTGGTGATTTCCGCCCGTACGCCTTCTTGCTGCAGGTACTTGCTAAAAACCTGGATAATGGGTTTGAGCTCCGGCGTGGCGGTCGATAGAGAAACAGAGGAAAAAAGCAACGGGGAGTAGGCTTCGGCGCGAATAAAATGATACA
Organism: Eubacteriales bacterium; assembly: GCA_031554475.1. Taxonomy (GTDB): domain Bacteria; phylum Bacillota; class Clostridia; order Christensenellales; family Aristaeellaceae; genus Limiplasma. The sequence continues at coordinate 22,906 of JAVBVF010000015.1, read as the reverse complement.
CATCAAAGGCTGCCGCCGCACTGCTTTCTTCAAAAAATGCATCGATTTCACCATTGTACAGCAAAGGGACTGCTTCCTCATAGCTGTGCACATACACGGTCTCAAAGGGTTCGGTTTCCGCCTGTTTGATTCGTTCATAGGTGACGGTACCCTCAAAAAAGGCGAAGCGGGGCGCCCTTTCCTTGCGGATATCCGCTAGTTTGTCCTTGTCGCGGTTGGTAAAAACCGTCACATAGCGTTCGGAAAGAGGCTCTGTCATCGCATAGCGTTTTTTTCGCTCTTCCGTGGGTGTCAATTCATGCGAGAAGGCAATTTTGCCACTTTCCAAGCCGTGAATCAGTTCGTCCCAATTGTAGATTTTGGGTTCAAAGGAAAAACCAAACAATTCGCTAAGCCGGCGACAAAGCAAGGCCGCGAAGCCTTCCACAGTACCATTTTCAGACAGGAAAGCCTCGGCAGAATAGTTCATGCCGTCGTAAAACACACTGTATTGATCGCGGAGCGCCTCAATCTGGGCAATCTCTTCCTGGGTCACCCCAGGAATGTCCCGATAATTCCGGATCGCGGGTGGGGCCGCTGCTCCTGCAGCCAAACCTGCACAAGGGAATAGGGAGCTCCCCAGCATCAGCGCCATACAAAACCCCGCCAGCCGCCTGCCCATCCGCTCCACCTCGAAACATCATCAATATAAAAAATGACAAACTATGCGAAAAGAATAGCATTTTTTCTAGGGTTGTGTCAATACAAAGCCTATTGCCGACCGCCGATGATCTTTAAAAACGAAGCGGCAAAGTATTCATAGCTGGAGAGGGGGCGCATATAGGAGTCATTGGTGTGCGCGGCAATGTAGATCTCATTTTCTACTACGCGGAGCACCAAAAGGCTATGATAGTATTCGCCCAGGCTGTTCATCAGTTGGATGATATCCCCAGGGAGCATGCTTGCTTTATTGGAGAGCAGGGCATAGGGGCCCAAAGACTGGTTTTTGAGAAGGAAGGGGTGGAGATAGCGCGCCGCCGTCCAAGCCGGTGCTTTGCGGTTGCCGTCAATATAATACCAGCCGGTGGTGGCGGTATAGTTCATCACGCCAATGCCCGCAAAAAGGCATTGGGAGATGAAATTCGTGCAGTCTCCGCCTAAAAGAGAAAAATCAAGATAAGCAGGATTCCGCTTGAGCGCCCATTCGCTGGAATATGTTACCGATTTTTCCCGATTATAGGGAATCAATTGCATATTTTGTCGCCTCCTCCGTTCACCCTATGCGCCTACACATAGAAAGGGAACCTAGTTTTTTCAAAGGTTGGCGAAATGAAAATGCTTGGAGACCATGAATAATTCCAGTATAGTATTTACATTCTAATCATAAAAGGGTAGTCTAGTTCTATAAATTTCTTAGCGGGATCATGTGGAAGGAGATACATGAATGAAGCGGTATGAAGGCGATTTGAAAGCAAAAGCCCTGGCAAGGATGAATGAGGTTGGGGTTAAGAAAACAGGAGAAGAATTGGGAATTTCCATTCAAACGCTTTATAAATGGCGCAACGAAGATCAGCCTGCGGCGCCCCTTGGCAAGAAAGCAGCAGATGGAAAACTGGACACATTGGTTCAGATTATCAAGAACGACGGCTCCTTAGAGGCCAAAATCCAGCGCTTGGAAGCGGAAAACGCAGAGCTGCGCAAAACGCTTGCGCAAATGCGCAAAGCCTTCGTGGCCATGTTTGAGTAAAGAGCAAAGGAAAATTATGGGCGCTGCTTTTCGCGAAAAGCAGCGCTTTTTCTTCCCATATTTCCAGCGACTGTACCTTGACACCACAGGCGATTTCGCCCTATAATAACACTAGCCAAGCTCCTGAAGTGTGCGCCAGGGTCCTGTTTTTACCCACATTTCGAAAAATGGAGTTCGCGTTCGGCACCGGATGCCAGGCCCCCGTATCCATGGGTACGCCAGGGGAAGGCAGCAAGGAACTGATAGGACACCAGCCTGCTAACATAGCGGGTGAAAAAACGGATACAGCGGCACTTTGGGGCTTATCCTATGGCTATGACAGGAACACTCACCGGCCTCTTTGGCCGAAAGTCATGAAATTCGTTTTGAACCCTTGACACCAGGCCTCTTTCTTTGTATAATGCATTTTGTTGTCAATCCGTACAGGATGACGCGAGGAGAGTTGGCTGAGTGGTCTAAGGCGCACGACTGGAAATCGTGTGTGGGCTTATACCCCACCTAGGGTTCAAATCCCTAACTCTCCGCCAATCAAAAAAGCCTTGTAAGAAAACGCTTACAAGGCTTTTTTGATGGGTAAAAGCTGGCTTATGGCTATCACAGACCATACAATGTTCGTAACCAGGCTATAGCCGGAAATGCTCTTCTACCAATGGCAGGGTATTGGCAACGGTGCTTTCTTCGGTCCGGATAATACGGAACAAATGATATTGTTGCGCTTCCTGATAGATTTTTTCCACTTCGATTCGAAACAGCTGATCCTGCACCGCTATTTTTTTCTCCGGATCTTTCAGTGACATAAGGCAGTCTAAAAACGCTTTGTGGCTTTCCCGTTTGCCATAATTTGCGCAAGTAACCAACTCGGGAGAAGCCAACATACAAACGATCCGGTGATCATCAGCGATTTGCGTTACTAGGCGAATGGGAATCGGTAAATCAGTAATCACCCTGCCGCCTTGAGATAATTTAATCAAGTCAATGATCGCAAATTCCATATATTCGTTGTTTTTCTTGATTCTGGTTGTGTCGGCTAAGAATTCTTCCAGTGTTCTACTAAAATACGCCTCCCAGTCCGTTTGAGGATGTTTGGTGGATTCCGGTTGATAGGTTGCATCGCAAATGGACTGGAACGTTCTAAAACTTTCCCCGTTCCAGTCTTCATAATAAGGGATCAGGCCGTGCTTTCTGGCTAGCTCGGCTGCCAGCGTGGTTTTCCCGGCCAACGCCGTTCCGGTTAAGAAATATACGTTTTGCAGACTGTGCTTTAGAATGTTTTCCGCTATATTCATCGTATTGTATGCTCCTCGCGTATGATGCCCATTCCTTCCTGTGCTTTCTTCACAGGCATTACCGGCAGGGCAGAGCGCAATCGGCGTCCCTCAAAATGGTCCGCCTGTCTCACACGGCCTTTAGTTCCAGATACGCTGAAAATTCATAGTCAAAATGCTTCAGTTGAAAGGAACAGTTGGCGTACTTTTTCACCAAATTGCGAACCACGGATAAGCCGACGCCTTGGCCGACATTGCCGGAGTCGCCGCCGGCCAGGACATCATCCAGATTGATTGGCGCGGCAGTGCTGTTGCTAATGATAATGAGTTTGGAAATGGGGGATTTGGACTCGATGCTTAGGTATACTTTTCGCTGCACGGATTCGCTGGCCGCTTCAATGGCATTGTCCAAGAGAATGGAGAGGATTCTGGAAACATCCATGTTTTCAACGTAAAAGTTACTTAGATCGCTGTTGAGGGAGAGAAAGAGCTTGACGTTCATCATTTCCGCATAATCCAGTTTGTTGACCAAAAGGGTAATCAATGGTGGGTTCTCTTGCATTTTTTCCGCCAGGTCCATGATGGTTCCGGCATGGGAGGTGGCGGAAACCAGCGAGGCGTGGTATTGTTGGAGTTGGTCGTATTCCTTCAGTTCCAGATAGCCGCTGTAGGTGTGCAAAATATTGTTAAAGTCGTGTTTGATGCCTCGCAACTCTTCCATTCCCTTAAAAAGAGCGCTGATATGGACTTCGTCGTTGCTAATGGTTTGATGGCTATAGGCGATGATATCCACGCAAAGATTGATGATAATGATCAAGATCAGAAAGCCCGCAGTAATGGCCAGCGCTGTTGCCGGATTGGGGATGAACAATGGCATGGTGACTCGGATGGCATAAGCGATGGTTGCCTGAGAAAAAAATAGGATCAACTCGCGCTTCTGGTTGAAAAACAGATTGTCGACAAATCGGAGGCTGACATGGTTGCGTTTGATCCAGTGTTGCGCCAAGGTGCACATAATAAAGAAAACGATGAAATAGCACACCTGCTGGATAGCATCTTTCAAGTAATTATACTGAGGATCGTTCTGTGGAAAAAAGAAGGCATTGTTTAGCCAGTTCAGTGTTTGCATGGTGATCCAGAACAAATAAACGTAACTGACCACTTTGACCGAACGGACGGGAGATAACTTGAATACCTTTTGTGCGATCAGGTAATAGAGAAATCCGTTGATGGGGTTGGGGGTGGTGATCAGGGAAAACATAAGCGGACTGAAAGAAACCATGCCTCTCAAAAAATATACGCCATAAATCAACACATTTTGCATTAATGTCCCCGTGATGACAGCAAACAGGAAACGCTGTGATCTTTTGGCCGAAAGACCATAAGTGGTTAAAATGAGGTTGGAAAGCACGTACATGGAACAAAAAGTCTCAGTAAAAGTGACCAAGGCAAGAATGAATTGCATCTCGCGAGAATAGGCAAATGCGGGGTACATGGGCTGCCTCCCTTCCGGAGTAATAGGGAATGCGGAGAGTACGGTTAATTGGGCAGCAGTTCATCGAGTACATTCAGTAAACAACGCAATTCAAAGGGCTTTTTGAGAAAATAGTTGAAACCGCCTCGGCCCACCACATCTCCCGTATTGGTGCCGGACATGGCCACTAGCGGGATGGTCAAGGCGGTGGGAGTCTGGCTTGAGCGAATTTGCTTTGCCACCTCGTATCCATCCATCACAGGCATTTGCAAGTCCATAAAGACAACATCATAACGGGAGGGGTCTTGCCAATACATCTGGAGCCCGATTTGGCCGTTTTCGGCAGTTTCACAAAGAATGCCGTTTCGTTGGAAGAAAATCGTCATAATTTCTGCTGCGGGAAGGTTATCCTCAATAATTAAGCATCTGAGCGCAGTCGGTTGCTGTGGATGTTTTGCGTTGCCATTCATCTCTGAGATCATGGATAGCAGCCCCCTATATTCGTTCTTAGCGTCACATGGGAAAGTTTATTCCGAAGCGACTTGTTTTTGAACCATTCTACCCAGCTCTTGCGCTGTTGCCTTTTTTTCAAAAGTCAACATATTCTGATAGACTTTTTGCACCGTATTCAAATTGCGGCTGGTAAAGCAATTTCGCAATTTTCTATCTCCTGTGCCTTTAGAAAATCCAGCATCCAACGTAGAGCCCTTGGGAACTTGCCAATAAAACTGACGGTGGCTGATTTGCGCCTTTTCCTGGGCAATGGGCTTAATGGTTTCAAACTGTTTCATCAATACCGCTTCCAATCCCTGTTCACATAAAAAGGCATATACATGCAGATCGTTTTGGGGCGGAAAGGGGGAGTGCAGGCAAATTGATTCTATCTCTTCTTGGGTTTTGATAAACAAAAAGATTTCCGTGGCAAAACCTTCGCTCATCATTTTTTCCAGCAAGGGGCGAAGCTCCGTCGGCGTAGAATCTGACTCAAACAGAATATTGCCTGTAGCCAGAACCGAGCGAACATTGTGAACGGGAGCCCGCTGAAAAACCTGGCAGACATCGGCCATTTTCATGTTTTTTCCATTGAGATTGACGCCTCGCAAAAAAGCACACATGGATGTTTTCATAGGGACCTCCGGGTTTATGCTTGCTAGACGGCGAGGAGTGTCAGGCAGGGACAGATTCGCCGCATGGCAGGAGCAATATCATCTATAAATATAACTAACCTTAATGATACTACAAAAAAATGCAAAAACCTGCAGTATCTTTTGTTGAAAAAACATTTTTGCGCCTCTTGCGCTTTTGGGAAATTTTTTTCGGGTTCTCTATACAAATCCATACAAACCGCTTATGATAGGGGTATGCGGTTCGGGCCAGAAAATCATTGGCAAGGATGCGAACGGGCGGTGCGCAGGCTTTTGCCGGTTAAAAAAGCAACAGGTTGGGGGAACCACGATGAGAACGGCGAAAAAAGTGTTGGCCGCAGGGCATCTTTGCTTGGATATTACGCCTGTTTTTCCTCCGCAAAAAAGCGCTAACCTTGCGGAAGTATTGGCACCGGGGCGGCTGATCCATGTGGGACAGGCTGTATTCCATCTGGGTGGCTCAGTGGCCAATACAGGCATTGCGTTGAAAATGTTAGGCTCGGATGTGCGGTTGGCGGCCAGGGTGGGCAAAGACCAGCTTGGTCAAATGGTGAGGAACATGCTGGCGCAATATGGTTGCGACGCGTGTCTAATTGAGGATGATCAAGCCGGAAGCGCGTATACTATCGCGATTGCCGTGCCGGGTGCGGACCGAATTTTGCTGCATGCTCCGGCGGCTAACAACATGTTTTGCGCGGCCGATATTACGGATGAAATTTTGGAGGGCGTGAGCCATTTCCATTTCGGCTACCCGCCGCTGTTGAAAAGAATGTACGAGCGGGATGGGGAAGAGCTGGTGGCGCTATTTCGCCATGTGAAAGCAAAGGGGATCACCACCTCGTTGGACATGGCGGCGGTTGATCCCAGCTCTTGCGCGGGAGACGCGGACTGGAGAATGATTCTGCGCAAGGTTTTGCCGCTTACAGACTTTTTTGTTCCCAGCATCGAAGAAATGGGGTTTATCTTGCGCCCGAAACGCTATGAAGAATGGTATGCTAAGGAAAATGGCGGCAATATTGCGCTGATGCTTTCCCTGGAACGGGATGTACAACCCATCATGGATGAAGTGATGGACATGGGCGCCCAAGTAGTGCTGCTAAAATGCGGCGCTAAGGGAATTGGGTACTGCTCCGCAATGGGCGCATCCATGGTGGCGCTCTGTGAGAAATTGGAACTGTCTAAGGACGAGTGGGTGGGCCAAAAGGGGTTTGAGCGGAGTTTTCAGCCGGAGAGAATCGCATCGACCACAGGGGCTGGGGACACCAGCATTGCCGCGTTTTTAACGGCAATGCTGCGGGGATATCCGCTGGAGGATAGCGTCCGCTTGGCTGCGGGAGCGGGCGCCTTATGCGTGGCAACCTATGATACCCTAAGCGGGCTAATGCCCTTGGAAGCCTTGGCGCACAAAATTCAATCGGGCTGGGACAAGCTACCCAGTTCCGGAAACGAATGAACGCGCTTTTGTATCTAAGAAAGGTATTCTTTGAGTTTGGCCAACAGTAAGGCCGAGTCAATGGGCTTAGACAGGTGATCGTTCATGCCCACGGCCAGGCAGTGATCCACATCTTCCTGAAAAGCGTTGGCAGTCATGGCCACGATGGGAATGGTTTTGTTCAGCGCGCGAATCCGGCGGGTTGCTTCGAACCCATCCCATTCCGGCATTTGGATGTCCATGAGGATGATATCATAGCGGGCTGGATGCTGGCAAAAGAGCGCTACGGCTCGTTTGCCGTTTTCGGCATGGTCAATGGACACCTTCGTGCTTTCCAGCAAGGAGAACACAATTTCTTTATTGATCTCCACATCCTCGGCCAGCAGGATATGGCGATGGCTCCAATCGGGGAGAACGGCATCCTGGGGGGCGGCAGGGTCTGTGTCCAAAAACAAAGCGCCACGAAGGACACGGGCGGTAAAAGCAAAAACGCTTCCTTCCCCAATTTTGCTCCGAATCCAAATCTTTCCGCCCATCATTTCCACGATGCTTTTGGCAATGGCCAAACCAAGCCCCGTGCCTCCAAAACGGCGGGAGGTGCCGCCGTCTGCCTGTTCAAAGGATTGGAACAGACGGCTTTGCGTTTCTTCGGAAAGCCCGATGCCGGTATCGCTGACCTGAAACAACAAGGTTAACTCGGCTTGGGCTTCCTGTTCCACCCCAACGGTTAGGCCGATTTTCCCGCCTTCTGGGGTAAACTTGACGGCGTTGGATAACAGGTTGTTGACGACTTGGGACAGGCGCATTTCATCACCAATCACACTGCGAGGAACCTGATGGGAAATGTGCAAGGTGAATGACTGTTTCTTTTCCTCCGCTTTCACTTCCATGATGCCGTGCAGGTTTTCCAAAGTTTTGCGCAGATCAAATTCCGTATGATACAATTCCAGTTTGCCAGCTTCAATTTTGGACATATCCAAGATGTCGTTGATCAGACTGAGCAGGTGGCGGGAAGCGGTACCGGTTTTTTGCAGGCAATTGCGGATTTTATCCATATCGTTTGTATTGGACGCAATTTGTGTCATTCCGATAATGGCGTTCATGGGCGTTCGGATTTCATGGCTCATGCGGGAGAGAAATTCGCTTTTGCTTTTGCTGGCTTCCTGGGCCAGCAAAAGCATCTCATCGGAATGCCGCTGCATTTCGCTCATGTTGGAGATCATGCGGTTCAGGCGGTCTTCCATAACGCCGAATTCATCTGCCTCGGCAATCTCAATCCGCTCCGACAGATCACCGCTAGCCGCGCGATCCGCGAAGGCGTTAACCTTATTGGCGATATTGCGGAGGCTCTGGGCCACCAAAATAATCATGAGCACGGCCAGCAAAAGCCCAATGATCGGCACAATCCCCATGATCAACACCAAATCCATGGCGGAGGATTGGATTTCCTGTGTATCGACCAGCGCGACCAGCTTCCAACCGACTTCGGGCAAAGTCAGAAAATAAACGCTTTCATTGATGCCGCCATAGACGCAACTTGCCACGCCGCTTTCGCTTGCCAACAGCTTGTTGCCAAGGGCGGCCAGGGCGGGATCGCGATCGTCTTGGATTTTTTGGTCAATGCCTCGGCTTTCATCCAAAAAGGAGATGTATTCCCCGTTCTTTCCAACAATGAAGACCTTTCCACTTTCCCCGACCGCAATTTGCCGGGCTGTTTTTTGAACGTCTGTCAGCGCCATATCGGCGGTGGTAACCCCCTGGATCACATGGCGTTCGTCAAAAAATGGCCTGGTAGCCGTGATCATGCTGGCCTGAGCCACCGGATCATAATAAACGTCCGACCAAACCACCTTTCGGGCTGATTGCTTTCCGCTAAGATACCAAGTCTCGGAAAAATAGTCTACTTCTTTGTGATAATCCCAGGTGACAATCGGCTTTCCTTGGTCCAGATAGGCGTAGGCACTGAAATATTTCTGGGTAGGGAAGGCGGCGTAAGGCTCATACCAAATACCGCCTCCCATGGTGTTTTTGCTGGAGGATACGCCTCTAAGCACAAAGTGCGCAAGTCGCGCTGGATCCATGGATTCGCCACTCCTGTTTTCCGCATAGGCAGCCATGTTGGACGCCACATTGGCGTTTTTTGCCAATTCACTTTGGATGCTAAGCTGTGCCGCGCGCAGGCTTTCATTCATTTTGTCATTAATTTGATTATTGATTTGCGAATAGGTCACCGAATAAATGACGGCAATATACAAAAAGGTAAATAGCGTTATGACCGGCACCACAGACCAAATAATCCTGGAGGCAATGCTCTTGAATTTCATGATCGGACACCTGCTTATCGATAATCAGTCAGACGGAGGGGAGGCAAGTCGTTGCAGCTATCATACACTAAAAGTAGGAGCTTTTCAAGCTGGGGAGTTCACAGGGTTATTCATGGTTAAAATACGCATACACTTTTTATGCCGAATCTTTACTTTTTTGGTAGACCGTGCTATGCTAATTAAGTATGGTCTATTAGGGCAAATTAATATCCATATGGTTGGCTGTAAAGTGAAACGACATATAGATGGAGGTTTTGATCTGTGACGACAGAAATAACGATGATGGATATTTTTCGAATTATAAAAAAATGGGCTGCTGTTGTTTTGCTGTTGATGCTGGTGGCAGCCGTTGCGGTTTCAGGCATCATGGTAGCCCATAGAGTTTTAGGGGCAAAAGGAAATGAACAAACCACAGAAATCCCCACGTATTCTGCACAAACGATCGTGTCGGTGGCATGGCTAGGGGCTATCGACATTTCCATCAGTAATGGCGTGCTGATTAGTGATGAATTGGTATCGATGATCAATGCTGATTATTTTCAAGCGTGTGTATTTAGGAACCTAAATATGCTTGATATGGCCGAGCAGATCGAAATGGTTGATGCGGGAAGCACTGCCAAAGACGACGAAACTGTGCCTGTTCTCATAACGATCAAAGCGACGAAGAAGAACCCGAAAGATCGGTTTTTTAGCCTTACCGTCACGGGGCAAGACAAAGAAAAAATCAATGCGGTGACAAGAGAAATTTTGCGTGTTTGTACAGATATAGAAAAAGTTCACAATAGACATCCTAGTCAAATTGTTGATAGTGTCAATATGCCGGAGATTGTTGCGTGGGAGAGCTTAACAGGAATCAAGGAAGTGATTATCGAAACGCCCTTTGGAACCACGACTAGAGAGAATCTAGTTTTGCCTGTATCGGTGAACTTTACCTCGATCCTAAAGACCGCGGCGCTTGCCGCCGCCGCCGTCTGCTTTGTCGGATATCTTGCTATTTTTGCCATGGCGTTATTGAATCCACGGGTTCTAACACACGCAGATGCTGCGGCTGCTTTGCAGCTTCCTGTTTTGGCACATATGGGAAAGCCTCAAAAAAGTGGAGTTGCAACAATACGGCACCACTTTCATCCTCCGCAGCCGTTGGTGGATGAAAAGGAAATTTTCGCGTTGCTTTCTCGGCTGACAATGGGTGCGGAATGGAAGGAAAAGCGTTCCTTTGCTCTTGTCTCGGTCCCACCAAAGGATACGGAGCTGGTGGCCGCCGGTATTGCTGAGAGTTTTAGGATAACCGGACGTTCTGTTTTGTGGATTCACAACACTGAAGCGAGCATAGAGAAACCTTCCGGTAAGGTTTCCGATATTTTAGGGAACGGGATTGATCACAAAGTGAACAATAAGATCAGCCTTGTACCCAATGGGCTTGCCGTACAAGCTAAAGAGTTTGTGGAGCGGCAGTCTATTCAAGGCGAGTATACGGTTGTGGATGGAAACGACATTTGTCAAGCGGGAGAAATGCAGATGTGGGCCGGTATCTGCGATGGAACCATTCTCTTTGTGGATGGCGATACCGCTACGCCGGAAGAACTGCGAAAGGCCAAAGATGACATGGAGCGCAATGGCGCCAACATGCTGGGAATTATTTTCCGGTATCCCGCATAAGTGCGTTAACGGAAATGGCGCTTTGCATTTGCTATTTGTAAGTAGATGTGTGGCACTGACCTCCTTTCATTTCATTCCATCCGCCGCCTTTTTCATCGCCTTAAGCACCTGTTGGTCCACAGCGTCTTGAGAGCTGTCGGTGTATGTTTCCGACCCTTTGATCAACTCGTCGCAAAAGGCGGCTACGTCTCGTCCGGTCACATCAAGCACGCTTTTTCCCAAGGAAGCGCCTTCTTCAAAGAGTTCGACGATCCCAGAGAGCACGCCCACTCCGTTATTCAGCTCCACGGGGCCGACCTTAAAGAGATATTTTTGAATCTGCTGATAAACCACCTGATAATCGTGAGGAAGCGCTTTGACCCGCGCCACATGTGCCCACCACTCTTTTTTGCCTTTGATTATCGCTTGCAGGTTCATGGTGATCCTCCTACTGGCCTAGTTTTTTTGCGACATGGCGGTTGAGCTGCTGGCGCCATTTGTCGCGGTAAGACTTGGCGCCTTCTTCGCCCACCAGTTCTGAGCAAAAATCGCTAATGTTGTTGTCCAAAACCTCTTCCACACGCCGCCCCTCTGCGGCGGTCTCTTCAAATAGGCAAAGCATCCCTTCAAAGATGGGCATCAGGTTGCGGCCAGTAAAATTGGCGTGAGGCATTAGATGGGCCTTGATTTTTTCCCATGCCGCCTGATAATCTGCAGGCAACTTTTGAATGCGCGATTCAAAGGTTTTCCATTCCTTTGTCATGTCGTTGCCGGTGACTTGATCCCAGAAATTCATGGCTTCCCCTCCTTCAATTCGTCGATCTTAGAGGATAAAAACGCCCACTTTTGCCAGAACCTTTGCAATTCTTCGCGCCCTGCATCGTTGAGCTGGTAGAATTTTCGCGGAGGCCCCATGTCTGAGCTCCGTCTTTCCATATCCACCAGTTTGTTTTTTTCAAGCCGGACTAAAATGGCATATACCGTTCCTTCCACCACTTCCGTGAAGCCAAGGGCATGCAAGCGGCGTGTGATTGCATAACCGTAGGTTTGTTCCCGGCATAGAAGTTCCAGCACGCAGCCTTCCAACACCCCTTTGAGCATTTCTGTCAGGTTTTCCATTCCAACACACTCCCGATTTGATGTAGAGGATATTCATGCGGCGAGTATATAGTGCCACTTATATGAAGTACTACATAGTACCATCTATATTATAAGACTGAGTAGTGGCCTTGTCAACGGAATGGCGGAGAAAGTTTTTTCTGAGGCGTTGGAAAAACAAAAATCCGACCCCATCACCAACAGCTATAAACTGTCTGAATGGGTTCGGATGATATGGGTTTGGTGCTGAAAGCCGGACTCGAACCGGCACGCCCATAGGGCGGGAGATTTTAAGTCTCCGGCGTCTGCCATTCCGCCATTCCAGCAAGGATTTCCGTTGCTCATTATGAGACATGACGGGCAGAATGTCAATACTGCCGGAAAATTGCGCGCCTACAACAAAGGCTCGGTGTCTCCGTCGCTTTTGGCCATTAAGCTGGTCAACCCAACCACATCCTCCACTGGCAGGGAAAAAAGGACGGTATGGGCTTGGGAACTCATGCCCGCCTGTTCCATGATGGCGTGCATAATGGCGTTTTTGTCCTTGCGCCTGACCACGATCAAGATCAGCTCTTTTTCGGACGCGATGGACACGCCGAAGAATTTGGCGGCAAAATCCGTCCCCATGCCTTTGGCATGAATCACGGTACCGCCGCCGGCTCCGGCGGAATGGGCGGCGGCCATCACGAGATCGGACGCGCCTTTTTCCGCAATGGCCATGATGAGTTCATAAGGGAACCCTTGCTTTTCTTCCATATCTGCCACCTCACCAATGATGATGTTCTGTTTTTCCATGAGGTAGCGCATACTGCTGGCGCCGCCTATGCTGCTGACCGGCATGCAGAGGGCGATGCCGGTTCCCGGCGTGTTGATCCCCAGCGTGGAGACCAGCTCTGGCAATAAGCGCTTTGCCTTTTTGCTTTCCAACATGGTAAAGAACAGTGCTTTTTCGGTCTTTTCAATCCCTAGCAGGGTCAAAATATTCTGCTTGGCCGTCCCATGGCAAAGCATGCTGAAAATGGCGGATATGTTCTTCCCTTGCAAAAAGGAGGTAAAGGCTTCCGCATCTTCCCGCTTGGCGATGATCAATAGAAAGCTAATGCCATTCATATGCGCTAGACTCCTTATAGCTCAATGATATCTTCTGTGTTCGCTTCAGCACTTTCCAGCGGCACGGAACGCAGCTGTTTGTATTTGTAAATCAACCCTAGGATCTGGATGGTGATCAGAGGCGTCATGGCCACCATGGCCACAACCCCAAAGGCGTCGGAGGCCACATTGCCCCCGGTTGCCAGGCAAGCGCCCATGGCAAAGGGCAAGAGGAAGGTGGCCGTCATGGGGCCGGAGGCCACGCCGCCGGAATCAAAGGCGATGGCGGTAAAGATGGGCGGTACAAAGAACATGAGGACCATGGCCATGAGGTATCCCGGAATCAGCAAGGTAAGAATGGGGATTTTCAATAGAATTCGCGTCATGGCAAGGCCCACGGATAGGGAAACGCCAATGGACAAGCTGGTACTCAGCGCCTTTTTGGGGATGGTACCGGCAGTGATTTCAAACACCTGCTTGTTGAGCACATGGATGGCAGGCTCCGCCGACACCACAAAATAGCCGATGAGCATGCCAATGGGAACCAGAATCCAGGGATGGGGCAATTCCCCCAGCAATTGGCCGATATAGTTGCCAACGGGCATAAAGCCTACATTGACGCCCAACAGGAAGAGCACCAATCCCAGGTAGGTGTAGAGCAAACCCACAATGATGCGAATCATTTCCACCTTATGAAGGTGTAGGCTGGCGAAATGAAAAACGAGAAAGAACAACGCGATGGGCAGCAGGGCAATCCCAACCTCCTGAAAGAAAACAGGGAATTGATGCAGGAACATTTCCCAAAGCTCCAGGGAGGTATCGCTGGTAGGGAGGTTGATGGGGGTGTAAACGCTCTGTTCAGGATGATAAAGAAGGCCTAACAGCATCACGGCGAGGATGGGGCCTATGGAGCAGAGGGCGACCAGGCCAAAGCTGTCATTCTCGGCATTGCTATCGCTTCGGATAGCCGATACGCCAACGCCTAGGGCTAAAATAAAGGGAACCGTCATGGGGCCCGTGGTGACGCCGCCGGAATCAAAGGCCACAGCCAGAAAGCCGGAAGGGACAAACTGCGCCAACAGGAACACAAGTGTGTAAGCCGCCATCAACAGCACGGTCATGCGAACGCGGAATAAAATCCGCAAAAGGGCGACCACCAGGAACAGCCCCACGCCAATCGCCACCGCCATGATCAAAACAGGATTGGGAACGTTTGGGACCTGACCGGCCAAAACCTGCAAGTCAGGCTCCGATACCGTGATGAGTACGCCCACCAAAAAGGAAATCAGAAGGACGATCCATAGCCTTTTGGATTTTGTCATGGCGGCGCCTACGTGTTCACCGATGGGCGTCATGGCCAGGTCTGTCCCCAAGGTAAAGAAGGTCATCCCCAAAATGAGCAAAACCGCTCCCATCACAAAAGCCAACAAGGCGCTGTTGGGAACCGGCACCAACACAAAGCAGAGAAAAAAGACGATGAGGGTAACGGGCAATACCGAATACAAGGATTCCTTGAATTTTTCTTTCAGCACATTGTGGTTTCGTTTGAGAAGTGTTTTGGGGTTCTGTCGCATTCAGCATCTCCTTTCATGGTAGCGGAGCAATCATGCCAAGAAAAAAAGGATGCCGCCCGTAGGTCAAGATTCCAAGCATGCCAGAGTCATAATTACACCCATATTATTCTTAGTTCTTTTTCGAGCCTTTTATAGCCTCCCATAAATCATTAAAAAAGTGTTAAAAACGGGGAAATTATCTTAAGCATTTATAAAGTTAGTCGGAAGATCTTTCCACAAGGCCAATACACTGGTATACTCTCCTATAGAAACAAACCTCATCACACGATAGAGGAAAAATGGATTGGGAGGGATACCATGGGCACCACACTTGGTTTTTTTTATGTGTTATCCTTGTTTGCGGTCATTATTTCGGTGGTGTTTGCAATCTACCTGGCGGTTTGGGTCAAGCGGCAACCCAAAGCAAATGAAAAGATCGAATCCATCGGCAAACTGATCCACGATGGCGCAAACACCTTCATGCGCAAAGAATACTTGCTGCTGGCGCGCTTCGCCGGAATCTTGGCGATTGCGATTTTCCTGTTTCTGCCCAAACCCTTTTGGGCGGCGGATGGAAACCTTATCAACAACCTGACCATGGCGATTGCGTATATCGCGGGTACCGTGATTTCCGCGATCACCGGCAAGCTGGGCAGCTATGTGGCCACCATTGCCAACACCAAAACAGCCAAGGCTGCGACGGAAGGCATCAAGCCCGCCTTCCTGATCGGATTTCGCGGCGGCGCGGTGATGGGCCTAGGCGTGGTCAGCATGAGCCTATTGGGCGTAGCAGCGGTGCTGTTTTTCACCAATAACACCACCGCGCTGCTGGGCTTCTCCTTTGGCGCTAGCTCCTTGGCGCTCTTTGCCAAGGCGGGCGGCGGCATCTTCACCAAAACGGCGGACATCAGCGCTGACTTGGTGGGCAAGGTCGAGTTCCAAATTCCCGAAGATGATCCCCGCAACCCCGCCGTCATCGCCGACAACGTGGGCGACAATGTGGGCGACGTGGCTGGCATGGGCGCGGACCTGTTTGACAGCAATGTGGCCTCCATGGCCGCTGCGCTGGTCATCGCCTCTTCCTTGGATCATGGGCTTGGAATCAATGCCATGATGGTTTTCTGCTATGCGGCGCTGGGCCTCATTGCCTCGGCGCTGGGCATTTTCTTTGCCAAAATTGGCAAGCACGGCAGCCCCACCAAGGCGCTGAACGCGTCCACCTATGTGACCACGGGCATCTATATCGCTTTGACCGCCTTGGCCACGCTGATCTTCCAGGGTTTCAGCTGGAGAATCTGGGGCGCTTCCACCGTAGGTCTGCTGGTCGGCGTGATCATCGGCATCACCACGGACTACTTTACCGATGACAGCAAGCCCATTGTGCGCAAGGTGGCCAAGGCCTCTTCTTCCGGTCCCGCCTTCACGATTCTTTCCGGCGTTTCCTATGGCTTCCTGTCCGTACTGCCCGCCATGGTGGGCATCGCGGTTTCCGCACTGGCCGCTTACAAGATCTGCGAAGGCATGGGCGACGGATATGCCATGTTTGGGATTTCCATGGCGGCTGTGGGCATGCTCTCCATCGTGGGCATGATCATCAGCAACGACGCCTATGGCCCCATTGTGGACAATGCCCGCGGCCTGGCGGAAATGGGCGAGCTGGGCGAGGAAGCTGTTCGAGTTTCCGATGAACTGGATAGCGCAGGAAACACGGTGAAGGCCGTAACCAAGGGCTTTGCCATCGGCGCCGCCGGCCTTACGGTCATCAGCTTGCTGGGCGCCTACATCAGTGAAGTCAACGAAGCTGCCGGCAAGGTGGTCATTGACGTGCTGAACCTGATCGATCCCACCGTGTTCTTTGGTCTGCTGGTGGGCGCGGCCATTCCCGCTGTGTTCTCCGCCATGCTCATCCTGGGCGTGGACCGCAATGCCCAGCGGATGGTGGCTGAAATTCACCGTCAGTTCCGCGAAATCATTGGCCTGAAGGAAGGCAAACCCGAGGCCAAGCCTGATTACGAGGCCTGCATCAACATTGCTACGGAAGGCGCGCTTAAGGAACTGATCCCTGCCGGACTGACCGCCATTATCGTGACCCTCTTGGTGGGCTTTATCGGCGGCGTGAAGGCTGTGGGCGGATTCCTGATGGGCAACATCGTTAGCGGCTTGCTGTTGGCTTTGTTCATGTCCAACGCAGGCGGCCTGTGGGATAACGCGAAAAAATATGTGGAATCCGGCAACGAGGGCGGCAAGGGCTCCGATACCCATAAAGCCGCGGTGGTGGGCGACACGGTAGGCGATCCCTTCAAGGACACCGCCGGACCTTCTATCAATACCCAGATTACGGTGGTGTCCCTGGTAGCGTCCTTGATGGCGACCCTCTTCCTGCATTTCTCCATCTTCTAAGCCGCTCCACAACAGCGAGAGGTTGCTCGCCTGTCTGTGCGCGTTATGCGAACAGGCAGGCGAGTTTTTCTATACAAACGGCTAGGGGTGTGATAAAATGTGGCAACTGCCCAAAAGACAGATGAAAATCACAACCAAGGAGAAAAGCCATGAGAAGATCGGACCGTGAGATCAAGGAATTTGCAAAGATCGTAGATGTGCTGGATCGTTGCGATACCATTCGCCTGGGGCTATGGGGGGACGAGTTCCCATATGTGGTGCCTCTTTCCTTTGGTTATGAGGTGGCCCAAGGTAAAATCGTTGTGTATATTCATGGCGCCAAGGAAGGCTTGAAGCATGATTTGATCGCCAAAAACAACAAGATTTGTGTGGAGGCGGATCTTTGCCACCGCTTTACGGAAATCGAAAACCATGATGTGACTACGGAATATGAGAGCGTCATTGGGTTTGGAACCGCCGAGAAGGCGGACGAAGCGGAAACGCTGAAAGGACTCGATCTCATTTTGGCGCACTGTGGTTTTCCGAATTATCCCTATAACAAAGCTGCGACTGCTGTGCTCACGGTGTACAAGATCACGCTGGATCACGTGACCGGAAAGCGCCGCACAGTGTAGGCTTATTATTCACAGATCATTTACAATTGAAGGGTATTCGCTTCCATTTCGGTATGCTATACTATGACTGGAAATTGGAAATTGGTCATAGCACGACGGCGTAACGGGAGGAGCTACTTTGAGTTATATATCTTTTGAAGAGGTTACCAAAGAATACAAAACCGGTGATGAAAGCGTATTGGCTGCCGATCATGTTTGTTTTGAAATGGAAAAAGGGGAATTGTGCGTGGTGCTGGGGCCTAGCGGGGCTGGCAAGACCACGGTTTTGAATCTTTTGGGCGGAATGGACAAAGCCACCTCCGGCCGCATTTGCGTGGATGGGAAAGAGATCACCGCCATGCGCGGGCCGGAGTTGACGGAATACCGCAGGCTGGACGTAGGGTTTGTGTTTCAGTTTTACAATCTTATGCCCAACCTGACAGCACTTGAAAATGTGGAATTGGCGCGGCAGGTGTCTCCTAAGGCGCTGGACCCTGTTGAGATTCTTAAGGAAGTGGGGCTGGGGGAGCGGATGCACAATTTTCCGGCCCAGCTTTCCGGCGGCGAACAGCAGCGGGTGTCCATTGCCCGCGCCCTTTGCAAAAATCCGGCGTTGCTTCTGTGCGACGAACCCACCGGCGCGTTGGACAGCAAGACGGGCCTGCATGTGCTGGGGCTTTTAAGCAGTGTAAGCAAGCAGTATGGCACCACGGTGGCCATCATCACGCATAACGCGGCGGTGGCGCCCTTGGCCAACCGCGTGATTCGCGTGCGCAACGGAAAAATTGAAAGCGTTACGCTGAACGAAACGCCCGTATCCGTGGAGGAGATCGCATGGTAAAGAAAACGCTTCATCGGAAGCTGTTTCGGGACATGTGGCGCAACCGCATGCAGTTTGTGGCGATGATCCTTCTGTGTGCCCTGGGGACCTGGGTGTTCAGCGGTTTGGACGCAGCTTGGCGCATGCTGGATTTTTCCATGAAGCGGTATTTCGCCGAGCAGCGCATGACGGATTTTTGGGTCCATAAAGCGCCTATGGACCAAGAGGCACAGACCAAAATTCAAAATACCCCGGGGGTTTTGGAGGTACAGACCCGCGCTACCTTTGAGGCGGAAGTGGATCTGCCCCATGAGCCCACCTTGCAGGTGCATGCCTATGAAGAGGCGATCCGCCTGAATGTGCCGATCCTACTGGCGGGGGAAGCTCTGGAAAACCACGATCTGCGAGGGTGCCTGTTGGAAAACCAGTTTGCCCAGGCCAACGGTATCAGTGTTGGAGACCGGCTGAGGATCCGGCTCAACGGGATGGAAGTGGAATTTGTGGTCCGTGGGCTTTGCATAAGCCCGGAGCACATCATAACGGCCAATGATGTACGGCCTACGCCACACGACTTTGGCTTTATGGTTTGCAATAGCGGCGCGGTGCCCTTTGTCCCCCTGAACGAAGCCTTGGTCTCCCTGACGGATCAAGCGGCGGAAACAGAGACCCGGGCGCTGCTGGAAGCGGAGTTTCCCGAGGCGCTCCTCATCAGTCACAAAGGGCATATGAGCACCAACAACCTGATGACGGATATTCAGATGTTTCGGGATATTTCGTACCTGTTTCCGCTATTGGCCTTTGCCGTGGCCGCGTTGATCGTGCTCACCACGCTAACGCGTATGATTGAGAACCAGCGCATGCAAATGGGGACCCTGAAAGCGCTTGGATATGGAGACAGGGAAATCCGCAGACACTATCTGTGCTATGCCATCTACCCTTCAGCCTTTGGCGCGCTGTTGGGGCTGATCACCGGCCGGGAGTCCTTGCCTTATTTGCTGTGGCAGATGGAGGCTGATACCTTTGTGATGCCCTATCGGCTGCAGGCCTATGTTTCCTGGGAGCAGTGGGCGGTTTGCGTACTGGCGGTTCTTTTATGCTTGTTCATTTGCCTGCACACCTACCGCAAAAACGCCAACGAGGAAACCGCCGCCCTGCTCCGGCCCAAGCCCCCCAAAGCGGGCCGCAAGCTGCTCTTGGAATACATTCCCTCCTTGTGGAAGAAGCTCGGTTTCAATGGGAAAATGGTGACCCGAAACCTGTTTCGAAACCGGCTGCGCACGCTAATGTCCTTTGTAGGCGTTTTATGTTGTACCATGCTGCTTATCACCTCTTTGGGGTTGCAAGACAGCGTGCAATATTTTGTGAAGCTGTATTTTGAAGGGACCATTCGCTATTCGGCCAGAGCCAACCTGACCGAGGAAGCCGGAAGGGCGGAAAGCTACCAAAAGCGCATCGACGCGGAGCGCGTGGAGCCGATCATGGAACGCTCCATCACGCTGGCGGCTGGCGGGCAAACCAAGACCACGCTCCTCACGGTGATGGAGGCAGACCAGCAGCTTTTGTACATCGGGAAGAACGAAAGTTACCTTCCGTTGCCGGAGCAAGGCATTGCCATTAGCCGAAAACTATGCGATACCATGGGCATCTCGGTAGGAGATGCCGTGAAGGTGTTTTTGCCGGGGGACAATGAACCCTTTACGGCGATCGTGAGCGTTATTTGTGATGTAAATATCGGCCAGGGACTTTACATGGCGCGTGAGGAATGGGGCCGGTTCCGCAAGAGCGAGTTTACGCCTACTGCCTTGCTTTTGAAAAATCCCACGGAGGCGGCGCTCCAAAAGCTGGAGGATATGGAGGAAGTGGATTCCATCAAATATCCTAAAATTCAGCAAGAGCAGCAGCTGGCGATTCTCAAAAGCCTGACGGGGATTTTTTCCCTCATGTCCGCGGCGGCGCTGGGGCTTGCTTTTGTGGTGCTGTACAACATGGGAATCTTGAATTTTATGGAACGCTACCGTGAATACGCCACCCTAAAGGTGCTGGGGTATCATCAGAAGGAAATTCGGGGATTGATGCGGCGCGAAAATGATATCATTGCCCTGTTAGGCGTTCTATGCGGGCTTTGGCCAGGGCGATGGCTGACGGCGCTGATCCTGCGTACCTGTGAAGGCGATAATATCGTGTTTGCCTCCACCGTGGAATGGCACTCCTATGTGATTTCCGGTGTGGTGACGTTTTTGTTTTCCGCCTTTGTCACTTGGCTTTTGACCCGCAAGGTTAAGGGCATCGACATGGTGGAAGCGCTTAAAAGTGTAGAATGACAATGAAGAGAAGGGGACGGACGATGATGAAGAAATTGGGACTCGTTTTGATGGTTTGCCTGCTGGTATGCCCGCTGGGAGGATTGGCGCAGGGGAAGGCGTCAACGGCAAACGGCATTGTGCAGGCGGTAGACACGGTGGATATTACGGCGCCTTATTCAGGCACCTTGCTTCCGTTTTCCTGGGAGCAAGGCGATTGGGTAGAGGCCAGTAAGCCCTTGTTTTCCTTTGATACAACCAAGATTTATGCCCCCGCCGCAGGCAAGATCACTTTGTTTGCAGGCAGCGGAGACGATACCCAAGATGTGCAAAACCAGTACGGCATGCTGGCGGCTGTGGAAAAGTCGGCGCCTTATCTCATCAATGCCACCACCCGCAACGCCTACAACCGGCTGGAAAACAAGTTCATTCACAACGGCGAAACGCTGTATTTCAAGCTGATTGACGATGCGGATGAAGTGGGCAGTGGCCGCGTGATTTCTACCAGCGGCAACGGCTATGTGGTGGAGATTGCCGAGAAATCCTTTGAGATGGGCGAACGGGTGAAATTGTACCGCTCAGATGAGAAAAACACCTCCTCTTGCGTAGGGGAGGGCGTGATTTCCAGAGCCGAGGAGGTGCCGGTCACCGGCATGGGGCGCATCCTTTCTTGCCATGTGCAGGATGGCCAAACCGTGGCAAAAGGGCAACTGCTCTTTGAAAGCGTGGCGCAGGACGCGCAAGCCGACTCCCTAAGCGTAAATGTGACGGCCCCCGTAAACGGCGTTTTGGACGGCCTGCGGGTTGCCTCTGGGCAGCAGGTGTATAAAGGACAGGTGTTGGCCACCATTCATGATGTGCAAAAATGGAAGGTGGTTGCCCAGGTGGACGAGATGGACCTCTCCTCTCTCCAAATTGGCTCGATGGTGAAAATTGTGTTTGACAGCTATCCGGATCAGACGGTAAACGGCACTGTGGAGGACATCTCTCATTTGGGAACGGAAAAGCAAAACGCCACCTATTATGATGTGGACATCGCCTTTGCCACCCAACTGGACGTCCGGCTTTTGATGAGCGCCACCGTTACCTTGCCGTAAGGAGGAAAAGCGATGGCCACAGCCTTTACAGGCCAAGAGCGGGAGAGCATTCGCATGAAGCTGCGCCAAGGCGCCCATCACTATGCGGCCACCCTGGGAATGCGCCAAACCACGGTGGATGAACTGGCTCATTATGCCGGCATCAGCAAGGGGACCTTCTACCTTTTTTACCCCAGCAAGGAGCATTTGTTCCTGGCCATGCTGGAAGATTTGCACGCGCGGATGTATGGCGCTGCCAAGGAAATTATCCACCAGCATACCGCTTTGCCGCCCAAGGAACGGGCGATCACGGCGCTGAGGCAGGTTTGCCGCGTGATGGCGGAAAGCGGGCTAACTCGCTTTACCCAAGAAGAGCTCCCCTTCATGCTCAAGCGCCTTCCCAAGGAGATTGTGACAAAGCATTATCATAGCGATGACGAGCATATCCGGCAGATGGTGATCGACTCTGGCCTGGAGCTGCGGGTGGAGCTGGACACGGCATGCGCTGTGCTGCGGTTGCTGCTCATGTCTTTACGCTTTCAGTGGGAGATTGGAACGGGGTTCCCCCAAGCGCTGGATTTGATCATCAACGGCATTTGCCAGGCAGCGATCGTTTAGCGGTGGCGATAGCACCCGCCGCGCCTTCAAGGCGCGGTGGGTCAGACCGATGACAAAGTGGATGGCGACGCGAAATGTGCAAGCAATGAAGCCGAGAAGCTGCATGCCTTGAGGGCGCGGGAGCCAAGGCTCCCGCATAAAGTGAGGCACCGAGCGACATGTGCGCGAGGCGCCTCACGATTCCCTTTGGAGGGCTGCAAGCCCAATGCAGTCTCCCTGCATTGGGCTTGCAGCCGCTGGCGGCCAAACCCCGTGTGTGGGGCGCCCGGCCCGCCGCGCCCGAGAAGCGCCGGGGGGGTGGTTTAAAACACAAAAGGGGAGACTTTTTTGTTGGGATATTTGGAAAAATTTGTGG
>JAVBVF010000024.1:0-67422 GCA_031554475.1 Eubacteriales bacterium | reverse complement strand
GCCACCCTAGAGTCCAAGCTCGTCCCCTGCCTTTACGCCGCTGGAGAGCTCCTGGACCTGGACGCCTTGACCGGCGGCGTTAACCTCCACATCGCCTTTTGCACCGGCTTTCTGGCCGGGCAGAGCGCGGCGGGGGGACGGGAGTGAGGCCGGGGGGCGAGGGACGGACGCAGGGGTTTCACCCCTGGCTCCGGACTTTCAGTCGTCGTGCGTTTCGCGACCGCTCACGCACTCGCTTCCAGTCCCACCTCTCGTTCGCTTGCCGCGACGCGGCAGAGCGCACCGCGCTCACTCTCACTGGCGGTGCCCCACCCGGGGCACGCCCCGGGCCCCGATTTGTAATGCCCCGTTGATGGGCATTTCAGGGGGAAAGAAATAGGATAAGAGAAATGGTCCGAAGGCAACATGAAGAAAAGGCCCTGAAGGCGACATGAAAAGGGCCAAAGGCCCCCCTGGACCCAACAGTAAAAAAAGGGCCAAAGGCCCCGAAGGCCTTAAGATACAAAACCAAGCAAGTTGGAGTTAATGTGTATGGAGTTTATCGTGTTGGACTTGGAGTGGAACCAGCCCACCAGCTACCAAAGTCCGGTGTTTCGCAAGGTGGGCGACAGCCTCCTGTTTGAGGTGATCCAAATCGGGGCGGTGAAGCTGAACGCGCAATTGGAAATCGTGGGCAGCGTGGACATCCCCGTGAGGCCCACCCATTACGTGACCATCCACCCCCGGGTGCGGCGCATGACCCGCCTGGGCCAGGAGCAGCTTTGCGACGCCCCCGACTTCCTGGAGGCCATGGACCAGTTTTCCCACTGGTGCGGGGACGACTACGTTTTCCTTACCTGGGGCAGCGACGATGTGAGCGTTTTGCAGCAGAACATCGACTTTTTCCGCTTTGACAAACCCCTGCCCAAAATGTACGACGCCCAGCGCTACTACGCCGAGGTGTTTGCGTTGGGCGCCAGCCAAAAGGCCCTAAAATCGGCCATGGAGCAACTGGAAATCCAGGCCGATGAGGAGCGCAACTTCCACAACGCCATGGACGATGCCTACTACACCGCCCGGGTATTCCAGCGCCTGCCCAAGCCCTACGAGGTGTTGCGCTTTGAGCAGCAGCCCCGCAAGCTCTCCCACAACGCCCGCCGCAGCCGCTTCCGCGTCACCCAGATTGTGCCCACGGTGCGCGCCGCCCTGGAAAGCGAAAAGGTGCTCACCCCCGAGTGCCCCGCATGCAAAAAACCCACCAAGCTCCAAACCAGCCTGATCCCCCAGGCCGTGGGCAAGTATGTGGCCCTATGCGAGTGCCCCCAGCACGGCCTTTTGCTTTTGAAACTGGCCTTCTCCCTTTTGCCCGACGGCCAAAAGGGCATGCACATGAGCGTTTTGCCCGCCAACCGCCAAAGCCGCGCCTATGTGCACACCAAGGAGCTGCAGTACCAGTACAAGAAAAAGCGCGGGGATTACGATGACCTGGATGTGGAGAACATCGCTTCCGCCTATTCCAGCAACATGCCCTTTGAGGACGCGTAGGGGGCTCGGCTCATCCTTTTGATTTCATCGAGGGCCAAAGGCCCGCTTGCGCTGCCGAAAAACCCTCACGGATTTTTCGGCGTGACCCAATGGGTGGCAAAGGTTTTGCTGTACACGCCGCCGAAGGCCTCTTTCCTTGATTGCCTTTCATCACTCCCTTCGGCGTTGTCCGTTGGAGGGGGCGGCGTTTACTGGGTCTGACGGCGCACCCATAAGAGGGCCCAAGGCCCCCCGTTGACTCCCCGTGAAGGAGGGATTTTCATGAGCAAACGCTTTGGCGGGGCTGAGGCCCCCACCAGCGGCCTGGTACGCGTAACCCTGGATGGGCGGGTGGACGCCTTTGAACGGGGCGTGACCCTGGCCGAGGTGCTTACGCGCCTGTTTCCCGAGCGGCCATCCCAGGTGCTGTGCGCCCTGTATGGCGGATTGTGCATAGAACTCAACCAGCCCATCGAGGAGGACTGCGCCCTCACCTCCATCACCTATGCCGATGAGGAGGGCCGCAGGGTGTATGAGCGCTCGCTGCGGTTTTTGTTCCTTTTGAGCATGAGCCGCCTGTACCCGGGCAAGAACGTGCGCATCCTCAACTCCATCGGCTACGGGGTGTATTTGCAGATCATCGGCGAGGACGTGACCCAGGACATGGTCCGCGCCCTGGACGGGGACATGCGGGAATTGGTGGGGCAGGATCTGTCCTTTGAAAAGGAGACCTGGTCCCGGGAGGAGGCCATCCGCTATTTCGAAAAGGAAGGCTGGCCCGACAAGGCCCGCATCCTCAAATACCGGCCCCATGAAAAGATCGCCATGTACCGCATCGGGGAATTGTGCGAGTACTTCTACGGGGCCATGCTGCCCTCCACCGGCTACATCCGCGCCTTTGCCCTAAAGCCCCATTTCCCCGGCATGGTCATCCAGGTCCCCGCCCCGGGCAATCCCCTGACCCCCGCCCCCTACATCCCCCGCCCCAAGCACCTGCGGGTGTTCGCCCAGTCCCAGAAATGGTGCAACATCCTGGGGGCCGCCAATGCCGCCGACGTGAACGAGATGATCAAAACCGGCCGCATGCGGGAGTTTATTCGCGTGAACGAGGCCCTTCACGACAAGTCCATCGCCCACATCGCCGACGAGATCATGGGGCGGGAGGCCCGCATCGTGATGATTTTCGGCCCCTCCTCCAGCGGCAAGACCACCTTTGCCAACCGCCTGGCCGTGCACCTTAGGGTGCTGGGCCAAAAACCCAAGATGCTCTCCCTGGACGATTTTTACCGCAACCGCGCCGACATTCCTGTGGAAGCCAGTGGCCAGCCCGATTTGGAAAGCGTGGATGCCCTGGACGTGGCCCATTTAAGCGCCTGTTTGGAGCGGCTTTTAAGCGGCCAGACCGTCACCATGCCCCGGTTCGACTTTAAGTCCGGCGCCCGGGCTAAGGACGGCTACGACATGCACTTGGCCGCCGACGAACCCTTGCTTGTGGAAGGCATCCACGGCATGAACGACCGCATCACCTCGGAAATCCCCGAGCAGCTCATGTACGGCATCTATGTGAGCGCCCTGCCCTGCATCAACCTGGACAACCACAACCGCATCCGCACCACCGACGTGCGGCTGTTGCGCCGCATCGTCCGCGACATGCGCTTTCGCAACACCTCCCCCCTGGAAACCATTGCCATGTGGCCCAGCGTTCGCGCCGGGGAGGAAAAGTGGATCTTCCCCAACCAGGAAAAGGCGGACATCATGTTCAACACTTCGCTGCACTACGAGCTGCCGGTGTTAAAAACCATTGCCTACGAGCTGCTTTTAAGCATCCCCCGCACCAAACCCGAATACCTGACCGCGCGGCGGCTTTTAAAAATCCTACACTACTTCCTCCCCGTGGGCGAGGATGTGCTCCAGGAAATCCCGCCCCTGTCTATCCTCCGGGAATTTATTGGCGAGTGCTCTTTCTACGACAGACATTGACAAGCGGGCGAAATTGTAGTATAAGTAAGTGTTCCATGGTGAGAATGGCATGCTGATAGGAGGATTCTGCGCACGTGAATACTGTTGTCCATATCATGCGTGCGCTCATGGCGATAATGAGTGCCTGGCTCATGCTCGTATTGGCCTATCAGCTGTTCATCAGCCTGTTCGGTTTTCGCAAAAACACCAAAGATTATCAAGATTTTGACCCGCAGTCTCGCTTTCTCGTTTTGGTCCCCGCCCATAACGAAGAAACGGTGATTGCGGATATTATTAACAATCTCCGGCACATGGAGTACCCCCAGGAATTGTACGATTTCTACATCCTGGCCGACAATTGCACCGACCGCACCGCCGACGTGGCCCGCCAGATGGGCGCCAAGGTGATTGAAACCGTGAAGGAGTCCGAGGACGCGCCCACGGGCAAGCCCATTGTGCTCCAAAAGGCCTTAAAAGCCCTGGACGGCTACCAAAACCAGTACGATCTGGTCATGTTTTTTGACGCCGACAACCTGGTCGACCCCAACATGTTTTTGGAGGTCAACAGCCAGTACCTAAGCAACCAGGGCAAGGCCGACATCATCCAGTGCTACCTGGGCTGCAAGAACAAAAAGGGCATCGTGGCCCTGTTTTACTACATCACCTACACCATCACCAACCGGTTTTTTCAGTACGCCAAAAGCCGCCTGGGGCTCAACAGCGTCATCGGTGGCACGGGCTTCGCCGTCTCCGCCGAGTACCTCCACAAGCGCGGGGGCTGGACCTCCATGTCCTTAACGGAGGACTTTGAACTGCAAATCGAGTCCACCTGTGACGGCCAGCGCATTCTGTGGAACCACAACGTCCGCATTTACGACGAAAAGCCCACCCGCTTCTATGCCAGCCTCCGCCAGCGTACCCGCTGGGCTCAGGGCCACTGGTTCGTGGCCTTCAAAAACACCCGCCGCCTTTTCCGCGCGCTGAAAACCAAGCGCGTTTCCCTGAAGGAGTTCTTCTCCACCTTTTTGTACATGTACAGCCTGACCCCCTACGTGATTTTGGTTTTGCAGCTGATCATGGGGCTTTTCATCGGCCTTTGCGAGGCCATGAACTGGATTCCCGATCCCGCCGCCGCCGCCCCCATTGACAACTGGCTCCTGGTGAACCTGCCCAGCCTGTTTTTGTTCCTGTACGGCTTCATTTTTCTGTTCTACGTGGGCGACAGCATGGACAACGGCAACCGCTTCAGCATTCGCACCCTGATCCCCATGTGCGTAAGCGTTTTGATCAACACCCTCCTGGCTGGCCTGGCCCAGGTGCTGGGCCTTTTGAAGCACCGCAAGCAAAACTCCTGGGACAAAACCGAGCACTCCATCAACTGTCTGGAGGATTCCCAACTGCTGTTGCACACTGAAGCTGAGCCTGTGCCCGCCGCCCTGGTGCCGCTTACGTCGGAGCAGGAAAAGACGGCGTAGGAGGGCCGGAGGGGACGGCCTCCGGCGGCGTAAGGGCTTTGCCCTTACGAATCCCTTCATTGACCTGCCCATTGGCAGGTCAAACAAGAAAAGGCAAGTGTAGTCCCTCCTCAAGAAAAGGGGCGAAGCCCCCCGCTGTTGACAAATTCCAAGTTTAATGATATGGTATGATCTCCCAAGAATGGGATTGTTTTTTGTTTGCCACACGATCTACATCGACTGAATTCGGAGTGAAACGCAATGCAGCCAGCCCAATTGGAAATCCTCAAGGTCTACGGCATGGACGTGGACGCCACCATTGCTCGCTTTGGCGGCAATGAACCCCTGATGATGCGCTTTTTGACCGGCTTTCCCAACGACAAAACCATGCAGTCCTTGCGCGACGCCGTGGATGTAGGGGATCGGGAAGCCATGAAGGTGGCCGCTCATTCCCTAAAGGGTTTGACGGGCAACCTGGGCCTGACGCCCCTTTTTGAGGCCAGCACCCAGCTGATGAACACCCTGCGCCTTAGCGAGGACGCGGACCCTGTGCCCCTTTACGAGGTGGTTTGCCAGGAGTACGACAAGGCTCTGGCCATGCTGGCGACTTTGGGCTGATTTTTTGCCGACCCGCAAACGCGGGCGGAGCCGCCGAAGGCTTATGGGCTCTGGAATGCCAGAAATTTAACAAATAGAATGTAAAAACAGCGGCGCCAGCCGCTTTTTTGTTGTCCAGCAGTGGGGAACGTTGGCGGGGGATGTGGACGGGGGAACGTTGGGCTCCGCCCAAACCCGCTTAAGGGCGATAGCCCTTAAGAATCCCTTCATTAGGGAATGCCCATAAATGGGCATTCCCTCAGACCGTTGACAAAGGCAATTTGGCAACGGGATGGAGCTTGCTCAAAAAGGTCCGGTTGCGCGGAAGCAAGGTGGCATAAGGGGTGGAGCGTACAGGTCCGTACGTGACATCCCTTAGCCACCGAAGCTGACAAAGCAAACGGGCCTTTTTCAGCAAGCTGGGGCTTTGACATTGTCAAAGCCTGTCTTTTGTTGTATTCATCGTAACGGAACGAAGGCGTTACTCCGCAGCCACCAATGGGCTCAAGCTCTCACAATGGTAGAGCGTTAGCCTGTGCAAGGCCCGGGTACAGGCAATATAGAGAAGGTTTCGGTCCGCGTCAGTAGCATAATGCGCCTCGTCCACATCCCAAAGCAAAACCGCGTCAAACTCCAAACCCTTCGCCAAATACACGGGGAGCAGAAACGTGCCCTTCAAGTCCGCCGCCGTCTCGCCGCCCACAAGCGTGACCTCCATATGTCCGGACAAGCATTGGTGGAGCTTTAGGCAGTCCTTCTCCAACTTACAAAGAATGCCGATGGACTGATATCCCTTGCTTTTGCACAGCTCCACTTCCTGAGCGATGCTCTCGAATGCCTTTTCCTCCTCAATCCGATGAATTTGCGGAGCGTCGCCCTTCCGGCCAAAGGCCTGGATATCCACGTCCAGAAATCTCCTGCTAAACTCCAAAATTTCAGTGGTACAACGAAAGCTCTTATTCAATGTCAAAAGCCTACTTTTCCTTTTTCCAAAAATCTGTTGTACCTGAGGATAAAAGGACTCTGTTTGGCGTTTTTCGATGGTTTGGGAAATATCGCCCAAAATGGTATAGCGGGCGTTGGGAAACATAAGTTTCACGATCCCAAAATGGATGGGATCATAGTCTTGCGCCTCATCAATGACCACTTGCTTGATATGCCTGAATTTATCAAAGCCCACGCGTTTCAACTGCAGATAGGCCAGCGCGGACGCGTCGTCAAAGAACAGGGTGGAACTCTCCAGGTTTTCACGGGTAAACGCCATGATCTGTGCAAGGTTCTCCGGCATAACAATCCCGTGGGCGAGTTGGTTAAACCCTTCCTCGTCCTCAAACAGCTTTTGGTAGGCCGCAAAAGCATCCTTTCCCTTAGCGGACGGCAGGTTGATCTGATCCAATATTTGCACAAAGGCCTGGGATGTCTTAAAAGCCAAGCTGCTTTGCAACAGCGCCGCCGAGGGGGTCTGACGGCTGATGACGCTTTCCACCAACTGGTTCCTGGTTTGCATTCTCTTACGGTTCAAAACCATGGTCAGCAGCTCATCCAAAAGAAACGAAGAAACGTTTTCCTCTCCCAACTCCGGCAAGACGTTGGCAATATAACGTTCAAACAGGGCGTTGGGTGAAAGAATGGCGATGCTTTGGCTGGACAATTGGTTTTGTAGCCCACTATACATCAAATATGCGACCCGATGCAGCGCGATAGAAGTCTTTCCGCTGCCAGCCACTCCCTGCACCATCAGCAGGTCGCTTTCCAAATCCCGAATCACGATGTCCTGGTCCCGCTGGATGGTTTCCACCACGCTTTTCATTTGAGGGGAAGCATTTTGCGCCAGGAGCTTGCGCAAAAATTCATCCAAGATTTCCAATTCCGCATCAAAAAAGTAGTCCAGCTTACCCTGGCGGATTTCATATTGACGCTTCAAGCCAATGCTTCCTTCTATTTTTCCCGCCGGCGCGTGATAGGAAGCCTTGCCCAAGCCATAGCGGTAAAACATGCCTGCAATGGGCGAGCGCCAGTCATAGATCACAATTTTGCGGTCGTCCATCAACGAAAATCGGCCTATATAGATTTTTTCCGCATCTCCTTTGCCTGGAAAGGTGAAATCAATACGGGCAAAGTAGGGCGTGTTCAGTTGCGCCTCTAACTGACGAATTCGCTTCACCGTGGCTTCGTAGCTGGTCATATGATCCGAGGCGATGGCGGCAAATTGGCTCAATTCCACCAATTGTTCAAAGTTATCGGCGCGCCATAGATTGGCAATGGAATGAGAGGTTTCCTCCCGCAGCTCCGCCTTGGCCAAGAAGATCTCCGCTTCCTGCTGTTCCGATTCCTCTTTCAGCGCCGATAGCTGCCTTTTCACAATCCCCTTGGTGTCTTCCAAATAGCCTTCTTCGAAAGATCGTTCTGTAGGCATTGGCATGAATCCACCCTTCTTTGTTGAAATGGCGACTGCGCTGAGCATAGCATAAAACCCCTGGCAATAACAGGCTTGTATTTCCATGGAGAGTATGTGATAATAAGGATAGAGAAATGCGCCCCGCTGGCTGTGATTGCCGGCGGGGCGTTGGTCATTTCCAAGCTAAGCCGGCGTAAAAAACTATTGACAAACCTTTTGAGGTTTCCTATACTATAGTTAAGTTAAACGTTTACGCGTAATCGTTTATATTCTGTGTTGACATTCATTTCATCCTTTCACGCTACGCTGGTAACGACAGCCGCGCCAATAGGCAAAGCAAAAAATCGCAGGAAGCGTGGGGCTATTGTCAGGTTTCCCAGGGATGCCTAGACAAAAGATGCTTAAAGCACAATCGCGTTAAGGGATGCAATGCGTATCCATACCTTCCATATACAAAGGGGATGTCCACATGAGCATCCGAAACATCGCAAAACTCACGGGCTTATCCACGGCTACGGTATCCCACGCCATCAACGGCACCCGGGAAGTCTCGCAAAAAAACCGCGAGCTCATTTCCCGTGCCATTCAATCCACTGGCTATAAGCCTAACATGGCTGCCAAAGCGCTCCGGCAACAACGTTCTCAAACCGTCGCCATGCTCATCCCCACTGTGGAACCAGGGATGTCCACCAATACGTTCTATATGGAGGTACTCAGCGGCGCTCAGGACGCGCTGGAACGGGAAGGGTACCACCTGCTGGTTGCCACCTATTTGGATAACGTTCCCGCCCGCGATGAGGCCGAGGCGCAGATCAAGCCTTTGCAAGTGCTGCAAAGCCAATGGATCGACGGCGTGATCTTCGTACCCAACAAGAGCAGCTATGAGCGGATGCTGGACAGCATCGGCGATACTTTACCCTTTGTGTTGGTGGACCGAAATATCCCCGAACGTGGCTGCTCCTGCGTTCATTCTGATCATGCCTGCGCCGCCTATGAGGCCACCGCTTTGCTCTTTCGCAACGGCAAACACCGGGTTGGTTTTATCGGCGGGCCGGAGGGTTCCTTCACAGGCAGCGAGCGATACCGTGGGTATCGCACCGCCTTGGAGGCGGCCAATCTCCCGCTGGACGAGAGCCTTGTGCGAATGACGCGCCCCTACACCATGCAAATGGGGTATGAACACGCCCGCCAAGTGATCGAAGCCGGTGCGGACGCGCTGTTTGTCGCCAACCATGTTTTTGCCCTGGGCGCGCTTCGGTATTTGCAAGAGGCGAACTTGCGCGTGCCGGAACAAGTCGCTTTGGTCACTTATGAGGACTACGAATGGATGGACGTGCTTCAGCCGCCCCTGACCAGCATTCGCCAGCAGCCTTACCAAATGGGATGCCTCGCCGTGGGCATTTTGCTCAAAAAGCTAAAGGATCCCACCTATGTGGAAGAAATTGTCCTGCCCACCGAGCTTGTATTGCGCCGTTCCCACGGCGACCAGCCTTGAATAGAACTATGCGGTGACGGCGTAGTTACTAGATATGATCAATTTTGAAAGGGAGGAAGAACATGAATCGCAAGGTATTTCAAACGTTGATTTCCATCGTCCTGTTGAGCGCTCTATTCCTATCGCTGTGCGTACCAGCGCTGGCTACCAAAGCTCCTGAAGAGTATAAGGTGGCGGTTTTGACCATCCGCAAGCTGACCACCCCCGCGGATTTGGACACAATGAAGGGCATTACCCGGCTGAAGGATGAACTGGGTATCGACTGCAAGATCATCGAGTGTACCGAGATCTCCGAGTACAAAGAGCAGATCCAGGCTGTGTGTGAAGAAGGCTACGACGTCGTATATTACATTTACGACAACTTCCTCAACGCCGTGAAGGAACTGGCGCCCAGCTATCCCAACACCAAGTTCATCGGGTTGTGGATCGACCTTCCCAAGGGCGACGAAATTGCCAACATGAAGCCCTTGTTCTTCCGTCCCGAACAGGGCTCCTTTATGTGCGGCGTGGCTGCGGCGCTGATGACAAAGACCCAAAAGGTGGGTTTCATCGGCGGCGGTATCAACCCGGGCATCATCACCTTCCTGGCCGGCTATGAAGCGGGCATCAAGTATGTGGACAACGGCACCGAGCTGATCGTGGCCTGGGCCAACACCTTTGATGATCCGCTCAAGGGCAAGGAGCTGGCCTCCAGCCTTTTCAGCCGCGATGTGGACGTGGTGTTCCAAGTGGCCAACCAGACAGGTCTGGGCGTGTTTGAGGCTGCCAAGGAAGCCGGCAAATTCGCCATCGGCGTAGATGTGGACCAGTCTCCTCTCGCGCCTGAGACCATCATCGCCTCCTGCTTGCTGGATCATGGCTTTGCCACCTTCGATTCCATTTCCAAGACGTACAAAGGCGAATTCACCAACGAGCAGGTGTACTACGGCTTGGCCGAAGGCATGCCGGTCATTGCGGTGAACAAGGCCATCGTGCCTGCCGATGTGCAGACCCGGATTGAAGAAGTGCAAAACGAGATCATCGCCGGCAAGATCGAGATTCCCAAGACCACCTCTACCCAGTGATTGAAGCAACGGAAGAAGGGGGAGCTCGCTCCCCCTTCAGACCGTTGACAAAGGCAATTTGGCAACGGGATGGAGCTTGCTCAAAAAGATCCGGTTGCGCGGAAGCAAGGTGGCTTAAGGGGTGGAGCGCACAGGTCCGTACGTGACATCCCTTAGCCACCGAAGCTGACAAAGCAAACGGGCCTTTTTCAGCAAGCTCAGGGGGAGCTCGCTCCCCCTTCTCCACTATCGAATCTACCTTACGCCTTTTTCGACGACCCCCATCGATCCTATCCTTCCCAGATCGGGGCCTCCTCTTTTCTCCTTTGACCCATTCTCCAAACGAGAGGTGTCGCTATGTCCACCCCTTTGCTCGAACTCCAGGAAATCACCAAGACGTTTCCAGGCGCGGAGCGGCCGGTCGTAGCCAACGACAAGGTCTCCTTAACCCTGTATCCAGGGGAAGTACACGCGCTGGTTGGGGAAAATGGTACCGGCAAAAGCACGCTGATGAATATTCTATATGGACTCTTGCCCAGCGATTCCGGGCATATTTTGCTTCGCGGCCAGCCCCTGCACTTGCGCAATCCACGGGACGCCATCGCCCAGGGCATCGGCATGGTGCACCAACACTTTATGCTCATCCCCTCCTTTACGGTGGCGGAAAACCTGGTCTTTTCCTTTGAACCGAAAAAAAATGGCGTTTTTGTGGATCTTCCCAAGGCCATAAAGATCACTCGAGAGCTATCGGAAAAGTACGGCCTGCACGTGGATCCTTCTAAAAAGATCTCCGAATGCCCGCTCAGCATGCAACAGCGGGTGGAAATTTTGAAGATTTTGTTTCACAAGGCCGAAGTGCTCATCTTTGACGAGCCCACGGCCGTCTTGACTCCGCAAGAGGCCGACGAGCTCTTCCATGCCTTTGAGGAATTGAAAAAAGACGGCAAAAGCATTGTGTTTATCACCCACAAATTGCGGGAAGTCATGGCTGTGGCCGATGTGGTCACCGTGATGCGCAAGGGTAAGGTGGTGGACACCGTGCGCAAGGCCGATACCTCGGTGGACGCCTTGGCGGACATGATGGTGGGGCGCAAGGTGCAGGTGGCCGCCCGCAAAGCGGTGACCGCGCCGGAAACGCGGGTGCCGCTATTGGAGGTCTCCAAGCTCACCACACGCAAAACCAGAGTCGGCGCCCAGCTTCGCAACCTAACCTTCTCCTTGTGTGAAGGCGAGATTTTGGGCATCGCGGGGGTGGGCGGCAACGGGCAGGAGCAGCTTGTATCCCTGCTTACCGGCCTTTCCGAAACCGTTTCCCAAGGGCAAGTATGCTACCGTGGCCGAGATATCACCGGCGCCGACGCCGGTCGAATGCGGGAGCTTGGCATCGCGCATATCACTGGTGAGCGCTACATTCGCGGCATAAGCTCGGTTTGCACGATTCACGACAATCTGATCATGGGCGCTCACCGCCGAGAGCCCTGGGCGGGCAAGGTGTTTTTGCGCCTCAGGGCGTTGCGCAAACTGGCCGCCGACCTGATTTCGCGTTTTAGCATCCTGGCTTCTTCGCCTCAAATGCCCATCATGAGCTTGTCCGGCGGCAATATCCAAAAATGCATCTTGGCCCGGGAGTTGAACCTTGCCCGGGAAGTGATCATCGCCGAGGAGCCTACCCGTGGCGTGGATATCGGCTCCATCGAATACATCCATGATACGCTGGTGGCCCGCGCCCAGGAGAAGTTCGGCATCATGCTGGTCTCTACCGATTTGGATGAGGTGATGGCGCTCAGCACCCGGGTGCTGGTCATGTATGAAGGGGAAATCGTGGGCGAAGTGGATCCTACTCAGCCCGACGCCCGCCAACGAATCGGCCTGCTTATGGCGGGCATAACCCAGGAAGGTGGTGCCGCATGAAAAAGGAAATGCTTTTTGCGTTTTTGCGTTTGCTCATTGCGCTGCTCATCGGCCTTGTGGTTAGCGGAATCTTCATTGTTCTGGGCGGAGAAAATCCCTTTGTGGCGTATAATGAGCTTTTAAAGGGCGCTTTTGGCGGCCGGATGAACATTTTTTCCACCCTGCGTTGGACGGTGCCCTACCTGATCGTGGGCATTGCGGCGGCCACCTCCTTCCGCGCCGGACTCTTCAATATGGGCTTGGAAGGCTGTGTATACTTGGGCGGCTTGGCTGCCGCCCTGGTGGGTACCTATGTGACAGGGCTGCCCTCCTTCCTGCACATCACCCTGTGCCTGTTGGCGGCGGCGCTGGCGGGCATGCTGTGGCTGTTTCTTCCGTCCCTGTTGAAAGCGCGTTTCAACGTCAACGAGGTCATTTTTACCTGGATGCTCAGCTATATTGCCATCCTTCTGTGCCAGTTCCTGGTAGCGCAATTCTTCCAAGATCCGGCAGACTTGCTCTCTGCTCCCCAGCAGGTGCGCACCCCCTTTATTCAAGACAGCGCCATCCTGCCTGCGGTGGTTACCCCTTACCAGTTCAATGCTTCCATCTACATTGCCATTGGACTAGCGGTCTGCTACTACTTCTTTTGCAAGCATACCAAAGTGGGTTATGAGCACCGAATGCTGGGGCTATCTCCAGCATTTGCCCGCTATGGCGGCGTGCAGGTCCGGCGCTTACAGTTTGGTTCCTTGCTGGTGAGCGGCGGCATTGCGGCCATTGCCGGCGCGGTGGAAATCATGGGCATCCATCACCGCTACATCCATGAATTCTCCAAAGACATGGGACCCAACGGCATCCTGGTCGCCTTGATGGGACGGATGGACCCCCTGGGGATTCCCGCTTCCGGCTTTTTCATGGGCGTAATCCAAAACGGCGCCCGGGCCATGACCCGTAATGCCAATGTATCCATTGATACGATCCGCATCCTGATCTCCGTCATCATCATCTGCATCACGGCGGAAGGGCTGTTTGAACTGCTCAGGATCAAGAGAAAGCAGAGGGAGGGTGATTAAATGTTAGAAGTTCTCTTTCGTGAGCACACCCTGATTACAGGAATCTCGCTGGCTACGCCTCTGCTTTTATGCGCGCTGGGGGGCGCACTTTGCTCCAAGGCGGGCAACTTCAACATTGCGCTGGAAGGCTTCATGTTGATTGGCGCATTCTTTGGCGTGGTGGGCAGCTTTTATCTGCATAGCGCCTTTCTGGGCATCCTTCTGGCGGCCCTTGCGGCCATGCTCTTTGGGCTGTTGTACGGCGTTTTCCGCGCCTTCTTTAAGGCCCATGAGATCATCCTGGGCTTTGGCTTCAACATGCTGGCCATTGCCCTGACAGGCTGGCTGCTAACGCCTGTGTTCGGAGGCCGCGGTTCCTTCTATGATCCCAATACCCCCACCTTGGTCAAACTGTCCTTGCCCTTGATTCGGGATATCCCCGTCCTTCGCGTATTAAGCGGCCACAACGCCATCGTTTACTTTTCATGGTGCATGGTGCCGGTATTGTATCTGATGCTCTACCGCACGCCCTTTGGGTATAAAATTCGCGCGTTGGGCGAAAATCCCCAGGCGCTGATCAGCGCGGGGCTTTCCCCCAACAAGTACTATTTCCTGGTGCAAGCCCTTGCCAGCGCTCTATGCGGCATTGCCGGAGCGTTCCTCTCCATTGGCAATCTGTCCATGTTCACCGAGAACATGACAGCCGGACGCGGGTTTATCGCGGTGGCCGCCGTGGGCTTTAGCGGCGCGTATTTGCCCATGACAGCACTGGCCAGTATCCTGTTCGGCCTTGCCAACGGCGCGGCCATTCAGTTGCAGGGCATCGGCTTCCCCACCCAGCTCATTGATATGATCCCCTACGCGCTAACCATCGTAATGCTCATCCCCTACGCGCTGCGCCAGCGCAAACTGCTAGCATAGCCCGTTACGGAAAGGAGAAGTGAGGCAAGAATGAAAAAAACGTATGTAACAGCCGCATGGCTCATTGATTGCACCGGCACAAGCCCCATTCAAAATCCCGCGATTCTCGTGGAAGACGACCGCATCGCGGCCATTGGCACAAAGCAGACCCTGCCCCCGCCCCAAGACGCGGAGATCGTGGATTGCGGCAGCGGAACCCTCATGGCGGGGTTGATTGATTCTCACGCCCATGCAGGGGAAGACGCAGGACGCGCCGAATCTGTGAAGCAGCAGCATCTGCAGCCCGATGCTCTGCGCGCCCTACGGGGCAGCGTCTCTCTCTACAACGATCTCATGGCTGGCGTCACCACCGAGCGTCTCCTTGGCGACGGCACCGGCTGTATTGACGTGGTGCTGCGGGATGCCATCCAGCGCGGGGAAATCCCTGGGCCACGCCTGCAGGCCGCCGCCCAGGCCATACGGCCGCGCCATGGTACTGCGCCGGAAATCGGCGTTTATGCCGACGGCGTGGAGCAGGTCCGGTATCGGGTACGGGAAGCCATCTTCCTGGGCGCGGATGTGATCAAGCTATTCATCTCTAACATCTCGCGGGGAGACACCTATTTAGATTACCTCAAAGGCGATCTCACGGGGGTGGCTGCCTACACCAAAGAAGAAATGGAGGTAGCCGCGCAAGAGGCTCACCGCGCGGGGCTGAAAGTGGCGGCGCACTGCATTGGGGGCCCTGCCATTCGCTGGGCCCTGGAGGCGGGCATTGACTCCCTGGAGCACGTCAACCTCCTGGAAGAAGAGGATATCCCCTATTTCCTGCAATCCGGCGGTTATATCAGCGATCCCAACCTGATCCTGTTCTTTGACCCTGTGCGCGGCTTTGAAACCCCCACCAACAAAACCCATGTGTGGAACGAACTGCCCACCTGGTGGCATGACAAGGTCCATTTGGCGCGGGAACGCACCCGAGTGGTGATGAACAAAGCGCTGAAGGCGGGCGTGAAATTCGCCCTGGCGACGGATCTCAACCACGGAAAGCTATACCTGGAATGCAAATACTTCGTGGAAGAGATCGGGGCCACGCCCATGCAAGCGATCTTTGCCGTCACCCGCGACAGCGCCGCCCTGCTGGATTTGGACAAGGAGATCGGCACGGTGGAGGTTGGCAAATGCGCCGATATCATCTGTGTCAAGGGAAACCCGCTGGAAAGCATTGATCATTTGGAAAACGTCACCATGGTTATGCAACAAGGCCGCGTGGTCAAACGCAACTAAAACCACGGAAAGCGAGGACGGAATGTTGAACCACGGCAAAAAAGTGCTCTTGGTCGGTGAGTCCTGCATCGTCCACACCTATGAAACCAAAGGCTACGACCAATTCCTGAATATTCGCTACAATGAGTTCGCGCGCCTGTTTGCGCCCCTTTTGGAAGCCTCTGGCCATCAGGTCACCCATCTACCGGCGCACCTAGTGCCCACCGCCTTCCCCAACACCTTGGAATCCCTGATGGCCTACGACGTGGTGCTCATCAGCGACGTAGGCGCCAATACCTTTTTGCTGCATCCGGACACCATGCGTTTTGGCAAGCGCACGCCCAACCTCCTCAAGCTGATCCGTTCCTATGTAGCGGCCGGCGGCGGATTCGGCATGATCGGCGGCTATATGACCTTTATGGGAATCGATGGAAAAGCACGTTACAAAGACACGCCGGTGGAGGAAGTGCTGCCGGTGACGCTGATGGAGCGTGACGACCGCGTGGAGGCGCCGGAAGGCGCGGATATCATAATCGATCCTCAAAGTCATGCCTTGCTCCAAGGGATCCCCGAGGCTTGGCCCTACATTTTGGGCTACAACCGCGTATTCGCAAAGCCCGAGGCCCAGGTGCTGGTCTCCTACGAAAACGACCCCATCCTGACCATTGGAACTTACGAAAAAGGCCGTACCATGGCCTGGGCGACCGATTGCTCGCCCCACTGGCTGCCCGTGGCATTCTATGATTGGGAGCCCTACGGAAAGTTGTGGGACCGTATCATCGGCTATTTGGCGAAGGACTCCAACATCGTATAATGGCATAAGAAAGCAAGAAGAATCCGCTGCTGAAACGGCGGATTCTTTGCTTTTGGGTACCAAATCCGATCAAAGGAAGGATTTCCCAGGATTTTGTCGAATAATGTTTTGTTAGTTTGCCTTCGCGCTGTGATTTTTTCGTTCTGATATTCATCGGCCAAGAGTACATTGATTCCAGCGGAGGCAAAACGAATGGACCGGAAGGGATTCTATCATGGGTAATATGGTCAACATCCTGATCCAACTGGTCAGCGGCGGCCTGGGCGGCATTGGCGCGGGTAAGGTACTTCCGAAATTATCCCTTGGCAACGTGGGCAACATCATTGCGGGTATCCTGGGCGGCGTTGGCGGTGGCCAACTGCTGAGCGCACTGGGCATTGGCGCGGCTTCTTCCGGCACGCTGGATATTGCCAGCATTCTGACCAACATCCTTGGCAGCGGTATCGGCGGCGGCATTCTGATGGCCATCGTATCCGCGGTGAAAAAGCTCATCGCAAAGAAATAAGTTCTGGTTTATTTGCTGATAAACAACCCCCTTTCCTTGGAAAAGAAAGGGGGTTCAAGCTGCCGATAAACTGTGGTTTGTCGGTAGCGGCTGCAAGCCCAATGCAGGGAGACTGCATTGGGCTTTTGCCCTCCAAAGGGGATAGGGAGCCTTGGCCCCCGCGCCCTCAAGGCATGCAGCTTCTCGGCTTCCTTCTTGCACATTTCGCGTTGCAATCCACTTTGTCAACGGTCTGGGGGGCGCAGTATGACTTGCCTTCGTATCGAGTGGTTCTAACGCGGCTCGATTTTAGGATTACGATGGACGATGTTCCGCCAGGCAAGGAGCCGGAACGCGGCGTAGCCGACAGCTACGTTAACTGGAGAACGACAGGATATAGCGGAAAAATCGCCAACTGAAAACGCAAACCAACGGCACCAGGCACCAGGCCCTCCTGCGACTTATGCCTGCGCTGAGAAATTCCACATCACCCCAAATTTGTCAAACACGATACCGGCGCAAGGGCTATAAAAAGTAGCGGCCAGTTCCATTCCCACCCTACCTTCTTGTTTGAGTACCCCAAATGCAAATTGAACCTGCTCCACACTGGCTTCCATCGCCAAGGATACCCGTGCTGACTCCGGATCATTGAGCGGCTGCCCAGGGCCACAGTCGGACATGCGGATGTAATCATCTCCAAAGCGCAAGGTGGCCTGCAAAATCCGGTTTTCATACGCCTCAGGGATGGGAA
Organism: Eubacteriales bacterium; assembly: GCA_031554475.1. Lineage (GTDB taxonomy): Bacteria > Bacillota > Clostridia > Christensenellales > Aristaeellaceae > Limiplasma. Next base: position 49,813 of record JAVBVF010000024.1, on the reverse strand, counting down.
AGTGCGGATTGGGCGGCATGTCCGAAAAGCGCATCACTTGGAGCGTGTCCGTTTGAAACGCTTTTTTGTAAAGCACGATGGCCTCGGCGCAGTTTCCGTTAAATGTCAGATAGGGGCTGATCTTCATGGGGTTTCCTCCTGTTTTTTCTGTGATGGGAATCATAACTGGTCATCTGGGGCGGCCATAGGAGCTTTCGCGCAATGGAATCATCCATGCGGCCGCGTTTGGGCGTTACCGCTCTTCAAAACAGGTATCGATTGCCTGCCGGATCTCCTCCAAGGGGAAGGGAACCGTATCGGGTATTTTGGCACAGCCCACGCCTGTTTTGATGCGGGGGTTGACTGCCGCAATCATGGAAGGGCACTCGTACCTGCCAAAATGGAGGGCAATATATGCTTTTTGACTGGCAATTCCAACATAATTCGTATGGTTTGGATGGGTGAACACAGGAAACTTGGTCTTGGGCCCGTAATCGCAGGATTCCAAAAAATGAGGATACTGCTTTCGAAGGTACGTTACCACCGCCAGAACCTTTTCTTGCCGGCCGGCGGGAAGCATGCTTAGATAGTGGTTTACGTCCACACTTGCCCACCTCCTTCTTCTCCGCTTTCTGCTACGCCGTCTGCTACGCCCATTCCTTGGTTTTTCTCCGCATGATATTTCATGCCCATATAAGCCGTGCCCGACATTAACTCCTCGAGCATTTGCGCCAACCGTTTTTGGCGGGTTTCCCGCCGCTTGGCGCGGGTGATCCAGCCGATATAATCATTGCGTTGGTAAGGCGGCCTGGCTTCATACCGTTCCACTAAGCCCCGTTCCCGCAACGCGCTCTTCACATCCTCCGGCATGGGATATATGGCGCGTTTTAAAGAAGACATGTCCATTACAGCCGCCCTCCCTGCACAACCCTTCGCGCGCTTGCACTCAAAACCAAACAGGCCGCTCCCGCAAGAGCGGCCTCAGACCGTTGACAAAGGCAATTTGGCAACGGGATGGAGCTTGCTCAAAAAGATCCGGCTGCGCGGAAGCAAGGTGGCCTTCAGGAGGGAGGAGCGAAGCTCCGACTAGCGCCCGAAGTTTGCGTAGCAAACCAAGCGCGTATCCACGACTCGGCGTAGCCGAGGGGTGGGCGACTAAGGGGTGGAGCGTACATGTCCGTACGTGACATCCCTTAGCCACCGAAGCTGACAAAGCAAACGGGCCTTTTTTCAGCAAGCTGAGGCCGCTCCCGTAAGAGCGGCCTGTTTGGCATATGGATTACAACTCGATCCCGCTGTCATGAGACAGCTGCCAAGTAATGCCATACTTGTCTGTCACCATGCCATACAAATTGCTCCAAAAGGTCTTTTCGAGTTCCATATCCACGGTCCCACCCTCTTGAAGGGCCTCAAAGCAACGACGAATCTCCTGCTCATCCTCCGTGCCAAGGGTAGGACTGATGTTGTTGCCCTTCACAAAGGGCGTTCCCTCCGGCATGTCACAAAACATCACATTGCAGCCAAAAATGGGCACATTGGAATACATCACCTTGCCTTTATCCGCCTCCGACAAGGTGAAACTGGGATCCGGCGGCATTTGACCATAGGTCATCAGGCCTTGCACCTCAGAGCGAAACACCTTCGCGTAGAAATCGATCGCCTCGCGACACTCACCATTGAAGTTGATAAACAGGGAAAACACCTTTGCCATAGAATCCTCTCCTCTCCATTGGGTAGAAATGAATCGCTGTTTTGCGAATTTGAGGGCTTGTCCTGCGCGTTCCTTTTTCGTGTCCGTACTGATAGGTAGTGTACCATACTCTTTGCATAGGGTAAAGGATCATCTTCTTTTGGGAATGTTGACGGTAAAGCGGCTTCCTTGATGGGGGACGTTCTGAGCGGCTATGGTGCCGCCGTGCGCCTGTATAATGGATTGGGCAATCGTAAGCCCAATGCCCGTACCGCCCGTCTTCCGGTTACGGGACTGGTCGGCGCGATAAAAGCGTTCAAAAATATGGGGCAGTGCCTCCGTGGGGATCCCTTCGCCGGTATTCTCCACGAAAAAGGTAATCGTATCCTTGCTTTCCGTTTGCCCGATGACGATCCTTCCCTGCTCCGGCGTATACTTAATGGCGTTGGAGAGCAAATTCAAGGCCACCTGCCGCATCCGGTCTTGATCCGCCATCACAGGAGCAACTCTGCCTTCAAAGCTCACCGTCAGCCTTTTCTGCTCTATGGGGGCTTCAAAGGTTTGGACTGCGCTTTCCAGCAACTGGGAAAGGTCTACGCTTTCCAGATCCAATTCCAGCGCGCCGCTTTCCGCTTTGGTCAGGCTCTCCAGATCGGATACAATTTTGCTTACATGAAGGATCTCTTCCAGGTTGCTTTTCAACCGTTCGGGTGTGGGCTGCCATAGCCCCAGCACCATGGCTTCCGTATGGGTTTGCAGGGTGGTTAGCGGCGTTCTCAATTCGTGTGCCACATCGGCAGTCAGGCGTTTGCGTAACGCCTCCTGACTTTCAATAGACTGGGCGAGATGGTTCACTGAAAGCGTCAGTTCGTCCAGCTCACGGGTGCCGGTACGGCCCTCCAGCCGGGTCTGGTACTGACCGCCCGCCATGAGCCCTACGGCGCGGACTGCCTTTTGAATGGGCCTAGACAACCTAACCGCCAGCAGAAATCCGATCAGCACGGAAATGCACAAGGAAACTGCCCCTACGCCCAACAGCACACCGTTGAGCGCCCTAAGAAAGAAAAGATCATTCTCATTTAAGAAGTAAGGCCCAAACAAGTTAATCCTTACCTTGCCCACAAAGCTGCCCGCGCTGATCAGCGAAAACTCCTTGGGGGCGAACTGCCCCTCCCCCCGGGGATATTGGGATTGCATCCTGGCAGTGATATCGGCCATCACCCGCCTACAGGTATCCATATCGCAGGTCTCCGCATCCCAAAGGAGGCGCTCTTGCTCATCGTAAACGCTGATCACATAGCCTTCATAAAGGGCGTTCATGCCAATGGCATGCACCATCTCGCCATGCCACCGTTTGGTTGTAAGATCATATTGCTGGGTCAGGCCAGCCACGATATCCCGCGCCTTTTGCGTTTGCTGGGTGGCGATGTATTGCTGAAACTGCCGCTCAATAAAGAAATTGGCCACAATACTGATGAGCGCCACAGTAACAAACACCGTGAGGACATTGGCGGCGGAAAGGCGGGTTCGCAAGCGCGCGCTTTTCATATTTGCACCCCTCCGAACCTGTAGCCTACCCCATGAACCGTGAGAATGTAAACAGGCGATTTGGGGTTGGTTTCAATTTTCTGGCGAATATTTTTCATATATCCGTCAATGGTGCGGTCAAAGCCGTCAAAATCGCCCCCTAGCGCGAGCGCAATGAGCTCTTCCCGAGTAAAGGCTTTGTTTGGATATTTCATGAGGGCCGCCAAAATCTTAAACTCATTGGGCGTTAAATTGACAGGCTCTTTGCGCTTACAAACCCTGTGGCTAGCAAAATCGATTTCCAACTCCCCTTCGCCAAAAACAGCCCTTTCATACAGGGGGACCGGTTCCTGGCCAACCCGCCGAAGGAGCGCGTCCACTCTCGCGCTCAAAAGCCTTAGGCTAAAAGGCTTTGTGATGTAATCATCCGCGCCCAGGGAAAGGCCGCGGAGTTGATCCGCCTCTTCCACCTTGGCCGTCAGCATGATCACCGGCACCCTGGATTTGAGGCGGATTTTTTCGCAAACCTGCTCGCCGGAAAGGCCTGGCAGCATCAAATCCAGCAAAACCAGCGCCCAGTTTTCCCGATCAAAGAGCGCCATAGCCTGTTCCCCGTTTTCAGCGCAAAATGCTTGAAAGCCTTTGCTTTCCAGAAAGGCCTTCAAAACCTCACGGATTTTTGCCTCATCCTCCACGATCAATACTTTGTTGTGGGAAACGCAAGCGTTGTCCACCTTCAAGCTATCTCCCTTCCGCAGGATAGAGCGTTTAGCTGCTCCGCCTATGCGGTTTATCTGCCGCAGCAGCTGGAGGAGCCGTCGTTGTTGCTTTGCATGATGCAACGAAAGGCGCTCGACTCACTGGCCTGCGGCGCCTGAGCGCCAGGCTCCGCTGTCCCTGCCTCCACCACATAGATCTTCCCCTGAATCATGTTCATCCAGCAGGAATAGCTGTACTCTCCCACCGCCGTGGGCGTCAGCGTTACGTAATTATCTCCGACGGCCAGTTGCTTGTCAATGTCAAAGTCGGGAATCAGAATTTCGTTGTTACAGCCGTTCAATTGGGTTGCGTCCGCCTGAAAATTGAGGGTGACAGGCTTTCCCACTTCCAGCGTAATGGCAGGGTAAGCTGACCCCGTGATCGGCGCTTCCACCACTGTTTCGGCAGTGATTTCGCTTGGCGCGTTCTTTGCCTGCTTCTCGGCCGCGTTGGCCGCAAGCGTCACGCATGTCAGAATCAGTGCCCATACGATCATCTTCCCCAAATGTCTTTTCATCTTCCTTATCCTCCTGCCCTTATGATCCCCGATGGTTTATTCTGTCACCGTGATTTTGCTGCGAATCATCCCCATCCAGCAACTGAAGGGAATGGTGCCAGCTTTGTCCGGCGTAAACTCAATCACATTATCACCCGGCTGCAATTCCTTTTGAATTTGATAGGCCGGAATGATGATCGCATTGTTGCAGCCGTTGAGAGCCTGCTCGTCGGCTTGAATCGTCCAGCGCACGGGAATACCGACCTTCACCGTAATGGGTTCATAGCCGGAGGCGGACATCTCCGAGGTGATGGCCTGTATATTTTCCACTACAGCGGTTTGCTGAACCGTTTGAGCGACTTCCGGTAAGGACGGCAAGGCCACTCCAGATAAGCTCATACCGCTTTGGAACATCCCCACCCCTAGCATCACCACCAGCACGGCGCTGACCAGCGTCATTTGCGTGGTAAATTTCTTACTTAAGAGGGTGCTGAACACCCCTAGCCCCATCAAAAGCGGCACCGTGCCCAAGCTGAACATCAACATTGACAACGCTCCCTTCATGGCAGACCCCGTAGAAAGCGCATAAAGCTGCATGGCCTGAAGCGGCCCGCAAGGCATGAGCCCATTGAGCAGGCCAACAAAGAATGCACGATTGCTTTGCCTTCCCGCCTTCTCGCTGAAAAACCTGGGCATTCGTGGGGTAAGCCTGCGCAGCCAGGGAAAAATGCCCAAAAGGTTCAACCCCATGATCACCATAAACACGCCTGCCAATAGTTGTACCCAACCTCTTGCGACACCTGAAAAGCTGACCACAGAACCCAGCGCGCCGACGACCCCGCCGATTACCGTATAGGATGCCACCCTGCCTGCGTTATATAAGAGGCTCGCCCGCAAGGCGGACCGCTGCTTGACGGTGGCTGCCGCCATGTCGTGGGGCTGCACAACACACTGGGAAAGGTTAATGCCCCCGCACATGGCCACGCAGTGCAAGGAGGTCAAAAGGCCAATCAGGAACAGTGCTCCATACCCCATGCCTGCCTTGGCTTGGGGAAACAAATTGAAAACCTGAAGGGCGCCAACCCGCTGCAAAAGCAAATAAATGACCATTAGCCCTGCGGCCACGCCAAGCATCCGGAGTGCAAGTGCTTTTTGGGGGGCGGGTACAGGCTTGTCCGGTACCTGATACCCAAGGCTCTCCACGGCCCTCGCCAAATCGGCAAAGGCGATTTGGCTCTCGTCAAAAGACACCGCCGCCTTGCCTGTGGCATAACGAACCTTGGCCTGGGCCACCCCTTTGAGCCCTTTCAGCCTGCGCTCTATCCGGCTCTCGCAGTTAACGCAGGTCATCCCTGTCACCGCGAATGTCTTGGTAGACAGCTTTGGCTCCATGCTTTCTCCCACCCCCCAATGAGTGATCTTGCGAAGGATGATACCAAAAAGATATGTCGATTTTATGATGATCCTTGTCTGTGACTGGGTTTTCCGTTTCCATTGTCTTCCTGAGCGACATGGAAATGGAAGGATCAAAGCTCCCCGCAGATACAGTTTGCGGGGAGCTTTGTCGCATTGGCCTTTTGCCTCAAACCGCCTCGGGACGCAGGGCGCGGAAGAGGACTTCTTTCAGCAAAATGAACTTGAACACAGCGCGGGAATTTTCCGGCGCCACAGCATACAACTGTCCATCCACCATGATTTCAAAACACGTCCTGCGTTCATGGGGAAAAACGCCCGAAAGCCGGTTATCCAACCGCCAGGCAATGGGCTTGCCCTCCGCGGTCCCGCTGATGTGCAAGGCGTCCCACATGAGCGTGGCTTCCCCCGCGCCAATGGGAACCAGCTTTCCGTTACGCAAGATTTGATAGAGTTGTACCTTCTGCGCATAGGTGAACGTGGGACCCAATTGCCCCTTATAAAACTCCGCTTGCCAACGGTACCAGGCGGTAGGCGTATCAAAAGCGAGGGTGTCCTGCGTTTGTGGCGCCTGCAACAGGCCGTATTCATCCATTTTCGCTTCATATCCGCAATGGGCGCAATAGAGGCGGTTGCCCTTGGCTTGCAGGGTGAACTCCCGCTTGCAGCCCGGGCAAAGGAACAACAGTTGCTCCAGCCCTTCCGCGCAACGGGGTTTTCTTGCGGCAATGCGGCATTCTTGCTGCCAGGCATAATCGTCAAAGGCTAGCCCGTCCACCACGCGCCGATAAATGGCTTGATCATCCATGGCCTGCAGTTCTTCCGGCATAAGCAATACCCAAGCGCGGCTTTCTATGCGGGAGCGGCGCAAACGCTTCATGTTCCATTTGGGGAAACCGATATGCGCGCCATCGGTTCGTAGCCCAACCACCGGCGCCTTCACCATCCGCAGGAGCTTGACCACGCTGGGGTCGATCAAGGTATCCTGGCCGGTAAAGGAGCTTTGCCCTGAAGGAAAGAGCACCGGCACATCCCCCCGGCCGATGACCCGCAAAATGTTGCGTACCGATTGCACATCCGCCACGAACTGCTGCTTGGGAAAGCACCCCATCAAGGACAGTAGCCAGGCCAGAAGGGGATTTTGAAAATATAGCGCCGCCGTCATGAAATTCATTTTTTGGGGATACATCACCGCTGCCGCCACCAGAAAATCGATGTTGGAAATATGATTGCATAATACAAGATATGGCGGTTGAAGCGTTTGAATGGCGGTTTTGTCTACCTTCAGACGGTAGACCACCTTTAAAAACAGAGAAACCAACGCATAGGCGATAGCATAGATCACGCGGTTGGGCCGCTTGGCGATCACAGCCTTGGCCTTTTTCTCCGGCGCTGTTCTTTGCACAGGCGCTTCGGTCAATAGAACCCCTCCTACCCTATTTCCTTGTGTGTCTCCGCGCCTAGTATAGCAGAGAAAAGAGAGGTTTGGCAATTTCAGCTTTTGGGAGATTCGGCAACCTCATTCACGCGGGCCCGCAGTTCTTCCCGGGAGGTGCTGCCCGTCATGGCCAGCTTTTTCACCGTTAAAGAAGCGGAGCACGCCGCATAAAAAGCAGCGTGTGTAAGGCTTGCGCCCGCAGCGAAAAACAGGGAGGCCGCCGACAAAAACGTATCTCCGGCCCCACAAATGTCCACCGGCGGCTCCACGGGACAGGCGGGAACCCGCTTGCACTCGCCCTTTTCCAGCACCATGCACCCGCGATCCCCTAACGTGACCAAAAGCGGCTGTTGGGTTTGCGCTTGCAGGCATTTGGCGTAGTCTGCCAGCTTTGTTACCTCCGTGGTCAGTGGCCGTTCCATGGCGCGGCAAAGCTCCACCTCATTGGGCTTGGCAATCACATGTTGAAAAAGGGCGATCCGGTCCCGGCTATCCACCCAAACCTGCAGCCCTTCCGCCCCAAGCTGACAGATTCTGTCGCGGATTTTGGGCGTAACGCAGCCCATCTGCATTTGATCGCAAACACAAAGGACATCCAAAGAAGGCGCTATGTGGTTCAACGCATCCAAAAGCCTCTCTTCCCACTCCTGAGACAGAGGCGCATGGTTTTCAAAATCCAAGCGGGGATCCTCATACACCGTTTCTGAAATACCATGCCGCATGGGCTTGATATACGCGTTGGTCACCCGCTCCGCGCTCCGCAGGCACCCCCTCACATCAATGCTGCTTTCCCTAAGCAGCGACAAAAGGGCCGCGCCGCGCCAATCCTCCCCCAGCACGGTGATGGCGCTTACGCTGCTTGGCTTTAGCGCCGCCAGATTGCAGGCCACATTTCCCGCCCCGCCAGGTTGCAAGCGTTCCTTCACAATGGGTAGCGGATAATGGGGCGTTTCTCTGGAAAGTTCACTTTTGCGCATATCGGCATGCCAATAGGCATCCAGGCAAAAGTCGCCGATAACCCCTACGCGGAGACCATCGATCCGGGCCAGCCATTCCTCTAGCATCAAGGACATATTCTCCATAGCGCTCACGCCTTTTCCGTCAATCGTTGGTAAAGATTGGGGACGGTTTGCTGATGATCGCCCACAAAATGCCAGCCCATGCCGCCTCGGCTCACGGGTCGGTTCACGATGTTCTTGCGCGGCCGGTAATAATAGTTCGGATCCTCATAGCCGATCTTGCTATGGTAATCGCCTAAGTCGATCAGGTCAAAATTGGCCGTGGTGATCTTATAGGTGGGATAGCCCAAATTGCGGGCAATGGACAGTGCCTTCAAAAACACCTCGGGACCGATGACCGCCGAGCCGAAATTCAAATACACGCCCCCATCCAGCTGGGACACGGTATGGCAAATAGTTTGAAAATCAATACCACTGGCCTTTCCAATGGCCGCGAAATCCACGATGGGATGCTGATGGATGATGTCTGTTCCAAGAGCAATATGATAGGTGGCCGGAATCCCCAGCTTGTAAGCCTGGTATAAGATACAATCCTGGAGGTTGTGAAAGCGCTCCTGGTGCTTATCCATATAACGGGCCAGGCTTTCCCCGTACCCGAAATCCGCCCTCGCGCCCGCCTGAATGGCCTCGTTCATCCAGCGGCCCGTTTGCTCCCACATGCCAAAGGAGCCATCCTCAATGGCGGTGGGAACATCCTCGGAGGTGCCGCCCAAATAGCACAATTCGAAATCATGGATGCTGCAAGCGCCGTTTCCCGCCACATGGGTGATGAGGCCTTGTTTCATCAGCTCGATCACGTACCGGGACAGCCGGTTTTTCACCACATGAGCCCCCATGGAAAAAATGATGGGCCTCTTATTTTTTCGCGCCGCCAGAATGCGCTCCACCAGCAAGTCAAAGCCTTCCGCATCCCAGGCGGGCACCGGCGAAAGCCCAGGGGTGAGCATATTTTCGATGGTCACCAAATTGACCCGATCCTCCGCAGAGTACGTTTGGACCTTTTCCAAAGACAGCCGTGGATTTTGCGCTTTCTCCTGCATGATTCCGCGCTCCCTTCCTTTTTCCTATCTTTTGTCCTAATCTTTTTAAACGCCTCACCAGCACGCAGTTAATTAAACGCTTTAATTGATTATAGTGAGGCGTATGCTTCTTGTCAAGCAACATAAGGGTTTGACAGAAAAAAAGACTGCCCTTGCGGGCAGCCTTGGGAACGGTTCAGTCCAATTATTGCGCCACAGCGGCAGCATTGATGACCTGCACGCCAGTGTCAATATCCTTCTCGGCAATGGTCTCGCCAGCCAGCAGTTTGGCGGCGCTCATCATGCCTTCGTAGCCCATCTTGTAAGGATCCTGAGCCATGGTGCAAAGCAGGGTGCCGTCCTTGATCAGCTCAAGGATGGAATCGCTCTTGTCAAAGCCCACGCCGATGGCGGTGCCGCCAGCTTCTTTGATGGCATTGCCAACGCCCACGGTGCCGCCTTCGTTGGTGCCGAAGATGCCCACGCAGCCATTGGTGATGTAGTTGGCAGCGATGGACTGGCTAGCATCAGCCTTGCCTTCGCCGTATTGGGTTTCGAGAATTTCAAACTTGGTGCCTTCGAAAGCCTTGCGGAAGCCGGCTTCGCGCTGCACAGTGGAGGTGGTGGCGGCATTCACGTTCACGATGCCGATCTTGCCTTCGGTGATGCCCTTCGCGGTCAGAGCGGCCAGCAGTTCCTTACCAGCGGTTTCGCCGGCATTGGTGTTGTTGGTGGCCAGGGTCTGCTCGGCGGGGAAGTTGGCGGGAGAGTCCACATAGATGAACTTCACGCCTTCTTTGCTGTACTGCTCAATGGTGGCGACCTGGGTATCGGGGCCATTGGAAGCCAGCAAAATCACGTTAGCGTTGTTGGCAAAAGCGTTGTTGATGCACTCGATCTGAGCGGCATCGTTCTTGCCATCGGTGGGAGCATCCCAGTTGTACTCGATTTCCACACCCTGTCCCTTGAGTTCAGCAACCGCATCCTGGCAGCCTTTGTCCACGTTTACCCAGTGTTGATCCATCAGATCCATGGTGATCAAGCTGACCTTCGAGGCAGCCATAGCGGAGGCGACGCTCATAACCAGCATCACAGACAGAACCAGAGCTACTACCTTTTTCATTGTGGTTTCCCCCTAACAGAATTTTTATATTAACACATCCCTGAGAGATGTATTAACGTCAAGCCTTCAAGGTTGCGCTTTCCTTGCTCTTGCGGCTGGAAATCTTGGAGCCGTTGCGCACCAGCACGTCCGCCAATACGGAAACGATAACGATGGCGCCGATGACAATGTTCCGCCAGCCTACCGCCGCGCCGATCAAAGACAGGCCGTTTTGCATGACACCCCACACGCTGGCGCCCACAATGGTTCCCAGCAAAATGCCTTGTCCGCCCAGGGTACTCACCCCGCCGATCACGGAGGAAGCCACCGCGTACAATTCATAGGACATACCCGCATCCATGAATCCCTGGCCGGAAGTGGCGCAGGTAATCAGTCCCGCCATCGCCGCGCAGAACGCGCTTACCACGTACGCCAGGATGATGGTTTTGGAGACGTTTACGCCGGAGAGCTTGGCCGCTTCCATATTGCTGCCCACCGCGTAGATATACCGGCCGGAACGGGTCCTGCTTAAGATGTAGTTGGCAACCAACCAAATGATGATGACCACAAACACGGTATTATAAATGTTGAAATAATTCAAAAAGCTCCAAAACCCATCACCCCTGAGCGTGGTATCAATGGGAATAAAGCCCAGGAGCTTTCCCTTGACCATGAAGTTCTTGCCGTAATAGAGCATGTCCCGAAACCCTTGGGCCGCCTCGCCGATAGCGTCTGTATTCATGTTGTTGTTCACGATCTGGGCAACGCCGCGGCAAATCGTCATGGTGCCCAAGGTGGCGATAAAGGGAGGGAGTTTGCAGTTGGATACCAAAAAACCATTCAGCACGCCCACCACCAAAGCGGCCGCCAAGGTCAGCAGGCAAGCCACCAGCGGATCTGCGCCCTTGGTGATCAGGGTTGCGGAAAGCATGCAGCTCATGCCCAGTACCGAGCCGATGGAAAGGTCGATGTTGCCCGTAATCAGCACATAGCTCTGCCCGATGCCCACCAAAAGGAACGGCGCAATCTGCCGGAGCAGGATGGGAAAATTGCGTTGATTGAAAAAATTCGGGTTCGCAATGCCAAAAATGATGCACATCACGGCCAAACCGCCCGCCACGGTCAAAACCTGCCCCATCCCCCGGGTTGCCGGTCGTTTCACTTTCTTGGTTTTCATCGATGCTTGCATGTCAAACTCTCCTCTATATTATTGAGTTTATTACCGGCATTAGGCCGTGGCGCCGTTCATTTTGTTTTCAAAGCGAGTGGCATAGTCCAAAATCTTTTCCTGCGTCGCCTCTTCAATGGACAATTCGCCGGTCACCTTTCCGTCGCACATGACCACAATTCGGTCGCTGATGCCCAGGATCTCCGGCATTTCCGAAGATACAAACAACACACCGATGCCTTCTTGCTTGAGCTGATTCATCAAGTTATAGATCTCCACCTTCGCGGCCACATCGATCCCGCGGGTGGGTTCATCAAAAATCACCATCTGGGAATCTCGCGCCAGCCACTTGCCCACAACCACCTTTTGCTGGTTGCCGCCCGAGAGGCTTCCCGCGTCCACATAGGTATTGGGCAGTTTGATCTTCAGATCGTTTACCGCCTTGTCGGCCATGATTCCTTCCCTGCGGCGGTTTACCTTGCCGCCCTTGCTTGACAAAATATCCAAGTTCGGCAAGGCAATATTGTCGCGAATGCTGAGCTTCACGCACAGACCATCCCGTTTGCGGTCTTCCGGCACCAGCACCACGCCCGCGCGGATGCTGTCCTCCGGCTTATGGATCTTCACTTCTTTGCCGTTTAGATAAACCTCGCCCGACTCCTTGGGGTCTACCCCAAAGATGGCGCGGGTGGTTTCCGTGCGCCCTGCGCCCATCAAGCCCGCCACACCCACGATTTCGCCCTTGCGCACCGTTAGGTTCACATCCCGCACCAAACGGCCGGCATGCAGGTGCTTGACTTCAAAAACCACATCCCCCACATCGCATTTGACCCGGGGGAATTTTTCTTTGATATCACGGCCTACCATGTAGCTGATGATCTCCGGCAGGGAGGTGTCCGCAAAATTCATGGTGGTCACGTACTGCCCATCCCGCAGGATGGTGACGCGGTCCACAATATACTGCAGCTCTTCCAGGCGGTGTGAAATGTATACGATACCGCAACCATCCGCCTTCAGCCTGTGGATAATCTGAAACAGGTCGTCAATCTCCTTGGCGGTCAAGGCCGAGGTGGGCTCGTCCATAATAAGCACCCGCGCGTTGGTGGACAGCGCCTTGGCGATTTCCACCATTTGCTGCTTGGAAAGCGGCAAGTCCCCTACCACGGACTCCGGCGAAATGTTGATATTCAGCCGATTCAAAATTTCAGCGGCGCCCTGGCTCATGGCACGCTTATCCAGGCGATTGCCCTGGGTAATCTCCCGTCCCAAGTAAATATTCTCGGCCACTGTTAAATGCTGGCACATATTGAGTTCCTGGTGAATGATGGCAATGCCGAGCTCCTGCGCTTTTTTCGGGGTGCAGTTTTCCACGGTCTCCCCAAAGACCTTGACCGTGCCCTCGTCTTTGGAATACACTCCACTCAGGATCTTCATCAAAGTGCTCTTGCCCGCGCCGTTTTCCCCCAAAAGCGCGACCACTTCGCCAGCCTTCAAGTGAAAGCTCGCGTTATCCAACGCCTTCACGCCGGGAAAACTTTTGCAGACGCCTTCCACTTCAACAATGTACTCGTCCATTCTAGCCCCACCTATTCTTGCTTTGACGGCCTTGCGCCGCTTCTTGCACCTTGATCACAAAAAGGATTCATAACCTTGTTAAACGTTTTAATTATTATATCTTGCCAATGTTGCTTTGTCAAGTGTATAATAACGATATTCCAAAAAACTTGGAGCGTAATGATGATGCGATATTGCCTGGAAAACTCACGGTTGCGCATACAGGTCGAAAGCAGGGGCGCCGAGCTTCACTCCCTGTGGGACAAAGATCTAAAGCGGGAATACCTCTGGCAAGGGGACCCTGCTATATGGACGGGCCGGAGCCCTCTTTTGTTTCCCATTGTGGGCAAGCTGAAGGATGACCGCTACCTGCTTCATGGAAACACCTACCTTATGCCCAAGCATGGTTTTGCCAGGAATAGCGAGTTTGCCCTGACCGCGCAAAGTGCCGATTCCCTTACCTTGAGCTTAACCGATTCCACGGAAACCCGCCTTTGTTATCCCTATGCGTTTGCGCTGCATATATGCTTTTTATTGGAAGAGAACCGCTTGCAAATTACGCACACCGTGGTCAACCCTTCTCTCACGGAAACCTTGCTGTTTTCCATCGGCGCTCATCCAGGGTTTTCCTGCCAGCTTGGGGACTGCTTGGTCTTTGAAGAGATGGAAAAGCCCGAAGCCTACCGGCTCAATGAGCAGTTTCTCTTAAGCGACGCCCCAAGCCCCGTCCCCTTTGAGGGCAAATCCCTCCCCCTCACCGCTGGTTTATTTGAGAACGACGCCCTGATCCTTCAAGATCCGCGTTCGCGCTGGGTAACCCTTCGCAGCGCCGCCCAGGAGGATTGGCTACGAGTGGACTTCTTTGACGCTCCCGTGCTGGGCCTGTGGGCCAAACCGGCGGCTCCCTTCCTATGCGTCGAGCCTTGGTACGGCATTGACGATCACTCTTCGGTAACGGGGGAACTGAGCCAAAAGCCCCAAATCCTTTCCCTGCCGCCTAAAAGCAGTTACCCCTTTCCTTTGCGGATCACCGCCTTAGCCTGAGGTGCCTATGAAAAAAGCGACCAACAACGGAAGTATGAAACAGGCCAACCGCCGCCTGATCTTGGACATGATCCGCCGAGATCCCATTTCCCGCGCGGATATTGCCCAGCGGATCGAGCTGACCCGGGCTTCGGTCACCATTATCACCGAAGAGCTGATCGGCGAAGGCTTGATTTATGAGGTGGAATTGGTTCACAACAACAACAAGGGCCGTAACCCGATTTTGCTAACCCTCAATCCGGACGGCGTCCGTTTTGGCGGGATCAAGCTGGACAACGACCGGATCGAGGTGGGCATTGTCAATATCGCGGGCGGCACGCTCAGCCAAACCATTTTGCCCTGGAATGGCGCTTCGCCCCGCGCCCTCTTGGAAACCGCTTGCCAAATCCTTCAGTCTTCCGGCGGAGAACTGGATTCCGTAGGGCTTTGCGGCCCTACGCCGGTAGACTATGAGCAGGGCTTGCTGCTAAACCCGCCTACCCTTTCCCCATGGCATGAGGTTCCCGTGGTGGAAACCATCACGGCTTATTTGCCGGATTGCCCCTTGCATATGGAAAATGTATCCAACGCCCTAACGCTGGAAGAGAAATATTTTGGCGTGAATAAGGACGTGCCCAATTTTGCCTCGCTCTTGGTCAATGAAAATGGAATCCGGCTTGGGGTGTTGCTAAACGACCAGCTTCTTAGGGGCGCCCAAGGACTAGGAAATGCCATCGGCCACACCATAGTGGTGGTGGACGGCCTGCCCTGCCCTTGCGGAAACCACGGCTGCCTGGAAATGTATGCCTCCATGCCCGCCTTGCTCCAAGGAAGCCCTTTTGACAGCTGGCACGCCTTGGTGGATCAACTGGGCAATTCCGCCGCCGCCCAAGAATTGCTGGAACGGGAGGCGAAATATTTAAGCGTGGCGCTTTTGAACACCATCAATATGCTGGATATTGAAATGGTGATCCTAAAGGGAGATATCGCCTATAACGCGCTGCCCCTTTGCAGCCTGCTTAACCAGCGCATTTCCGGCCGGATTGCTACCCGCCGAGTGCGGGAAGATGTGCTCATCACCTCCAGCGAAGCGCCCTGCTCAGTCCGTACGGCTGCCATGCCCGCCATCCATCGGTTTTTCCATTGATTTCTATTTTGAAAGGAGAACGCCCTTTTATGAAATATTATCTCGGCTTTGACCTTGGGGGAACCAAATGCTCCGTTTCCTTAGGGCAATATGACGGAAACCGGCTGATCATCCGCGCCAAAAACATGATCAATACCGCGGAGTATCAAACCCCCACCGCAACGCTGGATCAGTTGACCAAGCTGGCAAAGCAGCTCAGCGAAGGTTTTGCGATCAGCGGCATCGGCATTAGCTGCGGCGGGCCTTTGGATAGCGAAAAAGGGCTTTTGCTTTCTCCGCCCAACCTGATCGGCTGGGATAAGGTGCCTGTGACTGACTATCTCTCCAAAGCCTTTGGCGTGCCCGCCACCCTGCAAAACGATGCCAACGCAGGCGCTATTGCCGAATGGAAATTTGGCGCGGGACAAGGCTATCAGGACTTGATTTTTCTCACGTTTGGCACCGGCATCGGCGCGGGCTTAATTTTGAACAACCAGCTCTACAAAGGCTGCAGCGATACCGCGGGGGAGGTGGGCCACATCCGCTTGGAACAATACGGCCCCGTGGGCTATGGCAAGAGCGGTTCCTTTGAGGGCTTCTGCAGCGGGGTGGGCATTGCTCAACTGGCCCAGAGCCGCTTGATGGAACTGCACCAAAACGGCATGCACCACCCCCTGGAAAAAGAGAACCCACTCACCACCAAGGCGGTCTTTGACTATGCCAAGCGGGGCGATCCCGTATGCTTGGAAATCTGTACCGTGGTGGGTCACATGTTTGGGCGTGGGCTGAGCATTCTCATCGATGTGCTCAACCCCCAGGCCATCATCGCAGGCAGCATTTTTTCCAGAAACTTTGATTTGCTCTACCCCATCCTTTGCGAAACCTTAAACAAGGAAGCGCTGGCGATTTCCCGCAAGCGCTGCAAAATTTTGCCTTCCGCCTTGGGCGAATCCATTGGGGACATGTCCGCCCTGGCGGTAGCCATGTACAACGAGCCCAAATCCTAAAAAGCGCGCTCTGCTTATGGCAGAGCGCTTGATGAGCAGAGGAGATATTGCCTAATGAAAGCATCCGCGCTTCACTATATCCAAGCCCTTATGGAACGGTATCCCGCGTTGCTGCCCTGCCAGGAAAGCATCACGGCCGCCCTTCACGCCATTGCCGAGTGCTATAAGCAGGGCGGGAAGCTCCTGGTGTGCGGTAATGGCGGCAGCGCCGCAGACAGCCAGCATATCGTGGGCGAATTGATGAAGGGCTTTGTTTTGCCCCGCAGGCTGGATACGGGCCTGCAGGACAAGCTGCGCACCCTTAGCCCCCAGGCGGCTGAACATCTGGTCACAGGGCTGCAAGGCGCTTTGCCCGCCTTGTCCCTGGTCAGCGAAAACGCCCTGTCCACCGCTTATGCTAACGACATGTATCCGGAGCTTTGCTTCGCGCAACAGGTGCTTGGGCACGGAAAAGCCGGAGATGTGCTTTTAGGCATTTCCACCTCCGGCAATTCCCAAAATGTGCTGTATGCGGCCCATGTGGCCCACGCCAAGGGGATGCTGGTCATTGGGCTTTGCGGCCATACGGGCGGGCAGCTCAAAGCGGTTTCGGACATTGTTATGATCGCGCCCGCAAAGGAGACTTACCAAATCCAGGAATACCATCTGCCCATTTACCACGCGCTATGCCTGGCCATTGAAGAAGAGTTTTTTGGCGAATCGTAAGGGAGATCGCGTTACGCCGGCGCATGAAGACGCCCTATTCTCTTTCCCTTGAAAGATACCGGCGCAATTTTTCAAACACCGCGTTCAAGTCCAACGGCTTGCCCAAATGATCGTTCATGCCTGCCCCTAGGCATTTTTCCACGTCTTCTTTGAAGACGTTGGCCGTCATGGCAATGATGGGAACGCTCTTGGCCTTGGGAATTTCCAGTGCGCGAATCTGACGGGTGGCTTCCAGGCCGTCCATCTCGGGCATTTGCACATCCATGAAAATGATATCATACCGCGCGGGGCTCTCGCGAAACATCCGCAGCGCTTCCGCGCCATTTTCCGCGCAATCAATCAAAAGGCCCGCAGGCTCCAAAAGCGCCAAAACGATTTCCCGGTTGATCTCCACATCCTCAGCCAAAAGCACCCGCCGACCCGCCAGGCCATCGTCCGTTTCGCCAGAGGGCGCCTTCTTTTGATCCTCGCCGCCAACGCAAGTACCCAGGCATTCCAGCAATTCGGAAGGGAGCAGGGGCTTAAACAGGAATTGATCCACCCCAGCCTCCCTGGCTTGCTTCTCCACCTCGTCCAGCTTTGCGGTCGAAACCAGCGCCACCACCCGATTCTCGGCGCACCGCCCCTTGAACCAGGCCGCAAGCTCCCCGCTTTCTATGGCGCTCATTTGCCAATCCAACAGCAGCAGATCGTAGTTCCCCTTCTCAGCCATGGCCCTGGCGGCTAAGCCGCTTTCCGCCAGATCGCAAGAAAGGCCCAGCCGCTTGAACATATCCGCCATCGCGCCACGGGTTTGGGCTTCTTCCTCCACCGCCAGCAGACGAAGCTGCCGGATGCCAGGGGCAAGGGTCTTCTGTTTTTCCGCACCCTCTTGCGCCTGTTGTAAGCATACGGTGAACCCAAAGACCGACCCAGCTCCCAGCTTGGATTCCATCCAAATCTCGCCGCCCATCATTTCCACGATGCGCTTGGAGATGGCCAGGCCTAAGCCTGTGCCGCCAAAACGGCGGGAGGTGCTGTTGTCCGCTTGCTCAAAAGAAGTAAATAAGCGCGACTGCTGTTCGTCGCTAATGCCAATTCCGGTATCGGCGACCAGGAAGCGAATCACGCACCGGTCCGTCTCTTGTTTCACCCATTGAGCGTCCAGCCGGACAAAGCCGTTTTCCGGCGTGAATTTGACCGCATTGGACAATAGGTTGGTGATCACTTGCGCCAAGCGCTGCTCGTCGCCCACCAGACAGCCGGGAATGCGGGGATCGATGTTCACCCAAAATTGCTGGCGCTTTTGGTCCACGCTAAAATGGACCACATGCACCACCGTGCGCAGCATTTTTTCAAAATCAAAAGTCACCGCCGAAAGTTCCAGCTTGTTTGCTTCAATCTTGGACATATCCAAAATATCGTTGATCACGCCCAGCAGGTGGGAGGACGCCTCCTTAATCTTGCCAAACGCATAATTCTTGCGCTCCATCTCCTCCGCCGTTTCGCCGATGGATGTCATACCAATGATGGCATTCATCGGCGTGCGCATTTCATGGCTCATGTTGGACAAAAAATTGCTTTTGGCGCGGCTGGACTCCTCCGCCTGCTCCTTGGCCGTTACCAGCATCTCATTGAGCTGTTTGAGGTTTTTGTTCTTCTCTTCCAATTCCCGGGCATAGTTCTGCAACCGCGTGATCAAATCGTTAATTTTTTCAGCCATTACGGTAAATGCCCGGGAGAGGACGCCAATCTCGTCGCTTCCGGTAAAGGCGGGCATGCGGGCGCCAAAGTCCCCTTCCCCCAGTGTCTTGGCGGAATTGGCCAAGAGCAAAATGGGCTTGGTCATGCTTCTGGAAATCAAGTACAGAATGCAGGCCAAAATCACAATGGAAATCATAAAGACCATCACCACATAATTGCGGATGTTGTTGGCATTGGCCAAAACCTGGCCCATGGGGATGCTCACCGCCACCGACCAGGGCTGGGTGACTTCGCTAAAACGGATGGGAAGATAGACCGTATAGTACTCCCCATTGCTGGAAATATACGGCTCGCCCTTAGAAATAGCCGCCTTGGCCTCAGCCGTATCCCGGAGCTCCTCCTGGTTGGTTGCAAGCAGTGCCATGGCCAGATCCGGTGAAAGCAGCGATAGATCCAGCGCGGCCGGATCACCGTCCTTGGCATAGGCTTTCAGCCCTTGTGTAAAACCGGTTGCATGCCCATCAGTCTCCGTCTGGGCAATATCGGAAGGGGCCGCTTCGGCATGCGTTTCCCCATAGGCCTGGGCAAGCGGCAGGGCCTGTCCCGCAGTGGAAGGCTCCGAGAGCAAAAGCTCATACAAACGGGCTTCCCCCAGGTCTTTGCCCAAAAATCGCTTGTCCGGATGGGCTACCACCACGCCGGAACTGGAAAAAATCTCGGTCAAGCCGCCCTGGCTTTCCGTCACATCCACCTGGGAAACCATTTCCTGTAGCTTATCCAAAACAATGTCCGAGGAAATAATTCCGATGAACTCTCCTTCATGCAAAATGGGAAAAATCAGGCTGGCCAGCATCACAGGATTCCCCTGCACCTGATAGGGATAAGGATCGGTGATGTATTCCTGCTTGGTGGCCTTAGGCACGATATACCAATCCGCGATATCAATATCATACAAGGGCTCCACAGCGATGTTGCCACCCAGTTTGTTCCAGTACGGCGCGTAGCGGCCTGTTTCGTCATAAGCGGGCTTTTGCCCTGCGTAGCGAGCGTCCTTCCCATCCAGCGCGTTGGGGTCGTAGGCGATGCAAAAGGCCGTGATGTATTCCTTTTGCGCCAAGGCGTTTTGCAAGATATCATTCATCATGCCGCGATCGGTCAGACCGTGATCCTTCAGGGTTTCAAACACCGTTTTTAGCGTTTCAGACGTCACGCGGGCGCCTTGCAGCTCCGCCTTGATCTCGTTTTTATACTTCTCCGCCCGCTCCTGTGCCAGAGCGAAAGCATCCTTTTGCGCCATCTCCACACTTTTATCAGACACAACGGCGGTTACCATCAAAAAAGAACACAGCACCACCACCGTGACCAATAAAAAAATTTTGGTTCCCAGTTTCCAATTCTTAAGCATATGCTTTGACTCCCCGTATCAATCAATACTAAAACACTCGGAATTAAAATACAGGGGAAGTATAGCAAAACCGGAAATCAAAGTAAATGATCGTTAAGACAATAACGAAGGCAGCTAGAGCCATTTAGCAAAATGGGAAATGATTCCAACAAGTAAAATTCTTATGATCCGTGCATACTACCCCCAAGAAATAGGAAAGGAAGATGCACATGGGTTTGGTTACTTGGATTGTATTTGGCGCTTTAGCCGGTTGGATCGCAAGCATCATCATGAAGCGCAACTCTGAAATGGGCGGATTCTCCAACATCGTCGTCGGCGTTGTGGGCGGCCTGTTGGGAGGCTTTATCGCTTCCCTGTTCGGCCTTGGCACCGTTAGCGGTTTTAACCTCTATAGCATGCTCATCGCCATTGGGGGGGCTTGCTTACTTCTGCTTATCGTCACCGGTTTCAAAAAGGCCACCGCGAAATAAGGCGATCAACGAAAAAAGGAACCCGTGAGGGCTCCTTTTTTTCATGCCAAAACGAGTGTCACAGCGGCCGAATCAGGATCAGGGGCGTAAGCTCGTCCCCCTGCCCGCTGGGATTGTCTGCCAAGGCATCCTGCAATTGCTCGTCTGTTAACGGCATCTGGCGGTTCTTGCCCAGTTGATCCCGCTGAAGGTCGTTGGCGTCCATCAGCACCACCGGCATACCGGTTTCCTGGCTCAGTTCTTCGCAGAGCTCATCCGCGTTTTCCGGATTGATCAATGCCAGCTGATGATACAGTTCAAAGCTGGAGCGCGTGTAAAATCCGTCGATCCCGCCCACACCCTTGCCGCAAACCCGATAAAACACACCCTTGATGCCAAAGGGCTTGGTCAGCGCGCTGCAAACCACAGCCAACAAAACCCGGGGCAGCCCCACCAGATCGATGACCAACTGCAACTTATAGGGCTCATGCATGCCCACGCCCGTGTGATTGATGCCGGCGAAGCGCCACAGGAAGTTTGCCCAAAACCCGGGACGCACCTCTTCGCGGGTTTTCACCGACTTCACGCACATGCACATCACCTTGGCGCCAAAGCTCAGCACATCCCCCTCTTGGTACAGGGGCCTTACATACCGCTCCACCAATTCCCGCTGGCTTTCCCCCACCTGCACAAAATGAGTTTGAATGGCGAAGCGGTCGTATTTTTTCCCGTCTCTTCCCGCAATGGTCCCTCTATCAAAATAGACGATCCCTTTTTCTTCGCGCCGTTGTTCATCCAAATTTCTGGAAGGAATGATACCCATCTTTTGGTCGCCTCCGCCTCTCGCTTTTGGAACTGTTTTCCGCCCTACATGTTTTCAAAAAACGGTTCGCCCGTTTCTGTGGTCAGGATGCCCAATTCATTGAATTTCAATGGCACCGGCCTGGCCATGATGTATTTCAAAATCGCGTCCAGCCGCACCGATTCGGAGTACGTCATCAGCGTAAACGCAACGCCGTGCTTTTTGGCGCGGCCTGTCCGGCCGATCCGGTGGACATAATACTCGTTTTCATTAGGCAAATCAAAATTGATCACCGCCTCCACATCGTCCACGTCGATGCCGCGGGCCGCCACGTCCGTGGCCAGCAAGATCTGGAACTTACCCTTGCGGTATCCCTGCATCACGTCGTTGCGGGCGCTTTGGCGCATATCCCCATGGAGGCAGTCGGCAGGATAGCCCGCCTCTTGCAAGCGCTTGCAGATCCGCTGGGTCATGTCCTTGGTGTTGACAAAAACCATGATGCGCTGGTAAGCATCGCTGTCCAAAAGATAGAGCAGATCCTCATATTTCTTTTCCCGCGTGGTTTCAATCACATACTGGGTGATTTGCGGGCGGTTTTCCTGGGTGGCTTGAATGACCACTTCCACGGGCTCATGCTGGTATTTCCAAGCAATGGTCATCACGTCCTGATTGGTGGTGGCCGAAAACAGCACCAACTGCCGCTCGTTGGGCGTGGCCTCGATGATCTTGGTCACGTCCTTCACAAAGCCCATGTTCAGCATTTCATCCGCTTCGTCCAGCACCATGGTGTGTACCGCATCCAGGCGGATATTTCCACGGCCCAAGTGATCCAACAGCCGGCCTGGGGTTGCCACCACGATTTGGGGATGCTGCTTTAACTGGGTGATCTGTTTGGCAATGGGCTGCCCGCCATAAATCACGGCAATGCGTATCCCCGGGATATAGCGCGCCAGGGCTTTCAATTCCTCCGCGATCTGCAGGCTCAATTCGCGCGTAGGCGCCAGCACCAATTCCTGGACGCGCTGGTCCTTCAAATTGACATATTCCAGCATGGGAATGCCGAAGGCACACGTTTTTCCCGTGCCCGTAGGCGCAATGGCAATGATATCGTGACCTTCCATCATCAAGGGCAAGGTTTTGGCCTGCACAGGCGTCATTTCCTGAAAACCCATTTTTTCGACGGCCTTCAACACTTCGCCGCTAATGTCCGCCTGGGAAAACGCCATGGTTTGATTCGTTTCAGTTTCCAAATGGATAAGCTCCTCACTCGTAAATCGTAAAAATAGCCAATTTATTCATTTCTCCAGCTTGTCCCAAAATTCCTGCTTGTTCGCTCACACGGTTTTTTCTTTGGCATATGCTATGGTATCAGGGAACGCGGAGCTTCCCCGTCCGACGAAGGCGCCCACTCGGCCCCATCATTCTTTGGCAAAGGAGAATCCGCCGATGAGCCTTATGATTACGGATGGTAAGCGTGCACCGATCTTCTATGATCCCAAAACTGCCCTGCAGTTCCCTTTGGATTGTTCCCTTTCCTGTCCATATCTACCCTGCTCCACCCCAGATTTCTTGCTGTGCGCCTGCCGGCAAGAAAGGGATTGCGCTTGCATTTCCCGCCATACTCGGGAGGAGCGCTACCGCATCCCTGCATTGCCGGCGCTTTCGGCGCTATGCCCTTCTGCTTGTGGGCGGTACCTATACCAGCTAAGCTCGGAGGCGGATTGCGTTCATACCCGCCATTTGGGCACGGGGGAGCTTTTATTTTCCGCAAAAGCAGGGGTTTTCCCCAGAGATATGAAGCTCTATGGCCATCAGCTTTTGGTGGCTGGGGGCGCCTCGGGCGAGCTTTTGATACTCAGTGCACCGGATCTTATGCCCTATGCCCAGTTTCACGTCAATGGCTGCTGCTGCTCCGCCCAGTTTTGGCAGGGCGGGCTGGCTATCCTTTGCGCGGTAGAGGATAACGATATCTACACCGCGCTGTTTACCCTGGCTCCGCATAAGGTTAAGCCTTGGGAACTGATCCGGCTGGAAGGGCAGCCAGGAGGCTTTTGTGTCTGTCCTGACGGCCACACAGCCCTTTTGGGCGCTTTGGATGGGTTGATGAAAATCTGTCTTCATACTGGGCGGGTCCTTTGGAACCTGCCCCAGGTAAGCCTATGCTCCTGCATCCATTGTCACGGAGATATGGCCTTGGCCGCAGGGGATATCGGCGGGCATGTGCGGCTTGTGCCCCACGAGCAGCCCTGGCTTGCCCGCACCCTATACACCGGAGTGGAACCCGAGGCTTGCTTCGTGTAGAGGTATATCTATCCTAGGAAATGCGCAAACTTTCCAGGGTGGCCTGCCCCAAAGGGCTGCCTATCAGGAGGAGTTTGCATGCTGGACAAGTTGTCGCTTGGGATTATCATTGCCGGCGCGCTCAATTGGGCAACCATGGGCGTATTCCAATTGGACTTAGTCGCCCTTTTGTTTGGCAGCCAGGCCGCCGTGCCCAGCCGCATCGTGTATACCATCATAGGCGCCGCGGGCCTTTGGTGCCTGTCCATGCTATTTGGGGAACGGGCAAAGGCACGGGAGTAACATTCCTTGCACAAACCGTGATACAGGTTTTGAAACCTACGCTATACAGCCGCATCCATGCGCGCCCGCAACTGTTCCGCCGCGCCGATCAAAAAAGCGCGGTTGGTTGGTTTGCCCCGCTCCGGATCCACCGTGGTGCCAAAATACCGCTCGATGCCTTCCATACTACCTCGGGTAAAAAGCTCCTCCACCGCATGGCGCACACAGCGCTCCACGGCCGCGGGGGTGGTTCGGTAAACCGAGGCGCAGGCAGGATACAAGGTGGAGGTCAGCTCGTTTTCCAGCCAGGGGGAGGGAATGATCCGATCCAAAAGCCAGGCAATATAGCTTCGCCCCTTAAAGGCAGGATTCACCCCCAGGGTATCCAGCAATTCGCCAATGAGCGTTTCGCGAAGGCCCCTGGTTCCACAAGCAAGCAAGGGGGTTTTCCGTTGGGCTAACAACTCCAAAAGTCGGCAAAGATGGGTGGTGCTGGCCAAAAGCGGGGCTACGCAGTCCGCCCGGAGCGTCTCGCGCTTGCACAGTTCCGGCTCGCTGAGCATCAATACCCTGGGCGGACAAGCCAACTGCATTTTCCATAGCCTTCCCAAAACCTCGTAGCCGTCCAGGTGCGGCAGGCAAGGATGAAGCAGGAGCAGGTCAAAACGCGCTTCTGTCAGCGTCTGTAGCGCGGCCTGTCCGTCCTTAACATGGCGGCTTTCCCAGGTGGCGGTTCCCAAATTCAGCCGCCATTGCAACGCCCGAGGTTTTTCCTCTCCCGTCATCGCCATGAGCAGCCGCACGATTTTCCCACCCTTCTCAAAAAGCATCCTACTTTTCAAGTAGGATGCTTTTTTCCATTATGATGTGTTTTTTGTCTGCGCGCAACCGAAAGGATTGTCGAAAAAGGTCTACTCATTCCGCTTGCGGCTGCTGTTGCTGGCTTACTAAATCTTCCAAAGTGACGCTGTCCCAATACCTATCCATCACCTTTTGCAAGCCCACCCAAAAAGGCAATGTTGCGCAATCTTTTTGCCGCGTACAATCATTCACCGCTTTTTGCAGGCAGGGAATGGGCGCCAAATTACCTTCGGTCGTCCGCAAAATATCACCGCAGGTATACTGGCTGGCAGGGCGCGTTAACCGGTACCCACCAGCGGCTCCACGAATGCTTTCCACCATATGCGCTTTTCCCAACAGCATCACAATTTGTTCTAAATACTTCATGGAGATCTGCTGCCTTTGGGAAATGTCCCGTAAGGGAATGTAATTCTGAGAGGGTTGTGCCGCCAAATCCAACATCATCCGAAGGGCATATCGGCCTTTTGTCGAAAACCGCATAGTCATTCTCCCTTCCCGCGAATTTGTAATCATTTTGCCACATTCATACCAGAACGTCAAGCCAATATTTCCATTGGCCCTCCAGGACTTCTATTTGTCATTTTTTTGTAGCGTTTTTGCAAAAAATGTCGTATACTGTAAGCGGTTTTCCTGTCTATGCGCCTATTGGCTTCGCATAGAGTGCTATATCGCAAACTCAAAGGAGAGAATCAGTATGCAACAACCCATGTATCAGGCTCCCGCCCCCCAAAGACCCCGCCGCCGCAGAGGAGGCTTTGGCCGGTTTGTTCGTGGTTACCTGATGGTTGTGGGTGCCGGCGCCACCATTGCCGGCTTGGGATATTTGCTTGTGCAGCTCTTTGTGGAAATTGACAAGTGGCTCCCCACGCTCCCGCCGCTGGGTCAATGAGAGGAGGGCTCGCACCTGTGAGGAAATTTTTCAAAGGCCTGTTTTGGCTGGTTCTGTGCCTGGCCATTGTCTTTTTGGTAATTCGCTTTGGCCCCTATGTGTACGCCCGCTTCTTTGGAGGCGGCAACACCACCTGGATCAGCCAACGGTTCAGCGAGGAGCTCAAGGAAAAGAACGAACTGGTGGTTTACGAAACCACCTTGACGGGCCAGGAAACCGCCTCTCAAAACGCTTGGCTTTTGGGCAAGGTCCAAGAGGTCATTATTCCGTATTCCTATTCCATCAGCTTTGTGGTAGATTTAGGCCTGAGCCGCGTAAGCGTCAACGGGAACACCATCGAAGTCAGGCTTCCTCCTCCCAAGGCCAGCTACTCCAAGCTAAGCGTGGATGAAGCCAAGATGAAAAAGCATGATTGGCTTTACCCTTTGACGCCCGAGCGTTATGCCAGCATCAAGGAGGAAATCGAAAAAAAGCTCTTTGACCAATCCGCTTTGAACCCCGCTTACCTAGATGCGGCTTGGAATACCGCCGTCAAAAACATGGAAAACCTGTTTGAATCCATCGCCACTCAGTCAGAAATGGGGAAAACCTGTGAGGTAGAAGTGATTCAGGATATGCAGCTTACCCAGACCACCGCCTTGCCCGCGCCCAGCCCGTCTCTGATTCCCTGAGGTTTGGCGAAGAAACGGCCTGCCAACAATAGAGACAGCAAAAGAGCAGCTTTGCAAAGCTGCTCTTTTGGCGCCCATGGGTTCTGTCTTTTTTACACCAACTGCTCCTGATGCTCCTTCATGTAACAGACCACCATGTGCAAAATGATCAAATGCAAATCCTCGATCCGCTCATAGCTCTTGGAGTCCACCACCATGGAAACATCGGCAAAGTCCTTGATCTTGCCACCGGTAAAGCCAGCCAAGGCAACGATCTTACCGCCTTTTTCCTTGCAATACTCGCAGGCGCGAACCAAGTCCGGCGAATTGCCGCTGGCGCTAACTACGATCATCACGTCGTTGGGGCGCATGAGGTTGATCAGCTGCTGGCGAAAGATTTCCTCAAAGGCAATATCGTTGCCCAGGGCAGTCATCTTTTCAATATTATCACACAGGGACAGGATCCGGAAACGGCGCTTATCGCCCTGAACGGCATTTTTGCCAAAATCACATACGAAATGGTTGGCCGTGGCCGCGCTGCCGCCGTTGCCCACGATAAACACCTGGCTGTCCCGATGGTACGCGTCCAGCAAAAGCTGGATAAAGCCCTCCATTTCCTTGGGGTTCAGTTGCTCAATATGGTCAATCAGTTCCTTTTGGTACGCCTTCATCATCGTTTCCACCATGACTCCTCATCCTTTCTACTTTTCAAAATCATAATATTGGTTTGCCATCCGGCACAGGCATACCGCCGCCGCACCCAGCAGCGCGCCTTCGTAGCCCAGGCGGGTGGGTTCTACCGTCACACTGGGGTTCGCCGTATGATACACCCTGCGCTCCAGGGCTTGAACCAGCGCGGCCCCAAAAAGGTCAAAGGCCAGAGAAAGCCCTCCGCCGATGATCACCTTTTCGGCATTGAAAAGATTGATGGCCCAGGAAAGCCCGAGCCCCAGGTACTCCCCTTCCCGCCGGAAGGCTTCCAAGGCTTCCGGCTCAAAAGCCCTTGCGCGGCGGACAATTTCAAGCCCTTCCGCCTCCTGACCACCGCACTCCAGGTAGGTCTTGATCAGCCCTGGGCCTGCGGCGTAAGCCTCCACACAGCCCTTCATACCACATTTGCAGGGGCGGCCATCGGGCACCAGGCAGCAATGCCCCAGTTCCACGGGCGAGCCTGTGGAGCCTTGGAGCAGGCGATTCCCCACAAAGGCTGCGCCCCCCACGCCGTTGGAAACCGTCACATACACGAAATCCTTGCAATCCTTGGCGCTCCCAAACCGCTTTTCCGCCAGGGCGCAGGCTTGGCCATCGTTATCCGCATAGGCGGGCAACTCAAAGGCTTTGGCCAAGGCCTCCGCCACAGGCAGGTTCCGGATTCCGGAAAAGCTGGCTTCCAGCCAAGTGCCGCTCTTGGCATCCGCAAGGCCTGGGATGGTAGCCCCAATGCCCAAGAGTTCCACCTCTGGGGCTCCTGCCAGCCATTTACGCGCACTGCTTTCGATCTGCGGCAGAATGGTCTCTCCGTCCAAACTTGTCCATGCAAAACGCTCTTTGGCCAGCACCTCCCCAGAAGGGGTGACCAAGCCGACCATGTACTTGGACCCCCCCATATCAATGGCGAGTATGGCTTTGTTCATAGGCGATCCTCTCCAAACTGTTCCTCATACAGCGCCCGGACTTCCCCTTGGCTGGCAGTACCCGTATCGCCATGCTTGCGCACAGTCACCCCCGCAGTCATGTTCCCTACAAAGGCCGCCTCCACCGGCGTAGCTCCCGCGCACAGGGCGCTGACAATCCCTGCACTGCAAGCGTCTCCTGCGCCGCATACATCAATGGGGCCCGTTTGCCGTACCGCCGGTACCAAGGTCCACCCTGCCTTGCCCTCCGCCGCTACGCCATGCACATTGCAGGTCACATACACCGGTTTGCCCGTGAGCGCCTTGAGCTTTTCCATGGAAGCAAAGACGGCATCGGCAGCAAAGTCTCCCTCCGGTTCTTTCCCTGTGGTCATCAGCGCGGCTTCCCGATCATTGCACTTGATCACCACATCCCGAAATCGATGGATGAACGCGCGGGAATCCGCGTACAGGATCAGATTGGGATATTCCTTGGCCAAGCGCTCCAGGCGTTCCCGCATCCTTTGGGTGACCACGCCCGTGTTTTCCGTGTCCAGCTGATCCAAAACCATCACCGCATCCATCTGGGCGGCTATGCTTTCCAAGTTCTGAATCAGCCTATCCTCCAACTCTGGCGCTGTGGCCTGCCAATTTTTCACGTCCAGCCGGTTGCCTTCTACCGCCGGGCCCTGGGTCTGCTTAAACAGGGGTTTGACATATTGAGGGCTGCGGATTTCCCCGCTTTGGATCACCAGGTGGGTATCGATCCCTTTTTGTTCCAGGGCATGAAGGATCTCCCAGCCTGCGCCGTCCATGCCCAGGAGGCTGATGGCATACAGTTTTCCCACGCCTAGCGCGGCCAAATTGTTCAGCACCGTACCCGCCGCACCTGCGCAGCACTTCTCGCCCACCACTTGCCAGGCGGTTTTTCCCGTTTCCAAGGACAATTCATCCAGCGCGGGATCAATGGTCAGCCAGCGATCCAAAAACAAGTCCCCCAGCACCGCGATCTTCACTTGCCGGAATCCGTCCATCAATTCCTTCAGTCGCGCCTTTTTCATTTTCCACTCCCCAATATCTTCGCGGTAAGCGCGGCCACCGTATCCTTATGCTGGCCTTGCACGTAGTAGCTCTGGCCGCCGCCCTCCACCGTGCGCGCCATGATGGTTTTCCAGGGGCGGAAATAGTAGCGGGGATCGGTTTTGGGCGGCGCTTCGTGAATGTTCTTCCCTTCCAGGGGCAGCAAATCAAAGACTGCGGTAGTGAAGTTCCCGATGGTTTTACCTTCCTGCCTTTTCACATTGCGAGCCATGGACAGCGCCTTCAGGTAGACCTCGGGCCCAATCACCGCGGAGCCGAAATTCAGGAACACGCCGTTTTCCATGTTCTCAATGGTGTTGGCATAGATGAGAAAGTCTCGATAGGTCGCCTCGCCAATGGCCGCGCCGTTGGCATTGGGCTGCTCGTGCACGATATCGCACCCGATGCCCACATGAACCGTCACGGGGACCTGGTTGCGATAACCTGCCGCTAGCAGGCTATATTCCCTGTGAGGAAACCCATTTTCCCAAATGTACTTGCCCAGGGATTCGCCAAAACCCAGCCCTTCTTTAACCCCTTGATTCACCGCGTCGTTATAGCGGCCATCCTCCTGCCAAAGCCCAAACTGACCTTCAGAGATGTACTTAGCCACGCTTTCGGTGGTGGCGCCAATGAGCGCGAACTCAAAATCATGAATGCCGCCCGCCCCATTCAACGCAAAGTGCGTCACATACTTTTCTTCCATCAACCGGATCAAAAGGGGCGCGGCTCCCGCGCGGATCACATGAGCGCCCATCATCACCATCACCGGCGCACCCTTTTGGCGGGCTTCCACCACTTTCTCCGCGAGCAGGGTCACGGTGGGATGGCTATAGAGCACCTTTGCCTTCGGGTCCATCATGCAGCTTAAATCCAAATCGTGGATCCGCTCCCCCAGCGGCTTTAAGAGCAGGCGGGAACGGTCAAACTCTTGAAATGGCATGCTTTTTCTCCTTTCCCTTATCCGAACAAATACGCTTCAATGGCCTTGAGCTCCCGATAGTCGGGCAGGATGGCATCGGCTCCGGCACGGATCAGCCGTTCGCGCTTCCACTCATCAATGCCCACACGCTCACTTTCGTTGGTAGCTACGCCCACCGCCAGGCCGCCCACGGATTTCACATTCTCAATCTCCACATAGCCGTCGCCAAAGCCCAGCAGCTCCGCGCCCTCCAAATGATGCTCCCGAATCATCCGTTCGATGATCATCTTCTTGGAAAAGCTCTTATAGTCACGTTGCGCGCCGAAAATGCGGCCCTCGAAGTACGGGGTGACCTTGAGCAGCTCTGCTTCCTTGAGCACATATTCCTCGTCCGTGCCGCTGGCCAAATACAGTTCCACTCCGTGCTTTTTAAGCATCTCCAAAAATGCATAACTGCCAGGCACCGTCAGGGTTTCCGGATCAATGCTCCCATCGGCCAGGCCCTGCAAGCGATGATCGATCCGCTCCAGCAAGCGGCGGTGGTATTCATCCTTATACTCTTGCGGATCTAAGGCTTTGCCGCCCAGCTTCTCAATTTCCTTTTTCAAGGCGATGCATTGGTAGATGGTCTGTTTTCCCGTATGGACAAAAATAAACTCCTTGGCAATGCGCTCCATTTCGTCGTACCCGCGCTCCTTGCCTCCCGGGGTACGGGAGAGCTCATCCGCGAAATACGGGATCATGATGGCTTGCCAGCCCTCCCTAACAAGGCTGATGGTGCCGTCAAAATCCAGTACCGCATACCGAAACGCTTTCCCATTGCTCCATTCCTTTACGATCTCCACAGAAGGAATTCCCATGGCCGTTCATCCTTTCTCCTTTGCAATTTCCCTTTACAAAACCTGCGGCTTGTGGTACACTTCCCCTAGTTTTTTCAAATTGATAATAAAGATTTTAATGAAGGTGGCTAAAAAAAATGACACCGCCCATCAAAAGGGAACATCTTCAAACCGTTCTCAAGCTCTTGCTCCAGCATCCTGGCGCTACCCGCCCACAGCTCTGCCAGCTTACGGGGCTTACACCCTCGGCCATGCATGGCATCATCACCCTTTTGCAGGAAAAGGAACTGATCGATCTGATGGGCGCGCCTGTTTCCAGCGGAGGCCGGCCTGCGGGGCAATACCGGCTAAAACCCTCTCTGGGATACGTGATGGGCATAAGCATTCGGCTGGATCAAATCAGCGCCGGCCTTTTTAGCATGGACTTGCAACCCCTACGAGAGATCACCCGCCCCCTTTTGCTTCCCACCATGGGGCCTGAAAGCTATACCCTCTTGATTGCCGAGATGGCTGAGGAGCTCTTTGCCCAAAGCCAGGCTGCCAAGTCGAATTGCCTTGGCCTTGGCGTGATCCTGCCAGGTCCGGTCCGTTTGAGTGACGGGGTGGTACAGCAGATCTGCGGCGCGCCTCTCTGGCAAGGCTTTCCTTTGGTGAAACGGCTTTCCGATGCCCTGGCGCTTCCTGTGATTGCGGATAAAGATGTTTACGCCGGCGTGGAATACCTACACTTTACCCACCAAATCCAGCATCCCGATTGCGCGGCCTACCTTTCCATTTGCGAGGGGATCGGCTCCGCCCTTATGCTCAATGGAAAAGCCTTTCGGGGCGGCCATAGCCTGTCTGGCGAGATTGGCCACCTGACCGTCCGCAAGGAAGGCCTTCCCTGCCGCTGCGGAAACACGGGCTGTTTAGAATTATACTGCTCCGACATCGGCCTCGTCAAGCAGTACAATGCCCAATCGGGAGAAAATTGCACAAACGTGGAGGAAGTCCTTCAGCGGATGGATTCCGGAGACGCGGCGGCCTCCGCGGTACTCACACAAGCCATTGGCAATCTGGTGGACACGACTTCTTCCATCATCATGGCCTATGACCCCAAAGAATTGCTCATTTATTGCCGATGGCTAAGCTGCCAAAAAAACCTTTATTTCCAAATGCTGGACGTGCTTTATGCCAAAAGCATCTTCACCCAAAAGCATCAGGCGGATATCCGGCTCCTGCCTCCCGACGCCATCTATCTCCCCGCCTCGGCTACGCTTGCCTTAAGCGGACTCATCCTTAAAGAAGGCAGCGCCCTGATGAAGCAAATGTAGGGAATCCTCTTGCAATGGCTATTGAGGTTGATTTTGTTCGATGCGCCGACGGGGGTTTTTCTTCGTAGCAGCCAAGTTTCTGTCATTTTAGCTCCAAATACGCGACTACATCGTCGTTGCAATGGCTGAGCTGAAAGGAGCAGTTTGCGTACCGATCCATAATTTTACGGACGCTGCTCAGCCCAATTCCTTGATGGCCCAGCTTGGTCGTTACGCCTGAACGCAACATTTGATTCACATCCAAGGGCGAAGAAGCGCTGTTGGTGATGATCATCAATTTGGCTTGATCCGCTTTTTGTTCCACGGTGAAGGAGACTCGTTTCTCCGTTGTTTCCGCAGCCGCTTCCATGGCGTTGTCCAGCAGACAGCCTACAATGCGGCAAATATCGATGTCCTTCATGGGCAAATCCGAAAGAGGATATTTTAACAAAACACTCATGTCCACATTCATCTGTTCCGCCCTGATATGTTTTTCCAGAATTAGGGAAATCAACGCGGGATTTTCTCCCATGCGATGGCCCACTTCCAGCAGATCTTCGGCTTGGGTGGTGAGATGCAGCAGGGAGGCGTGATACTCCTTGCAGGCCTCCAGATCCCCAATGGCAAAATAACCGCTGTAGGTGTGCAAAATATTATTAAAATCATGCTTGATCCCCCGAAACTCGTCCATGCTTTTAATGAGCGAATCAATATGTGTTTCCTTATTTTGCATATCGGCTTTCGTATGCTGGTAAAATCGGAACAAAAGAGTCGTCGAAAAAAACAGGGCGAGGATGACAAAAATAAATACATTCGCCACAACACTGCCAGGAATCACGAGCGGCACAATCACCAAGCAAAGGTAGACAAAGATGGCTTTGACCATAAAAACCAACAAGTCGCGCTTTGGATGCGCAAAGGTGGCCGCTTTGGAAACGAACAACCCAGGGTGATGATCCAAAACGCGCCAAGTGATACCATAGATGGCAAAGCACAGGAGCAAGTTGAACACATGCCTCACGGCATCCCACAGATAATTGAAATGCGCCGGATCCGCTTGGGGAAAAAAATATGCGCCGGCCATTCGGTTCAGGCAAATGATGATGCTGAAATACACATACACATGCCCCATGAGCTCAATGGACCGGATGGGGGAAAGTTTAAAAATTTTGATGCCAAAGTAACAATACAAAACCGCTGTAATCGGGTTTGGACTTGCAATTAGCAAATTTTCCAGCTTGGTAAATGAGACCATGCCGCCGATATAGTAGCAAAGATAAACCCAGAGGCTTTGCAAAACCATGCCCGTCAAAAATGCAAACAGCGCTTTTTGTCCTACGCTTGCCTCCTCCCCATAGATACGCAAAATGATCTTTGCAGTCAAATACATGATCACAAAATTAAAAGTGAACGAACAGAACATCAGGATGATTTGCATTTCGCGAGAATAGGCAAACTGGGAAAACATGAACTGGCCCCTCCTTTTGGTACCAACGGCTGCCACAATTTCTTTGGCCACAGAAAAAACGTATCGAGGCATAGTCTCGATGCTATACTCCGCTTTTCCTTGCTTTGAGAATGAAAAGGCGTCTTTTATGAAAGCACTATTTTTATTGATATAGTATACCGCAATGCGAACCGATTTGTCGAGGGCTTCTTTTTACCATTCAAAAAACCGCGTGAAAAGCGTGATGACGGCTACAACAAAAAACCACCGGCTGAGCCAGCGGTTTTAAAGAGTGCTTCTACCGTTGAGATCGAACGTTTGGCAATGGGCCTTTGCCAAGCGCCAGTCATTTGGGGGAAACCAGTCGTTCCGTAATGATGCTGCAAAGGCCTTTGGAAAGGGCCTCTACCGCTTGTGCCACTTCCGGCGTCATTTCGCCGTCAAAAGCAAGGCTCTGGGACTGAATCCCCAAAAGCACCACGTCCAGCTCCGTACCGGAGCGGATATAATCGATCATCACCCGCAGCGGGAGCATATGGGAACAAAACGTAGGCCCGCCCACGTCCTCGGGATTGATTTCTACAATTTCTCCCACTTTTGTTCCCAGGTTTGCCGCGTCCACCAAAAGAAGATGGCTGGGGGCAAAGGCCTTGATTTTTCCGCTATAGTTTTCAGGGGCCGTTTCCCCTATGCACAAAAGCAAGTTTGACAACTGCAGCGAAGAAAAAGCGGACTGCAGGTTTTCCACCACGCGGATGCCCGCCGCATCGTCCGCCCTGAGCACGGAGCCCGCGCCCAACACCGCCAGGCGGGTTACCTTTTGGAGCCTTGCCTCCAACACCGGCATCATATCCAACTTAAATTTCCACCTTTAAGGACGACTTGTCAGCACTGGCCAACTCAAATTGCTGGGTATTTTCCAAGGCATCTTTATGGCAGGACTCCACACATTGCCCACAAAAGATGCACTTATCCATATGAACGATGGCCCTAAACTGTTTGTCAGCCACCTTTTCAATGGTGATGGCATCCGCCGGACAGACCCTCTCGCACAGCTTGCACCCCACACAGCGGTCACTGTGAAAGGCTAGCGCCCCCCGAAAGGTTTCAGGAACATGGGCCTTGACCAGCGGATACAAAACGGTATCCGTTTTTTGGGAAAACATGCGAAGCAGGTAGGGAACCATGGTACCCATGCGGTTCATAGCCTTAACGCTCCTTTCACCACCAGATCCAGCAGGATCTGCGCAATCGCCAGCGGTGCTAAAAACCGCCAGCAGAACCGGATCATCTGGTCCAAACGGAACCTGGCCAAGGCCGCCCGCATAAGCGCCAGCAAAAACACCACCACCAGCACCTTTACGAGAAACAAGAGAACGCCTAGGAACCCATTGCCCGCCACAAACACAGGGAAATAAACGGCGGCAATCAGTGCGGCAACCACCACAAGCTCGGCGTTGAGGGTCATCTTGAACATGGCCAATAGCCGACCGCTGTATTCGGTAAAGGTGCCGCCCACAATTTCCGTTTCCGCATCTGGAATATCAAAGGGAACCCGTTCCAGCTTGCCCTGGGCGGAGAAGATGGAAACCACCAGCCCCGGCAGATTCAAAAGCGTGAGCCAGGGATGCTGCTGGTAAAACATCGCCATGCCGCTGATGGACCAAGTCCCCGCCAAGATGGCCGGTCCCAAAAGCGCCATATAAAACGGCACTTCATAGGCAAACAGCTGGGTCATGGCGCGGATAGCGCCGATCTCCGCGTACAATGAGGCCGAAAACC
This sequence comes from Eubacteriales bacterium, assembly GCA_031554475.1. GTDB lineage: Bacteria > Bacillota > Clostridia > Christensenellales > Aristaeellaceae > Limiplasma. The sequence continues at coordinate 14,512 of JAVBVF010000024.1, read as the reverse complement.
ATCCCGCCAAAAAGAACGTGAGCGTGGGGATGGTTAAAAAGTACATCACCACAATCAAATCCCCTGGAAAGGGCAAAAGCGACTGATTGCTCCAAACCGGAATGTACAAAAAAGCGGCGCAGGTGGCTGCAAAGGCAAACATGGGAATGGCCATAAAAATGCGGGAATCCGCCTCACGGGGGATCACCGTTTCTTTACTGAGCAGCTTCACAATATCCGCCAAGGGCTGATACCACGGCGGCCCAATCCGGTTTTGGAGCCGTGCGTAGGTCTTACGGTCTATATATTCAAACACAAAGGAAAGGACCGTGAGGAACAAAAGCCCAGGAAACACCAGGATGTGGAACAAGGCCAGCCCCACGCTACTCACTCTCCTTTCCTTGGGCGAATGGTACTCATGTCCATGCCCTGCTTCCCATACCAGTCAATGCTAAAGCGGCGCAGTCCATCCCAATCGAACAGGTTCTCGCGCCCAGAGGACGCATCCTTCACTCGAATCATCCGGTCCGTGCAGGAAAAACAGGGGTCAATGGCCGCGATGATAATGGGTACGTCCGCCAGGTATCCGCCCTCGATCATGTGGGCAATGGAAGCCGAGTTGGCCAGGGTAGGGGCGCGTACCTTCACCCGCTCCGGCTTATCGGTGCCGTTTGCACGGGTATAGTGGAAGTCCTCACCCCGGGGCGCCTCATAGCGGCTGACCGCTTCCCCAGCAGGCACGCGAATAGGCGCTTTAACGGTGATGGGACCTTCGGGCAACTGCTTGAGAATCTGCCGGATGATCTTATAGCTTTCCAAAAGCTCCAAGACCCGCACCACGGTACGGCCATAGACATCGGCGTGGGTATCCGTGATCACTTGAAAGTCCAATTCATCATAGATGCCCACCGCGTCATCCCTGCGGATATCGCGGGCCACGCCGGCGGCGCGGAGCACAGGGCCTGTGGCCCCCAGGCGCAACCCGTCCTCCTTGGATAGCCTCCCGACGCCGGAGAGCCTAAGCACGACGGTTTGCTCTTGAAGCACCACTTTTTCATAATACTCGGTACGCTCTTGCAGCTGGTCCACCGCTTCCAGGATCTTCTGGATTTGCTCTTGGGAGATATCGCGGCGAACGCCGCCGATGGTGTTCATCCCATAATTGATCCGGTTGCCCGTGAGCATCTCCAAAATATCCATGACGATCTCCCTGTCTTTCCAGGCGTACATGAACAGTGACATAAACCCGATTTCATGCCCCGCGATGCCCAACCAAAGCAAATGGCTGTGGATGCGCTCCATCTCCCCCACCAGCGCGCGCAGGTACTGAGCGCGTTTGGGAACCTCCAGGCCCGCCAGGGCTTCCACGGTTTGCACATAGCATGTGGAATGGGAATGGGAACAAATTCCGCAAATGCGCTCCAAAAGGTGGATGTTCTGAATATAAGTCCGGCTCTCGGCAGCTTTTTCCATGCCGCGGTGATTGTAGCCAATCAATACGGAAGCGGCCGCCACCCGCTCTCCTTCCAGCAGTAACGTAAAGCTCTCGGGCTCTTCCAGGGCCGGATGCTGCGGCCCCAGTGGTACGATCATCTTTCCCATCTTTGCCGCCTCCTTACTTCTGCTCTTTCATGCTTTCCGGCGTCCAGCCTTTGCGCATGGGATATTGGCCCGCAGGCCAATTGTCGGGCAAGGGATACTGATGGCCTTCCGGCAACCCCTCCACCTTCACGCCCAAGAGGCCTTCCAATTCCCGCTCAAAAAATGTGGCGCCTTCATGAATGGGAAGCACCGAGGGAATCACCACCCCGTCTCCCCCTAACGTACAGCATCTGACATTGAGCAAAATGCCATTGTCGTGAGAGATGTGGTAAATAAACTCATAGCCCTCCCCCGTATCCAGGCCAGTGATGGCGCACAGGTGGTCAAACTTTAATTCATCCTTGGCATAGCGCAAAAACTCCAATAGAACTGCCTGGGGAACATTCAGGAAAATCCGGTGGTGGGCGGTGGTGGCTTGGGCCGTATCCACTTGTGGAAACTTCTGTTGAATCGTCAAAAGCACAGCGGCTTCATTTTCCATGCTTGGTTCCCTCCTTTTTCTGGGGTTCCAGCTTTTTCAACAGCTTCACCACGCCGTCGATAATGGCTTCCGGCTTGGCGGGGCAGCCGGGTACGTACATGTCCACAGGAATGACGGTGTCGATCCCGCCCTCCACACAATAGCAGCCCGTAAACACGCCCGCGGAACAGGCGCACGTGCCCACCGCCACCACAAATTTGGGCTCCGGCATTTGGTTGTAAATGGTGATGAGGCGCTCTTTTTGCTGCAAGGTCACAGGGCCGGAGCAAATGAGCACATCCGCGTGGCGGGGGGTCCCTTTGATTTGGATTCCGAAGCGCTCCACATCATACCGAGGTGTGAGCGATGCCAGCACCTCGATATCGCAAGCGTTGCAAGCGCCCGAATTGAAATGGATGATCCAGGGGGATTTTCCCCGCGCCCAAGCGATCAATCTGTCTACGGTTTGCATCGCACTACCTCCGAAGCAACATGAACAGCGCCAGTACCGTGACGCCAAGATAAACCGCCGAGGGGATGGTCAGTCCGCCAGGATCGGTGGCTACCACCAGCACCACCACGTGCACAATGGTGAAGAAGAACGCAAATTTGAAAAATTCGCTGTAATCCGGCTGCCCCTGGTTTTCCTCCACCGTTTCGCCGCAGGCATAGGCGTTTTCTTTTCTTTCCGAATCCACGCCCCGGGCTGCCAAACGCTTGGAAAGCGCGGAAATGCCAACCGACAAAAGCAGATAGATCAAAAAGGTAACCGGCGGCGCTAGCAAAATCAAACTGCTATCCATGTACTGCCTCCAAAATCCTGCCTCACTTGTGAACCAGGAGATTATCCACGCAAGTTATTGAGTTTATGGGTATCCAACGTTCCATTCTGCTTGTAAACGCCAAAGACAATACCCGTGGCCACCACCAAAACCATCACCTCCACGGTGATAATGGTAATCACAAAAGACTGGGCGGCGGCCATTTTTCCGGTATAGTACCCCGCGCCAATCATCAGCATGGTGACTGCCTTGGTCAGGATTTCCACAGACAACAGCACGCGGATCAGGTTGCGAGTGGCCACCAGGCTATAAAAGCCAACAATCAAGAGGAGCCCCGTGGCCACCAAAAACAAAATCGCAAGTAACGTCATTTCTCTTCGTGCTCCTTTTCTTTGAAGAAAATCAACACGCCATAGACGGCGGCCAGTACAATCACGATCTGCCCCAGCATATCCGCCTGCCGCTTATTCCAGAAAAAATCCTGCTCTGTAATGGCGCTCATGGGGGCGTGACCACTGGGAACAAGGGTGCTGACCTGGGGCAAAAGCACTACCAAAACCCCCGCCAAAAGCCCCAGCAAAATCACCGGCAGCCACACAAAGCGCTTGCGCCTGGCCTTGGCCCGTTGGGCCAATTCTTCTTTGCTATGCACACGCGTCATGCTGACAGCACTGATAAACACCACGGTCACCAGCCCCGCGCATACCGACAACTCAAACACCGCCGCCAGCGGCGCGTCCAACAAAAACATGATGATGGCTAAAATCGCGCTGGTCAAAGACAGCGCAATGGACGCCTTCAAGAGATTCCGAATGACCACACAAGCCACAGCGGAAACCACAAGCCCCGCCAAGAGAAGGATCATTACCGGCATGTTCACATCGATCACCCACTTACGCCTTATTCTCAGCTACTCTTACAGCAAGTTTCGGCCCTGCAAAAAGATCAGCAGGAAGGGAAACGCCAAGCCCACGGCCACATTCAGCGAAGAAAGCAGCACCTCCACAAAACGCATGCTCCCGCCGCATTCCTGCACATTTTCAAACTCCGGCGCCAGTTTTCCAAAGAATACCTTCTTTTGGAGCACCAAAAAGTAGGTCAAGGTCAACATGCTGGCGCACAGCGCCGCCAACGCAAAGCCCGGGGACACTTGCCAAACAGCCAGCACAATCAATAGCTTGCTCCAAAAGCCCGAAAGGGGCGGAATGCCTGCCATGGACAAAAGGCCCAGAATACTGCTAATGCCGGTGAAGGGCATCTTCGCGGCCAAGCCCCCCATTTTGTCCATGTCCCGAGTACCGGTTTGGGAAACGATGGCGGCGGAATCCACAAACAACAAAGACTTAAAGGTGGCATGGTTAAAAAAGTGGAGAACCGCGCCCACAAAGCCAAGGGCGGAGCCTGTGGCCGCGCCCAGCACAATGTATCCGATCTGGCTGACGCTGGAAAGGCCAACATCCGTTTGATATCGCTCTGCCCCAGGGCCCCCAGGGCCCCTACCACGATGGAAACAAGCCCCAGCACCGTGAGTACCCGCCCCAGGTCGGCATTGCACAAAAACACATCCCGGTAGATGCGCATCAAGGCATATACGCCCGATACCTTGATGACTACGCCCGCCAACATCACAGACACAGGCCCGGGCGCAGAGGAGTGCGCATCCGGCACCCAGGTATGGAAGGGCACCACGCCGGACTTGATGCACAGCGCCACCGTAAACAGAATAAGCGCGGTGAGAAGCGTAGGCGAATATTGACCGCCACAGGCCGCCACATAAGCGGCGATGCTTTGAAAGGAGGTGTCTCCCACCAGGGCAAACAGGAATACAATGGACAAGAGCATCAAAACCGTGGCAATGGCCGACATGATGTAATATTTAAACGCGCCCTCCAGCCCGTCCCGCTTCTTGTTGATGGCAATCAGCAGGAAGGAAGCGGTGGAGGTGACCTCGATAAACACATAAAGGCTGAACACATCGCGCACCATCACCACGCCGTTCATGCCCATCATCAAAAGCAGCATGGCATTGCCAAAGCTGAAGCGGCTCTTTTGAATGTTGCTATGGGCCACAATCACCGTTACGCCGGAGATGAGACCAATGATGCACAAGACCACCGCGCTGAACAGATCCACCGAAAAATCACCAAAGAAGGAGGATTGCACGGGCATGCCCGTCCTTAGGCAGCAATAAGCGTCCCAGGCAGCCAATGCCACCTGAATGGGCGCAGCGGCCATCACCGCCCACAACGCGGAGCGGCGATCACCCCAGGATGGAATATTCAAAACCACCACCGCCAGCAGCGGAATGCCGATAAACAGAATTGGCACTGGAACTTCCTCCCCGCCTTAACGAATGAATCCGCCGCTCAAAGGGACGGCCACCAAAAAATCACAGCCGCGATCACAAGCCCGCCCAACACCCAGACCACATACCTAGCCTGGTTGCCGTTATGGGCCCGTTTCACCAGCGTGGAAAGCGCACTTGTGGCTCTTGGGATCCACACATCATAAAACCGGCTGATACCATCGTTGATTTTCAGGCACAGATTGGCGTATCCACGCATCCAGCCCCGGGACATCTCGTACGGATCGAAATATTTCGCTTCCGCCCAGTGGTAAACGGTGCGCAGCCCTGGAGCGTGATGGAAATGATCCGCCGCTTCCACGCCCTTGCCCGTTTTGCGGAAGCCCCGAACATGGTCCAGCACGGCCAGGAGCAAAATTCCGGCGGAGATACCCACCAACAGCCAGTTGGTATGCCCGCCCACATGATGGGCACTCTCGCCCAGGATGGGCTTTAATACATTTTCCAGCATGTACCCCTGCCCAAAGCCCAAGGCCAGGCAGGCCGCCGCCAGAATCAGCATGGGCGCAAGCATGAAAGCAGGCGCTTCCTTGGCCTTTGCAGTGACCTCCGTAGGCTTGCCAAAGAAGGCTGCATGCCCTAACTTTAGGAAGGAAACCGGCGTGAAAAACGCGCCTAGGGCGGCGATGAGATAGAATACCAGGCCGCTTTCAATGGCCCCGTCAAAAATCAGTTCTTTGGAGAAGAAACCGTTGGTCATGGGAAAGCCTGCAATGGAGGCCGCGGCCACCAAAAAGCAGGCAAAGGTCACGGGCATTTTTTTGGCAAGACCGCCCATCTTGTTCAAATCTGTGGTGCCCGTTTGCTTTTCCAGCGCCCCCGCCGTGAAAAACAGACAGCATTTATATACCGCGTGGTTGAGCATGTGGAAAATTCCGCCGATGATCCCCACCGGAAGCGCGGTGCCGATGCCCAGCATCATATACCCAACCTGGCTGATGGCATGGTAAGACAAAAGCCGCTTTACATCGCGCTGGATGAGCGCCATCATCACCGCGAAAAGAATGGTGCAAACGCCCAAGATCATCAGGGTGTAGCTCATGGCCGACCCAGGGGTGAACTCAAACAAATCCAGACACAGGCGGGACAAGAGGTAAATGCCCAGGAGCTTTTCCAACGTACCTGGCAGGAACGGCAAAAAGGGTGTAGGCGCGTCGTCCGCCGCGTTGGGAATCCAAGTGTGAAAGGGCATGGAACCGGCCTTGGAAATGGCGCCGATCATCAACAAGATAAAGGCCACCAAGCCCCAGCCCGTCAGGGGCAGACGAATGTGGTCCATGGCCAAGGTTTTGGAAAGATACCCCGCCAGGCCGATGCCCAGCATCATGCAAAGGTCGGTAACACCAGCGATGACCACCGCTTTGACGGAGGTTCTGTAGGCGTTTTTTCCGCCCGCCATGATCATGATGAACATGGTGGCCAAGATGGCCTCCCAGAAAAACAGCATCACCACCAGGTTGTTGGCCAATACCGCGCCATTGACCATGGCCAGGGTCAACAACATGCCACCGTATAACAGCTTTGTATACCCCTTGCCTTTGGCAAATGCCACCGTATACACCCCCACCAAGAGGGTGAAGATCGCGGCGCACAGCAGGATGAACCCGCTGAAATGGTAGAGCCGCAGGGAAAACTCCATGCCAAACCCTGCCCAGGTTTTCACAAAGGAAAGCTCTTGGCCCAGGGCGCACAGTATCAACGCCAGGGCCCCCACCCCACCCAAAAGCAGGCACACGGAAGGAAGCGCGCGCCACTTTTTGGGCGCCAGCAACGTAAGTCCGCCCAAAATCGCCGGAACAAGGATGATCCAAAGCAAAAGAGACGACTGGGCTTGTTCATTGATCATCGAATCATCACCGCCATTTGCCGCACAATTCCATCAACCCATTGCGCAGGATAATACGCCATAAGGCCGCTTACCACGGACAGCACCCCCAGGAATACCACCGAGTAGACCATGGTGGCGCTGCCTTCCTGGGGTACATGCTCCTGATGGCATTCGCCCAAAAAGACCCGCACAAACGCCCTGAGCAGATACAGCACTGTCATCACGGCGCCTGCCAGGAAAACGATAGAAAGCCAGGGCTGCCCAGCCTCCACCGCGCCATTCACCACCATGTACTTGCTAAAGAAGCCACCAAAGGGCGGAACGCCCATCACGGAAAAGGCGCACAAGAAGAAGGAAACCGCCGTTAAGGGCATACGCTTGGCCAAGCCGCCCAGCTGGCGGATGTCCTTGGTGTGGCAGCTATGCTCCACAATGCCCGCGCACAGGAACAGTCCGGCTTTGGAAACGGCGTGCATGAGAATATACAAAAGTCCGCCAGCCAGGGCCATTTCTCCGCCCACGGAAAGTCCCAGCAAAATGAACCCGATCTGGCTTACGGTGGAGTACGCAATAATGCGCTTTACATCGTTCTCCACCAGGGCGGCCCCCGCGGACAGCATGGCGCTCACCGCGGCGATCACAGGCATGGCCGTGTGCCAAACCTCCGCCAGGGTAAAGTTCACCACAAACAGCCGTGTAAACACATACACGCCGATTTTCACCAGCACAGCCGCATGCAAAAGCGCCGTGGCTGGCGTAGGCGCTACACCCGCATCCGCGATCCAGGAATGGAGCGGCAGCGTGGCGGACTTGGACAGAATGCCAAAGAGGATCAGGATCACCGCCGCGTTGGCAATTTCTTTGCCCTGGAGCTGGGTCAAATCCGTGGTGCCATATTGCTGGTACACCAGCAGGAATCCGCCCAGCATGATGAGCGCACCCGCGCCCGTGATTAAAAACGCTTTGTTGGCGCGGCGCACATACTCGCCCTCGCGGAAGAAGCCGATCAACCGCCAGCAGCACACTGCCGAAATCTCCCAAAACCCATACAGGAAGATCAAATCCGTGGACAGCGTGATTCCCATCATGGCGCCAATGAACATGACCACCATGAGATAGTATTCATTCTGATTCTCCCCATGGTGCACATACCCGAAGGAATAGACCACAATGATCAAACCTAAGAAGGAAGAAATCAAGGCCATAAAGACCGCCAGGCCATCCGCCAAAAACCCAAAGCTCAACCCTAGCGGCAACGCCACATGAAGGCTTACAGGCACTTCCGACATGGCGGAGGGCAAAAGCCCCAAAAGCAGCGCAAACGGCGCCAACACAAAAAGAAAGGCCAACGCGTTTCGCAGCCGTGGGGATGCTCGACCCACCAACGGCAAGAAACACGCGCCCAACAGCGGTATCAAAACAATGCATAGCAAAACCACCGCAACACCCATAGCCCTTACCCCCAGCAACATCATGACGGCGTCCATGTGAACGTACTGGGCGCTCTAAACTTGCCCCATTATAGAACTCCTTCGCCATTCCGTCAATGGGAAAAGGGCGGTTTTTGACGAGGGTAAACTAATTACTTATTTAACAATCTTCGCCGGCTTTTCGGCTTGAAAACCGCTTGGGTTGCGCCTATAATGGGCTCAGGTTTTCATGGCTGGCAAGGAGGTGGGCGTGTGCATGAATACGGCTTGACCAAACGAATGGTTCACATCGTGAACCAAGCGGCGGCAGCCCACCATGCGACCCGGGTTTTGACGGTCTTTGTGGTGATTGGCGAAAACTCCAGCGTCATTCCCGATTCCGTGCAGGTCTATTTTGACATGATCGCGGCGGGAACGCCTGCCCAGGGCGCGGTTCTTTCCGTTCGCACGGTGAAAGCCGAAATGCATTGCCCGTCCTGCGGAAAGAATTTTGAGCGCCCGAGATTTTCCTTTGCCTGCCCTCTTTGCGGCAGGCTGGGCTCCCCTACGGAAACCGGCAATGAATGCTATGTGGAACGGGTGGAATTGGAAACAGACGACTGAACATCAAACGGAGGCAAGGCTATGAGCTCACAAGACATCACGATTATGGAAAGCATCAACGCGGAAAATGACCGCATGGCGGAGGATATCCACCAGCGGCTTCACCAAAAGGGCATTTTTACCATCAACCTGATCGGCGCTCCCGGGGCGGGAAAAACCTCCTGTCTGATTCGCATGATTGAGGGTCTCAAAGGAATTCCTTGCTCAGTCATTGAGGGCGATATCCAATCCGACATTGACACGGACAGGCTGACGGCGCTCCATATCCAAGCCGTTCAAATCCACACGGGCGGAGCTTGCCATATTGACAGCCCTTTGATGGAGCGGACCCTGCCCAGGCTTTCCCTAAGCCAGCCCGGGGTTTTGTTTATTGAAAACATCGGCAATTTGGTGTGCCCTGCTGAGTTTTCCATCGGCGAGGATATGAAGCTGCTCATCGTGACCGTGACCGAAGGCGCGGACAAGCCCTATAAATACCCCTTGGCTTTTGAAAAAGCTGCGGCGATTGTGCTAAACAAAGCGGACTTGCTGCCCTATGTGGATTTTGACATGGATTATTTCCTGGCGGGGGTTCGGGCGTTGAACGGCAATGCGCCCGTGTTTTCCGTGTCCGCCAAGACAGGCAAAGGATTTGATGAGGTCTGCACATGGCTGAAAGCCCGCTTGTAAAAGCAACCCTTCTGGTTTGCGGCATTGTACAGGGGGTCGGCTTTCGGCCCTTTGTCGCGCGCTTGGCCAAGGCACATGGGGTAGTAGGCACTGTGCGCAACACATCCGGACAGGTGGAGATCAACGCCTTTGGGACAAGGGCGGAAGTCTCCCGCTTTCTCACAGCGTTGCGGGAAAAAAGGCCTGCCGCCAGCTTCATCAGTCAGCTGCGGGAACAATGGACACCTATGGATGATGAGACTTCTCTTCCTTGTGATTTTTCCATACTGGAAAGCGAAGAGTCCGATTGCCCAGCACTCCCCATGCCTTCGCCGGATTTGCCGGTTTGCGAGGATTGCTTGCGGGAAATCGACACAAAAGGCGATCCCCGCTTCCAGAATCCCTTTATTAGCTGTACCCATTGCGGCCCGCGTTTTTCCATTATGCGCCGCCTTCCCTACGACCGCCATACCACCGCCATGGCCGCCTTCCCCTTATGCCCGCTTTGCCAGGAGCAGTATACGGATTCCGACGACCGTCGGCACCACGCGCAAACGGTATGCTGCAACCATTGTGGCCCCAATTTGCGCTACACGGGGCGGCAGGAAGCCCTGGACGGGCATGCCGCGTTCCTAGCGGCGGTTTCCGCGCTGCAATCGGGCGGGATCGTGGCCATCAAGGGAATCGGTGGGTATCACTTTGCCTGCTCGCCCTTTTTAGCGAACTCGGTGGCCCAATTGCGCAAGCTGAAAGGGCGGGAGCATAAGCCCTTTGCCGTCATGTGTGAGAATTTGGTTTCCCTGCGGGAGTATTGCCAGGTATCGGAGGCGGAGAAGCGGCTTTTGACCTCCTCCCCACGGCCCATTGTTTTGCTCCGGCGAAAGGCCTCTCCTATAACGGAAACGGTGTATGGCGCAAGCACCAACCTGGGCGCGTTTTTGCCCTATACCCCTTTACAGCATCTATTACTCCGGCAAACGGGACCGCTGGTGATGACCAGCGCCAATGTTTCCTCCTTGCCCATGATGAAGGACGAGGAAGAAATTCTCCCTTTTTTTGCGCAACATTCGGCGCTTTCCGGCGTTTTGCACCACGACCGCGCCATTGTGCGCCGCCTGGATGATTCCGTGGCCCTGGTGGCCGCAGGCCAGGAAAGCCTGATCCGCCGTGCCCGTGGGTATGTTCCGCTGCCAATTCCAGTCCACGGGCCGGCTTTGACTGATGCCCCAAACGGCGCAACCGACCCTGCGGCCAAAGCGGTGCTCGCCTGCGGAGGGCAGGAAAAAAGCACAATCTGCCTTCTAAAAGACGGATATGCCTACCTTTCCGCCGAAATGGGAGACTTGGACGGCCAGGAAAACCAAGCGGTATATTCCGACACGGCGGCAGATATGGAGTCCTTGCTAGGCATCGCGCCTTCCCTTGTGGTGCGGGACCTGCACCCAGACTACGCCTCCACGGAATATGCTTTGGCCCAAAGCCCCGAAAGCCTTCCTGTGCAGCACCACCACGCCCACATCGCCTCCGTCATGGCGGAGCATGGGCTCACCGCTCCTGTGCTTGGCGTCGCTTTTGATGGCACCGGCTACGGCACAGACGGAGCCCTTTGGGGCGGAGAGTTTCTTATTGCCACGCCCACTTCGTTTACCCGGGTCGCCTGCATGAAGCCCGTTCCCATGCTGGGCGGAGACGCCTCCATCCGCCAAGGCTGGAAAAGCGCGGCCTGCCTCTTATGGAACGCGGGGATGGAACTAGCGGCGGACGAGCGGTTTTCCCTGGTGAAAGCCGCCCTTACCCATGGGGTCAACACCTATCTTTCCTCCAGCATGGGGCGAATTTTTGATGCAGTAAGCTCCCTTTTGGGCATTTGCGACGAATCTCAGTACGGAGGGCAGGGCGCTATGGAGCTGGAACAAGCAGCCACCCGCTATTTGCTGGAGGGCGGCACAAAAGAGGCGCTGCCCTTGCCCTATGCCCTATCCACGCCGGACGAAAGCGAATGCCTGCAATTGGATCTTTCCCCTTGCTTGCGGCAAATCCAGGAACTGCGGCAGACGGGTGAAGGCGCGTGCGAACTGGCTTGGCGCTTTCATCAAACCCTGGTGCAAGCCACAGCGGAGATTTGCCTTCGCCTTTCCAAGCAATTCGGGTTGCACACCGTGGCGCTCAGCGGCGGGGTCTTTGTCAACCGGCTGCTGTTGGAGGGCCTGGTTCCCTTGCTGACAGAGGCGGGGCTTACCGTATACCGCAACCATCTCGTACCTGCCGGAGACGGCGGTTTATCCTTGGGACAGGCCTATATCGGCCTATGGACGCAGAAAGAGGCGATCGATTCATGTGCATCGCGGTGCCAGGAAAACTGATTGGGAAAGAGGGCTCCCAGGGGCAGGTGGATATTCGCGGCAATCTACTGCCAGTGGAATTGGGGCTGGTGGAGGCCCAACTCGGCGATTATCTTTTGGTGCACGCGGGCTGCGCCATCGCCGTGGTGAACCAAACCGAAGCGGAAGAATTGCAAGAACTATTAACCTTGGTGGATGCGTATGGAAAAGACCATTGAACGCTATGTCCAGGCGTTGGCTGCCTACGACGGCCCCCCGCTGCGACTGATGGAGGTGTGCGGTACCCATACCCACCAGCTTTCCGCCTTGGGAATCCCCGCTATGCTTTCCCCCAAGCTCACTTTGCTCTCGGGTCCTGGGTGTCCTGTATGTGTCACGCCTGGGGGATACATTGACAGGGCGGCGGAACTCTCCTTACAACCCCGCTCGACCGTATTGAGCTTTGGGGATATGCTGCGCGTTCCCGGGTATAAAACCTCTCTTGTGGAGGCCAAGGCCAAGGGCGGCAGCATAAGGATCTTGTACTCACCCCTGGAGGCCTTGCGTCTGGCCGCAGACAATCCTGACCACATGTTTTATGTGGCGGCCGTGGGCTTTGAGACCACGCTTCCCCTGTACGGGCTATTGCTTCGGCAGATGCGGGAGCGGAATCTCCGCAACATCCGCCTGTTGACGGCGGTAAAAGCCTTGATGCCCGCTCTGCATTGGATCAGCGCACACAACCCCGATGTGCAGGGGTTCCTGGGACCAGGCCATGTCAGCAGCATTTTGGGCTGGGGCGTGTATGAACCGTTTTGCAGGCAGGCGGGCTTGCCCCTGGCTGTGGCGGGATTTCAGTATGAGCATCTCATTGCTGCGCTTTTTGACCTGGTGCGGCAAAACCAGCAGGGAACCGCCCAAGCGCACAACCTCTACCCTGGCGCGGTCACCCGGGAAGGCAATCCGGAGGCCCTTTCGCTGATCCAGGAATGCTTTACCCTGGTTCCCTCCGCCTGGCGTGGGCTGGGGGCCATGGACCAATCGGGCTATGCCCTGTCCCCTACTTATGCGGAGTTTGACGCAGGAGCTTATGATACTGCAGGTGACCACCCCAGCGGCTGCCTATGCGCCAGCGTCATTACAGGGCGGGCCAGCCCTGTGGATTGCGCCTGCTTTGGCAATGCCTGCACGCCGCAAAACCCGCTGGGGCCTTGCATGGTCTCCAGCGAAGGCACCTGCGGCATTTGGCATGCCACTGCCAGAACCCGCTAAGGCGGCTGAAAGGAGATTCCCCATGAACATCACCACAGCCCACGGCGGCGGCGGAAAGCTGATGGATGAACTCATTCATCAAGTCTTTTTGAAACATTTTTCCAACGAAACCCTTTCCCAATTGGAGGACGCGGCGGTGCTTCGCCTCTCCTCCCCCCATATCGCCTTTACCACGGATTCCTTTGTGGTCACTCCCCTGTTCTTTCCTGGCGGAGATATTGGCCGCTTGGCGGTTTGCGGAACCGTTAACGATTTGCTGATGCGCGGGGCCACGCCCCAATACCTTACGGCAGGGTTTATCTTGGAAGAGGGCCTGCCTTTGGAAACACTGGAAAGCGTGACAGCCTCCATGGCTTTGACCGCGAAAGAAGCGGGCGTGCAAATCGTGGCGGGAGACACCAAAGTGGTAGAAGGGCAAGGCGGACTGTACATCAACACCTCCGGAATCGGTGTGGTGGAAACGACTTGGGACATCAGCGTTCGAGGCGCTAAGCCCGGGGATGCCGTGATCGTAAGCGGCGCCATGGGCAACCATCACGCCTGCATCCTTTCTGCGCGCATGGGCATTGAAAACAACATTCAAAGCGACTGCGCGCCCCTAAGACAGATGGTGCTTGCGCTGCTTCAGGCGGGTTTCCCCATTCACACTTTGCGCGACATTACCCGCGGCGGCTTGGCCACGGTGCTTGCGGAAATCGCGACCGCCTCCCAGGTACGCGTGGCGCTGGACGGCGCCGTGCCCTTGGCCGACGACTCCGTGCAGGGCTTTTGCGATATTCTGGGCTTGGATCCACTGTATATGGGCAACGAGGGCAAGCTGGTATTGATCCTGCCCGCCGAGCACGCGGAATCTGCAATGGATATCCTGCGAAACGCGCCTTACGGGAGAGGCGCCAGGCTGATTGGCCAGGTGCAGGCGGGTGCGGCAGGGGTAAGCATAAGCACCCGAGCCGGAGGAACGCGGGACATCCGCCCTTTGCTTGGCGAGGGCCTTCCCCGAATTTGTTAACTTACTACAAAAGTCAGATCGTTGACAAAGTACGTTTAGGGGCTGCCGCCCCTAAAACCCTGCTCAGGGCTGTGCCCTGAACCCCCTATTTGACCGTGTTACACACGGTCAAAAGCAGTTATGAAAAAAAACTTCATCAAACCGACCTTTTTCAGCAAGCTAAAAAGTGCCTTGCGGCACTTTTTTGTATGCTTAGGTTCATCTCACTGTTTC
>JAVBVF010000051.1:0-4582 GCA_031554475.1 Eubacteriales bacterium | reverse complement strand
CTCACGGATTTTTCGCCGTTGCCAGACCGGAAGCAAAGGTTTCGCCGTACACGCCGCCGAAACCCTTTGCCTTCATTGCAATGGGGCCTTCCCTCCGGATTTGATTGCCCGAACAGGGGTTTGACCCCCTTGCATAAGATGGGGCGAGCCCAAGGCCCCCCCGAAGGGGGCTTCGCCTTTGGCGAAAAACCCTCACGGATTTTTCGGCATGGAAGGGAATCACGAAATGAAATCAAAAACAAGGGTTTCGCCGACATGCGCGGCGAAACCCTTGTTTTTGATTGGCAACGTCGAAAAATCCGGGAGGGTTTTTCGACAGACGCTTACTTGCCGGCCGGAATGATGTCCGTGCCTTCGGTGATCTGGTGCATGAGGGTGAGGTCCGCCTCGGTGAGGGGGCGGTAGTCGGAGTCATAGCTGCCCATCAGGGTGAAGTAGTAGCCCTTGTACAGGGTCTGCATCACGGCGAAGTTGCCGCCTTCCACGCTGTCCTGGCTGAAAAGGATCAGGTTGCCGGCGGGGGTTTTGAACAGCTCGTGGGAGGGGTTATCGTACATGGAGAGGATGTTGTCCACAAAGGCCTGCTTCTCTTCCTCGGAAAGCTCGCCCAGGGATTTGCCGTCGTAATCCTCGCTGGGGGACACGGTCATGTCGAAGGTGGGTTTGTCGGCGCTATCGGGATGGAAGGTGATCATGGCCCAGTCGTCATCTTTGACCTGTTCCACAGTGTAGCCCTCGGGGATCTTGACTTGCACGTCCAGCGCCTGGAAACCTTCCTGGATTTTATATTCCTCGGCCAGGGCGGAAACCGCGCCCAACAATAGCATCATGGCAAGGGCCAGGGAGAGAATTTTCTTCATCATGGTAAGACTTCCTTTCATGTTCCGGTCAAAAGCTCGGGGTTACTGGGCCGCGCCTCCGCCTTGTCCGCCAAAGCCCACATCGGTGATCAGGGACAAAAGCATGAAGCCGGTGACGCCGGAGTCAGGATCCCGCAACTGGGCCCAGGAGTTGTTTTGGGCAATCACTTCCAGGGTATCGCCCTGATAAAAATCGCGGATGATGCCGGCCTTGGTGGTGGGCGCCCAGCGCATATGGGCAAAGCCGCCGGGGACGGTGGGCCGCAGGGTGGCGAAGTAGCTGGTCTTGGCAAAGCCATTGAATAGGGAGGCGATGGAGGGCTCGGCAGGCTTGGGAGCCGGCGGCTTGGGGCTGGGCTTGGAAGGCTTGGAGTAAGACAGGTAGCGCTGCATCACGTAGCCTTGATGGCCCTTATAGTCCACCTTCATCCAGGTGCTGCCCACCTTGTCCAAAATGGTCACAGAGGAAGCAAAGGGGATACGCAGAAGGATGGGGGCATCCTTATCGGCATAGGAGCGCAGGTTCAGGGTGCCGCCGTTAGAAGGGGCTACGTAAGCGGTCCAGGTGGCGGCCAGGGCCAGGGGAGCGACCAGGGTAAGCACCATGAGGGCGGCCAGCGCCAGGGTGACGAGTCTCTTTTTCATGGGGATCCTCCTTGTTGTAAGATGAATGGAAAAAATAGCATTTGTCCAGGCCGCGCAAGCGGCAGCCCAAACAAATGCCAACAGGATTTATTTGGTGGCGCCGATGATGTCCACGCCTTCGGTGATTTGGTGCATGAGGGCGATGTCCGCGTCGGTAAGGGCATGGAAATCCGGATAGGCGCAGCTTAGGTAGAAGAAGAAGCCGTGATAGATGGTCTGCATGGTGGCATACTCGCCGGCCACGGGATCGGTTTCCCGGGTCAGGAGGATTTCATTGCCCAGGGGGGTGGTGAAAAACTCGTGCTGGGGCATGGAGAAATCCATTTCCACTTGCTCCACCAGCAGGGCGCGCTCTTCTTCGGAAAGTTCCTTTAAGGACTTGCCGTCATACTCTTCGCTCGGGGCGATGTGCAGGTCAAAGGCGGGCTTGGAGGCGTCGTCAAAGAGGATATCCATGCCTACCAGGCTGGGCTCGTTGTGGGTTTCCACTTTGGCGCCTTCGGGCAGTTGCAGGGTCACGTCAAAGCTCTGGAACTCTTCCTGCACCTGGTATTTCTCCGCCAGGGCGGAGGTCATGGACAAAGCCATCAAAAGGGCTAGCAAAAGCGCGCAAGACTTTTTGAACATGGTGTCAATCTCCCTTCGTATTTGGGTTGGGGCCGCTAAGGGCAATGAATCAGGAATCCGATTCCGGCGTGGTGGAACCCGCGCCAGTATCCTGAAGGAAGCTGCGCATCATGAAGCCGGTGACACCGGTTTCCATATGGCGCACCTGGGCCCATTGCTTGTTTTCATACAACACTTGCAGGGTGTCTCCCTGGTGGAAGTCCGTCATGATGCCGGCCTGCTTGGTGGGGGCCCAGCGCAGGTGGACGGTGCCGCCAGGGGTGGAGGGACGCACGGTGACGGTGTAATTCGTTTGGGCAAAGCCGTTGAACAGCGTGGCGATGGTGTTATCCGGCGCGGGGGCAGGCTTGGGGGTGGGGTTAGGCTTGGGCTTGGGTTTGGGGGTAGGCGCGGGGCCAGGCCGGTCGGAAACCAGGTAGCGGGACATGACGTAGCCGTAGTGGCCGTTGTATTCCACGCTGATCCAGGTGCCGTCGTTATAATCCATGTTGGGGATCACCATGGAGCCATAGGGGATGGACAGCATCACGCTGGCCTCGGTGGTGGGAGCGGAGCGCAGATTGAGCCCCTTGCCATTGGCGGTTTTTACATAGTGGGGTCCGATCACGGCGAAGGCGGTCAGAGGAACGATGAGCATGAGAATGAGGACGGCCGTAATCATCAGAGCGGTCATGCGTTTCATGGGGAAACCTCCTTTTTTGGTTGAGAATGAGGGATGAATGCAGTTGTGCTAAGAATCATGCTTTTGTGCAAGGGTTACACCTCTGTAGAATTGGGATACATGAAATGAGACGAAGAACATCAATCATGTAATTTAAATATTCTCCACGAAAACCTCGTCCACCTTCTTAAAAACCAGAAATTTTTCAAAAAATTTTTCCATTTTGCAATGGCATTTCGGTTACATGAAAAAACCGCCCATGTTTTGGGCGGCGTATCAGGAAAGCGAGGAAAACGAAAGGTAGCGCCTTTGGGAACGAAAGCGCTTTCGCGCTTTGTCCCCGGGCAGGGCCTGGCGGGGCGGTTACCCACCCACATGCTTGCGCATATGGCTTAGGGCGTTTTTCTCCAGGCGGCTGACCTGGGCCTGGGAGATGCCGATCTCTCCGGCCACCTCCATTTGGGTGCGGCCCTCGAAAAACCGCAGCTTTAAGATATGCTTCTCGCGATCATTGAGGCGGCTCATGGCCTCCTTCAAGCCGATTTCGTCCAGCCAGCCATCGTCCAGCTTTTTATTGTCGGTCACCTGGTCCATGATGTACAGGGCGTCGCCGCCATCGTTATAGACTGGCTCAAACAGGCTGACAGGGTCCTGGATGGCCTCTAAGGCAAAGACCACGTCCTCCCGGGGGAGGCCCAGGTCCTGGGCCAGCTCCGTCACGTTAGGCTCCCGCCCCAAAAGCTCAGCCAGCCGGTCCCGGGCCTTGAGCGCTTTGTAGGCGATGTCCCGCAGGCTGCGGCTCACCCGAATGGCGTTGTTGTCCCTGAGGTAGCGGCGGATCTCGCCGATGATCATGGGCACGGCATAGGTGGAAAAGCGCACGTTTTGAGAAACGTCGAAATTGTCCAGGGCTTTGATCAGCCCGATGCAGCCCACCTGAAACAGATCGTCCACATTCTCGCCCCGGTTGCCAAAGCGCTGGATCACGCTGAGCACCAGGCGCAGATTGCCGCGGATGAATTCTTCCCGGGCGGCGATATCGCCGCCATGCACCAGCGGAAACAACTCCCGCATCCGTTCATTGCTGACCACGGGCAAGGTGGAGGTGTCCACTCCGCAGATTTCCACTTTGTTGGTTGCCATACGCATCCCTCCGCTTTTGCATTGCTCTACAAAAGGGAGTATGGCGCGGAATGCGGGCATTTATTCCAGGGGAGCGGATCCGCTAAAAGTAGTGGAGATGCGACAAATCAACATTTTGATACATTGGGGACGTTTGCAGGGGCGTTGCCCCTGCACCCCATCAGGGCTTTGCCCTGAACCCATTTTTGGGACGCGTTGCACGCGCCCCAAAGGAAGGTGGCATGCTTGCGAAAAACCTCACGGATTTTGTGTGCTTGCGAAAAACCCTCACGGATTTTTCGCAGTGACCGATCAGAAGCAAAAGGTTTGACGCACATGTCGTCAAACCTTTTGCTCTATTGATTGTTCTTCCCTCCGGATAAAGACCCGCCCCACTCGGAAATTGTGGGAGAACCAGCTTCTCTGGAACGAGAGAAGGGTCCAGGGCAAAGCCCTGGCGGATGAAGACCCGCCCCACTCGGAAATTGTTGGGGAACCAGCTTCTCTGGAACGAGAGAAGGGTCCAGGGCAAAGCCCTGGCGGATGAAGGCCCGCCCCGCTCGGAAATTGTTGGGGAACCAGCTTCTCTGAAACGAGAGAAGGGTCCAGGGCAAAGCCCTGGCGGATGAAGACCCGCCCCACTCGGAAATTGTTGGGGAACCAGCTT
>JAVBVF010000030.1:0-23454 GCA_031554475.1 Eubacteriales bacterium | reverse complement strand
TACGTGAAGCTGTGCAAGGTGCAACTGGAAGCGGACATCCCGCAGGGGAGCCGGATTGTGACCAGTGACGATGTGTTTGACTATATGCTGAACATTCGCAGCTTGAACGAGGGCATCGACCGCAAAAAAGAAAGCCTGTTTGAAGAGCATTATGAGGCTCGGCATTCCACCTTTCAGGTGCGCTCCTTGGAGGACTATGAGGCGCTGAAAAAATGCAATAGCGCTCGGCGCAAAACCCAGTCCGCCTTTGTTCGCGAGCAGGTCATGGATAATGTGCGGGAGCAGTCTAATGGAGAGAGCGCCAGCTTTTACTTTACCCAGCAGATTGGCGAGGACGCGCTGTATTTGCTGGATGAGCCGGAGAACAGCCTTTCGGCCGAAAAGCAATTGGAGCTGGCCAAGTATTTGGAGGAATCGGCTCGCTATATGGGCTGCCAATTGATTATCTCCACCCATTCCCCCTTTTTGTTGGCCATGAAGCAGGTGAAAATTTATGATCTGGACGCGCGCCCTGTGGATGTAAAGCGTTGGACACAGCTGGAGAACGTGCGCGTCTACCATGATTTTTTTGCGGCTCATCGGGAGGACTTTGAATAAGCGCGGCCTTTTTGTTCGGGGGATTTTTTGGCAAAAAACACGTTGACATCTTTGGGAATTTCGGTATGCTTAACAATGATCTTGAGGGGCATAATCAAAAGAGGACCCTCCTTTTTTGTGCGTTTTGGCGGGAAGGGGAGAGAACGGAGGATGCAGATGAAACCCAAAGGCAGAGTCACCATTCCCACAGATATGGATGTCATTCCCCAAACGTTGGAGATGATGAAGCGCTGGGGCGCCGATGCCATTCGCGATTGTGACGGTACGGAGTTTCCCGTTGCGCTGAAGGATGCGGGCGCGAAGGTCTATGCTACCTACTACACCACCCGCAAGGATAATGCCTGGGCCAAGGCGCATCCCCAGGAGGTTCAGCAGTGCTATGTGATGACGGCTTTTTATACCGCTACCGGTGCGGAGCTGACCATTCCTTTGATGCGGGGCATCAGCAGGGACCTCTTGGAAGTGAACACCCGGGACGACATCACCCGCTGGTGGGAAGTGATCGACCGTACCACTGGCCAGGTGGTGGAGCCCGCCCATTGGCGGTATGCAGAAAGCTCCGGCAGCGTGACGGTTGAAAAGACCATTCCCTATCACGAGTACACCGTGAGCTTTCTGGCCTATCTGATTTGGGATCCGGTGCATATGTATAACGCGGTGGTCAACGAATGGAAGGATTTTGAGCATCAGATTACCTTTGATGTGCGCCAGCCCGCCACTCGCGCCTATTCCCTAGAACGCCTGCGCAAGTTTTTGCGGGATAACCCCCATGTGGATGTCGTGCGCTTTACCACCTTCTTTCATCAGTTTACCCTGATCTTTGACGAGCTGCGCCGGGAGAAGTATGTGGACTGGTATGGGTATTCCGCCTCCGTAAGCCCTTATATTTTAGAGCAGTTTGAGCGGGAGGTGGGCTACCGCTTCCGGCCGGAGTTTATTATCGATCAGGGATACTATAATGGGCAATACCGCGTGCCCTCCAAAGAGTTTTTGGACTTTACCGCCTTCCAGCGCCGGGAGGTGGCCAAGCTGGCCAAGGAATTTGTAGACATCGTGCATGAAGAGGGCCGTGAAGCCATGATGTTCCTGGGGGACCACTGGATCGGCGCCGAGCCCTTTGAGGAGGAGTTCCCCTCCATCGGGCTGGATGCCGTGGTGGGCAGCGTGGGCAACGGCAGTACCCTGCGCCTGATCAGCGATATCAAGGGCGTCAAGTATACGGAGGGGCGCTTTTTGCCCTATTTCTTTCCGGATACCTTCCATGAGGGCGGCGATCCGGTGCGGGAGGCCAAGGAAAACTGGGTCACGGCCCGCCGGGCTCTTTTGCGCAGCCCCCTGGACCGGATCGGCTACGGGGGCTATTTGAAGCTGGCGCTGGATTTTCCGGAGTTTCTGGATTATGTGGAGCAGGTCTGCGACGAGTTCCGTACGCTATATGAAAACGTGAAGGGGACGGAACCCTATTGTCATAAGCGGGTGGCGGTGCTGAATGCCTGGGGCAAAATGCGGGCCTGGGGCTGCCATATGGTTCATCACGCCCTATACCAAAAGCAGAATTACAGCTATGCTGGTGTGATCGAAGCCCTGAGCGGCGCACCTTTTGACGTGCGCTTTTTGAGCTTTGCGGAGGTGGCGGCCAATCCGCATATCCTGGACGACATCGACGTGCTGGTCAATGTGGGCTGGGCGGGTACCGCCCATGGCGGCGGCGATTTCTGGCGGGACGAGCGGATTTTAACGGCGGTTCGGCGTTTTATCGGCCAAGGCGGCGGTTTCATTGGCGTGGGCGAGCCCTCTGCGGCCCAGGCCCAGGGGCGCGTGTTCCAGCTGGGCGCGGCGCTGGGTGTGGAGCAGGAATGCGGCTTCACCCTGGGATATGATAAGTACAACTGGGAGGAACAGCCCCATTTTATCACCGCCGATGCGGTCACGGCCCTCGACTTTGGCCAGGGCGCGAAAAACGTCTATGCCTTGGAAGGCGCCCAGGTGCTTTTCCAGAGTGGGAAGGAAGTTCACCTGGCCGCCAACGAGTATGGGCAGGGGCGGGCGGTGTACATGAGCGGCTTGCCCTACAGCGCCCAAAACGCCCGGCTTTTGTTGCGGGCGGTGTTGTGGAGCGCTCACGATGAGCCATCCCTGCACCGCTGGTTCTCCCAAAACAGCGATGTGGACGTCCACGCGTATGAGAAGAACCACAAGTTCTGCGTTGTCAATAACACCTATGAGCCCCAGTCAACCACCGTATACCGGGGGGACGGCAGCTCTTTTGCCGTGTCGTTGGCCGCCAATGAAATCCGTTGGTACGAGATCGAAAAATAACGCATGGGGGCGAGGAGACTGTGGACCACGCCATGGAATTGTGGTATGCGCAACCGGCGGAAGAATGGGTGGAGGCGCTGCCCATGGGAAACGGCCGCATGGGCGGCATGGTCTTTGGCGGCGTTCAGCGGGAGCGCATCGCGCTGAACGAAGATACGCTGTGGTCCGGTTATCCGCAGGATCCCCTCATGGAGAATGCCTGGGAGCGGATCCAGGAAGCGCGCCACAGCATGGATCAGGGGGATTTTTTCGCTGCCCAGAGGAGTGTTGAGCAAGGCGCTTTGGGGAATTTTACCCAGGCCTATCAGCCGCTGGGGGATCTATGGCTGGAATTTCCAGGCTTTGAGGGCAGAGCGGTGAGTCAATACCGCCGCGCCCTGTCCTTACGGGATGCCGTGGCGGTCACGGATTTTGTGGTGGAGGGTACCCGCTACCGGCGGGAGTGCTTCGTTTCCGCGCCAGACCAGGCGCTGGTGCTTTGCATGGAGGCCGAGGGCCCGGGAACCTTGGACGCGGATATCCGCCTACGCAGCCAGCTTCGCCACCAGGTGAGCGGAGAAAAAGCAGGCCTTTGCATGCGGGTGCGTTGTCCTGGGTATTCCGCACCCAATTACAAGGATTGTCCAGAGCCTATTGTGTATGGCGATACGCCGGAAACGTCGGGCATGGATGCCCTGGTAAGGGTCAGCGTGACCACCCAGGGTGGGAGCGCGATGGCGGACACACAGGGATGCCTGCGGGTACGGGACGCCAAAGCGTTTACGCTTTGGCTGTGCTGCCGAACCAGCTTTTCGGGCTTTGACCGCCATCCTCAACTGGACGTCAGCCCTTATGAAGCGCTGTGCGAGGGAGACTTGCGGGCGGCGCAAAGCATTGGCCCGCACTTGCGGGAGAGGCATCTGGCCGATTACCAGCCGCTTTTCAGCCGTGTTCAGCTTCGGCTGGACACAGGGGATCGGGGAGATTTGCCTACGGACGAGCGCTTGCGGCGCTTTGAAGGCGTACAGGACGACGACGGGCTTTTGGCGCTGCTGTTTCAATTTGGACGGTACTTGCTCATTGCCAGCTCCCGCCCGGGGACCCAGGCGGCTACCCTGCAGGGGATCTGGAACCAGGAATTGCGCCCGCCCTGGTCCAGCAATTACACCCTTAACATCAACACCCAGATGAACTATTGGCCTGCGGAAATTTGCCACCTGCCGGAGACGCACCAGCCGCTGTTTGACCTGATCGACCGCCTGACTGTGACTGGGGGCTATGCGGCCAAGGCCATGTTCCATGCCCGGGGCGCTTTTTGCGCCCACAACACCGACCTGTGGGGGCAGCCCACGCCGGTGGGGGAAGGGGGAGTTGGGGCCGCGATGTACGGCTGGTGGCCCATGGGTTATGGCTGGCTGACAGCCCATCTGTTTGAACATTTTCTTTATACCGGCAATCTGGCATTTTTAAAACAGCGGGCGCTGCCGGCCCTGCGGGCGGCGGCCCAATTCTTTGTGGACGCCTGCAAGGAGGATCCGCGGGGATATGTGTCGCTGTATCCGGCCACATCGCCGGAGAACGCGTATCTGCTGGAGGGGCGGCCGATGCCCTTGGCCTTTGGCAGCGCCATGAACACCGCGATTCTCACCGAAGTGTTTCAAAACTATCTCTTGGCACTGGCGGCGCTGGGCATTCAAGAGGAGGATGCCGCGGCGGTGCGGGCCGCCTTGGAGAAGCTCCCCCCCCTGGCCATCGGCAAGGATGGCCGCCTGCTGGAATGGGATCAGGAATGGGAAGAGGTAGAGGTGGAACACCGGCACCTATCGCATCTATATGCCTTGCACCCGGGCCATGGGATCATTCCGGAAGAGACCCCGGCGCTTTTGGAGGCGTGCAAGGCGTCCCTTCGGGTCCGAGGCGATGAAGGCACGGGGTGGAGCCTGGGCTGGAAGGTCAATGCATGGGCGCGGCTGTATGACGGCAACCAGGCGCTGAAAATCGCCAGGCGGCAATTGCGGCTGGTGGAGGCGCAAGGCGCTCTCGCGGGCGGCGGAGGCACGTACAGGAATCTGTTCGACGCCCATCCGCCGTTCCAGATCGATGGGAACTTTGGCGTGACCGCCGGCATTGCCCAAATGTTTCTCCAGGTTCGGCGCAATACCCTGGTGGTTTTACCCGCCTTGCCGGATGCGTGGAAGGCAGGAAGCGTCAGCGGTTTGTGCGGACCCAACGGGTATGTGGCGGAGATCGAATTTGCGGGTGGAAGGCTGACCCGCTTGGGCCTGACAGGCCGCTTTGCGAACAGGGAGCCGGTTTGCGTACGCTATGGCGCTGCGTGGACGGTATTGAACCTTGCGGCGGGAGAGCGCGTCTGGCTGGACGGAAACCTGGAACCGGTCCACGCAGACTGCATCCATCCCTAACCGGATACCTGGGAACCGCTGCGTAAGAAGCGTTGACTGAAACAGGGCAGGTGCTAGAAAGCGCTTGCCCAAAAGGATTGCTTTCGCTTCCCCCTCCGCCGCCAAAGGCGCAGGGGGAATTTTTGCGAAAAATGAGAGCATTTGCCACCATAAAAAAAGCCCGTTTTTCGGATACTGCTGTTAGAAGAATTGGTCGACGGCTACCGATTCGCGCAGTGGGAAAGAGGGGAACCATTTGTGAGAAAACTCGTTTCATTACTTCTGGTGGCGCTGATGGCGCTAAGCCTGGTGAGTTGCGCCGCGTCCGCCACAGACTTTGACAACAAGGAACTGAACATCGCGATTTTTGAAGGCGGCTTTGGCCGCGCGTACTGGGATGACATCGTGGCTCAGTTTGAGGCCGCATACCCCGGCGTGAAGGTCAACATGACGATCGACCCTGAAATCGGCAACATCTTGGCTCCGCAAACCACCATGGGCGATTGGCCCGACTTTATTGCCCTGACCGATACCGAACGCAGCGGTTTGGTCTCCTCGATGATCAAAAATGAGGAGCTGACCGATCTGACCGATGTGTTTGACGGCGAGGCCCTGGACCGCCCTGGGGTGAAGCTCCGCGATAGTATCGTCTCCGGCGTGCTGGAAAGCCCCAAGTTTGCCCCCTATGGGGATGGCAAAATATTCTTGGCTCCCTTCAACGTAGGCCCCATGGGCTTGGTTTACAACAAGAACCTCTTCGTTGAAAAGGGCTGGGCCGTACCCAAGACCTGGGACGAGTTCTTTGCTTTGGGCGATGAGCTTAAAAAGGAAGAAAATTTTGTGGAGATCGATGGGCGGAAGGTGCAGCGTTCCCTGTTCACCTATCAGGGCATCTATGCGGGCTATCTGGAGTCCTTGTTTTATCCGGCGGTGGGTGACATCGGTGGCGAGGAAGCCCTCCAGGCCATCCGCACCTATCAGGAAGGCTCCATGTCCAGCGATGCGGTGAAGCAGGTGCTAAGCAACTTCGTGAAGATCGGCGCCGAAGGCTACCTGATGGAAGGCACTGTGGCGCTCAACCACACCCAGTCCCAGACGGATATGATGATGGGCAAGGCGCTCTTCATCCCCAACGGTACCTGGATGGAGGGGGAAATGGCGGAAAGCCCCCGGGAGGAAGGCTTTGCGTTTGGTTTGGCTGCGGCTCCGGCGCTAAAGGCGGGCGATACCCATTATGTGCTCTCCAGCTATGACCAGTTTGAAATTCCCAAACAGGCCAAGAACCCCGAGCTGGCCAAAGAATTTTTACGTTTTCTGTACACCAAGGCGTCCATCCAGTCCTTCGCCAAGAACGCCAACGGTACCATCGCTGTGACTGACGCTACGCAAATCGCAAAGGAAGACCTGAGCAGCGGCGTGTACGGCATGTTTGACGTCTACAAAGACGGCACCTTCATGCTCATGAACTACGACACCCTGCCTGCCAATAGCAAAGTGAACGTTCCCACCACCATATTTGACGACAATATGGGCCCTCTGTTTACGGGGAAGCTGTCGGTAGAGGACTACTGCAAGACCGTGGAGGATGCGTTTGCGCAAATCCGCGCAGATATGGCCGCCGCGCAGTGATCACAGGCAACGTAGTGCTTTGACGCAACAAGCCCTGCCAGTGCTCAAACCTGTTTGGGCATGGCAGGGCTTGTTTGGGACGTATCGATAAGGGAGGACGCCACATGCAGGCTCGCCGAAAGTCCCACTTGGGAAGGCTTCCCTATCCATTTTTGACGATCTGCCTTGTGCCTACGCTGGCGCTGGTGGTCGTATTTGTGCTGATGCCCACGCTCAGCGCGCTGGTCATGTCCTTTACCAACGCGGCCAACATGAGCTTTGGTCCCCGCACAAGATTGATCCTGTTTGAAAACTATGAATACATGTTTACCAAGGATAAGAACTTTTTGGCGGCCCTGGGCAATACGCTGCAGCTATTGGGCGTGGTTCCCCTGATCACCATTTTTCTGTCGCTGGTGTTTGCTTTTATGCTCACGCAAACCAAGCTGCGGGAAAAGGGGCTGTACCGGATCTTGTTTTTTATGCCCAGCATCATTTCGCTGACCGTGGTGGGTATCGTATGGGCTTGCATTTTGGATCCCCGCTCTTCCGGCGTGGCCAATCAGCTCATCGGCTTGTTGGGCATTCCGGCCGTGGCCTGGCTGGGAGAGGAAAGCGTTGCCCTGTGGTGCATTGCCCTTGTGCTGATCTGGCAAGCCATGGGATACTATATGGTCATGCTGGTGGCGGCCATCGATTCCATTTCGCAAGATATCTATGAGGCGGCAGCCATTGACGGGGCGAACCAGCCGCAAAAATTTTTCCTTCTGACGATCCCGCTTTTGAAGGACAATATTGGCATCACGTTTGTGCTCTCCCTGTCGGGCACGCTGAACTTGAGCTACACCGTGTCCAACATCATGACCAACGGCGGGCCCGGCAACAGCACCCTGGTGCTGTTGCAGCACATGTACCGCATGGCCTTTGGCAGCAGCGCCAACTTTGGTTATGCCATGTCCATCACGGTTTTTTCCCTGGTGCTGGCCTATGTGTTCTCCTTGATATCCAGAAAGCTGTCCTACCAAAACGAAGCCCTGAGGTGACGCTGATGACACAGAGAAGAAGACGGAACCCCGATTGGGTGTCGCGCTGGCTGGTTCGTTTGTTTTTATGGGTCGTGACGGTGGTTCTTCTCTATCCCATTGTTTGGAATGTGCTCTCTTCCCTAAAAACCAACGAGGAGTTTTTGTTCAATCAGGTATCCCTGCCCACAGGCTTTGCCTGGGACAATTATGCCCGCGCGTTCACCAAAGCCAATATGGGCGCGTACTTTTTCAATTCGGTATGGGTGGTGCTCCTGTCTACCGGGTTGGTGATTGTGTTTGTCATCCCCACCTCTTACGTGCTGGCGCGGTATCGATTTTTTGGATCCAGGGTCATCGAGGCGGCGCTGATGACCTGTGTGTTCATCCAGGCCACCTATATTATGGTGCCTTTGTTTATGCAGATGCATAATTTTGGCTTGGTTGACAATCTTTTTGGGTTAAGCCTGGTATATGCCACGCTCAATTTCCCCTTCGGGATCTTTTTGCTGTCCGGCTTCATGCGCAGCATTCCCAAAAGCTATGAGGAAGCCGCCCGCATTGACGGGTGCAACAACCCGCGCATTCTCATCAGCGTGATGGTTCCCCTGGCCAAGGCAGGCGTGGCCACCGTGGTGATGCTTAGCGCCATGGCCTTTTGGAACGAATACCCTTTGGCGCAGGTGGTTTTGCGCACGCCGGAGAAAAAGACCTTGCCGGTGGGCTTGGCCCACCTGTATCAGGTCCAAAAAAGAGCAACCGATTTTGGCGCGCTGTTTGCCGCGCTGGTCATCGTTTTGATTCCCACCATCGCTATCTATTTGTTGGGGCAAAAGTATTTATTGCGAGGGGTGGGAGCGGGCGGGATTAAGGAATAGGCTCCATTGCCAACGCCAGGACTGCAGGAGCTATCCTCGCCCCAGAAAAAAGGACGCCCCCCAACCGAAGACTCATCAAAAACCGTGCCGCAGCCAATGCTACCGGCACGGTTTTGCCGTTGCCACCATGCCTAGCACTGCTGACGCATCCCTCAAATTGTGATATAATGGAAGCATCAAATCCATCGACAATCTCAACGCTTTTGATAGCAGGAGGCGCGATATGAACGCATTTTCGCTGAAAACAGGTATGCTCATCGGCGCAGCCAGCGCGGCTACCCAAATCGAAGGGGGAGACCTGGACCATTCCTGGAATGACTGGTATCAAAAGGGCCACATCGTGGACGGGTCCAGCCCAGCCCGCGCCAATGATCATTTTCGCCGCTGGCGGGAAGATGCGGAGCTGATGGGAGCGCTGGGCATGCAAATCGTTCGCTTGGGTGTGGAGTGGGCGCGGGTCGAGCCTGAGGAAGGCCGGTTTGACGAAAGCGCCATCGCCCATTACGTGCGGGAAGTGGCGTACCTTAAGGAGAAGGGCATGGAGCCCCTGGTGACCTTGCACCATTTTACCAACCCCATGTGGTTTGAAACCAAAGGCGCTTTTACGAAAAAAGAGAACCTTCCCTATTTTATCCGCTTTGTGGAAAAGATGGTGCGGGCCTTTGGCGACCATGTGAAGGAGTATATCACCATCAACGAGCCCAACGTATATGTTACCAACGGGTACTATTTCGGCAGTTGGCCGCCTGGGGAGAAATCCATGGCCAAGGCGGTGGCTGTGATGTCCGTTCTGGTAGGGGCGCACGTTCGGGCCTATGAGCGCATCCATGCCCTTCGCCAGGAAATGGGCTTTTCCGGTACCCGGGTGAGTTTCGCCAATCATGTGCGGGTGTTCACTCCCAGGAATCATTGGAATCCGGTGGATGGGGTATACGCACGGTTCTTGGAGCGTTTTTTCCAGGGCAGCCTGTCCAGGGCCATGTGTACGGGCGAGTTTACCTTCCCCCTGCGCAATGTCTGCCGGATTCCCAAAGGCCAGTATTGCGATTATGTCGCCGTCAATTACTATTCCCGCACCACTGTGGCTGGCCGGAAAGACGGGGTTGGGGAGGGCGTGCCCGTCAACGACCTGGGATGGGAGATTTACCCCCAGGGGATTGTGGAATGTGCCAGGAAACTCTATGCCATCAAAGCCTTGCCGATTTATATCACGGAAAACGGCACCTGCGATAACCAGGATGCGTTCCGCAGCCGCTATATCTATGATCACCTCAAGGCGCTTTGTGAAAGCGAGCTGCCTGTGGAGCGCTATTATCATTGGTGCTTCTGTGATAATTTTGAGTGGCTGGAGGGGGAGAGCGCCCGCTTTGGCATGGTCCACGTGGATTATGATAGACTGGAGCGCACGGTTAAAAAAAGCGGCCGCTTCCTGCGGGACGTGATCGGGGCGGGGGGCGTAACGGAGGCCCTCTATAGCGAGTATGTCCAGGGGGAGCAGTACCATATCAATACGTAATGAGGGATGCAAGTGAGTACCATGGCGTGGTGGAAAGATCGGGTGGTCTACCAGATTTATCCCCGGAGTTTTCAAGATTCCAACGGTGATGGCATCGGGGACATCCCGGGTATTATTTCTCGGCTGGATGCGCTCCAAGCCTTGGGCGTGGGCGTGATTTGGCTGTCCCCCGTGTACCGTTCTCCCGACGCGGACAACGGCTATGATATCAGCGATTATCGGGAAATTCATCCGCAATTTGGCGCCATGGCCGACATGGAGCGGCTTTTTGCGGAGGCGCAGAAGCGGGATATCAAGATCATCATGGATTTGGTGATCAACCATACCTCGGATGAGCATCCCTGGTTTCAGCAGAGCCGCCACAAGGATAGCCCCTACCGGGAGTATTACATCTGGCGCAAGGGCAAGCCCGATGGAAGCCCGCCCAACAACTGGACGGGGTTCTTCATGGGCAGCACCTGGGAATGGGACGAAAACAGCGGCGAATACTATTTGCACCTCTTTGACAAAAAGCAACCCGATTTGAATTACCATAACCCCAAGGTGATCCAGGAGGCCAAGGATATCATGCGCTTTTGGCTGGAAAAGGGCGCGGCGGGATTCCGGTGTGATGTAATCAACATCCTTTACAAAACGAGCCTGGAGGATGGAAAACCGAGCATTGCCATTCGGGGCAGGGAGCACTACCAAACCCAGGAAGGCAATCATCGGATTTTGCGGGAATTGCGAAAAGACGTACTGGACCATTACGATTGCTTCACGGTGGGGGAAACCGTGATGGTGGATTTGGAAGAGGCCAAGCTGCTTTCGGACCCTGAGCGCAAAGAGCTGGACATGGTGTTCTATTTTGATCACCTGGAAGTGGACCGTCGGGTGGCCCGCTACATTCCCAAGCCCTTTCACGCCAAGCGGCTTTTGCAAGTGCTGACCAAGTGGCAGCAGGGGCTTGATTGGAACGCGCTCTACCTGGAAAATCACGATCAGCCGCGCATTGTTTCCCATTATGGGGACGAGGGGGCCTATTGGGAGCGCAGCGCCAAATTGCTGGGGACGCTGCAGTTTACCCTGCGGGGAACCCCCTTTGTGTACCAGGGGCAGGAGATCGGCATGACCAATTTTGACATGGAAAGCCTTTCTCAGCTGAGTGATGTGGAGAGCTTTAACATCGACAAGCTCATGCAAACCTTCCACATTCCTAGGAAGCTCCGCTGGAAATGGATCCGGCAGGCCTCTCGGGACAATGCCCGCACGCCCGTGCAGTGGAATGGGGAAGAGGGCGCAGGCTTTACCACGGGCACGCCCTGGCTGAAGATCAACGGGAATCATGTAAGGATTAACTACCAAGAGCAGGGGAAGAATCCGCAGTCTGTTCTTCATTATTATCGACGGTTGATCGCCTTGCGGGCCTCTAGCCGTACGCTGAAATCCGGCGCTTTCTCTCCTTTGTATCAAAAAGGCGGCGTGATGGCCTATACTCGGGCTGGTGAAGAAGGAACCTATGCGGTTTTCCTGAATTTTGGGAAGCGAAAGGCCTGGGCGCCCTATGAGGGAGAGGTGCTTGTGTCCAATCTGGAACGCGACACGTTTGATGGCCGCTTGGAGCCCTACGAGGCCGTGGTGCTGCGGCAATGGCGGGAGGCGAAAAGATGATCGCCTTTGCTGAGGGAGTGTTCAAACTCTCCACCCGCAGTGCCAGCTATTGGCTGCGGATCACCCGCTTCGGTCATTTGGAGCATATTTATTATGGCAACCGCCTGCCGGAGGACCAGCCGGTGGAGCCGCTGGCAGTGAAGCGCACGGCCCAGATCGGCAGCAGCGTTTTGTATTCCCCGGAGGACGAAACCTATTGCCTGGACACCTTGTGCCTGGAATGGTCGGGGATCGGCAAGGGGGATTACCGCAACACCCCTGCGGAGATCAAAATGCCGGACGGCACCTACACCACGGATTTTGTGTATGAGGGCCACCGGATTGTGGAAGGCAGCCTGGCCATGGATACCCTGCCCTCGGCCTATGGAGAGGGGGAGGACTGCCAAACCCTGGAAATCACCTTGCGGGATGAAAGCAATGCCGTGACCCTTTTTTTGTACTACACGGTTTATCCAGAGGCGGAGGTCATCACCCGCCGCGCCGTAGTACTGAACGGGAGCGAAGCTCCGCTGGTGATCCGAAGGCTATTGAGCTTGTCCCTGGATATGCCCAACGACGGCTACCGCTTCGTGACCTTGGACGGCGGCTGGATCAAGGAGGGTCATTTGCAGGAGCGGCCCATTGGCTATGGGATGTACGTGAATTCCTCCACCACGGGAGATAGCAGCAACCGCCACAACCCGGGGTTTTTGCTGGCTGCCGCCGGCGCCACGGAAAACCAGGGCTCGGTGTATGGGTTCAATTTGGTGTACAGCGGCAACCACTACAGCGCGGTGGAGGTTTCCGGCCAGGACCTGGTGCGGGTAAGCGTAGGGATTAACCCCCATTGCTTTGAGTGGACGCTTGCAAAGGGGCAGCGGTTTGAAACTCCCGAGGCGGTACTGACCTATTCCTTTGCGGGATTCAACGGCGTGTCGCAGAATTTTCATGCCTTTGTGAACCGCCATATCGTTCGGGGAGACTGGAAGGGCAAAGAGCGGCCGGTGCTTTTGAATAACTGGGAAGCCCATTTTTTTAAGTTCACCCGGGGCAAGCTCTTGCGCTTGGCCAGGCGGGCGAAGAAGGTGGGTGTGGAGCTGTTTGTGCTGGACGACGGTTGGTTTGGCAAGCGAAACAGCGACAAGGCCGGCCTGGGCGATTATGCGGTGAACCGGCGCAAGCTCCCTTTTGGGCTTGGAGAACTTTCTAGGCGCATCCATGGGATGGGCATGGGCTTTGGTCTTTGGTTTGAGCCGGAGATGGTGAATGAGGACAGCGAACTGTACCGCGCCCACCCCGAATATGCGCTGCGCACGCCGAATAAAATTCCCGCGAAGGGCCGAAACCAGCTGGTGCTGGATCTTTGCAATCCTAAGGTGCGGGACTACATCGTACAAAACGTGACCCATATCCTGAACACCTGCGGGATCGATTATGTGAAATGGGATTATAACCGCCACATTAGCGATGGGTGCTCCCCTTGCCTCAAAAACCAGGGGGAGTTCTTTCACCGCTATACCCTGGGGCTTTATGAAGTGCTGCGGCGGATTTTTCAGGAGCGGCCGCGGATTTTGTTTGAAAGCTGCTCCAGCGGCGGCAACCGCTTTGATCTGGGCATGCTGTGCTTCTCGCCGCAAATTTGGGTGTCGGACGATACGGACCCTGTGGAACGGCTGAAGATCCAGGGCGGGCTTTCCCATTTGTACCCCTTGTCCGCCATGGGGGCCCATGTTTCCGAAGCGCCGCACCAGCAGACCCTTCGGGATACGCCCCTGCCCACGCGCTTTCATGTGGCGGCCTTTGGCTGCCTGGGGTATGAATTGGACTTGAAATACCTCTCGCCTGTGCAGCGCAAGGAAGTGAAAGCGCAGATCGCCTTTTACAAGCGGCGCCGGCAAACGCTGCAATACGGCGCCTTTTGGCGGGGGGAAAGCGGCAAGGCGAACAAAGTGCTGTGGCACTGTGTGGACGTTGGAGGACGGGGCGGCGTCAGCGGCTTTTTCCAGACCCAGGCCAATGCCGCGGAGGGCTTTGACCGCCTGCGACTGATGGGGCTTTCCCCAGACAAGAAATACCGCGTGGCCACTAGGCCCCAAAGCCTGTTTATCAAACGCTTCGGTGGGCTGGTGAAGCATCTGCTTCCGGTTGCCCTGAATCCGGAAGGCTTCCTTGTGCGCCTGGCCAACCGGCATTTTGCTTTGACCGATTGCGTGGAAACCTATACGGCCTACGGGCAAACGCTCATGGATGGGATTTTGCTCAACAACCAGTTCATGGGGACCTATTATAACCCTAAGACGCGCCTTCTGGGCGATTTCGGCTCCACCCTCTATGAGGTGGAGAGCCTTGAATCCGCCGAAGCGTAAGGGATCAACGGGCCGTTTCAAGGGGAGCAACCAAAGAAAAGGGGAAAGAATATGGAAAAGAACTATGACGGGCGCAACCGATTCTGCTTCGGGCTGGGAACCATCGGCCGGGACATGTTTTACACCACCGTCAGCATGTACATTATGGTGTACATCACCGAGGTGCTGATTGTCCCCGATTCCACCTTGGCCTTGATGACAGCCGTGCTTTTGGGGCTTCGGGTGTTTGATGCCTTCAATGACCCCCTGATGGGCATATTGGTAGACAACACCAAAAGCCGCTTTGGCAAGTTCAAGCCTGGCATGGCCATTGGCGCGCTGGTCGGCGCGGTTTGCATGGTTTTGATGTTTTTGGACATGGGGCTGACAGGCGCGGCCTACGCGGCGGTGTTCGCACTGTGCTACCTGCTGTGGGATGTGTTCTACGGCCTGAATGATATCGCCTATTGGTCCATGATGCCCGCCCTTTCCACCGACCAAAAGCAGCGGGAAAAAATCGGCTCCTTTGCCCGCATCTGCGCCAATGTGGGTATGTTTGCCGTAGTGGTGGGGATCCTTCCCTTAACCAAAGCCTTGGGAAGCGCGCTTGGCAGCGCGAAGCAGGGCTGGTTTGTGTTCGCCTTGATCGTGGCGGTGCTGATGCTGGGCTTTCAGGCCATCACCCTGTTCGGGGTCAAAGAGCATAAGGGGTATTTCAAAGAGGAGGAAAAGACCTCCCTTCGGGATATGTTGCGCGTGCTGTTTCAAAACGACCAACTGCTATGGGTGGCCGTTTCCATGTCCCTGTTTATGATCGGATACAGCACCACCACCAGCTTTGGGGTGCATTTTTTCAAATACGCCTATGGGAACGAGGACATGTACTCCATTTTTGCGCTGGTGCTGGGCGTATCGCAATTGACGGCCTTAAGCGTGTTCACCTGGTTTTCCAAGCGCTTCACCCGCCGCAAGCTCTATACCGGAGCCACGGCCATGGTGGTGGCGGGGTATCTTCTGTTTTTCTTCGCGCCCATGGATATGCGCTACATTGGCATCGCAGGGGTGCTGATCTTTGTGGGGCAGGCGTTCATTCAACTGCTGATGCTCATGTTCCTGGCGGACAGCATTGAGTACGGCCAATGGAAGCTGGGCAAGCGCAACGAGAGCATCACCTTTTCGGTGCAGCCCTTTATCAACAAAATCGGGGGAGCCATTGCCAGCGGCGTCTTGGGGCTTACGCTGATCGTATCCGGCATTAACGCGGCGGCCACGCCCGCCGATGTAACGGCAGGCGGCATCACCATGATGAAAATGTCCATGCTGATTCTGCCGCTGCTCTCCATTGTGGCTGGATATTGGATCTACATGAAGAAATTCAAGATTGATGAGAAGCGCTATGCGGAGATCCTGACCGATTTGAAACAGCGCGGGGATATCGCGGCGGGTACGGAGGGGTAATCAAAAGTGGCGCGAAAGCGCCACTTTAGGCCGCTGACAAAGTACGTTTAGGGGCTGCCGCCCCTAAAGCCCTGAACCCTTTATTTGACCGTGTTACACACGGTCAAAGGCGGCTGTAAAAAAAACGTATAAACGGGGGCTTCTCAGTCATCGTGCGTTTCGCTACCGCTCACGCGCTCGCTTCAAGTCCCACATCTCGTTCGCTAGCCGCTACGCGGCAGGGCGCACCGCGCGCTCGCTTCCCTATGCTGCGCTGGACCCGTTATTTCACCGCGTGTTCACGCGGTGAAAGCAATAAAAAAGAACCATTTCTTTCAAAAACATTGCTTTGTCAGCTTCGGTGGCTAAGGGATGTCACGTACGGACCTGTACACTCCACCCCTTATGCCACCTTGCTTCCGCGCAACCGAGTCTTTTTGAGCAAGCTCCATCCCGTTGCCAAATTGCCTTTGTCAACGGTCTAAAGTGGCGCGAAAGCGCCACTTTAGCTTGCTGAAAAGGCCCGTTTTGATGAAAATTTTTTTATGACTGCCATTGACCGTGTGAAGCACTGTCACATAAAGGGTTCAGGGCGAAGCCCTGAGCGGGGTTTTAGGGGCGGCAGCCCCTAAGCGTACTTTGTCAACGGTCTGAGTGGCGCGAAAACGCCACTTCACTTTTTCATTCGGGGCGTTTTACCCTCTTTGGGCGCGGTAGTAAGAGCCCACGGCGTCACCCGCCAGCACGATGTCGATCACCTGCTCCACGCTTACGTTGAAGGGCTCGGCATTCCAGAAGCTGTGCATGCTGACCTCAGCGATGACCCGCAGGTTTTCCGGCGTCTTTTCCACGGAAAGGTCTGCAAGGGTCACGGGGAGCCCCACATCCAGGCAAAAATGGACCACTTCTTCAATCAACGCGGAATCCGCGCTTTCGGCCACCAGCTGGCAGATCACGCCAAAGGCCACCCGCTCGCCATGGAGAGATTTGACACCTGCAGGAAGGCCGGTAATGCCGTCGCCCACGGAGTGCGCGCCAGCGCAGCCGGTGTTTTCAAAGCCCAGGCCGCTCATTAAGGTGTTGCATTCGATGATGTTTTCGACGGCCTCGGTGACCAAGCCCTGCTCGGCGGCCAGCTTGGCTTGCACGCCGCATTCCAAGAGGGTGTCGTAGCAGGCTTCCGCGATGATCATGGCTGTCTTGGGGCGGCGGAAGGGCCCCTGGTCGCCGTTGATGTAGTTGCCGTTATCGGACAAGTCGTTGGCCCGGGCTTCAAAAACAGTGGCCAACGCGTCGCCCATGCCGGAAACCAGGAAGCGGATGGGCGCCTTGGCGATGATGGTGCTGTCCATCAAAACCAGATTGGGGTTGGCCAGATAGTGGCGGGCGTGGGAGTGCTCGCCGTTGTCTTTATAAATCACGGAAAGGGCACTGGTGGGCGCGTCGGTGGAGGCGGAGGTGGGGCAGATGATCACCGGAGCGTGAAAGTTGTCGGCCACGGCTTTGGCGGTATCCAGGGTTTTGCCGCCACCAATGCCCACGATGACATCGGGCGAAAAGCCGCGAAGCGCCTCTGTGGTCTTTTCGATTTGGGCCTCGGTGACCTCGGAGTTGAACACGATGGAGGTGAACTCGGAGCCACTGCCCGCGTAACTCTCTTTCAGTTGCTGGGTGAGGGAATCAAAAAAGAATTGGTCGATCACGGCGGCCACCCGCTTGCCGTAAGCCCGGGTGTATTTTTCAATATCCTTGAGCAGGTTGGGTCCTTGGATGTAACGGCTGGGAGACCCCCAAGCCCGAATGGGAGCTGGAACGTACGGCATAATAACCCCTCCTATGCTATGAAGTTATAATATCACAATGTTATAACCAAGAAACAGTATAAGGTAAGCAATGGAAATTGTCAAGATTTTCGCGGCCTACTTTCGGGCGCAAGAAATCCTTCGCCTTCGGGTTGCATATTTTGCAAAGCATGCTATAATTACAGGGCAGCAGATAGAGTGACATAGGGAAATCCATAGAAAATCAAGCCGTAGAGTATAGATTGGCTTGTTATGACATTGTGACGTAGAGACTTAAAACGCGAGGGGGAACGGATGGCGTGGGAGCAGTGCAGACGGTACTGGGCACGGTAGAAAAAAACGGACTTGGGCATTGCCAGATGCATGAGCATGTTTTTGTGGCCGCCGGTCCGGCCACGGAGAAGTTTTCCGCTTTGCTGATTGATGATGAAGCCCTTTCGGCACAAGAGCTGGACGCCTACCGCAAGGCTGGCGGCGGTATGATTTTGGACGCCCAACCCGGGGGCGCTGGGCGCAATGCCCAGGCCCTGCGCCGGATGAGCGAGAAAAGCGAAGTACACATTGTCTGTGTGACGGGCTTTCATCTCCCTATGTTCTATCCGGCGGACAGTTTGATACGGGCTGAATCCGAAGAGGCGCTCTATGAGCGTTTTCTGGGAGAGCTCACCTTGGGGTGCAGGGACGAAAGAGGCGGCGAGCCCGTTCGGGCGGGGGCGGTGAAGGCGGCTTTGTCCGCCGAGGGCTGTGTGGGCCGCCTGGCCGTGCAGCTCCGCGCTGCCGCCAGAGCTGCCGCCGAGGCGGAGGCGCCCCTTTTATTGCACACAGAAAAAGGCGCAGGGGCCTTGGAAGCCCTGGCTCTTTGCCAGGAATGCGGGCTTGCGCCTTCGCGGGTGTTGGTTTGCCACGTGGACCGGCAGGCGGAGGACTTCGCGCCCCATGAGGCCATTGCCAAGGCGGGGGCCTGGCTGGAGTACGACACCATCGGTCGGTTTAAGTATCACGATGATGAGAGTGAATTCAGGCTGATCCGGCACATGACGCAGCTGGGCTTTGGGAAGCAGCTGCTTTTGTCCCTGGACACCACCCGGGAACGGCTCCATTCCTACGGCGGCACGCTAGGCTTAACCTATCTTTTGGAAACGTTTCTGCCCCTTTTGCAGGCGGACGGCCTTTCGCGCACAGACATCGAAATGATGACATTGGGTAATCCGCTTCGTGCGTTTTCATAATCCTTCTATAAAACAGATTATTTTGAGGTAAAGGAGTGGGAGCCCCATGGTCAATCTTCCCGGAAAAGCAACGCAGCCCACAATGTATTTTATCGGAGTCACCACAGGCCAGTCCTCCATCATGAAGGTCTTTCCCAAATGGGCGGAGGCCCTGGGCCTGGAGGCCGTCATCAAGGGGATCGACATCGGGATTCACGCGCCGGACGAGGAATACCGCGCGGTGGTGGATTTCATCAAAAACGATCCTTTGAGCCTGGGCGCGCTGGTGACCACCCATAAAATCGATTTATATAATGCTTGCAGGGATATGTTTGAATACATGGATCCCTTTGCGGAAATGTTTGGCGAATTGTCCTCCATTTCCAAGTTGGACGGCAAGCTCTGCGGCCATGCCAAGGATCCCATCACCGTGGGCCTAGCCCTGGACGCTTTCGTCTCCAAAGACTATTGGACCACCCACCCCAAGGCGGAGGTGTGCGTGCTGGGCGCGGGCGGAAGCGCTCTGGCCGTGGGCGCTTATGTGGCCCAGGATAAGCACGGCAAGAATATCCCCGCCCGGGTACACCTCACCAACCGCAGCGCTCCCCGCCTGGCGGAGGCGGTGAATGTGCTCAAGGATTCCCGTGTGCCCCTGAGCTTCCACCTGTGCCCCACCCCCCAGTGGAATGATTTGATCGTGGAAAACCTGCCCGAAGGCTCCCTGGTGATTAACGCTACCGGCCTGGGCAAGGACCGCCCGGGTTCCCCCTTGACGGATGCTTGCCGCTTCCCCAAGAACGGCCTGGTTTGGGAGTTCAACTATCGCGGCACCCTGGAGTTCATGCACCAGGCCGAGGCGCAAAAGGGGACGGAGAATCTCACCATCGAGGATGGATGGATCTACTTCATTCACGGCTGGACCCAGGTCATCGCGGAAGTATTCCACATCGATATCAGCGGTGAGCGGCTGGCCCTGTGCGACCGCTTGGCCAAGGGTTGAGGAGGCGCGGCATGGAAAAAATTCTGATAACGCCCCGTTCCTACGGCAAGGCGGATCCTTCCCTGTTTGCAAAGCTGGAAGCAGCCGGCTATGAGCTGGTGCGCAACGATACCGGCGGGATCATGACCAAGGAGCAGATGGTGGAGCGGGTCAAAGATTGCACGGGCATTATCCTGGGGGTGGATCCCATGGATGCGGACGTGATTGCGGCCGCGCCCAAACTTCGCGCCATTGCCAAGTACGGCGTGGGCGTGGACAATATCGATATGAAAACCGCCGAGGCCAAAGACATCCAGGTATCCCGCACCGTGGGCGCCAACAGCGAGGCCGTGGCGGACTATGCCATGGCGCTGATGCTGGCCGTGGCCCGCCGGGTGATCCCCATTGACCGGATGTGCCGCCAGAGCGATTGGTCCAAGGTGACCACCAGCGACGTCTCCCGTAAAACCATCGGCCTGTTGGGCTTTGGCGCCATTGGCAAGCTGGTGGCGCAGCGGGCTCAGGGCTTCTCCATGAAGGTGCTGGCCTACGACGTGTTCTGGGACGAGGACTATGCCAAGGCCCACGGCATTGAGTACGCAAAACCCGAAACCATCTTCCAGGAATGCGACTTTATCAGCCTGCATTTGCCCCTGATGGAGGAGACCCGCAATTTTGTGGGGCGCGCGCAGATCGCCGCTATGAAGAAGAACGCCGTGCTCATCAACACCGCCCGGGGCGGCTTGATCGACGAGGAGGCGCTCATCGAGGCCCTTCGCGAGAATCGGATTCTGGGCGCGGGCTTGGACGCCTTCGCCGAGGAACCGCCTAAGAATCAGACCTGGTTTGAACTGGATAATGTGGTGATCGGCTCCCACTGCGCCGCCAGCACCCTGGGCGCGGCGGAAAACATGGGCTTGATGGCCACAGAAAACCTGATCCGTGACTTGGAGGCGACAAAATGAAGTACATTATCGCGCATGATTTGGGAACCTCCGGCAACAAGGCCACCCTGTTCAGCGAGGAAGGCAAGCTCATCGGCAGCACCGTCTATAGCTACGGTACCCATTACTTCAACGAGACCTGGGTGGAGCAGGATCCGGCGGATTGGTGGAAGGCCGTGTGCGATACCAGCCGTTCTCTGATCCAGCAAACGGGGATTGACAACAAGGACATCGCGGCCGTTAGCTTTAGCGGTCAAATGATGGGCTGCCTGTGCGTGGATAAGGCGGGCAATCCGTTGCGGCCCTCCATTATTTGGGCGGACCAGCGGGCCCAGGCCCAGCAAAAGGCTATTGGCGAAAAGATTTCCCTGTCCGATTACTACCATATCGTCGGCCACCGCAACTCCGCCAGCTATGGCATCCAAAAGCTCATGTGGGTGCGGGATAACGAGCCGGACATTTACAAAAACACTTACAAGACCTTAAACGCTAAGGACTATATCGTTCTCAAGCTCACGGGCAAGTTCTACACCGAGCCTTCCGATGGCTCCAGCAACGCCTGTATTGATTTGCGCAGCCTCACCTGGTCGGAAAAGCTCTTGGACATCGCGGGCATTGACGCGGAAAAGCTGCCGGAATTGGTACCCTCCACCTTTGTGGCGGGGGGCGTGACCCGAGAGGCCGCCGAGGCGACGGGTCTTGCTGAGGGCACCCCCGTGGTTATGGGCGGCGGCGACGGCGTGTGCGCCAACGTGGGCGCGGGCTCTGTGCGTAGCGGAAGAACCTTCAGCTATGTGGGCAGCTCCTCCTGGATCGCCTCCACCAGCGACGAGCCGGTTTTTGACGATCTGATGCGCACGGTCACCTGGGCCCATATCGTTCCCGGGAAATACGCCCCCAACGGCACCATGCAGTCCGCCGGCGGCTCCTACAACTGGCTGAAAAACCAAATCTGTGTTTCCGAAACCCTGGAAGC
The DNA here is from genome assembly GCA_031554475.1 of Eubacteriales bacterium. Lineage (GTDB taxonomy): Bacteria > Bacillota > Clostridia > Christensenellales > Aristaeellaceae > Limiplasma. The sequence continues at coordinate 1,813 of JAVBVF010000030.1, read as the reverse complement.
GGAGGCCAAGGGCATCAGCCCCTATGATTTGATCAACGCGGAAATCGAAAAAAGCCCCATTGGCGCAAACGGCGTGGTCTTCCTGCCTTACCTCCTGGGCGAGCGCGCCCCCCGCTGGAATGTGGACGCCCGGGCGGCCTTCCTGGGCATCAAGATGGAAAATCAGCGCAAGGATTTGCTGCGGAGCGTCTTGGAGGGCGTGACCATGAACCTAGGCGTGATTTTGGACATTCTCCGCCAGCATATTACGATCGAAGAGATCCTGGTGATCGGCGGCGGGGCCAAGGGGTCTGTGTGGCGGCAGATGATGGCTGATGTGTACAATGCCCGCATCAAAGCGCCGGCGCTTTTGGAAGAGGCCACCTCCATGGGCGCGGCGGTGACCGGCGGCGTAGGCGTGAACCTGTTCAAGGATTTCGACGCCATCGACCGCTTCATTGAGATCAAGACCGTCCACGAACCCGATCCCGCTGCCGTGAAGGCGTATGCGCCGGTGCGGGAGCTGTTTGAACTGTGCTACGAATCCCTGCTGCCCGTATACCAAAAAATGGCCAATAAATAAGGGGAGGATATTTTCATGAAAGAGTCCAAGCTGTTTATGCTGCTGCCGGAGGACTTGGTTTGCACCCCCGATGGACTGGAGCCCGATCCCAAAACGGGCAACCTGATCCTTTCTGCGCCGAATTTTGCGGATCTCAGCATGCCCAGCTGCATGTGCGTGATCGACAAGGACCGTAACATCCGCAAGTGGTTTGATGTGCCCAAGAACCCCGCCACCGGCGAAGCCCGCGCCATGGGCATTGCCTTTGGCCCCGACGGGGATCTCTACATCGTGGACAACCCCGGCTGGCTGGGGCGGGCGGATCTCATTCGCACCGGCCGCATCCTGCGGGTGCGCATGGACGGGGACAAAATCGTTTATTGCAAGACTGTGGCCAAGAACATGGAGCACCCCAACGGCGTGAAAATTCAGGGCCGCAATGTGTATGTGACCCAGTCCACCCTGGAATTGGTCAAGACGGAATCCGGCAAGCTCATGAGCTGCGTGTACCGCTTTGACCTGGATGATGAGGAGATCGATATCACCAACACCCTGGAGGATAAGAACATTCTGGAAACCTTCATCACCCAAAGCCCCACCTGCCAATACGGCGTGGATGGCATCATCTTTGACCATGAGGGCCGGCTGTTGATCGGCAACTTTGGCGACGGCGCGGTACACCGCTTAACCCTGAGCGAGGACGGCTTAACGGTTCTCAAAAACGAGCTATGGGCCCAGGATCAGGAGCAGATGCTGACCACCGACGGCATGACCATCGACGAGAAGGGCAATATTTATGTGGCCGACTTCTCCGCCAACGCCATTGGCAAGATCACGCCGGAGGGCGTGGTGAGCCGCTATGCCCAAAGCCCCGATACGGACGGCTTTCATGGCGAGCTGGACCAGCCCGGGGAGCCCTGCGTGTGGAACGGCAAATTGATCGTGAGCTGCTTTGACCTGGTGACCGACGAGCAGAAGGTGAATACCGCTCACGAAATGCCCGCCACCATGTGTATGCTGGACTTGGAGTAAGGGAGCGGGGTATGCCCTGGCCCCTTTTCGGGTCTCGTTTTACGCGACCAGTGGCATTGATGATCATTCTTCGAATCGACCTCCTTTGCCATTTGGCAAGGGAGGTCTTTGATTCTCAGCTTGCTGAAAAAGGCCGTTTGCTTTGTCAGCTTCGGCGGCTAAGGGATGTCACGTACGGACCTGTACGCTCCACCCCTTATGCCGACTCGCTTCCGCGCAACCGGATCTTTTTGAGCAAGC
>JAVBVF010000041.1:0-11920 GCA_031554475.1 Eubacteriales bacterium | reverse complement strand
CTCCGGTGCACTTCGGAAGCCTTTCCAATGGCGGTTGTTCTCTCGGCGCTCGCTACCCGTTCGCCAAAGGGACTTCGTCCCCTTCCTACCCTGTTGATTCTGGCTCACTTCGCTCGCTTACGAGCATGGCAAAGCCATGCTCTATCCTCGTTCTCAACTCGCCAATGGCTTCCTCGTTCCCGCTTAATGCCGCATTGCCGTTCCCGCCCCTTGACGTACCTTTTGTTTGGGGGCTGGGCATAAAAAATGCCTCATTTCCGTCCCCGCCCCTTGACGTACCTTTTGTTTGGGGGCTGAACATAGAAAACCGACGAAAGTTGGGATACGGGCCAAGCGCGGCATTAGCGGAGGCGAGGAAGCCCTTGGCGGATTGTGAGTGAGGGTAGGGCATGGCGAAGCCATGCCCGTAAGCGAGCGAAGTGAGCCAGAATCAACAGGATAGGAAAGGGGCAAAGTCCCTTTGGCGAACGGGTAGCGAGCGCCGAAGGAACAACCGCCATCATAGGGGCTTCCGATGACGCAGCGCGCCGCAGTTTTCTTCCCCCTTCTTTTGCACCAAAAGAAGGGGCGCGGGTGTGGGAGCGCGGAGCTCCCACTATGCAAGGCTTGGTGCTGCCCCACCAAAAGAAAATGCCCCCTCCCTGGGGCAGTACAGGGGCTCGGGGGCGCGGCGTTAGCGGGCCCAAAACTAGGACTTGGTGCTGCCGCACCAAAAAAGCCCCCTCCCTGGGCAGTACAGGGGTTTGGGGCGCGGCGTTAGCGGGCCCCGAAACAGCGCCTGTGGGAGCGCTCCCTCCCACTACGCAGCCCTTGGTGCTGCCCCACCAAAAGGAAAAACCCTATTTCCCTGCCAGGGTTTTGGCAATGCCCAAAAGCTGACGAATGTTATCTTCACTTAAGCCAGATAAAACCGCTATAAATTCATTCAAAAGCGTAGGATTTTCCTTGCCCTCGTCAAAGAATTCCTTAGGGGTAACGCCTAAATATTCGCAAATATAGAAAAAGGTTTGCATGGCAGGAAAGGTTTTCCCATTTTCAATTTGGTTAATATAATTCTTGTTTTGTCCTATGGCTAGGCTCATATTCCTTGCAGACTCATTTTTGATTAATCTAAGCTCTGTCAAACGCTTTACAAAGAACTCTTCATACATGGTATCATCTCCCATGTACAATATTTTAACTTGCGCATTGACTTAAAACGCCCCTTTTATTGGGTCGCATTTGTTGACAAGCCATTTTATATATGGCATAATTCAATAAATACCTTGCTTATGGAGGAACTCCTATGCCTTCCTACACCTGCTGCTTCACAGGCCACCGCGATTTACCCGCCGATCAGCTCCCAAGCATTGAAAAACAGCTTCGAGACGAAATCGAAGCTGCCATTTTTCAGGGGTACCGCCATTTCCTGTGCGGCTTTGCCAAAGGGGCGGATGTGCTTTTTGCAAAGCTGGTGCTGGAAGCACAAAAGCGCCATCCGGCCGTTACGCTGGAGGCCGCTTTGCCCTACCGCGCGTTTTTGAGCCGCCGCAGCGGGGAGGACCAGGCCTTGCTTGCCCAGTGCCAAACCGTGGGGGTGCATAGCGAAGGCTACCACCCCTTTTGCTTTTCTTTGCGCAATCGGTATATGGTTGCGCAAAGCGCCCTGGTGCTGGCTGTCTACGATGGCCGCAGCCAGGGCGGTACCGCAAGCACTTTGCGCTACGCGCAATCCTTGGGGCTGGAGGTTCGCGCGCTCAACTTTTCCTAATCGCGTTTTGCGCGGTCCAAATGGGTTCAGAGCAGCCCCCACCCGCGCCCATTGCCTAAATCAGCGAATTCCAATTCTTCAAAAGCGCGGTCATGCTGGTGAACACCCCGCCCATCAATAGCCCGCCCACCAGCACGATGAACAGCATGGTCAATAGCATGGACAGGCAAAAGACCGTGATCTTCACGCCCACCAGCTGCCCGTCGGCCGCGCCTGTCATGCGGGTGATCAGCGCCCCCAGCATCACATAACCGGCGATCATCCCGCAGGCCATGAACAAAAGGGCCACCAGGGGGGAAAGCATGCTGCCCAAAAGGGCGATAAGCGATGTGATCAGGCTGGGCATGGTGGCAATGGCGGCAAAGGCGCAGAGCATGTACACGGAAAACCGGATTTTGCGAACCGCGCAAAGATACACCAGGGTCACACCCAGGGGGCAGGCCATGGCAAAGAGCTGGCACAGGGCGGCAATGCCGCCCACAGAGGCGGAAAGCCGACCGGCGATATAGCGGATGCCCTGGCTTTGGGCCGCCGCGTCCCCCGCGAAGCTGACGCCAAACACGCTGGCGATAAAGTTCAAGTACAGGCTCACCACGCCGGAGGTGACGATCATGGCGCCCAAAAAGGCCAGTAGCAGGGAAAGCCCCGCAATGACGGGCGCGGTATAGAAATCGTGCCGTTCCATCATCCCGCTGAGCACTGCGCCAGGATCCCGGAAGGATTCCAAAAACAGGCGGGGAATTTGCAACACGGCGTTTACAAACGCCCCGGGCTCCCGCCGCTGGGGCTGCGCGCCATAATAGCCTGCGTAGGGCTGCTGATAGCCTTGGGGATATTGGCCGTATTGGTTTTGACCGGCGGGATAGCCTTGCTGCTGGGAGTAGCCTGCCCCTTGGTTGGGATACCCCTGGGGCGGCGTTTGGGCATAACCCTGCTGGCCGTAGCCCTGGGGCTGGTAGCTTTGCGCATAGCCCTGGGTGGGATACTCCGTTTGCCCATAGGGAACATAGCCGGTGGTGACGATGGGCTCATTGCAGATATTGCAAAACTGTGCGCCCTGGGGCAAAAGGCTTCCGCATTTGGGACAGTTCATGGCCACGCTCCTTTCTGCTGCGGGTATGCTTTTCCTTCCTGGTATGCTGATGATAGCATGAGGAAAAACCGCCGTCAATATGCGATCTCGGCGGCGATTGCCTTCGCCAGCGCGGGATCAAGGATATATAAGCGCATGTTGTCCCCATCCTGGAGGATTTGCTCGGGGGGCAGGGCGCTTAGGTACTGGCTTAAGGTGGACTTGGCAAAGTACCGCTCGTCCCAGAATTTGGGCTCTGTGGCCAGCATGGCTATGCCTTGGGCCGCCAGGGCGGCGGGGATCTCGGCAAGGGGCAGGTTCATCAGCGGCACTATGGGGTTGGCGGTCAGGATGTAGCCCCGGGCTTTGAGGGGATACTGATAGCCCGCCCGGGTCAAGAGGATCTTGCGCTCCTTGGGCACATGCCTGGCCGCCGCCATCAAAAGGCCGTAGCGCTGTAAAAAGCCGTTGTCCAAAAGGGCTGATTCGTCCTCCATCAGCTGCCGGCTTTGGCGGTAGAAGCTGGCGCGGTAGCCGGTCTGGTTGACGCCTTCCCCAAAGGCCAACAGGCAAAGTAGCGCGCATAAAAGGGCGGGTAGGGTCCGGTAAAGGGTGGCGGCCCCGTGACCCCAGGGCTTGCGCAAAACCCACGCCCCCAGCTTTCCCCATTTTTGCCTTGTCCACTCCTGAATCTTTGGCCAGGCGCCTTCCAAGGCGGATAGGGCGGCGGCGATCATCACCCCGGCCAGCATAAACCACTGCAGGGTGTAGCGCTGTAAGGCCAGAAACGCGCCGGAAAAGCTGTAGAGCTTGCTGTCGATGAGCCCTGTCATGGGCAAAAGGGTGCACAGGGTTAACAGGGCGGCATAGCAAAGGGTGGCCGCGCCGCAGAGCCCCTCTTTGGTTCCTGCCGGAGCCAGTTTGCCCTCGGCCGTGAGGATGCGGGTTTTGGAATGCCTCCGCCACAGGAGGTAGGCAAGGGCCAGCGCCAGTGTGAGCAGCGCCAGCCGCATGCCCCATAACCCAATGGGCGTGGCATAGGCCATGAGGATGTCATAACGGGAGGTCCAAAAGTTCAGGGTGGTAGTGGTGGCCTCCAGCTTGTATTCCCCTGCCATGTACATTTCGTACCAGGGGGCGGCGGTATAGGTGGTCATGAGCCGCCAGGGGGACATCTCCCCCCAGCGCAGGTAGCACCACAGGTTCCCCGCGAAGCCAAGCAGGACGCCTGCCGCCGCGCTTAGGGCAATGCCGGCGCTTTTTAAAAGCGCCCCCAGGGTTTTCCTCTCTCCGCTGGCCACAGCCGCGTACCAGCGGGTCAAAACCCAGGCCAGCACCATAAAAGGCAGCACCACAAAGCAAACCACATGGGCGCTCATCACCGTGAAGCTGACGATGAGCGCGGCCAGGAGCTTTTTGAGATAGGCTTTCCAGTTGCCCTCCGTACCCAGGCCCGCGAAAAACAAAGCCGCCAAAAAGAGCGCCAAAATCCGCCAGAGATCCCGCGGCGCGCCATTCACCGATTCATACAGGTTGGGCGCCAGGTTGAGCAGTACAATGCCTAGCAATACCCAGCGCTTGCGCTCCCTGCACACCACCAAAAGCAGCGCCCCATAGGCGGCCATCAGGTAGAAGGTCAGAATCCCCACGCCGGTGAGCATGGGCTTATCGTTGGGATAGCCGTACTCGCCACCGGTGTGCATGAGCCCATAGCTCAGGTACAATTCCAGGGAGGGAAAGTGGCTGTTCCCCCGAAAGTGCCCCAGGGTTTCTTCTTTTTCCAGCAGTTCAGGAAGGCTTCGATCCTCGCAAAAGCGGGTGGCCAGGGCCATGTATTCCCCCGAGTCCCCAGGGTGAGCGGCGTTCATGCTGATGGACAGCCGCACGCATACCGGCAACAGCAAGATACCCAGGGCCAACGCGAAGCACAGGGAGAACAGAGCGGGTTTGTCCAGCCGGACAATCCGGCGGAGAAAGGCCATGGCCTGCCTTCCCAGGGCAGGAAGCCGCCTACAGTAGCGCACCGCCAGCCACAGCCAGTACCCTGCGGCCAGGGCGGGCAAGCATCCGATATACAATAGTTTGGGGGCTTGAGGAAAGACCCCCGCCAGAAGGAGGGTCCACAGATATTGCGCAAAGGGCGTGACCGCCGCCCCCGTGAGAAAGCAGGCCAGCCGGCTGCTTTTGGTAAACCAGCCCCGCCGTGCAAACAAGCAGCCTAGGGCGCTGGCCTGCAAAAGGCAACTCAGCAAGAACAAGTTTCGAAAGCCATTGCCCAGGTCTAGCCAGGTGGGGCCTAGAAGGGTCTTCCAAACCGCGATATCGATCATATTAGCCCTTCCTCCCCGCCTTGGCCAGCCGCTTGGCCTCCTGTACATAGTAGGCGTTAATGTCCACCTTTTCCGAAAGCAGCTTTTGGCGCTTTTCCTGCCCAAGGGCCGGAAGATCAGGGGTTTGCAAAAGCGTCTCCGCCTTCTGGGCGGCCCGCTCATAGCGGTCCTCGCCATCATTGTAATTGAACATCAGCCCGTAGCGCTCGCTCAATTCCCGGGTGGTGCCCGATACGATGGGGTTCACATACAGGGCGTGGGCGCCCAGCACCGCCGCCTCGCTGGCCATGGTGGCCCCTTCGCTGTACACCAGCCGCGCAAAGGCCAACACATGATGGATGAGGGCGTAGGGGGTTTTGAGGGCATAGGGCTTAAGCTCATCACTCAGCCCGCTCTCATCGCTCACATACACCCGGCCATACTTTTCCAGCCGCTTCACCAGGGCCAGCTTGCCTTCCTTGGACAGGCTTTTTTTGCCCATGTCATGGCTGGCGGCAAAGGCGCTAAAGCGCAAGATCACATAGGGCTCGTCCACCAAAAAGCCCACATCTCGCAGCACTTGCCGCTGGGCCGTAAACACGGAGGGGTGCAAATAAAACAGCTCTTTGTAGGTATCCACCCGCTCTTGCTTTTCCCCCAAATCGCTTAAAAAACTGCGGGGGGTCAAGATCTTGGTGGAAAGCCGCCGGCAAATGCGAAGGCTGAGCTTGCTGACCTCCGTGTCCTCATACAAAAGGTGGGGTTTACGGCAAATCCATGCCGCGATCGCCTCCATGGGGGAGGCTCTGCCAATGAACACATCCGGCCGAAAGCGCAGCCCCTGCCAGGTATGCTCCAGGCTCAGCCCCAAAAGCAATGCGGTTTTTTGCACAAATCCCTTGCCTGTGGTTCCCGCGCAGCGGATGTAGGGAATCTGATAATTGCGCAGCAATTCTCCCGCGCCGCCCCGGTCAATGGCCAGCACCCGCCCAGGGTTCCCCTGGGCCTCCAGGCGCTTGACAATGTGGTGAAATTGATGGGCCCAGGCCGGATGGTCAATGGTCAAGAGCCATTTCATTGGTAGAGCACCTCCGCCCTTTCATCGGGCTTTGTGGGCGCGGCCTTGCGCACTTGGTACAAAATCCGGTTTTCATTGCGGTTGATGCGCACCATGCTTTCCATGGCCACCCCGAAGGAAAACATCAAAATGGCGATGAGCAGGCAAAAGGCGGAAATGAGCCCCGCAAACAAATAGCCGGAAAAATAGCCCACCGATAAGTAATGGATGAAGAAAACCAACCCAAACCCAACAGCCGGAAACAGAAAAAGGCCGCCAAGCATGCCAAAGAACTTCATGGGGTAATAATCCCGCATGAGCCCCAGAATGATGCCGCTGGTTTTTTTGAGGTAATTCCATAGGCTGCCCGCCACCCGGCTTTTCCGCTCCGGAAAGTAGCGCACCGCAATGGGAACCTCTTTCACCGTGAGGCCGTGAAAGTGAAAGGAAATAAAGGATTCCTGGGTATAGGTGAACCGGCCGTAAAAATTGATTTTCAACAGCGTTTCCCGGCTATAGGCCCGAAAGCCGCAGCTCACATCGGAAAAATCCTGGCCGCAGAGGCGGCTGATCAGCGCATTCATGCGGTGGTTGCCCCAGCGTTTGATGGGGGGCATATGCGCAATGGCTTCCCCAGCCAAAAAGCGGGAGGCCGTTACAAAATCCGCCTCCTGTCGCACAATGGGCTCCACCAGGCGGGCGATATCCGCCGGATCGAACTGGCCGTCTCCATCCATGTTCACCATTACGTCATAGCCATGGTCAATGGCGAAGTCCACGGCGCTGCGAAAGGCCTGCCCCAGCCCCCTGTTTTGCTTGTGCCGGATCACCGTGGCCCCTGCCGAAAAGGCGATGCTGGCGGTTTCGTCGGCGCTGCCGTCGTCCACCACCAACAGACGCACGAAATCGATGCCGTCATAGGCTTGGGGAATGGAGGCAAGCACTTCGCCGATTTTTTCAGCCTCGTTAAAACAGGGGAGGGCAATGAGCAATTTCATGGTTTCTCTTCTCCTTTGGGGGATGATAAGGCTTGGCTGCACAGGGCCAGCAAAAGCGGCGCGCCAAAATACAAGGGCATGGCATAGCGGAAATAACCGTTGACCGCGGACAGGATGCAGCCCAAGAGCGCCAAGAGCATAGGCAGCGCCGCGATTATGAGCCGCCTGGGGCGGCCCCGCAAAAGCGTACAAAGGCCAAAGACCGTGATCCAGCCATAGAGCCCCGGGGCGATGAGCCAGTGGAACACGGGCTGCAGGGGCAGGCGATTGAGAAAGGCCTCCAGCTTATCCGCCAGGGGGTTGATGGTAAAATCGAACTGGTCTTTGATCCTCGTGTCCCGCATCTGCTCGCCCAGGAGCAGGGTTGGCTTGATGGAAGACATGTACCCGGGCCGCAAATAGCCGTAGGTGTTGTGGAAGGTGGCGCTTAAGCAGGTGGCGGGATGCTTCCTAAGCAGGGCCAGCCAGGTTTGAAAGAAGGCGGCCTTCTGCTCCTTTGTGGCCTCCTCCTTCCATAAAAACTTGATGGGATCGCTGAGTTCGCCGTTGTACTCCTCTTTGATCCGCTCAAAGGCCAAAACGCCGGAAATGGCAGCTTTCTCCGCCGCTGTGAGGCTTTCAGGCTGGGAGGCCACCACCCGGGCCACCTGCTGCAGGGGAATGGAGTATTCCTCGGTTTCGGGCATGGGCTCGGCTTTCACCAGGGGCTTCATCCCATATTGTACCAGCACGAAGGCCGCCATTGCCACACAAAGCGCCACTAGGGGCAGCTTGCATTGCTTTTGCGCAAGAGTTCCCAAAACCAGGCAGAACAAGGTGAGTCCTGCCATGTACACCCCGGGATTGCGCAAAAGCGCCACCAACGCGGCGGACAGGCATAGCCCCACACTCACACCCCAGGGGAGCTTTTCGCCTGTCTTGACGGCCAGGGCCCGCCACACGGCCATCATCAGCCACAATACCGCCATGGCAAAGTTGGTGTCCTTGCCCACGCAAAAAGCAAACACGGGAAACACGGGGCATAGGGCATAAAACGCAAACGCTCCCACCACCAGCCAGCGGGGCGCAGCGGCCAGGGCCATGTCTTTCAGGGTTGCGGCCAACAAAAAGGCCATCGCAAGCGCTTGCAGGCCGCAATAGGCGGCAATAGCGCCATCGGGGCTATGAAAGGCCACGCCCAGTTCCACAAAGGGCTTAAGCAGATAGGTCTGGGCCAGGGGGTTCCCCGCAGACAGGGGCTTCACCCCCAAAAGCTCTTGCATCTGGGTGATGCTGTCATTGCTCACGGTGCCTGGAAAGGTACAAATCCAGTAGGGCAGCCAGCACAGCAGCAGCGCCCCCGCCGCCGCCCAGAAAAACGCTTTCCGCTTCACAAAGGCGTTCTCGTCTCTTGGAAAGGGCTTGGAAAGGGCGTTTTGCAACAGGAACATTAGCGCATAATACACCCGCGCCTGGGCCAGGAAAAGCAACAGCCCTTTCCACAGAGCAGCGCCGCTGCCCAACAGCCCTTGCGTTGAGCCGGTACGCATAAAGCTCTCCCCCAGGGTCATCACGGCGGCAAACAGGAGGGCGGCCAGCCAAAGGCCCACGCGGGAGAACACCTTCCGCTCCCATAAGGCTTTCATGGCCGCGTCACTTCCCTTCCTCTTTGGTTTGGCACTCTCCGGCTTTTTTTCATCCTCTTGGGCAAGGGGGCCGCCACACAAGCGCCTCGCCATGATCCTTCAAATTATACCTGAAAACCCCTTCAAACACAAGCGCGGCTCCTTGTTCCCAAGCGGGGGCCCGCTTGCCAAACCCTGCTTTTGGGCTTATGATAGGGGAGTGATTTTGCCGCCCATTGGATGGCGCAAGGAGGCGTTTTGGTGAAAGACTTAACCCGCTGTACCCGCTGCATTATGGACGATGCTTCGGACCCCACCATCCGTTTTGATGGGGCGGGCCATTGCAATTATTGTACGGCCGCCCTGGCGGAACGTGACCATGTGTATTTCCCCAATGAGGCAGGGCAACAAAAGCTCCATGCCCTGGTGGATACCCTCAAAAAGGAGGGCCAGGGCAAGGAATTTGACTGCATCATGGGCCTTTCCGGCGGGCTGGACAGCAGCTATTTATTGTATTTGGGGCGCCAGCTGGGGCTGCGGATTTTGGGCGTCCATGTGGACGACGGCTTTGACACGGACATCAGCAAGCAAAACCTGCTCAAGCTGGTTAAGGCCACGGGCATCCGCTATGTGGTGGTGAAGCCCGATCCCCAGCAGTTCTATGGGCTGAGCAAGGCCTATATGAAGGCGGGGGTGGCCAATTTGGCCGCTCCCCAGGACAGCGTACTCTTTGCCGAGATCTACGCCCTGATGCGGGAGAAAAAGATCCGGTATTTTCTAAGCGGGGGCAACTGGGCCCTAGAATGCATTTTGCAGCGGGGGAATACCCACACCGCCCTGGATGTGGTGAACATGAAGGACATCAACCGCCGCTTTGGCCAAACGCCCCTTACCAAGCTGCGCTTTTTGTCCGCCTACCGCCGCATGTGGGACCAGCATGTGCTGGGCATTCAAAGCCCCCGCCCGCTCAATTATATCGACTATAACCGGGCCCGGGCCTTTCAGGAATTAAAAGATTTCTGCGGCTTTGCCTACTATGGCCGCAAGCATTTGGAAAACGTGTTCACCGCCTTTGTGCAGCTGGTGTGGTTTCCTCAGAAGTTTGGGGTGGACAAGCGCACCTCCCATTTGAGCAGCATGATTGTGAGCGGGCAAATGACCCGGGAGGAAGCCCTTTTGGAGTACCAGGAGCCCATGTACGACGAGGCCATGATGGCTGGCTATGTGGCCCAAGTGAAGGAAAGGCTCTCCCTGACGGATGAGGAGTATGACGCCATCATGGCCGCCCCTGCCCACGACCATACGGAATACCGCATTGATCCTATGCTCATTGCCGCCCGAGTGCTCCGCGGGCTGGCCAAAAAGAGGTAACCATGAGCGAAAGACGATCCACCCGCAAGGCCCTTTCCTGGAAAAACCTGCTTTCCACCGCCTTGTTTGTGGTGATGGTGGCTTTGCTGGTTTTCTACGTATGGCAAAACCGTGAGGATATGCTCAGCATGCTCCATCTGTCCTTGCCCATGGTGGCGGGCATGCTGGGGCTCGCCTTCCTGGGTTGTGTGATGAATGGCGTCTACCATCTCATTCTTTTGCAAACCTACGGCCTGCCTCTCACCCTCACAGACTGGATGGGCGTGGTGAGCGTGAGCAATGCCCTGGCCTATGTGCTGCCCCTGCGGGCGGATTTGCTCTTCTCCGCCGCCTACTATAAGCGGGTGAAGGGGCTTTCCTATACCAAGTCCGCGAGCATGGCGGCGGGGAATATCGTGTTTGGCGTGGGGTTTTCCCTGCTGGAAATTTTGGCGGCGCTTTTGTGCATGGGATTTTTGGATGGCGCCTGGCCCTGGACCCTTTGGGGGTTGTGGCTGGCAGGGACCCTTATCCTGGGTGCTTTTGTCGTGTTTTCCTTGCTCTTTCAAAACCGCATGCCCGCTTTTGTCAAGAGGGTTCGGCTGCTGGCGGATGTGGTGACCGGCTTTAACGCCCTTTTGCGAAACCGTCCCATGCTTTTGAAGCTGCTTGTTTGCCTCACCCTGAGCAATTTGGTGCAGCTGGGGTTGTATATGCTGTGCTTCCGCGCCATTGGGCTTTCGGTGACGTTTTATCAGGCGCTGTTCTACAACAGCATTAGCTGGCTTTCCAGCATTGTGGCCATTGTGCCTGGGAACGTAGGCATCAAGGAGAGCGTGATGGGCGCGGCCACGCTGCTCCTGGGCTCCCTGTTTCAAAACGGGGTGGCTGTCTCCCTTTTGCAGCGGGTGGCGGTGATGGTTGCCTATTTGCTCATGGGGTTGGGCTTTGCCTGGCCGGTCTACCGCAACTTCACCAAGGGAAACCCACTCAAAGAAACGGAGGAAACCCTATGAGATCCAAACCCGCGAAAATGCTGGCGGCTATGTTAACGGTAACCTTGCTCCTGGGCGGCCTGGCCATGGCCGAATCCACGGGAGACGCAAAAATGGACGCCATCCAGGCGCTGGAGCCCCAAAACTACGAGGGGATCTTTGCCCAGCTTGCCACCTGTGACGGCGCTTACGCCGATGCCCTGGGCCGCAAGCTCCTGGAGAGCTTCACCCTGGACCCAGACGCCTTTTTGACCGCTTTGCTGCCTTACCAGGAGGCCGAGCAGACCTCCCTGTTTCAGCTACTGGCCTACACGGTCACCCAGGACTATGCCTGCGGGACTCCCGACGGGATGACAGCCCTGTATGAGGCGGGGGCCAAGCTGGCGGAGACGCCTTTCGAAAAAGCAGACCCGCTTCTTTTGCTGGGCCGGCTGCAGGAACAGGTCCAGCTTTCTTTGCGGGACATGGGGCTCAGCGACAGCTTCAACCCGTAAGCGGAGCCCTTTGAGGCAAGCAAGCGCCGTATCGCTCAAAAGGCGATACGGCGCAGACCGTTGACCAAGTACGTTTAGGGGCTGCCGCCCCTAAAACCTTGCTCAGGGCTTTGCCCTGAACCCTTTATGGGACCGTGTTACACACGGTCCCCTGGCTGTCAAAAAAGGTTCCAGGAGACGGCCTCCGGCGGCTAAAGGGCTGTTGCCCTTTAGAATCCCTTTGCTGAAACGCCCATTTCATGGGCGTTTCACAGATGGGTCCAGGGCACAGCCCTGGCAGAGGTTTGGAGG
>JAVBVF010000008.1:0-63281 GCA_031554475.1 Eubacteriales bacterium | reverse complement strand
AAAGGGGATAGTGAAGCACCTCGCGCACATGTCGCTCGGCGCCTCACTTTATGCGGGAGCCTTGGCTCCCGCGCCCTCAAGGCGTGCTGCTTCTCGGCTTCCTTCTTGCATATTTCGCGTCGCAACCTACTTTGTCATCGGTCTGGCTGTGGCTATCCGCCACAGTCTTTTTCTTTTTTTTAAAAAAAAGGGTTGACAAGGTTTCTTAACCATGCTATCATGACATCACGTTAGCATATTAAAGCGTTAGTAAGAGGAGGAACCCCTAATGAAGAAATTGATCGCCATCGTCCTATGTGTCGCCACGCTCTTGAGCGTATCCGCCTTTGCCCTTGCGGAAGAACCCGCTATTCAGGCCATCTTGGACAAAGGCCAACTGGTTCTCGGTTTGGATGACAGCTTCCCCCCCATGGGGTACCGGGATGAGGCCGGCGAAATCGTAGGCTTTGATATCGACCTGGCCGAGGAAGTCTGCGCCCGCTTGGGCGTGAAGCTGGTGAAGCAGCCCATCGACTGGGCGGCCAAGGAATTGGAGCTTTCCTCCGGCAATATCGACTGCATTTGGAATGGCATGTCCATCACCCCCGCCAGGGAAGAAAGCATGTCCATGTCCTTCTCCTACCTGAACAATCAGATCGTGTTCTACACCAAGAAGGATGCGGGAATCGCGACTTTGGAAGACCTGAAGGGCAAAAAAGTGGCGGTGCAGAGCGGCTCCTTTGCGGAAGAACTCCTCAATGATGACGCCAACAAAGACTTGACCGCCAGCCTGGGCGAAGTTCTGGCCTTTGACGAGTACCTCACCGCGCTGATGGATTTGAACCAAGGCGGCGTGGACGCGGTTTTGATTGACAAAGTCGTGGCGGAGTATAAAATTAAAGGCATGGGCGCGGACTCCATCGTTCCCGCCGTGGCGCTGGCAGACGACAACTTCGGCATTGGCTTTCGCAAGGAAGACGGCGCCCTGCGCGACAAGGTGCAAGCCATCCTTACGGACATGAAAAAGGACGGCAAGCTGGCTGAGATCTCCGCCAAGTGGTTTGGTTCGGACATCAGCACCGTGCCCGCTGAGTAAGCAAAAGAACCGTACAAAAAGCAGCGGGGGAACCATTCCCCCGCCCGCTTTCTTGTTTCGGGAGAAAGAGGCCGCCTATGACGATTCAATTTTTCAATGATCCCGATCGCCTGTGGGGGTTGATCAAGCTCATGCTGGAAGGCACAAAGACCACGCTGAGCATTTTCTTTTGGACGCTGCTGCTGGCCATTCCCCTGGGCATGCTGGTGTCTCAGGGTCGCATGTCCAAAAAGCCCCTGGTGCGCGGCCCCATTTCCTTTTATATCTATATCATGCGTTCCACGCCTTTGATGCTGCAAATCCTGTTCATCTATTTTCTGCTGCCCATGGTGCTTCCCTTTAAGGTGGATCGCTTTGGAGCGGTCATTTTTGCGTTTGTGATCAACTATGCCGCCTATTTTGCGGAAATCTTTAGGGGCGGCATCCAGTCCATTCCCGTGGGGCAGCATGAAGCCGGCAAGGTGTTGGGGTATGCCAAAATCCAAACCTTTTTTCGCATTATCCTTCCCCAGGTGGGCAAGCGGGTACTCCTGCCCATGACCAATGAGGTGATCACGCTTGTGAAGGATACGGCCCTGGCCTCCACCGTGGCGGTGGTGGAATTGATGACCGTGGCAAAAAAGCAGGTCTCCGGTTCCAGCTCCATTGAACCCTATGTCGTGGCCATCCTCTTGTATTTGATTCTCAACGGCTTAGCCGAGCAATTTTGCAAATTCTGCGAGCGCAAGCTCAGCTACTACCAATAAGCGGGAGGTTTGGCCATGCTGACGGCAAGCAATATATTCAAGGGCTTCGACGGCCTTGGGGTGCTCAAGGGAATCTCCCTGACCATTGAACAGGGCGAGGTCATTGCTTTGATCGGTCCCTCGGGCTCCGGCAAAAGCACCTTTTTGCGGTGTGTGAACCAGCTGGAAAAGGTGGATCGCGGCGACATCTCCCTGGACGGCGACAACATGTGCTGGATGGAAGGGGACGCGCTTCGCTACGCCGACGACAAAACCCTGCGGCAGATCACCCTGCGCATGGGGCTGGTGTTTCAATCCTATCACTTATTCCCCCACATGTCGGTCTTGCAAAACTTGATTGACGCCCCCATGGCGGTGCGGAAGATTCCCAAACGGGAGGCCACGGCACAGGCCATGGCCCTCCTAGAGAAGGTGGGGCTTTCCGATAAGGCCAAGGTTTATCCCTTTCAGCTCTCCGGCGGGCAAGCCCAGCGGGTGGCCATCGCCCGCGCCCTTTGCATGCAGCCGGAAATCCTCTGCTTTGACGAGCCCACCAGCGCCCTGGACCCGGAACTGACCCAGGAGGTGCTGGAGGTGATGCGGGGGCTTGCCAAGGAGGACATGACCATGATGGTGGTGACCCACGAAATGGCTTTTGCCAGGGATGTGGCCGACCGCATCGTCTTTATGGAGGACGGAGTGATTGTGGAAGAAGGGCCTCCCCAGCAACTTTTGGCCTCAGAGAATCCCAGAACCAAAAAATTCTTTCGGGGAGAAGGCTGACGGGCGATAGAAGTCCGTTTAGGGGCTGCCGCCCCTAAAACCATAGGCAGGGGTTTCACCCCCCGCACCCCATCAGGGCTTCGCCCTGAACCCCTCATTGACTGCGTTTCACGCAGTCAAAAACTTCACCCAAAAAGGTTCTATTCACCAAGGCTCTTCAACAAAACAGCCGCGCACCCTCGCGAGTGCGCGGCTCTTCTTTGCTTTGTTTCTTAGAAATTTTCCACCAAGTCGATGTCCTTATAGCGGCGCATGCCCGTACCGGCGGGAATCAGCTTGCCGATAATGACGTTTTCCTTCAGGCCCACCAGTGGATCCACCTTGCCCTTGATGGCGGCGTCGGTCAATACCCGGGGGGTTTCCTGGAAGGAGGCGGCGGAGAGGAAGCTCTCCGTGGCCAAGGAAGCCTTGGTGATGCCCAGCAGAATACGCTTGGCAATGGCCGGACGGCCGCCCCGCTCCATGGTGGCGCGGTTGGCTTCCTCAAAGCGGAAAATATCCACCAAGGAGCCTGGCAGGAGGGAGGTATCGCCGCTGTCCTCCACGCGGACCTTGCGCAGCATCTGGCGAACGATCACTTCAATGTGCTTATCGCTGATGTTAACGCCCTGTTGGCGGTACACGCTGAGCACTTCCCGCAGCAGATAATCCTGCACGGCCTTCACGCCCAAAATACGAAGCAAATCATGGGGATTGATGGAACCTTCGATCAATTCCGCGCCGGCCTCCACCATTTGCTTATCCTGCACCTTCAGGCGGCTTCCGTAGTTGATCTGATAGGTCTTTTGCTCATGGGAATCCTCTGTGTTGGTGACGGTGAGTTCCCGCTTCTTTTTGTTTTCCCCAATGCTCACCTGGCCGCTGATTTCGCTGAGGATGGCGTCGCGCTTGGGTTTGCGGGCTTCAAACAGCTCTTCTACCCGGGGGAGACCCTGGGTGATATCGTCGCCGGAAGCGATACCGCCGGTATGGAAGGTACGCATGGTTAGCTGGGTACCAGGCTCGCCGATGGCCTGGGCGGCGATGATGCCCACCGCTTCGCCCACATCCACCGCGCCGCCGGTGGCCAGGTTGGAACCATAGCAACGGGCGCAAACGCCGGTCTCGTTGCGGCAGGTCAATACGCTGCGCACCTGGGCTTTTTTGATGCCCGCGTCCAAAATCTCGTGGGCTTTTTCGTGGGTGATGGTTTCGTTCAGCGCCACCAAAATCTCGCCCGTGGCGGGATGCACGATGTCCTCTGCAGCCACGCGGCCCACCAGCCGGTCCTCCAGGCTCTCGATGACCTGGTTGCCGATGGTGATCTCCTGCACGGTGATGCCGCGCACCTTTTCATTGCGGGCCTCAAAGCAGTCCAACTCGCGTACGATCACTTCCTGGGATACGTCCACCAACCGGCGGGTCAAATAACCGGAGTCCGCCGTACGAAGGGCCGTATCCGCCAGGGATTTGCGGCTGCCGTGAGAGGAGAGGAAGAACTCAAGCACCGTAAGGCCCTCGCGAAAATTGGCGCGGATGGGCAGCTCGATGGTCTTGCCTGAGGGAGAGGCCATCAGGCCGCGCATACCGGCCAGCTGCGCCACCTGGGACGCACTGCCGCGAGCGCCGGAGTCGGTCATCATGCGGATGGGGTTGAACTTGTCAAGGCCGGGGAGGATCTTGCTTCGTAAGGCAGCGGTGGTGTTGTTCCACACGTCCACCACCTTGGTGTAGCGCTCGTCCTCGGAGAGCATGCCCATGCGGAACATGTTGTTGATCTCGCTGACGGTTTCGTCCGCTTCCTTGAGCATCTCCTGCTTATCGGGGGGAACGATGATATCGCTGACGGACACGGTAACCGCGCCGCGGGTGGAATACTTGAAGCCCAGGGTCTTGATGGCGTCCAGCACCTGCGCCGTCTTATGGATGCCGTGCTTTTGATACACTTCATCCACGATCTTGCCCACTTCCTTTTTGCCCACCAGGGTATCCACTTCCAGGGCGAACATATCTTCCAGGCACGCGCGGGGCTTGCGGCCGATGTCCTGGGGGATCACATCGTTAAACAGCAGCAGGCCCAGGGTGCAATCGATGAGCTTGCGGCCTTTCTGGCCTTCAAACTCGCGCTCCAGGCGCACTTTGATGGGCGCCTGCAGGCTGATCTGCCCGATCTGGTAAGCCATCATGGCTTCATTGGGGCTTGTGAACACACGGCCGGTCCCCTTAGCGCCGGGGCGGTCAATGGTGAGGTAATAACAGCCGATGACCATGTCCTGAGAGGGGGACATGACGGGCTTTCCATCCTGAGGCTTGAGGATGTTGTTGTGCGCCAGCATCAGGAAGCGGGCTTCCGCCTGGGCTTCCATGGAGAGCGGCACGTGAACGGCCATCTGGTCGCCGTCGAAGTCCGCGTTGTACGCGGTACATACCAGGGGATGCAGCTTTAGGGCCTTGCCTTCCACCAGGATGGGTTCAAAGGCCTGAATGCCCAGGCGGTGCAGCGTAGGCGCGCGGTTCAAAAGCACGGGGTGCTCTTTGATGACGCTTTCCAGGATATCCCAAACCTCCGCCTTGCCCTTTTCCACCATCCGCTTGGCGTTCTTGCCGTGATGGGCGTATTTCAGCGCCACCAGGCGTTCGATCACGAAGGGCTTGAATAGTTCCAGCGCCATTTCCTTGGGCAGGCCACATTGGTAGAGCTTCAGCTCGGGGCCCACCACGATAACGGAACGGCCGGAATAGTCTACCCGCTTGCCCAGCAGGTTCTGGCGGAAACGGCCTTGCTTCCCGCGCAAAAGGTCGGACAAGGATTTCAGGGCGCGGTTGCCGGGGCCTGTGACCGCACGGCCACGGCGGCCGTTATCGATGAGCGCGTCCACCGCTTCTTGCAGCATCCGCTTTTCATTGCGAACAATGATGTCCGGCGCGCCCAGCTCCAGCAGGCGCTTTAAGCGGTTGTTGCGGTTGATCACGCGGCGGTACAGGTCGTTGAGATCGCTGGTGGCAAAGCGGCCGCCGTCCAGTTGCACCATGGGGCGCAGATCCGGCGGAATCACGGGCACCACGTCCAAAATCATCCATTCGGGGCGGTTGTTGGACAGGCGGAAGGCTTCCACCACCTCCAGGCGTTTCACGGCGCGGGCGCGCTTTTGGCCTTCCACCTCGCGGTCCCGTTCCTTTCCACCAGCTCGGAGATTTCCTTTTTCAGCCTAGCGCTGATCTCGTCCAGATCCAGCTCCAAAAGCATTTCCTTCACAGCCTCGGCGCCCATGCCGGCGCGGAAGCTGCCCTTGCCAAACTGGGCCTCCAGTTCGCGGTACTTGGCATCGGTGATCAATTCGTACTTCTTAAGCCCTGTCTTTTGCGAATCGCCGGGATCCAGCACGATGAAGTTGGCGAAATAGAGCACCTTTTCCAAGGCCCGGGGGCTGATGTCCAACAGCATGCCCATACGGCTGGGAATGCCCTTGAAATACCAGATATGACTGACCGGAGCGGCCAGTTGGATATGCCCCATGCGCTCCCGGCGCACCTTGGCCCGGGTGACCTGCACGCCACACTTATCGCAGACCTTGTTTTTGTCTTTGAACTTGATGCGCTTGTATTTGCCGCAGTTGCACTCCCAGTCCTTCTGCGGTCCGAAGATGCGCTCGCAGAACAGGCCGTCCCGCTCGGGCTTTAAGGTGCGGTAGTTGATGGTTTCGGGCTTGGAAACCTCGCCAAAGCTCCAATGAAGGATCTGCTCCGGCGATGCCATGCCGATTTGGATAGAGTCGAGATTGGTCAGTTCAAACAAAATACGGACACTCCCTTCAGCTTTTCAGGGTACACGCGTTCCTCGGCGGGATTACTTCGCGTCGTCGGGCTTGTCATCGTCCATGTCGATGGCTCCCAGATCATCGCCCAAATCCATATCGAAATCATCCAAATCGTCGTCCAGGTTGAAGTCCATGTCCACGTCCTCGTCGATGACGCCCTCTTCGCCCTCTTCCATGGGCAATTCAAGGCCTTCCTCTTCGTCAAAACGGGCTGCGGTGGTCTCGGTGGCTTCCATGTCCTCATCGTCCAGCTCGCGGATGATGATCTCTTCCCGATTCTCGTTAAGCACCCGAATGTCCAAGGCCAGGGACTGGAGCTCCTTAATGAGCACCTTAAAGCTCTCCGGCACGCCCGGGGCGGGAATGTTGGTCCCCTTCACGATGGCTTCGTAGGTCTTGACACGGCCCACGATATCGTCGGACTTAACGGTGAGGATTTCCTGCAGGGTATTGGCTGCGCCATAGGCTTCCAAGGCCCACACTTCCATTTCGCCGAAGCGCTGGCCGCCAAACTGGGCCTTGCCGCCCAAGGGTTGCTGGGTGACCAGGGAGTAAGGACCCACGGAGCGGGCATGCATCTTGTCATCCACCAGGTGGTGGAGCTTGAGGAAGTACATATAGCCCACGGTCACGGGATTTTCAAAGGCTTCGCCGGTTCGGCCGTCATACAGAACGGTTTTGCCGTCAGGGCTCAGGCCCGCCAGTTTCAGGCAATCCTCAATATCCTGCTCGTTGGCGCCGTCAAAGACCGGCGTGGCCACGTGCCAGCCCAAAGCCTTGGCCGCCATGCCCAAGTGGACTTCCAGCACCTGCCCGATGTTCATACGGGAAGGCACGCCCAAGGGATTGAGCACGATTTGCAGGGGGGTGCCGTCGGGCATAAAGGGCATATCCTCTTCGCGCAGAATGCGGGAAATAACGCCCTTGTTGCCGTGGCGACCGGCCATTTTATCGCCCACGCTGATTTTACGCTTTTGGGCGATATACACGCGAACCATCTCGTTCACGCCTGGGGAGAGTTCATCCTTGTTCTCCCGGGTGAAGAGCTTCACGTCCACCACAATGCCGCCTTCGCCATGGGGCACGCGCAGGGAGGTATCCCGCACCTCGCGAGCTTTTTCGCCGAAGATGGCCCGCAGGAGGCGCTCTTCCGCGGTCAGGTCGGTTTCCCCCTTGGGGGTGACCTTGCCCACCAGGATATCGCCGCTGCGTACCTCCGCGCCGATGCGGATGATGCCGAACTCGTCGAGATCCGTCACCGCGTCATCGCCGATGTTGGGGATGTCACGAGTGATTTCTTCCGGTCCCAGCTTGGTTTCCCGGGCTTCGGACTCAAATTCTTCAATGTGGATGGATGTGTACACATCCTCCTTCACCAGCTTCTCGCTGATGAGGATGGCATCTTCGTAGTTATACCCTTCCCAGGTCATAAAGCCGATCAAGACGTTCCGGCCCAGGCCGATTTCGCCCTGTTCCGTGGAAGGGCCGTCCGCCAGCAGGTCCCCCGCCTTGACCTCGTCACCCGCCTTGACCCGGGGGCGCTGGTTGATGCAGGTGCCTTGGTTGGAGCGGGCAAATTTGCTCAAATGGTAACGGTGGCGTTCCTTATGGCCGTCCACCACCACGATTTCATCTCCCGAAACCCTTTCCACCGTGCCGCCTTCCTTGGCCAGGAGCACCACGCCGCTATCTTGCGCGGCCTTGAACTCCATGCCCGTGCCGATGATGGGCGCTTCGGGCACCAAAAGCGGCACCGCTTGGCGCTGCATGTTACTGCCCATCAGCGCGCGGTTGGCGTCGTCATTTTCTAGGAAGGGGATCATGGCTGTGGCCACGGAAACCACCTGGCGGGGGCTCACGTCGATGAAGTCCACCTCGCTCAAAGGCACTTCGATGATCTCGGCCTTGTCGCGCACGGTGATGTATTCCCGCTGGAAGCTGCCGTCATCGCCCAAGGGCTCGTTGGCCTGGGCTACCTTGTAAAAGTCCTCTTCGTCGGCGGTCATGTAGACGATCTCGCCCGTGACCTTGAAGGACTTTTTATCCACCCGGCGGTAAGGGGCTTCGATGAAGCCGTACTCGTTGATGCGGGCATAGGTGGCCAAGGAGCCGATCAAGCCGATGTTGGGGCCTTCCGGCGTCTCAATGGGGCAGATGCGGGCATAGTGGCTGTAGTGCACGTCGCGGACTTCAAAGGAAGCGCGGTCGCGGTTGAGGCCTCCGGGGCCCAGGGCGGAAAGGCGGCGCTTGTGGGTCAATTCCGCCAAGGGGTTGGGCTGATCCATGAACTGGGACAGCTGGGAGGAGCCAAAGAACTCCTTGATGGCCGCGCTCACAGGGCGGATGTTGATGAGCTCACCCGGGCGCACATCATTGGCGTCCTGGATGGCCATGCGCTCGCGAACCACGCGCTCCAAGCGGGACAGACCAATGCGGATTTGATTTTGCAAAAGCTCGCCCACGCTGCGCAAGCGGCGGTTGCCCAGATGGTCGATATCATCGGTGAAACCCACGCCGTAGGGCAGGCCCAACAGATAACTGACGGAAGCCACCACGTCGTCGGTAAGGATGTGCTTGGGCACAAGGCCATGCACATTGTCGGCCACGGCCTGGCGAAGCTGTTCCTCGTTCTCACAGGCGTCCAGAATGGTTTTCAGCGTGGGATAGTGCACCATTTCCAGGATGCCCACTTCCCGGGGATGGAAGGGCAAATAGCCGGAAGCATCCACAAAATTGTTGCCGACCACCTTGTGCACATGGCCGTCCATCTGGATGCGAACCGCGTTGATGCCCGCGTTTTGGATCTTGCGGGCCACGTCTTTTTCAATCACGTCGCCCTTTTTCACAAAGACTTCGCCGGTGGCGGGATCCACCACATCCTCCGCCGCTACGCGGTCCTGGATGCGGGTGGCCACAGACAGCTTTTTGTTGAACTTATAACGGCCCACCCGCATGAGATCATAGCGTTTGGGATCAAAGAAAAGGGAGTTTAGCAAATTTTGGGCGCTGTCCCGCGTAGGCGGCTCGCCAGGCTTTTGCCGTTTATAGATCTCGATGAGGCCGTCCTCCTGGTTTTTGGCGTTGTCGCCCCGCTGGAGGGTGGCCATCAGGCGTTCGTCCTCGCCCAAAAGGTCGATAATTTCGCCGTCGGTGCCATAGCCCAAGGCGCGTAAAATCACCGTGATGGGCAGCTTGCGGGCGCGGTCGATGCGCACCCACAGCACCTCGTTGCTGTCGGTTTCGTATTCAAGCCACGCGCCTCGATTGGGGATGACGGTGGTGGAGAAAAGCGATTTGCCCGCCTTATCGATCTGCTCGCCGTAATACACGCCGGGGGAGCGAACCAACTGGCTGACGATGACGCGCTCGGCGCCATTGATGATAAAGGTTCCATGTTCGGTCATGAGGGGGAAGTCGCCCATGAAGACATCGGATTCCTTGATTTCGCCCGTCTCCCGGTTCTTGAGCCGCGCGAACACTTTCAGCGGAGCGGCGTAGGTCATATCGCGCTCTTTGCAGCGCTCCACGCTGTTTTTAGGCTCGTCCAAAGAGTAATCCACGAACTCCAACACCAAGTTGTCCGTGTAGTCGGTGATTGGTGAAACGTCGGCAAGCACCTCTCGGAGGTCTTCTTCCAGAAAGCGCCGATAGGAGTTCTTCTGTACCTCGATGAGATCGGGCATGTCCAAGACCTCGTCGATGCGCGAGAAGCTCATGCGCTTCCTCAGCTTCCCCATTTGAACCTCATGCACCATAAATGCCATCACCCCTTATGTTCTCGCAGCAGATCCTTCCCTACAAGCCCCTGAAACCCTTACCAGTCAACAAGATTTTTCCTGTTGCATTTTTCCCGCTTGGCATGTACAATACCTATCAAACAGGGGGTTTCGCACCTTCACGGTAACGATACTGATGCAATTTTATATTCTAGCACCTAAATATACGGGTGTCAAGTCGTATGCCTAAAAAAGCCGGACTTTTTCGGGATTGTTTGGGCGAGACGGCGCCCCCCAAAATTTTCCCAAAGGAGACATTCATGACAAAATTTGGTCAGGTCACCGCATATGATACGGTACGGCGCACCGCCACCATCGAATATGCCCGCCCCGAGGCCTGTGAAAAGTGCGGGGGCTGCGGTTCTGCCAGCCACAAGGGTGCGATTGCATTGCAGGCGGATTGCCAGGTGGGCGATTGGGTTCGGGTGGAATTGCCGGAAGGCCGCTTTCTCAAAGCCACCGCCTGGGCCTATCTTCTCCCTTTGGCCGGACTTTTGCTGGGGCTTTTCACAGGCCAGCGGCTGGGGGGCGGCGAGGGGTTCGCGCTTCTTGGCGCGGCGTTGGGCCTTGCCCTGAGCTTTGGGCTTTTGTGGCTGTATGACCGCAGCATTCGCGGCCGAAAGGAATGGCTCCCCAGGGTGACGGAGGTGTACCCCGAAAAACCCTCCCTGGAAACCATTGGCTGCTCCGGCCAGGGATAAGGCCCCGGAAGGCTTGTCTCTCGGGAAATTGCCCAAAAAAGTTTACAAATGTCTGTGGGGAAAAGATACGCTTTCAGGCTGTTCATTTGCTTGAATCTGTGATATACTAATCGCGATATATGGGATCGTTGAGATGCCGTGTGAAAAAGTGCATTCCTTCCTGATCGGAGGATCGCTTCTAACGCTTGAGACGCAAGCGCATTGTTGGTGCGTAACGTCAGGCCGCAACCACGCCAAAATATCACAGTGGAAAGCGCGAACCCTTTGGCGCGTAGACCCTTTTGTGTGTAAGCATATCGTCAGATCTCCGCAGATCTGCGATTCCCATTGAAAGGAGATCCCCATTTATGGCAGAAACCGAACCTAAAATTCGAATTATCCCGCTGGGAGGCGTGGATGAATTCGGCAAAAACATCACTGTCATCGAGTTTGGCGAGGATATGATCGTGGTCGACTGCGGCTCCATCTTCCCTAAGGAAGACATGCTGGGCGTTGACCTTGTCATTCCCGATGTCACATATTTGATCAAAAACAAATCCCGCATCCGTGGCATGCTCCTAACCCACGGGCATGAGGATCACATCGGCGCCACGCCCTATGTGCTCCGCCAGGTTCCCATCCCGCTGTACGGCACGAAGCTGACCCTGGCGCTGGTGGATTTGAAGCTCAAGGAGCATCGGGTGGCCGGCGTGCCCCTCAATGTGATCAAGCCTGGGGACGTGATCAAGCTGGGCGGCTTTTCGGTGGAGTTCATCCATGTGAACCACTCCATCGCGGGAGCCTGCGCGCTGGCCATCACCTGCGCCGCCGGCACCATCATCATGAGCGGGGACTTTAAGATCGACTACACCCCCGTTGACGGAAAAGTCATCGACCTGGCCACCTTTGCCACCTACGGCAAAAACGGCGTGCTGGCCTTCCTCTGCGAATCCACCAATGTGGAGCGCAAGGGCAACACCATGAGCGAGACCAAAATCTGCCAAACCTTTATTGACATGTTCCAGCAGGCCAAGGGCCGCGTCATTGTAGCCATGTTTGCCAGCAACATCCATCGGGTGCAAATGGTGGTGGATTCCGGCGCTATGTTTGGCCGCAAGGTCTGCTTTGTGGGCCGCAGCATGGTGAACGTGACCCGCGTGGCCATGTCCATCGGTGAATTGAAAGTGCCGGAAGAGAACATCGTGGACGTGGACGATATCGACAACTACCCCGATGAAGAGATTCTGGTGGTGACCACCGGCAGCCAGGGCGAGGCCATGGCCGGACTGACGCGGATGGCCTACAGCGAGCACCGCAAGCTGCAAATTCGCCCCACCGACATGGTGATCATCTCCGCCTCCCCCATTCCAGGCAACGAGAAGCCTGTGGCCCGGGTCATCAACCAGCTTTACCGCTGCGGCGCCAACGTGGTGTACGGCCAGTTGGGCGAGGTGCACGTTTCCGGCCACGCCTGCCAGGAGGAAATCAAGCTGCTGCACGTGCTTTGCAAAGGCCAGTACTTTATCCCCATCCACGGCGAGTATTCCAAGCTGTGGCAGCACGCGGAATTGGCCGAGGCCCTAGGCATGCCCAGCCAAAACATCGTGATTCCCGAAATTGGGCAAGTGATTGAAATGAGTAAGGACAGCCTGGCCATCACCGGCGTGGTGCCCACCGGCGGCGTGCTGGTGGACGGCCTGGGCATTGGCGATGTGGGCAACGTGGTGCTGCGCGACCGCAAACACCTAAGCCAGGACGGGTTGATCATCGTGGTTATGGCCATCGATCGGGACAACGGCACGTTGGTTTCAGGGCCGGACATCATCAGCCGCGGCTTTGTCTATGTGCGGGAAAACGAGGATATTATTGAAAACAGCCGAGATCTGGCCCGCAGCATCATCATGAGCTATGGCCAGATTGACGGCAGTGAATGGCAGGGCATGAAAAACCGGATCAAGGATGAGCTGCACCGCTATATTTACGACAAGATCAAGCGCAATCCCATGGTGTTGCCCATTATTTTGGAGATTTAAGGGGGAAGGCCCTTGGGCTCTGCCCAAACCCGCTCAAGGGCAGTGCCCTTGAGGATCCCACTGTGCTGGCCATTATATGGCCAGCATTATTTATTGGGATTCATCGCCTCCCAGGATTTCCCTTGCCCAAAACCATAGCAAAACGGGGCTGCCACACGCAGCCCCGTTTTCATTCCGAGTCCATTGTCCACTACTTACTGCTTCACACTATCCAGAATAGCCAGCTCCACCGTCAGGTCCACATACTGCCCTTCCGCAATGTCCTCAATGCGCTTCACAGAATCCAGGCCTTCCACGCGATACACCTTCACCGCCACGGTCTGGCCCGCCTCTTTGGCTTGCAGAATGCTTACCATCTGCTTGGTGGAGGTGATCACGTTACCGTCGATGTCCACGATGATGTCGCCGACCGTAAGACCCGCCTTTTCCGCCGGAGAGCCGCTTTCCACGTCCACCACATAGGCGCCCATGGGCAGGATGCCTGCGGATACCGCCTCATTATAGGTCTCGTTCATGCCCGTGGAAACGGTCACGCCGATGCGGGGCTTATCAGAGGGCAAAATGCCCGACTCATTGCCGGATTGGGCGGATACCTCCCCCGCGCTCTTCCCGCTGAGCACATCACTGATCAAGGGTTTGGCGGCATTGATGGGAATGGCCATGCCGATGCCCTCTACCGAGGCTCCGGAATAGAAAGAGCTGGTATACTTCATGCTGGGAATGCCCACCAGCTCTCCGGCAATGTTGAACATGCCGCCGCCGCTGTTGCCGGAATTGATGGCCGCGTCCGTCTGGATCATATCCTTCACGATCTCGGTGCGGCGACCATACCTGTCCATGGTGGTATCCTTCACCTCACGGTTCAGGGCGGACACAATGCCCACGGTAGTGGTCCCCGTAAAGGACAGAGGATTGCCAATGCAGATGGCCCAATCGCCCACTTCCAAAAGAGAGCTGTCGCCGATGGTCACAGGCTTAAGATCCAAGCCTTCCGCTTTGAGCACAGCGATGTCCAAGGTTTCATCAGAGCCCATCAGTTCCGCCTTATAGGTCTTTTCCCCAGCGGTAACCTCCAGCGCCGTGGAGCCTTCCACCACATGGTAATTGGTCAGCACATAACCCGAGGCGATGACCACGCCGCTGCCAGCGCCTTGAAGCACCTCACGGCCCTCCTGCCGGTTGTCGGGAGCGCTGTCAAAGCCTCCGCCAAAACCGAAGCCATACCCAAAGCCGCCAAAGTAGTTGTTGCTGGAGACGCGGCCATAATTGTTCACGCCTACCACGCTGTCCTTCACGCTGCGAACCGCTTGGGAGAAGGGGTTATCCACATCCGTGGCTCTTTCCGCCACAGTTACCGCCTCCGCGGTGGCGTTGGCGTTCATCTTAACCAGGGCGGTGGTGGCGCCGATCACAATGGTGAGTGCGATGGTTAATGCAATATACCCGATCACTTTACGCTGTTTTTGTTTCATGGTGATATCCCTCCTTACCTACGCGCTCATCTTACCACTCAATTTTGACCACATCGTGAACAAGGCATGAACGTTATTTGGAAAAATTGATAAATCCCGTTTTTGCCCTGTTCACAAATAGAACAACCGCTCATTCTCCCGCCTTTGCATGCTCCAGCGCATAAATCGCCAGGGCGCATTCCAGCCGCTTGCGCTCCATCTGGCATTCCATGTCGTAGGGCTTTGCGATATCCCCGTTAAAAGCGTGGGCATTGGCCGCGCAACCGCCGCTGCAATAAAAACGCGCCCAGCA
Source organism: Eubacteriales bacterium (assembly GCA_031554475.1). Lineage (GTDB taxonomy): Bacteria > Bacillota > Clostridia > Christensenellales > Aristaeellaceae > Limiplasma. The sequence goes on along the minus strand of JAVBVF010000008.1, from coordinate 48,648 downwards.
GTCCCTGCATTTTTCTTTGCTCAACACATGGTTTTGCTGAAACTGCTTTTGAATGGCGGTATCAAAACGGCCATCCAAAACCGAGCCCATGCGCATGCCTTCCCGCCCCACAAACTGGTGGCAGGGGTAGATGTCCCCTTCGGCCGTCACCGCCACATACTCATTCCCCGCCCCGCAGCCCGTGAGCCGCTTTTTCAGGCAGGGACCGCCGGTCAGGTCCACCATGAAGTGAAAGAAATTGAACCATCGGCCATCCCCGCGGCGCTTCACGTATTCCTTGCCCAGGCGCTCATACTCCGCAAACACCTGGGGCAGGTGCTCCTGGCGAATGGCATAGTCGCGGCTCTCCTCCGTCACCACCGGTTCAATGGACAATTGCTCAAACCCCGCCTCCGCCAGATGGAGCACATCCTGGGCAAAGTCCAGATTGTGCCCTGTAAAGGTTCCCCGCAAATAGTAGCGCTGCTGCCCCCGCTTTTCCACAAAGGCCTTCACCTTTCCCAGGATCAGCTCATAGCTGCCCTTGCCGTTTATCGTAGGGCGCATGCGGTCATGCACCTCCGGCCGGCCGTCCATGGAGATGACCACGTTGTCCATCTCGCGATTGAGGAAGTCCGTGATCTCCTCGTTCAAGGCTATGGCGTTGGTGGTGGTGGTGAACTTAAACACCTTGCCATGGGCCTTCTCCAGCTCCCGCCCATAGGCCACCACCTCTTGAATCACCGGAAAATTCATCAGGGGCTCGCCGCCAAAGAAATCCACTTCCAGGTTTTTGCGCTGGCCGCTTTTTGCAATCAGCCAGTCCAGGGCTTTCTTTCCCGTTTCCACGCTGAGCAGCGAGCGGCTTTGCATGTGGTATTCGCCTGTATCGGCAAAGCAATACTTGCACCGAAGGTTGCAATCGTGAGCCGCGTGGAGGCACATGGCTTTGACCACGCCGGTTTCCACGGCTTCCACATCGCTATAATCGTCGGGCGTGTCCAAATAGCCCATGGCCATCAGCTCATTCAGCTCCTTGACCACTTCCTCGGCCTCTTGACGGGGGTATTTTTCCTGAAGCTCCGCCAGGATATCCGCGTTTTTCCGTTCCAAAATCAGAGAAAGCGCGTCAAAGGCGATATCGTCCAGCGCATGAACCGCTCCGCTGCCCACATCCAGCGCCATGGGCTTGTCCAGCGCCCGAAAAAGATGGATCATTGCCGTTCCTCCGTGTTTCAAATTCCCGATCTTTGAACATAAAAAACGCCGCATCGCCCCACAGGCCATGCGGTCGCTTTCATCCCTGAATTACTTGCCAAACGAATGGTTTACTTTCCCATCGCGGCCAGCCAAAATCTGCTGGGTTTCCTTGTTGGCGCAGGACTGATTGGCAACCGTGCAGCTCGTCTTGCAGGCGCTTTGGCAAGAGCTTTGGCATTCGCCGCAACCGCCATGAGCCAAAGACTGACGCAAGCAGGGCTTGGAAATCGTCTCAATGTGCTTCATCGTGCATCCCTCCATGTCAATTCCTTTATCTGATTAATTATACATCATCGGATGCAAGATTTCAATGCTGCGCACAAAAAAACCGTTATTTTCGCAGGTTGCCCAGCACCGCTCCCGCAATGCCGCCCCCTGCCACACCCATGGCCAAATCAGCCAAATAGGCCGTTATGGGGAGCTGCTGCCCCGATAAAAGCGCATACAGGCAAACCCCGATGCCCATATACACAAGCCCCAAAAGCGCTCCCCGCATGAGGGCCTGCTCCCCCCCGCGCCCTACAAAGGCCCATACGCCCATCAGAATCGCTACCAATTTCACCAGTTGATTCACCACGCGGATCACCGCATCACTGGGCCTGAGCCACTGCATGAGCAGGGCGAAGAGCAAAATACCCAACAGCGTGACGCCCACCGCCACCAAAAGCCCCCGCAAAAACCGTTTCCATGTGCTTTTTTGATACGCGCTGGCCCGCCGATGCGTCCGCCGCGTCGCGGTTTGATAGGTTGGCATGCAAAAACCCTCCTTGTCCTTTTCGCTTTGATAAAGCGTATGCGGGCAAGGAGGGGAACATGCGGCTTTTCAAGCCTTTGCCAAAGGTTAGTTCAGCACTTCGGCGTCGTTTTCCACGGCCACTTCATCCACATTGCGGATGGCCCAGCGGGCGAAGATCAGTTTCACGTTGTCCTTGCCCACGGACAGCTCAATGGTATCGTCCTTGATGACGGTGATGGTGCCATAAACGCCGCCGATGGTGCAGATGCGATCGCCCACCTTCAAGGCCGACAGCATGTCCTTCACCTTCTTGTCCTTTTTCCGCTGGGGGCGGATCAACAAGAAGTAGAATACGGCAAACATCAGCACCATGGGCAGAATCAGCCCAATGATGTCCTGCGCTCCCCCAGCGGGAGCGGCAGCGCCCTCCGCCGCGCCGGCGGTGGTGGTGGCCGCTTGTTGCAAGGCCCACAAAGATTGAGTGAAGAAATTCATATCAAAAGTACCCCTTTCCAAATTTCGGCTGGTCTGATTATAGCAAAGCCCCAGGAAAATGACAAGGAAAAAAATAGATCGTCAGCGGTGAGTGCGGTTGGGGCCCCGTAACAGATCCCCCGCTTCCACCGCGAAGGGAAAGCGAATCTCTACCCGCATGCCCACCTGATCGGCCACCGTAAGCGGTTCCCCTGTTTCCATACTGTGCAGGTCGGTCAGCTCAAAGGGGCGGCTGCCCCCAGGGGTCAGGACTTCCAGGGAATCCCCCACAAAGAAACGGTTCTTCATCAGCACCTGGGCGGGCTCCCCCGCCTGGGCGTCCGACAGAACATCCCCCACGTACTCCATGTCCTGGCAAAACCCGTCCGCGCCCGCCGCAGGCAGGGGCGCGCCATAGTAGAAGCCCGTATTGGACACGCGGTGGCTGGCTTTTTGAATCTCCCTGAGTAGTTCCGGCACCGCAGCGCGGTAGGCCTCCTCCCCCTGCTCCTGCCACAGATCGATGGCTCTGCGGTAGGCTGAAACCACCGTGGCCACATAATAGGCGGTTTTCATTCGCCCCTCAATTTTCAGGCTTTGAACCCCCGCCCTAGCCAATTCCGGCAAATGGGGCAACATGCAAAGATCATAGGCGGAAAACAAATAGGAACCCCGCTGATCCTCCCACACCGGCAGGTATTCGTTGGGGCGTTTTTCTTCCACCACATGATATTTCCAGCGGCAGGGCTGGGCGCACTCCCCCCGGTTGGCGCTGCGCCCCGTCAAGGCGTTGCTCAGCAGGCACCGGCCGCTGTAGGCCACGCACATGGCCCCGTGGACAAAGGCTTCCAATTCGATTGCAGGGGGGAGCTTCTCCCGCATCGCGCCGATCTCTTGCAGGCTCAGTTCTCGGGACAGAATGATCCGCCGCGCTCCCGTAGCCTCATAAAAATGCAGGGCGGTGCGGGCGTTGAGCACGTTGGCCTGGGTGGAAATGTGCAGGGCCAGGGCCGGTATATTCTCCTTAAGCAACAGTGCGGCCCCAATATCGCTCACAATGGCCGCGTCCACGCCCGCCGCCAGGGCGCCTTTGGCGGCCTCTAAAAAACCCGCCAGATCCTGGTCCTTGGGCAGCAGGTTCATGGTCACGTATAGTTTTTTATGATGAGCGTGGGCATAGTCCGCCGCCAAGCGGAGGGAGGCTAGGTCAAAATTTCCCGCGAAGGCCCGCAGGCCGTAGGATGGCATGCCCACATACACCGCGTCCGCGCCAAAGCGAAGAGCGGCTTTCAATTGTTCCATCCCTCCGGCGGGGGCCAGCAGTTCCATCGGCATCGTCATGCTTACATGCCCCGCTGCTGATCATAGGCCTGCCAAAGGGGTGCGTAAATGGCCACGGCAGCCTCGTGCTCTTCCAGCGATTTGCTAAAATGCAATTCTCCCGTATCCGGATTCTTGCTGCAGAAGTATAGATATTTTTCCGCCACAAAAGCCTCATCCGGATACAGGGCGGCACGGATGGCCTCTGGAGACGGATTGCAGATGGGGCCCAGGGGCAGGCCCTCATACAAATAAGTGTTGTAGGGGGAATCGATAGACAGATCGTTCTTGCGCAGCGCCATGCGCCGCTCGCCAGTGATGTAGTGAATGGTCACGTCGCTGCCCAGCTTCATTTTCACTTTCAGCCGGTTATAGAATACGGCAGACACCTTGGCAAAATCAGGGGTCTTGCTCTCTTTCTCAATCAAGGACGCCATGGTGAGCACCTGGTCCATGGTCATGCCGATTTCCGAGGCCCGCTCCTGCCACTCAAAGCCAAACACCTTGTCCGTCTGGTCCATCAGCTTTTTCAGGATGTCCGTGTTGCTGGCGGAAGTATAGACCTCGTAGGTGTTGGGCGAGAGATATCCTTCCAATAAATATTTGCGCTGGCTCACACGTTCGATTTTTTGCTCATCCTGGATAAAGTAGTAGTCTGTGAGGCCTTCGGCGGTGCGGCATTGCTGCAAAAACGCCGCCTCGTCCGCAATCACCTTCTGTTCCTTGAGCTTTTGGGCGATATCCTCCACCGTCCAGCCCGGGATGATGGTGATTTTAGCGGTCATGGGTTTGCCGTCGCCGGTGGTGAGCTTATCGGCAATGGCAAAAATATCCATGTTCTTGCTGAGCTGATAGTCACCGGCTTGGATCTTTTGCCCCAAGCCCACAAAATCGCAGTAGTATTTGAAAACCGAGCTGTTCTTGATCAGCCCTTGCTCTTCCAGATTTTTGGACACCCTGGTCAGGCTGGCGCCGCTTTCGATGGTAAAAGGAACCTCCGCCGCGTTTTGGGGCTCCATGGCGCTGAAAAACTGATCATTCACCACGGCATAAACGCTGGAAAGCAGGCCAAACACCAGCACCAGCGCCGCCAGCACAATCAGCGCGGGGCGGAGCAAATGCCAAAGCCCGCTATACCAATAAAAGCCATATTGCCGCTCGTCACGAAGGGTCTCGTGGTCGTATTCCCGGTCTCTCTTCCGTCTGGCCATCCCGTGATCCCCTTTACAGTCCCGGCAGGTCGATCTCCAGCCCCGCGGCTTGATGAAGGCGCTGGAGAACCTCCCCCGTGAGTTTTTGCAGGCGCAGTTGCGAAAGCAAATATTGCGCAACCTCGTCATTCCTATACAAAAGGCTGGAGAGTTTGGAAAAACGCTCCACCGTTTCCGCCGCAGCTTCCTGGCCCGCCATAGCAGCCACTTGCAACGCCGTTTGGGCTTTCTGATACTCCTTCAAAAGCGCTTTGTGGGTCTCGTCCCCCATGACGATCTCCTTCAACGCCTGATAGTCCTGATATTCCTCGCTTTGTTGAAGCGCGGCGATCAGGGTTTCCATGGCGCTTTGAAGGGCCGGTGTCAGCATGTGGATTCCTCCCAACGTCTCTCTCCGTTAGTATAACGCAAAAAGCCAAAAATTTCATTCCTTTTTTCCCAAGGTGGTTTTCCGCGCAGAATCCGCGACTCGTCCTCATAGGTTGGAAATCCTCTGCATATCTTCCCACAAGCGTAGATTCAAGGAGGGTATGACCGTGAAGGAGAAGCCGTTTAACCTATACCGCGACATTGCCGAACGCACGGACGGCGATGTATACATTGGCGTGGTAGGCCCCGTGCGCACCGGAAAAAGCACTTTTATCAGCCGTTTTATGGAGGAGCTGGTGCTGCCCAACATGCAACAAACCCCTAAGCGTTCTAGGGTCGCCGATGAGCTGCCCCAAAGCGGCAGCGGCCGCACCATCATGACCACCCAGCCCAAGTTCGTTCCCAGCGAGGCCGTGACGGTAAGCATGAGCGACCAGGCCACGGTGCGGGTGCGCATGGTGGACAGCGTGGGGTACCTGGTGGAAGGGGCCCTGGGCACCGAGGAGGACGGCTCCGCCCGCATGGTGCATACCCCCTGGTTTGACCACGACATTCCCTTTGAGCAGGCGGCGGAAATCGGTACCCGCAAGGTGATTGCCGATCATGCCACCATTGGGCTGGTGGTGACCACCGACGGCAGCATCACCGACATTCCCCGGGAAGCGTACCAGGAGCCCGAGGCCCGCGTAGTGAACGAACTCAAGCAGCTCCACAAGCCCTTTGTGATGGTGCTGAACTCCCGCACGCCGGAGGACGAAGGCACCTTAAAACTGCGGGATCAATTGAGCCGGAAGTACGGGGTGCCGGTGTTGTGCCTGAACGTGAAGGAAATGGAGCTGCCCGACATCCAAAATGTATTTGAGCAGGTGCTGTTTCAATTTCCCCTGCGGGAGATCCGCATGACGGTTCCAGGCTGGCTTCACGCCCTGGATGATAACCACTGGCTCATCGCCCATGTGCTGGACAATATTCAAGCCGGAGCGGGCGGCGTAAACAAAATGTGCGACCATGCGGCCTTTGCCGCCGCCTTTGGGGAATCCCCTTACTCGGAAGGCCTGGCCACGGAAGGGATCGATTTGGGGCAGGGGCGCTTGAACTTCGCCCTGCCGCTGAAAGACGGCCTTTTCAACCGGATCTTGGGCGAGGAATGCGGCACGGAAATCAAGGGCGACGCACACCTGTTAAGCCTTATGAAGGAACTGGTGGCGGCCAAAACCGAGTACGACCATGTGGCAGAGGCCCTGCGCAGCGTACGGGAAACGGGCTATGGCCTGGTGACGCCCACCATGAACGAATTGACGTTGCAGGAGCCAGAAATCGTGCAGCAGGGCAGCCGCTTCGGCTTGAAGCTGAAAGCCCACGCCCCTTCTTTGCACATGATCCGCGTGGACATTGAGACCGAGGTCTCCCCGGTGGTGGGAACGGAGAAGCAAAGCGAGGAATTGGTCAAATACCTGCTGGAGGAATTTGAAAACGATCCCCAGCGCATCTGGAACACCAATTTCTTTGGCAAGAGCCTCCACGAGCTGGTGCGGGAGGGCCTGAGCAACAAGCTCATGCGCATGCCCGCCGACGCCCAGGAGAAAGTGCAGGAAACCCTGTCCAAAATCATCAACGAGGGCAACGGCGGCATGATTTGCATCCTTTTGTAAGCGCTTAGGCGTGATCTTTCCGCTTTGCCGGTCTCCCTTTTTTCGCTTTTGCGATTGAAAAAATAGGGAAAATCCCGAACCGCTGCCTCCTGCTGCGGTTCGGGGTTTCTTCCTTTACCAGAGCTTTGCCACTTCTACATTTTGAAAATAGTGCTTCACGATTTCCTCGGCGCTTTTGCCATCCTCCGCCATCTGGTAGGCGCCCCATTGGCTCATGCCCACGCCGTGGCCGTAGCCCTTGCCCTCCATCAGCACCTGATCCCCGCTGATGGTAAGCTCTGTGAGCAGGGTAGAGCGCATCTTGGCGCTGCCTAAAGCAATGCGCAGTTCCGCCGCATCCACGGTTTGGTCGCCGCAAACCAAGGTGATGGCCCGCCCGCTTTTCCCCCGTTCGCCCACGGCCAGCTTGCTGCCTTCTCCAAGCGTTACCTCCTGGCCCGCTTTTTTGCAGGCCATTTCAAAGTCTTTCAAAGAAAAGCTGGCCTTCCAGTCCGTGGCCTCTTTGAGCATGGTACTGGCTGAAACCGCCTCAGGCTTGGGTTCATGGCTTTCCACCACATGGGTGTAGGGCGGCTCCTCCTTGTCCCAGCCGAGCCCCTCCTTGGCCAGGGCCGTGGTACCGCCGCTGTGGGCATGAAACCAAGCATAAGGCAGTTGCCCCTGGCTGGAAAGCACCAGCCCCTCCGTCTCTTTGACGGCCTCCTTCACCCGATCGTTGACTGCCGAAGCGTCATAGGCTTGCGCCTCCTCAATGTCCGTGGAAACGTCCGCGCCTTCATACTTGCTGCTTTTTTCTTCCACAAACTTGAGTACGAAGGTTCGCGCCAAAATGGCCTGGGCCTTTAAGGCCTCCAGGGGCCAGTCGTTCTTCATTTCCCCCGCCATCACGCCCTGGACATAGCGTTCAATGTCCATATCCGTTTTTTTCTTGTCGCTCACCACGTAAACAGACAGGGTGGGCACGCCGTTTTCATCCAATTTCAGCTTGTCCTTGGGCCAAGACACCTCCGCCTTTTGCCCGGCCGGAGGGGTCATCTTTGGGTTTTGGGTGTTCACGGGATCCAAGGTTTCCGCGTTGCCGGCGCAGCCGCTGAGCAAGAGCGGCAACACCGCGCACAACAGCAAGCACAACGCCCATTTTCTTTGCTTCATACACAAAAGCCTCCTTCGGGCGTATGTTGCCCAAAGGAGGTTGAGGCGCGCCATGTAAAAAAAGGCTTGCCAGGGCTTGGAAGCGTTGCTGATCCTATGCTTCATTCAAAAACGCGATACAATAGGATTCCATCAGCCTTCCACCGCGTAACCCTGCTTTTGGCTCTTGCCTTCCTGGCGCAACACGTTTTCCTTGTTCTTCCCCGCGTAGACCTGATACAGATCCTCCGCGCTCATGCCCGCCTCAATGCACATGCTGATGAAGAAGTGCAAAATATCGCTGAGTTCTTCATGAATGGCGGCCTGGTTCAATTCGTGGGGATTTTTCCACCACTTGAAATTGACCTCCTCCAAAAGCTCGGAAAGCTCAGAAATCATGGCCAGCGTTTGCTTTTGGAGCCATTCCTCCATGGGAATGCCCTCCAAATGACGTTCCCGTTTCAGCTTGTCTTGAAACCCTTGTTGCAGCGCAAAGATGTGCTCCAGCTTATCCATCTCATTGGCCTCCGATCATTTGCAAAAACCGCTCGGCATTCTTGCCCACAATGGCTGCGCTGGGATTCATCTTCAGCACTTGCCCGCCGATGCGCAGCACGTCGTCCCGGGTCACGCGGTCGATCTTTTGAAGCTGGTCTTCGGGATCGTTCAACCGGTTTAACAGCAGCATACTGCGGCCAATGGACTGCATGCGCCCCGAGGAGCTTTCCAGCCCCAGCACAAAGCCCCCCCTGAGCTGGGCCTTGGCGCTGATAAACTCCTTGTCCGTCATGCCGGCGTTTAACAGCAGGGCCATTTGTTCCTGCATTTCCCGCACCACGGTCTCGGCATTCTCCGGCGTGGTGCCGGCATACACGTTGAACACCCCGCAGCCAGGGTAGCTGCTGGGATAGGTATACACGCTGTACGCCATGCCCAGTTCCTCGCGAATCCGCTGGAACAGGCGGCTGCTCATCCCTCCGCCCAAGACATTGTTAAACACGGACAGGGGGTAGAGATCATCCTCGCCCAGGGGGATGCCGGGATAGCCCATGCAAATGTGGAGCTGCTCCGTATCCTTTTCCCTGGCCCGCCGCCCGCTTTGAAAGGTTTGGTCCTCCTGGTGGAGCGCGTCTTGGGCCACCGGTTCGCAAGCGCCCATGTACTCTTCCACCAGCGCCACAAACTCATTCCAGTTATAATTGCCCGCAATGGCCAGCACCATGCTTTCCGGCACGTAATGCCGCTTCCAATAGGAAACCAGGGCCTCGCGGCTGTAGCCCTTAATGAGCGTGTTGGTCCCCAAAATGGGATAGCGAAGGGAGCCGGAATACTGCACCTCGCAAAGCAGCTCGTGGACCAAATCCTCCGGCGTGTCCTCCACCATGGCAATTTCTTCCAGCACAACGCCCCGCTCTTTTTGCAGCTCGGCATCCTCAAACATGGGCCGAAGGGCCAAGTCGCTTAAAATGTCCACGGCCAGGGGCAAATCCTCGTCAATGACCTTGGCGTAGTAGCAGGTGCAGTCTTTGCTGGTAAAGGCATTGAGCTGCCCGCCCACCGCGTCCATTTCTTCGGCGATATCCCGCGCGCTGCGGCTCTGGGTGCCCTTAAACACCATATGCTCAATGAAATGCGAAAGGCCGTTTTCCTCCGGCTTTTCGTTCATGGAGCCCACCTTGACCCAAACGCCCACGGTGCAGCTGCGCACATAGGGCAGCCTCTCCCCCACCAGCCGGAGCCCGTTTTTCAATGTGATTTGATCAAACATAAAGGATATCCTTTCTTTTCGCGCCATACGCCATCACCCCAAACCGTAGGGTGCGCCGCTTTCCCGCGATGCATGCGTGCTGTGAAAAAAACCGCCGCTTGGGGCGCAAGCCTCCAAAGCGACGGTTTCTTGGGGCATTAGGCCCTATGTTCTTTAGTTGCGATCGTTTCCGCCAAAAGGTCTGCCGCCTTCTCTGCGGGGCGGGCGGGCACGGCCGCCGGGAGCGCCGCCGGGGCGGGGGCCGCCTTCGGGGGCGGCGGCATAGGTGATATCGTTGCGGATCAGGTTCACGCGGCCCTGAGAGTCGATCTCATTGACCTTCACCTCAATCTCGTCGCCGATATTCATCACATCCTCCACCTTCTCCACGCGGCGGTCGGCCATCTTGCTGATGTGCAGCATGCCGTCCTTGCCGGGGGTCAGTTCGATGAAGGCGCCGAAGTTCATGATGCGCACCACCTTGCCCAGGTACACATCGCCCACTTCCACATCCTTGGCAATGCCTTCGATGATCCGGCGGGCCTTGGTGGCGGCGGCTTCGTCGGGGGTGGCGATGTACACGCGGCCATCGTCCTCGATATCGATCTTCACGCCGGTTTCGGCAATGATCTTGTTGATCATCTTTCCGCCCGGTCCAATGACCTCGCGGATCTTTTCGGGATTGATGGTGAAGCGGACGATCTTGGGCGCGTACTTGCTGAGGTGTTCCCGTGGCTTGTCCAGGCTGTCCAGCATGATCTTGAGGATATGCAAGCGGCCGGCATGGGCCTGGTTGAGCGCCTTTTCCAAAATGGGCTTGTCAATGCCCGCGATCTTGATGTCCATCTGAATGGCGGTGATGCCCTTCACGGTGCCCGCCACCTTAAAGTCCATATCCCCCAGGAAATCCTCCAGGCCTTGGATGTCCGTGAGCACGGCCACCTGATCGCTGGTCGCATCCTTGATGAGGCCCATGGCCACGCCCGCGACGGGGCTCTTGATGGGCACGCCCGCGTCCATCAGGCTCAGGGTGCTGCCGCAAACGGACGCCATGGAGCTGGAGCCGTTACTGGAAAGCACTTCGCTGACCAGGCGCAGAGCATAGGGGAACTCGTCCTCGGTGGGAATCACAGGCTCCAGCGCCCGCTCCGCCAGCGCGCCATGGCCCACTTCCCGCCGGCCAGGGCTCTTTAAGCGGCCCGCTTCGCCGGTGGCGTAGGGGGGCATGTTGTAGTGGTGAATGTAGCGCTTGGAATCCTCGGTGCCCAGGCCGTCCAAAATCTGCACGTCGCTCATGGAGCTTAGGGTGGTCACGGTGAGCACCTGGGTTTCCCCGCGGGTGAACACGGCACTGCCATGGGTGCGGGGCAGCATGCCCTCTTCGCACCAAATGGGGCGGATGTCCGCCATGCCGCGGCCATCGGGGCGCACGCCGTTTTCCAGAATCTTCTTGCGCATGATTTCCTTTTTCAGGTAATACAGCGCGTCTTTCACTTCGCCCAGGCGGCCCGCAAACTGCTCGGCAAAATGCTCCACGCACTCCGCGTCCACCGCTTCCTCCCGCTCGTGGCGGATATGGCGATCGGTGGTTTCAAAGCAGTAGGCGCACTTGTCGTAGGCGTACTCACGCACGGCCTGCTTCACGTCGTCTCCCGTCACCACCAGCTGAACCGCGACTTTTTCCTTGCCGATTTCCTGCTGCATGGTTTCAATGAAAGCCACCAGCTTTTTGATTTCTTCGTGGGCAAACAGGATTGCGCCCAGCATTTGCTCTTCGCTGACTTCCTTGGCGCCGGCTTCCACCATCAGCACCGCTTCCTTGGTGCCGCTGACGGTCAGGTGCAGGGTGCTCTTCTGGCGGGCTTCCTCATCGGGGCAGAGCACATACTGCCCGTCCACAATGCCCACCACCACGGTGCCGGTGGGACCGTTCCAGGGAATCTCGCTCACCGCCAGGGCAGCCGAGGAGCCGATCATGGCCGGAACTTCCGGCGGCAGATCCTTATCCACGGACAAAACCGTGGCCACCACCTGCACGTCGTTGCGCATGCCCTTGGGGAACAAGGGCCGCAGGGGGCGGTCAATGAGGCGGCAGGTCAGGGTCGCTTTTTCGGTGGGGCGGCCTTCCCGCTTGATGAACCCGCCGGGAATTTTGCCCACGGAATACTGCTTCTCTTCGAAGTCTACGCTCAAGGGAAAGAAGTCCACGCCTTCGCGGGCTTTTTCCGACATGGTGGCATTGACGATCACCACGGTATCCCCGTAGCGGACCAGAGCGGACCCCGCCGCCTGCATGGCGTACCTGCCAAATTCAACTGTGAGCGGACGCCCCGCCAGCTCGGTAGAAAACACCTTATGTTCCATTTCCTTCTCCTCTTCCTGTCCACAGGCCGCGTTGCCTGTGACAACTCCTCTGCCGCCTTTGGCAGCGCTTGGGGAACTCCCGTTTTCACAAAACAGCCGCGCCGGTTGGACAAGGCCAACCTTTGCGCGGTTGTTGCTGTTCCGTCCTGGAATTTACTTTCTCAACCCTAGCTGGGCAATCAGGGTACGATAGCTCTCGATATCCGTCTTTTTCAGATAGTCCAAGAGTCCACGGCGCTTACCGACCATCAGGAGCAGGCCGCGGCGGCTGTGGTGGTCCTTGTTGTTCAGCTTCAAATGCTCGTTCAAGTGATTGATGCGCTCGGTCAAAAGCGCGATCTGCACCTCAGGAGAACCGGTGTCGCCCTCGTGGCGGGCATAGGCTTGGATGATTTCCGATTTTTGCATGGGTTTGCCTCCTTAGCTTGGTGACATGCTGGCATGTCCCGTGGTAATCGCCGCATCCATAGCCCATCGTTGGCGTTCAATGAGCTGCGCATGCGGTTCCCCAATTGCGCCTATGGGCGCAAGATGTATTGTAGCATAGCGCCTTCCATTTGTAAACCATTTTACCGATAAAATCGCAGGGTGACCTCCGAGCCTAGGGGCAGCCCTTGGGGAAGGCTTATCCTTCCACGGCCTTCCCTTACGACCCGAAGGGTGGCGGGGAAGGTCCTTTGTCCATCTTGCAAAAAAACGGAATAGTCCCCTGAGGGAACATCCAGCTTTCCGTTGGGGGGCATGACCAGGGAAAGGCTTTCCCCCACCCGTTGCGTAACCGCCGCCTGCCTTTGATAAGGACGGCCCAATAATGCCCGCGCTTTCCCCACCTGCCCCTTCAAAAGCCAGCCGCGAATGGCGGTGGAGCTGACCTCCTCTCCCTGAAAGGTGATCTGGGGAATCACCTGGGCCCCAAAGCCGAACACCTCTCCCAGGGCATCCAAGAGCGCGGGATTCCCCTCGCCCTTGCGGCCAAAGGTGAAGTTGTACCCCGCCACGATGAACCTGGGGTGAAAGCGCTGACAGAGCCGGGCGATATAGGCTTCCGGCGCGGTCTCCATCATTTCGTGGTCAAAGGGCTGGGCGCACAGGATATCCACGCCCTTCTCCCCCATGATTTGGGCGCGTTCCTCAAGCGTGGTCAGCATGGGCGGGCACTTTTCCGGCGCGATCAGCGCCATTGGGTGCTCTGTAAACGTGCAGGCCACCAAGGGGACGCGCTGCTGCCTGGCCAGGGCTTTCGCCCGCCGCAATAGCACCTGATGCCCCAGATGCACGCCGTCAAACATGCCCAACGCCAGCACCGATGCCTCTGTTTTAGCCTGTCCGTCCAAGCTGATCTGCATGCGTTCCTTGCTCCTTTTTCCCAATTCATTCTTCGCCCAGCCAGGTTCGCAGCTTGATCTGGCCGCCCTGCCGCTCTCCAATGGCCGCCAGTTTACCTTGGAGCCAAAAGCAGGCGGGCGCGCCTTGCTCCGCCGCCGTGCCGTGCAATGCCAAAAACTCGTTCCAGGGGAGCTTGCCCCCATGACAAAAGGCTCTTTCCAGTGAAGCGGGGACCTCGGCCCAAGGCAGATGCCCCAGCGCCGCCTCCGGCGGGAGCACGTACTGGGAAAGGGTTCCGGCCGCCGCCGCTTGTCCCAGCACTTCGAGGGTTTGGGCGGTGGCAAGGGTAAACACGCCGGACTGGGTGCGCAGCAAAAACCGCATATGGGCGGGGCATCCCGCCGCCTGCCCCAAATCCTGGCAGAGGGTTCGCACATAAAACCCCTTGGAACAACGCACCTGAAACAGGGCGGCGTGGGGCTCTGTCATGCCGATAAGCGTCAAGGCATGGACCCTTACCTGCCGTTTGGGAATGTCCGCTTGCTTTCCTTCCCTGGCCAGCTCGTAAAGCCGTTTCCCGTTTTGCTTTAGGGCGCTGTACATGGGCGGCGTCTGCCAAATGTCTCCCACAAAGCGGGGCAAAACCGCGCGAAGCTCTGCTTCGGTGGGAAAGCGCCCAGACTCTTCGATGGGCGTTCCCTGGGCGTCCTGGGTATCGGTGGCGCAACCAAAGGCCGCCTCGCCCACATAAGCCTTTTCCTTATCCTGCAGGTAGTCAAACAATCGAGCGGCCTTCCCCAGCATGAGGGGCAAAACCCCTGCGGCTTCCGGGTCCAGCGTACCTGCATGCCCTACCTTTTCTCCGCCCAAAAGCCGCCGCACAAAGCCTACCACCTGGGCTGAACTCATTCCAGGGGGTTTGAGCACGTTCAAAAATCCGCATTGCGATGTTGCTTTCACGCCCCAGCTTTCCCTTCCTGGGCTTCCAGCATGGCCTTTTGCACCTTTTCCAGCGCTTCAGGAAGCGGGCAACGCAGCGTGCAGCCTGCCGCCAAGTGATGCCCGCCGCCCCCAAAGCAGGCCGCGATCTCATCCACACGGCAAGGGGACAGGGCCCGAAGGCTGAACTTCACCGCGCCGTCCTCGCTTTCCCGGGCAAAATACGCCATACGCACCCCCGAGGCATCGATGGCGTAATCCACAATCCCATCCGTATTGTCGTTGGTGGCCCCGGCGTCCAGCATGGCCTGGCGGGTCAGGTACATGCCCGCGATCTCTCCATGGCCCAAAAAAGTCAGGGTGGGAAGGGCCTTGGTTAACAACGCGATGAACTCCCGCTCCTTGCGCCGGAACAAAATGCGGCTGTATTGGGCCAGGGGCAACCCGGCCTCCATGAGGCGGCTCATGAGCAAAAACGCTTCCGCATTGGTATTTTGATACACAAAATTGCCCGTATCCGTGGACAGGGCGGTATAAATGCAGATGGCCTCTTCTTTGCGGATCACCAGGCCCAATTCCGCGTATAAACGCCCGACCAAGATGGCCGTGGCCGGCGCGCTGCTGTCGATGAGGTTGACCCCCGCAAAGGCCGGATTGGTTTCATGGTGGTCGATCTGCGCCGTCATGGGGGCGGAAACAAAGAGCTCTTCCCCTGCGCCCATGCGGTCTGAACAGCTCACATCCACCGCGATGGCCAGCGTTCCCGCCGCCTTCACGTCCACTTGCGCCTTCACATCCTCCGGCCTGCGAAAGCCGTAGATATCGGGCAGGAAGAACAAGTTCGCGGGAACCACGCCATCCAGCACCATGATCACACGCTTTTGCATCCGGTTTAAGAGCATTTTCAGCGCCAGGGCGCTGCCAATGGTGTCCCCGTCGGGAGAAATATGGGAAAACAGCAAGATGCTGTCCGCTTTTTCAATGGCGGACAGCAGCGCTTTCATGTCATAGCGATGATTCGCTTTGGTCGTCATGGGTATCTTCCTCCGCTTGTACCTGCTTCAAAACCGAGGCAATATGGATTCCGTACTCGATGTTCTGATCGAGCTCAAACAGGATCTCAGGAGCGTAGCGGATTACCATGCTTTGGCCCAGCTCGTGGCGGACAAAGCCCGCCGCCTTTTTTAACGCCGCCATCATGGGTTCCCGGTTCTCCGCCTCCAAAATACTGATGTAGATCTTGGCGTAGCGCAAGTCCCGCGTCACTTCCGCCCGGGTCACGCTGAAGGTGCCCTTCACCCGGGGGTCCGAGACCCGCTCCCGAATGATCAGGTCCACCTCGCGGCGTACCTGCTCGCTGATCCGGTCAATGCGTTGATAGCTCATTACCGTTCAATTTCCTCCATCACGAAGCACTCCACAATGTCGCCTTCCTTGATGTCGTTGAAGGCGTCAAAGCTGACGCCGCACTCGTAGCCCGAGGCAACTTCCTTGGCATCGTCCTTAAAGCGTTTGAGGGAGGAGAGCTTGCCTTCAAAGACCACGATATTGTCGCGGAGGAGGCGCACCTGCGCGTTGCGCTGGAGCTTTCCGTCCTGCACATAACAGCCGGCCACGGTGCCCGCGCCAGTGATGCGGAAGGTGTTGCGCACCTCGGCATGGCCCAGCAGCACCTCTTTGAACTCGGGCGCCAAAAGCCCCTTCATGGCCTTTTGGACATCCTCGATGGCTTGATAGATCACGCGGTAGAGCCGGATATCCACTTCTTCCTTGTCCGCCGTCTCCCGGGCGCTGGCGTCGGGGCGGATGTTGAAGCCGATGATGATGGCATCAAAGGCGGAAGCCAGGTTCACGTCGTCCTTGGTGATGGCGCCTACGCCGCTATGCAAGACCCGCACGCGCACCTCCTCGGAGGAGAGCTTTTCCAGGGCCTGCTTGACGGCTTCCACGCTGCCCTGCACGTCCGCTTTGATCACGATGTTCAAATTGACGATCTTGCCCTGGTCGATATGGCTGAACAAATTATCCAGCGACACCTTGGAGGCGGCCACCCGGGCGGCCTTCACCTTGTCGCGGCGCTCCTGCACCACTTGGCGGCCCAAATGATCGTCGGCCACGGCCATCATATCGTCGCCCGCGCTGGGGACCTCGTTAAAGCCCGAGATTTCCACCGGCATGGAGGGGCCTGCTTCTGTGACCCTGTCGCCCCGGTCGTTCACCATGGCGCGCACCCGGCCGCTGGCCATGCCCGCCACAATATTATCGCCCACATGGAGGGTGCCGTTTTGGAGCAATACCGTGGCCACAGGGCCCCGGGCTTTGTCCAGCTTGGCTTCGATGATGACGCCCTTGGCCATGCGGTTGGGGTTGGCGCGCAGCTGGCGCATATCCGCCACCAGCAGGATCATTTCCAGCAGGGTGTCGATGCCTTCACCGCTGTGAGCGCTGACGGGAACCATGATGGTATCTCCGCCCCATTCCTCCGGCACCAGGTTGTAAGCAGTCAGGTCCTGCTTCACGCGGTCGGGGTTGGCGCTGTCCTTGTCCATCTTGTTGATGGCCACGATGATGGGCACATCCGCCGCCTTTGCATGGTTGATGGCTTCCACGGTCTGGGGCATCACGCCGTCGTCCGCCGCCACCACCAGCACCGCGATATCCGTGCATTGAGCGCCCCTGGCGCGCATGGCGGTAAAGGCCTCATGGCCAGGAGTATCCAGGAAGGTGATGGGACTTCCGTCCAGAGACACGGTATAAGCGCCGATATGCTGGGTGATTCCGCCCGCTTCGCCAGCGGTGACTTTCGCCTTGCGGATGTAGTCCAAAAGGGAGGTCTTGCCGTGGTCTACGTGACCCATGATGGTGATCACCGGCGGACGGGCCATCAAATCCTCTTCCGCGTCCTCAAAGTCGGTATCGGTGAGCGCGTCCTCGGCAGTCTTGGCGATGTTCAGTTCTAGTTCCACCCCAAATTCCGAGCAGACCAATCCGGCGGTGTCGTAATCCAGCTCGCTGTTGATATTGGCCATGACGCCCAGGAGGAGGAGCTTTTTTAAGATATCGCCTGCGGGCTTTCCGATGCGCTCGGTCAAGTCTTTGACGGTGATGCTCTCCGCCGTCATAAACGCCTTCTCAATGCGGATGGGCGCCATGAGCTGCTGGGCGCTGGGCCGCTTGGCGCGGGCGCGGCGGCCGCCGCGCACCACATCGTCGTCCATATTGGTAAAGGATTCTCTCGCCAGCTGTTTGCGGTTGCGGGCCACCCGCTCGGGATCATGCTGGCGAAGATAGTTTTTCTTGTTGGGATCATAATTGCTGACCCGCTCTTTTTCCATGGCGGGCGCGATTTCCTGCGCCTTGGGCTTGCCCGCGCCCATGGGCGGACGGCCCGCGCCAGGCGCTCCAGCGGGACGGCCAAAGCCGCCGCCCGCAGGTCTGGCTCCCATGGGCGCTCCGCCCGCGGGACGGCCATAGGGGCCTTGCGCTCCCTGAGGATTGGCCGGACGGCCATAGGGGCCCTGGGGCCCTCCCTGGGGATTGGCCGGACGGCCATAAGGGCCTTGCGGGTTCGCGGGGCGGCCATAGGGGCCCTGGGGCCCTCCCTGGGGATTGGCCGGACGGCCATAGGGGCCTTGCGGGTTCGCGGGGCGGCCATAGGGGCCCTGAGGCCCTCCCTGGGCATTGGCCGGACGGCCAAAAGGCCCTTGGGGCGCAGGGCGCGAAGGCATGCCCGGCTGTGCGGGACGCGCTTGATAGGCTTGCTTCATAGGCGCCGGCGCCGACGCTACCGCCGGTTTGGCAGTAGCAGCCTCCGCCGCCGCTTGCGCGGGGGCTTGCACAGGCGCGGGGGCAGCCGCTTCTTCCACGGGCGCGGGCTTTTCAGCCACGACCGCGGGTTGCGGGGCGGCCTTTGGGGCCTCCACCTGCTTCTCTTCCTTGGGCGCAGGGGCTTGTTCCTCTTTTTCAGAGGGCTTTTCCGTTTCCGCGGGGGCAACGGTTTTTGCCACGGGCTCGGGCTGCGCTTGCGGTTCCTCGGCGTCGGGCATGGTAAAGGCCTTGGTGTGTTGTCTCACCAAGCGCTCCTGCTCCGCCTGCTTCTCTTCCGCGCGGCGTTGTTCCTCCTCGCGAGCAAACTGCGTCTCGAGCTTACGCGCCAATTGCATCAACTCGTCCGCTCCTTTGCGCACATGAATGGCGCTTTGAAGCACTTCTTCCGCTCCGCCGAGAAGTTCCTTTGTGGCATCTTTGAGTTTGACTTTGGTCATTGTTCCGCTTGCACCCCCGCATTATTGACAATAGGTATCGCTTGACCTCTACAGGCCTCTTTGTATCTTGGGCTTCCCAACCGCCCTATCGTTCCGTAAACACCGGTTCTTCCCTGAGTAGGGAGAGCAATTTGTCCGCCATGCCGCCCCGCCTGACAGCAGCCACTTTGGGGCCGTCCTTGCCTACGGCGGAGGCGATTTTGCCCTCCGCCAGGGCGTATAGGGGAATCTCGTGAGTCTGACAGGCGTCCCAAAAGCGCTTGCAGGTGTTTTCCGAACAGCCCGCGTCCAGCAAAACGACGGCAACCGTCTTTTTACGAACCGCGTCCACGCAGGCTTCCTGCCCGAACACGGCTTGGCCAGCCCGGGTACACAGGCCCAAAAATCCGCATACCCTCGCCTGCACGTCCTCGGTCACGCCTTGTCCTCCTTCGCGCTGAGCAGCCTTTGCATGGTATCCATAAGGCTTTGGTTGGTTTCCTCGGTGAGCTGGGCTTCCAGGGCGCGGTCCAGTTGCCTTTGCTTGAGCGCCCGCCTGAGGCATTCAACCTGATAGCAACAATATGCGCCGCGTCCGGCCTTCTTGCCCGTAGGATCCAAAGAAACTTCGCCCTCTGGTGAACGCGCCACGCGAATCAGTTCCTTCTTAGGCTTCATCTCGCGGCAGCCCACGCACAGGCGCATGGGTATCTTCCGTGGCTTTGGCATGGCTCTTGGCTCCTTTGCCCGTGGGGATTACAGGGTGTCGTCGTCCTCGCCGTAGGGCATTTCCAAGGGCACATCGGAAAGCTCGGGCAGCCCCGCGGCCTGGTATTCCGCCTCGGCCATGGGTTCGCCATAGTATTCCTGGAAACCCATGGGCTCTTCCGGCACGCCTTCGGCCATGTCGAACATGAGCGCTGCCTGGGACTGGCTCTTGATATCGATGCGCCAACCCGTCAGTTTAGCGGCCAGGCGGGCGTTTTGCCCTTCCTTGCCGATGGCCAGGCTGAGCTGGTTATCCGGCACCACCACGCGGCACGCCTTTTCGTTCTCCGCCACAAACACGCTCAAAACATGGGCGGGGTTCAAGGCGTTGGCGATAAACTCGGCAGGGTCGGGGGACCACTTGATGATATCGATCTTCTCGTTTTTGAGTTCCGCCACGACCTTTTCCACCCGATTGCCCCGGGGGCCCACGCAGGCGCCTACGGGATCGATGACGGGATCAATGGAGTAGACGGCCATCTTGGTGCGGCTGCCCGCTTCCCGCGCCACGGACTTGATTTGCACCACGCCCGCCGCGATTTCCGGCACTTCCATCTCAAACAGGCGCTTCACCAAGCCCACATGCACACGGCTCACGCGCACCTGGGGCCCGCGCTGCATTTCCCGGCCGCTGCGGCCCACCTCCAGCACGTACACCTTGATGTGGTCGTCGATATGATATTCCTCGCCAGGCATCCATTCGTTCTGCTCCATCATGCCCTCGGTGCGGCCCAATTCCACATACACAGCCTTGGGCTCCACCCGCTGCACAATGGCGGTGAGGATCTCGTTTTCCTTTTCGGAATATTCGTCGTAGATCTTGCCCTGCTCGGCTTCGCGGATGCGCTGGATGATCACCTGCTTGGCGGTTTGGGCCGCCGTGCGCAAAAAGCCGGTGGGGGTCACGTCGATCTCAGCGATGTCGCCCATGCGGTAGTCTGGCCGGATCTTCAGCGCTTCCTCCAGCGTGATCTGGTTGGCGGGATCCTCCACCTCTTCACTGATGGTTTTGCGGGCAAACACATGGGCCACGCCGGTGCTCCTGTCCAGGGATACGGACAGATTGGTGGGCGCCGCGCTTTCCCGAGACACGTTTTTGCGGTACGCCGCTTTCAGCGCCTCTTCAATGGCGCCAATCAGCATATCCTCGCTGATGTCCTTTTCATGGGCCAGCGCGCGCACCGCGTCAATAATCTCGGTTTGTTGGTTGCCGGCTTGGCTCTTCTTTGTTACCTTCATTGCTGATATCCCGCCTTTTGATAATCTTCCTCATGCTGATGGCTCACGGTCATTCTTCTTCGTCCACTTCGATCACGGGCTTGATGATGGCCACGGCGGAAAGCGGAAAGCTGCATTCTCCGCCATTTTCCAAGTCAATGCCCACATGCTTTTCATCCCAGGAGCGCAAAAGGCCGCGATAGAGCTTGCTGCCTTCCACAGGCGCGTAGAGCTTGACCTCTACCAGCCCGCCCCGGTTCTTTTCAAAATCCCGTTGGGTTTTCACAGGCCGGTCGATGCCAGGGCTGGACACCTCCAAAAAATCGTACTCCACGTCCTCCAAAAGGGGCTGGACGCGCTTATGATAGCGCTCACAGTCGTCCAGGGTGAGCCCACCCTCTTTGTCCAGAAAAATGCACAGGCATTTTCCCCGGCTTTCCTTTTGCAGGGTGGCCTCCACCCATTCCAAACCCAGTTCCGCCGCTAAGGGCTGCCCCAGCCGCTCCACCTGAGAAACCGAGCCGCCGACCCCGTCGGACGCCTGTCGCTTTTTCGTCATTCCTACTCCTATGATCTGCTCCTGTTTCGGGGGTTTTGCGCCGGTTGTTCCGATCGCAATCAAAAAGAGCGGTTCTCTATTGCTTGCTTTTCCCCGCGCCAATTCTTTGAGCGATTCCCAAAGAATGTTTCGAAAAAAATCGAAACTCCGTTAACCGGATGCTCGCACGCGTGGGAAAAGGTAAGCAATATCCACTCTTTCGATAAACCCTTCTTTCCGAACCTTCAGGTCATTCAAACAAGTTCATTCGCCTATCAGACTAGGCCTTTTGCAGTATATCACATCACTTTCGGAAATACAAGGCTTTTCCGCAGGGACCCCAAAAGAAAACTTCCAAGAATCAGGTTCCTTTGCTTGATACGCTTGGGGAAAGGCGCTCTTGTCATGAATCCATGCCTGTGATATCCTGATTTCAGTTGGTTTTCCCAGGAAGGAAGGGTTGGAATGGAAGGCTGTACCCTATGCCCCAGGCGCTGCAACGCCATCCGCGCGCCCCACAGTGGAGACGGCTTTTGCCGTATGGGAACGCTGCCCCTGGTGGCTCGGGCGGCGGCCCACGCTTGGGAAGAGCCCTGCATCAGCGGAAGGCGGGGAAGCGGCACGGTTTTTTTCAGCGGTTGCTCCCTGGGCTGCGTGTTCTGCCAAAACGAGCCCATCTCCCACCATCCCCAGGGGAAAGCCCTCTCGGTTCCAGCGCTTGCCCAGTTGTTTTCCCGGGTGGAAGCCTTGGGGGTGCACAACCTGAATTTGGTGAACCCCACCCATTTCGCTCCCGCCATTTTGAAGGCGCTGGCCCTTTTTAAGCCCTCCATCCCTGTGGTGTGGAATAGCAGCGGTTATGAAAGCGTGGAAATGGTGAGACAGGCCGAAGGGTTGGTGGATATCTTTTTGCCGGATTACAAATTTGCCACCCCCCAAACCGCCGTCCAGCTGGCTCACGCCCCCGACTATCCGGAGGTGGCCCTTCGCGCCATCCAGGCCATGTGCCTGCAGACCGGCGGGCCGGTGTACGATGAAGCGGGCCTCCTTATGCGAGGTACCTTGGTGCGGCACCTGGTTTTGCCCCTGCGCACGGGCGAGAGCCTTGCTATTTTGGACCGGATTGCTCAGGAGCTTCCCCCAGGCACCCCCGTGAGCCTCATGCGGCAGTATACCCCCATGGGGCATGCGCCCCAAGCGGGGCTAGACCGCCGCCTCACTGCCCGGGAATACGCCCGGGTTTCGGAGCGCATGGCGCATTTGGGGCTGGAGGGTTACCTGCAACAAAAAGAGGCGGCCGACGCCGCCTTTACCCCCGCTTTTATGGATGAGGAAAGCACCCGCTTATTTCCCCACGCAGAAGCGTGAAAAAATATCGTCCAGCAATTTTTCATCCACGCTTTCCCCTGTGATCCGGCCCAAAAGATAGAGCGCGTCATGGAGATCCACGGCGGCCAAATCCACGGGCTGGCCCCTTTCCATGCCCTCCCTGGCCTGGGTCAGCCTTGCCAGGACATCTTTGGCCAGGGCCATATGCCTTTCGTGGGTCAGCAAAAGCTGCTGGGGAACTTGGGCAAAGCCCCGCAGGTACTCCCTCACCCCGCTCATTCCCCGCCCCGTCTTGGCGGAGATGAACAAGACCGGCGAGAGCTTGGTTTCTTTCCTCACATCCCCAGGCTCCAGCACCGCAGGCAGATCCTCTTTGTTCAAAAGCACCGCGCAGGGGCAGGGCATGTCCGCATGCAAAAGCTCCCGCTCCTCCTGGCTCAGGGGCTGGGAGGCATCCACCAGGAACAAGGCCACATCCGCTTGGGCGATGGCCTGTTTGGCACGCTCCACACCAATGCGCTCCACCGCGTCCCCTGTCTCCCGAAGGCCCGCCGTATCAAAGAGATGAACGCACAGCCCGTCCAGCAAAAAGACGCCGCTGAGCACGTCCCGGGTGGTGCCCGGGATATCCGTCACAATGGCGCGATCCTCCCCCAAAAGGGCGTTAAACAGCGTGCTTGTCCCCGCATTGGGCCTGCCGCACAGGGCCACCCGCAGGCCCTCCCGTAGGATCCGCGCGCCCCGCTCGTCAATGGCCTGGGCAAGCTCTTGGATCAAGTCCGCCAGGCCTTGGGAAAGGCCAATCAGGGCCTCCTCCTCACTGATCTCCTCCGGATAATCCACATGAGCCTCCAGCGCGGCGGTAAGCCCCAATAGCTTGCCTTGAATGCCATGCACGAATTGGCTCTGCCCGCCCGCCAGCTGGGTTTCCTCCGCCTTGAGGGCGGCGGCGGATTGGGCCGAAATCACACCCATTACCGCTTCCGCTTGGGCAAGATCCATACGCCCGTTCAAAAAAGCCCGGCGGGTAAACTCTCCCGCTTCCGCCGGACGCGCCCCCAGCCTTACGAGCAGCTTGACCGCCAGAGCCGCCGCCACATGGCCGCCATGGGTATGGATCTCACACACGTCCTCCCGGGTATAGCTGTGGGGCGCGTACATCACCACCCCCATCACCTCGTCGATAGGCTCACTGCCGTCCATCAGCTTTCCCACCATGAGGCGGTGACTCTCATAGGGCGGCTTGTGTTTGGCGGAAGCAAAAACCTGTTCAAACAGGCGCGTTGCATTTTCCCCGCTCAACCGAACCACCGCGATACCGCCCGCTCCCAGGGCTGTGGCGATGCCCGCAATGGTATCCGCCTCTTTCATGCTTTCCCCTTCTTCCCTTGGCGCTTTTTCGCACTTATGATATCATGGGACGGGACGTTTTTCAATTTCTTTGGGTGGGGAGGGGTTTGATGCCGGAAATTCAGATGCTAACCGCCCGGGGGCACCGCTTGCTTGGGCCTGTCATCACGGCCCTTGGCCAATACCACGCCCAGGGGGAGCCTTGCCTTTTGCTGGTGCCGGAGCAGTTTACCCTGCAGGCGGAACGGGAGCTTTTGGATAGGCTCCAATTGGAAGGGTTTTTCACCATAGAGGTGCTCTCCCCCTCCCGCTTGTGCGAAAAGGTGCTGGCCGCCGCGGGCAGCGACGAGCGCAAGCCCCTGGACGGGGCAGGCCAGCAAATGGCCATCAGCCTGGCTTTGGAGCGCTGCGAGGAAAAACTCCATTATTACCGTTCCTCCTCCCACCGGCGGGGATTCGCGGAAAAGCTGGCCGCCCTGTTCACGGATATGAAGCGGGGAGGGCTCACGCCTGAGGCCCTTTCGCAATACGCGCAGACACTGGAGCAGGGGCGAGAAAAGCACCTGGATCTGGCCGTGATTTATGCCGCTTATGAAGAACTCTTGGCCGCCCGGTTTAGCGACGGAGAGGATCAATTCCGCTATGTGGCCGCCCGATTTGAAAAAAGCGGCGTCTTTGCGGGCCGGCATGTGTTTGTGTATGGCTTTGATGCGCTTCCCCAGCAACTTATGCAGCTTCTCTCCGCCCTTGCGCCCCTGTGCCAAAGCCTGACCGTGGCCCTGGTCTGCGATGCCCAAACCGCTCCCGACGGGGATCTCTACCTGCCCGTTCGCCAGGGAATCGAGCGCTTTTCAGCGCTTTTGGCTTCCCAAGGGCTCCGGGTGCAGCGTGACGCCCTGGGTTGTGAACCCCTCACCAGTGCCCCTGCCGTTCAGCATTTGGACAAGGCCTTGTTCGCTTATCCGCCCATGCTGTATGGGGAACCCCAGGAAAATGTGTTCCTGTCGGTTCATCAAAGCCCCTTTGAGGAAGCCACGCTGATGGCGCGCCAAGTGCTATGGCTCTGCTCTCAGGGCATGGATATCGAACGCATCGCGGTGCTATATCCCGATCAAAACGGCTATGCCTTTTGCGTAAGCGCTGCCCTCCAGGACAGCGGCCTGCCCTTTTATACCGATCAAAAGCTGCCCGCCACCGCCCATGGCCTGATCCGTTTTCTGCTGTGCGCCCTGCGCGCCATCTCCGGCGGCTACCAGCGGGAGGACATGCTGGGCATGCTCAAAAGCGGCTATGCGCCCTTGTCTTTTGACCAGGCCTGTTTGCTGGAGAACTACTCCCTTTCCTACGGCATCGACCGCTCCCGTTGGACCAAGCCCCTGCAAAGGGGGACCGAAGAGCAGCGGGCCGCCTGCGAACCCTTGCGCCTGCGCCTGGTGGAGCCCCTCTTGCGCCTGAGAGAGGCGCTGGTGGCCGCCAGAACCACCCAGGCCTCCCTATCGGCGGTGTTCGGCCTTTTGCAGGAGGCGGGGGCTTACGAAACCCTCAAGGCGGAGGAGGAGGCGCTGCTTACGGAGGGCCTCCTCATGCGGGCCAATCAGAACAGCCAGGTGTGGCAAGGGGTGCTGCGGGTGTTGGATCAATTGCACGCCCTTTCCGGCGGGGCCCGGGTTCCCCTAAAGCACATCGCGGTGCGCTTGGAGTGCGGCTTTGCCGCCCTTTCCCTGGCTTCCCTCCCCCCCGCCTCCCAAATGCTGCACACGGGCACCCTGGGCCATGCCCTTTTGGGGGATATGGACGCGGTGTTCCTGCTGGGGCTCAACGATGGGGTGCTCACCCGTAGCGCCGACAGCCTCTTTAGCGAAGCGGAGCGCGCGGTTGCCCAGGAAAAAACGGGGGCCTTCCTGGGGCTGACCGATGAAAGCCGGAGCCTGTTCGCTAAATTGGACCTGAAGCTGGCCATGACCCTGCCTTCCCGCTACCTGTTTTTGAGCCATGCCAAAACCGCGCCCGACGGCACCGCCCTACGCCCCCTGGGGCTTTTGGGGGCATTGGAAAAGCGCATTATGGGCAAACTCCCCCAAGGCCCTGTCCCCTTGGATCAGCTCCCCCTCTCCGCTCCCCAAGCCCTGGCGGAGCTCAGCGTGCGTTTGCGCGCCTATGTGGACGGAACCGGCCAGGGAGGCGCCCTGCCCCAGCGCTGGAAGGCTCTTTTGCAAAAGCTGCTGCAAAGCCCTGCCACGGCGGCAAAGGCCATGGGACTCCTTCGGGCGGCAGATTATCAAAAGGAGAGCGTTTCCCTTCCGCCTTCCCAGGCCCAGGCCCTGTTCGGGGAGGATACCTTATCGGTCAGCCGTTTGGAGCAATTTGCGGAGTGCCCCTTCAAGCACTTTATCAGCTACGGCCTCAGGCCCCAAATCGTGAAAGAATGGAAGGTTGAGGCGCTGGACACGGGCAATTTCTACCATCAAAGCCTCCATCATTTTGCCAAGCTCGCCCACGGCTTCCCCTCCTACCCCCACATCAGCGAAAACCAGGTGGCGGCCTTGGCGGATGAGGCCATTGCCCCGCTGCTTGGCGAGCTGATGGAAGGCCCCATGGGCGACGGCGCACGCAGCCAGGCCTTGTTTGAGCGGGCGCGGCAAACCGTCCGGCGAGCCGCCCTCACCGTGACCGAGCACCTGGCCTCGGGCCAGTTCCGCATCGACCAGACCGAGGCCGCCTTTGGTTATCCGGGGGGCATGCCGCCCATTGTCCTCACGCTGGGGAATGGCCAAGAGGTGATGCTGCGCGGCAAAATCGACCGCATTGACCGCTATGACCGAGAAGGCAGCGTGTACCTGCGCGTCATCGATTACAAAAGCAGCAAGCTGGACATGGACGCGGCCCGAACCTGGTGGGGGCTCCAATTGCAATTGCTTCTGTACCTGGATGCCTGCCTGGGCGCCCAGGGCAACGCTCTGCCCGCCGGAGCCTTCTACTTTTATGTGGCCGATCCGCTGATCGAAAGCGATTCCGATATTCAATCCGCCGTGGAAGCGGAGCTGCGGAAGGTTCTGCGCCTACGGGGCATCGCCCTTGCGGATGTGGAGATCCTCAACGCCATGGACGCCGAGGAGTCGCCTGTTTCCCTTCCCAAAATGACGGATGCTTCCGGCGCCCTGAAAAACGACGCCAAGGCTTTGGAACTTCCCGCCTTTCAGGCGCTTTTGGCCCACGCCCGGGAGGTGGCCGCCGGCCTGGCGGACGGCATTTTCAGCGGAGATACGACCATTTCCCCCTCACAGACCGCAGAGAAAACCGCTTGCGATTTTTGTGATTTTCGTGGCATCTGCGGCTTTGATCCTGAAAACGACGAAGCCGCCATACGCACGGTTCCCGCCATGAGCATGGGGGAATTGCGGGAACAGCTCCTTCCCCCAAAGGCATAAGGCCTCCCTGGTTTGTCGCAGGAATTGCCGCCAAAGCGTTGCTATTGGACTGTGGTTCATGTATAATAGGGGTGAAGATGGCGCGTGTGACGTTGGCTGTGAAAGCCCGTACCCGCCCCATGGAAAATCTCGTAACAATACTACTCTTGAAGGAGGCGTTACCATTGATTCAGGTGATTGCCGGAAAAAAAGGCTCGGGTAAAACCAAGCGGATTATCGATTTAACCAATAACGCGGCGCAGGAGAGCAAGCATGACATCGTTTTTATCGACGATGACAACCGCTACATGTTCGACCTGCGCCATCAAGTCCGCTTCATTAACGCGGGAGAATATAATCTGTTAAACGATCAAATGTTTATGGGTTTCCTTTGCGGCGTGGTGGCCCAGAATTTCGATGTGGGGCTCATCGCCATTGACGCGTTCAAAAAGCTGATCAAAGCGGAGCTGGATTCCTGCGGCTGGCTTATGGAACGGCTGGAAGCCATCAGCGAAAAGCACAGCGTGGATTTTGTTCTTTCCATTAGCGAGGATCCCGCCGAGCTCCCCGATTTCCTGAAAAAATACGTCATCTAAGGCGGGAGACGCAACAGGGGTACCTAAGGCTGCCAGCTTTATGGCAGCCTTCTTTGACAGGAGGGCACGGTATGTCGTTTTTCTCTACCCGGGGCGGCGCCTGCGTGACCGCGTCCCAGTCCATCCTTTGGGGGCTCGCCCGGGACGGCGGCTTATACGTCCCTTCCATGTTCCCCCAAATTTCCATCGAGCGCCTCAGCGCCTTTCAGCAAGATTCCTATCAGGCCCGGGCGGCCCGCCTGCTTCGGGATTTTCTGGAGGATTACTCCATCGCCGAAATCGAAAACGCGGTGGAAAAAGCCTATAGCGCCTCCGCCTTTGATGACCCCGCCATCGCGCCGGTGAAGCGCCTGGACCAAAACACCCACGTACTGGAGCTCTTCCATGGGCCTACCCTGGCCTTTAAGGACATGGCCCTCAAGCTGCTGCCCCATTTGGTCACTTTGGCGGCGGAGAAGAACGGGGAAACTCGGGAGATCAGCATTTTGGTGGCCACCAGCGGCGACACGGGTAAGGCGGCGCTGGAAGGCTTTAAGGATGTGAAGGGGACTAGTTGCTCCGTGTTTTTCCCCTATGGCGGCGTCAGCCGAGTGCAAGAGTTACAAATGACCACCACCGGCGGGGGCAATACCCACGTGATCGGCGTGAAGGGCAATTTCGACGATACCCAGACCGGGGTGAAAAAACTCTTTTCCAGCGCGGACTTCCACGAAAAAATGAACGCCCTGGGAAAATTGCCTTCCTCGGCCAACTCCATCAACTTTGGCCGCTTGGCGCCCCAGGTGGTGTACTATTTCACCGCCTACACGGATTTGGTCACCGCCGGCGCCATCCGCATGGGCCAATCCCTGAATTTTGTGGTTCCCACTGGCAATTTTGGCAATATTCTGGCCGGATATTACGCCAAGCAAATGGGCCTGCCCATCGGCAAGCTCATCTGCGCCAGTAACCGTAACAATGTGCTTTCCGATTTCTTTACCGACGGCATTTACTATACCCACCGCAACTTTTTCAAAACCATTTCCCCCAGCATGGACATCCTGATTTCCTCCAACTTGGAGCGTTTGCTCTATGAAAGCGCCAACCGGGACTCAAAGCTGGTCAAGACCTGGATGGAGCTGATGGCCGAATGCGGCAGTTTTTCCGTGGGCGCTCAGCGCCTGAGCGAATTGCGCAAAACTTTTTGGGCAGGGTTTGCGGACGATACCATGACCTGTGCTGAAATCCAGCGGGTGCACGAGCGCAAAGGGTATGTGATGGATCCCCACACTGCCGTGGCCAGCCACGTGCTAGGACAATACCGGGAACAAACCGCCGATCACTCCCCGGCCGTGCTGGTGGCCACCGCCAGCCCCTACAAATTTGCCGAGGATGTGCTGGCAGCATTGTTGGGCAAGGCCGCAACCGATGGTCTGGACGCTTTTGCTTGCTGTGAAAAGCTGCAAGACCTGACCCGGGTCCCCATGCCCCAGCAGGTGGCGGAACTCAAGGATTTGCCTGTGCGCCACCGCGGCGTATGTGAAGTGACGGGGATGGAGGAAGCGTTGCTCCAGGGGTTGCAAAATTCTTTCTAAAATTTTTAATCTATCGGTTTCACCTTCTGTTTCGGCGGGTAACCTAACAAACGAAATCACTTTCCCATTGGAATATAAGGAGGAACGGAACGATGAAATGGATTTGCAAAGTTTGCGGTTATGTACACGAAGGTCCCGAAGCCCCCGAGGCCTGCCCCCAGTGCAAAGCCCCCAAGGCCAAATTTGAAAAAATGGGCGGCGACAAATCCTATGCCGATGAGCATCGCGTAGGCGTTGCCAAGGATGTGGACCCTCGCATTGTGGAAGGGCTGCGCATGAACTTCCAGGGCGAATGCACGGAAGTGGGCATGTATCTGGCCATGAGCCGCCAGGCGGACCGGGATGGCTACCCCGAAGTAGCCGAGGCCTACAAGCGCTACGCTTGGGAAGAGGCTGAGCATGCCGCCAAGTTTGCCGAGCTTTTGGGTGAAGTGCTGACCGATAGCACCAAAAAGAACCTGGAGCTTCGCGCCGAAGCCGAGTGGGGCGCCACCAGCGGCAAAAAGGAACTGGCCACCTTGGCCAAGGAGCTGGGCTTGGATGCGGTGCATGACACCGTGCACGAGATGTGCAAGGACGAAGCTCGCCACGGAAAGGGCTTTGATGGGCTGCTGAAGCGGCATTTTGGCTAAGGCCCTTTGTTTGGATAATGGAGAAAAAAGGCCGGCGAGCGTTGCTCGCCGGCCTCAGACCGTTGACAAAGGCACTTTGGCAACGGGATGGAGCTTGTTCAAAAAGTTTCTATTGCGAGAAAGCAAGGCCGCGTAAGGGGATGAGCGTACACAGACGTACGTGATTCCCCTTTGCCGCCGTAGCTGACGACGCAAGGGGAGCTTTTTCAACAAGCTGAAGGCCGGCGAGCGTTGCTCGCCGGCCTTTCAGCTCCTCTTGACTGCCGGTTCACGATTTAGGGCAACTAAACTTTTCCTGGCGTTCAATGCAGAGACTCCGCCCCTTGCATCCCCGCCAGGGCTTTGCCCTGGACCCCATTTGAAATGCCGCTTTGATAGGCATTTCTTTGGGTTGCCCGCTTGTCTCCAGTCCGGTGCCCCCGGATTGGACGCTATGAAAAGTTCATTTGCGCTAGCGGTTCACATTCGCGGATTCCGCCGTCCGATAGCAGTTGCGGCCAGCTTCTTTGGCCTTATACAAGGCCATATCGCTGCGAAGCAAAATATCCTCGTAGCGGGTGTCCTCCGGTTGGGCGGCGCTGAGGCCCACGCTGATTGTCACCGGAATCTTTTGTTGATCCCGCAGGATAATAGGGCTCCCGGATATGGCCTTGAGCATGCGGGCGCAAGCAATTTGGCTTGTTTCGTTATCCGCCTTGATCAGCGCGGCGACGAATTCCTCCCCGCCAAAGCGGGCAAAAAAGTCCGTACCTCGGACTTGCTTTTCCAGCCGCTTGGCCACCACTCTGAGCACCTCGTCTCCCACGAGATGACCGTATGTGTCATTGATCTGCTTAAAATGATCCACATCGATCAGCAAAAGGCTCATGGGATCTTTATTTTTTTGAAACCGTCCAAAAGCTGCCGCTAGAAACTCATTGAGCGCCAAGCGGTTGGGAACATTGGTCAACGCGTCTAGGTTCGCTTGATCCATCAACTGTTGTTTCGCCAAGTTGAGCTTTTCCGTCATGTCGTTAAAGGCTTCCGAGATTTCCCCCAAAAAATCCACGGTCTGCGAATAGTCTCCCTGGGCGATATGCTTGGATTGCCAGGTCAAATGCCGCAAATTGGCCTGCACGGCTTTTAGGTTGGAAACCACATAGCCGCGGCTTTTCACCCGATCCGACAAATCGCCCTTGCTAAGCCCTATGCTCAACTGCCGCAAATCCTTCATCTGTTGCCAAACCTCTTGAAACAAAGGATCTCCAGCGACGCGCGAAGACAAAGCGGCCTCTTCCTGCCACTTTCTACTGACTAGCAGGTCTCGAATCTGAGTGAGCGCCAGCTCCCAATCGCTTGCTACCGCGCCCTTTTCTTCGGCTGGAAAATCCTTGGCTTCCATGGCTTTCCCCTCTTTACTGTGGCTGTTGTCTGGCTTCAAAGCGGCAGGTGCGATCGCCCGTGCACCAGCAGTCGATTTCTTTCACGCTCCAGGGCCGTTTGGTAAAGCCTTCCAAAAGCGCGGCCACAAAGCCCTCGTCATATACGCAGATTTCATCGTCCATTTCCGGCAGGCCCGAACAATCCAAGTCCTCGTCTACCGTCAAGGTGATCTTGCCCTCCTCGGCCAAGACTTCCTCTATGCGTAAAATGCCAACCTGCTTTTCCTTTAAGGCTGCCTGGGCTTTGCGCACAAACTCCTCCAAGCTGGCCGGCTCACCAATAAAGTGCTTATAAAATTCCGTTCCCGCCATGTACCCTGCCTGGTAAAATAACTGATCCGCTTCTTCCGTGCCGCATTTTTGCTCGATGACGTCCCGCAGGGTGAATTGCATCAGCCGGTACATTTCCAGATCCACATTCCTGCCCAAATGAGGCCGCCCCTCGTCAATATCTCCCAGCAGCTCCCAGCGAAAAGCGTATTTGCCCATAGGCTTACCTCCCCTTCCTGCGCATCGATCCTTTGGTTTATTCCTCCTCCACCCGAATCATGCTTTCCAGCGTCGCTACAAAAGCAGGAATGCGCTTCAAGGCTTCCTGCATCGCTTGTTCGCCGGCACGATGGGTGATCACCACCATGGGGACCCTGCCTTCCCGCTGTTCGCCCTTTTGCTGCATAGCCGCGATGCTCACGCCCTCATCGGCAAAGGCCTTGGCAATTTGGCTGAGCACACCGGGCTCATCCTTGGCATAGAGGCGGATATAGAAGGGGCAATGCCAATCCATGTTCCTTTCAAGGGCCACGGTGGGGTTCAGCTCATTTTCAAAGGTGGGGTACAAATGCTTTTGCGTGGAGGCCGCCCGCACCACATCACTGACAATGGCGCTGGCCGTGGGCATATCCCCCGCGCCGCGCCCCAGGAACATCATATCCTGGCAGGCATGTCCATGCAGGAATACCGCGTTGAAGGAGCCCGATACATTGGCCAGCGGGTGATCGCTGCGAATGAAGGTGGGATGCACCCGAGTTTCCACCTGGAGCCCTTTGCGCTTGGCGATGGCCAATAGCTTGAGGGTATACCCCAGCTCCTGGCCACAGCGAACATCCTCGGCGTTCACATGGGTAATGCCTTCCACATAGACGTTTTCGAAGGGGACCCGCCCGTGAAAGGCCAAACTGGCCAAAATGCTCAGCTTATACGCCGCGTCCAGCCCCTCCACATCCGCCGCCGGATCCGGTTCCGCCAGCCCCAAGCGCTGCGCCTCCCGAAGCACGGCCTCATAGGCCTCGTTGTTTTTGCTCATGCGGGTTAGGATATAGTTGGTGGTGCCGTTGACGATCCCATAAATCTTATCAATCCGGTTGGCCTGCAGGCTTTCTTCCAAAGAGTGGATGATGGGAATGGCGCCGCACACCGCCGCCTCGTAGTATAACCCCGCGCCATGCTCTTGGGCCACCTTTTGAAGGCTATGCCAATGCAAGGCAAAGGCCACCTTATTGGCCGTCACCACGGTTTTGCCGTTGGTGAGCGCCCGCTTCATCCAGTCATAGGCCGGCTGTTCGCCGCCCAAAAACTCAATCACAATGGAAATTTCCGGATCCTCCAGCACCTCTTCGGCCCGATCAGTCACAACGCCAGGCGGAAAAGAGATGCCGCGATCTTTCACCATGTCCCGTACCAGCACCTTTTTGACCTCAAAGCGCAGCTCCGCGCGATGGGCCAGCTCTTGCCCAAAGCCTTCCAAAAGCCGCCACACGCCACCGCCCACATTGCCACAGCCTAAAAATCCGATCTTGACGATCTTCTCCATGCCTTCTCCTCTTTCCTGCCGCCACGATAAGGGCCCATGGCTTTACCGGTTGCGCTCGTATAGAATCCGGAGTCCTTTCAGGGTCAGCAATCCATCCAGTTGGTTGATGGCCGTGTCCTCCGCCACCAAAACGGCCATTCCGCCTGTTGCCACCACAAAGGCATCGGGCGCTCCGATCTCTCGTTTCATCTGCTTCACCAAATAGTCCACCTGCCCGATGTAGCCATAAATCAAGCCGGATTGCAGATTGGCTACGGTGGTTTTGCCGATGACGCGATCCGGCTTCACCAGCTCAAAGCGCGGCAATTTGGCCGTATCTCGCACCAAAGCCTCGCTGGCCAGCTTGATGCCCGGGCAGATGCACCCGCCCAAAAAGCAGCCTGCCGCGTCAATGGCGCCAAAGGTGGTGGCCGTGCCAAAATCAATAAAGATGCAAGGTCCGCCGTATTCTTCATAGGCGGCCACCGCGTTGGCAATGCGGTCGCTGCCCAGCTCTTTGGGGTTCTCGTATTTCAACTGAATGCCCGTTTTAATCCCTGGCGCTACCACCATGGGGGCCTTGCCAAAATAGTTTTTGCACATATGCTCCAGCGTAAAATTGATGGTCGGGACCACGCTGGACATCATGATGCCTTCCACAATGGAAAGATCCACGCCCTCATAGGCAAACAGACCGGATAAAAGGATGCCGTACTCGTCGGAGGTGTAGGTCTTGCTGGTGGAGATTCGCCAATACTTACGCATTTCCTTTCCCTCAAACAGCGCGGTTTTGATATTGGTATTCCCGACATCCATGGTTAGTATCATGCTTTTTGCTCCTTTGGCCGGTTTGGGCCGCTTTTGCGCCCCACGCGCCTCATGACCGCCTCTACCGCTGTTTTCAAAATGGGCACCAGCACGGCTGCCACCACCGCCTCGGCGATTCCGTTGGGCAGCCCCACCGCTGCCAAAAGCCAGGCGGCCGCGTTTTGCGAAGCCCCCGCTTCCACATTTCCCGTAGCGATCATGCCTTGCAGCAAATCCGTTAATTCTTTCCCATAGAGGATCAAAATCATCCCCAGGCAACCGATGGTATTGGTCAGGCTTCCCAAGACCGCCGCCACCGCCGCGCCGGTCTTTTTCGTGATGCGGCTCTGCTCGACGCTTTTTTTCCATAGCCAATACATTCCCAGGGCCACCAGGGGAACCAAAAGCCTAGGCAGCACGCTGACCAGCGGATTGCGAAAAAACAGGGTCAACCCCACCATGCCGCTTTCCCAAGCGCGGATCAGGCTGCAAAGCCCAAAAACCAGCCCCACCGTGAGGCCTACGGCCAGCCCTTCCGTCAACACCGCCAGCATCACGGGAATATGCACCATGGTAACCGCGGGCAAGGGCGGCGGCAAAGGAATCATGCCGATGGGCGTAAAAACCAGCACCGCCGTAATGGCGCTGAGCATGGCCGCCACCACCATGCGGCGAATACGCTCGCTCTGTTTCCTGCCCTTGGTTTCCAATCCTTTTGCCGTCACGTTCGTTCCTCCGTTCGAGTTCTATGGAAAAGATACCCGACGCGCCCTTAAAGCACCGTGACCTTCGTTTTTCCAGAAAGCCCTGCCTCCTTTTGTTAGGCAGGCTCTCCCCTTTCGTAAATTATATAGCGTGTTGACGAGAATGTCAAAAGACCCATGGCAATTCATAATAAAAAGCGCGGGATGGGAGCGTTTCCCATTCCGCGCTTATAACCGGTTGTTCAGTCGTCGTCCTCGCCTTCAATCACATCAGGAAAAAAGGGCTTTTGGCATTTGGGGCACACAGGGCTTTCGTCAAAATCGATATCCGCCGCCTTCAAACGCATAGGGGTGCCGCAATGGGGGCAATCGAAAGACAGCTCTTCATTCTCGTCAAACTGGCACTCCTCGCAATCCTCGTCGTCACAATCACAGGATTCGTCGTCACCGCCAAAGAGCACTTCTTCCATATCGCTCAGATCATCGTCAATGGATTCTACGTATTCATCCAGCTCACCGATGTCCGCGTCCAGCTCGTTTATCTTTTGCGCCATCTCGTCCATCACGGACAGCATTTCCAGCAAAAGTTTATTCTCGTTTTGGTCCTTCGCCAGATTCATGCCCTCCGCCAAACCACGAAGATAGGCGGTGCGATCTGTTAAACTGCTCATGGCTGTTCTCCTTTTTTCTACTTCTTATTCCGAAAGCATCCAAGCCCTGGGGTGTTCCTTTTAGCAGCGCTCCATGTATTCGCCGGAGCGGGTATCCACCCGGACGCGGTCGCCGGTGTTGATAAACAGCGGCACCTGGATCTGATAGCCGGTCTCCAGGGTGGCGGGCTTGTAGGTGTTGCTGGCCGTATCGCCCTTGAATCCGGGCTCGGTATCCGTGATCTCCAGTTCCACAAAGTTCGGCGCGGCTACGCTAAAAGCGCTGCCCTTGAAGAACTTCACGGTGACATTGGTGCCTTCCTTCACAAAGGGAATGGCGTCTTCCACCTGGTCCTTGTTCAGGGGAATCTGCTCGTAGGTTTCCACATCCATGAAGTAGTACAGGCCGCCGTCCTCGTACACATATTGCATTTCCTTAGTTTCCACCACAGCGCGGGGCATCTTGTCGGTGGGGTTGAAGGAGCGCTCCACCACGGCTCCGGTCATGATATTCTTAATCTTGGTTCTCACAAAGGCAGCGCCCTTGCCCGGCTTCACATGTTGAAAATCCACGACGTTCCATACGCCGCCATCCCATTCAACGGTAATGCCTTTTCGAAAATCGCCTGCTGTAATCATTGGTTTTCCTCCGTTCAATTCATTCTATAGGGCCAGAATCATGAGCTCTCTGCTGGGGAGGGTCAACGCGCGGCAACCGCTTTGCGTGACCACCACAGTATTCTCAATCCGAACGCCGCCTACCCCAGGAAGATAAATGCCCGGTTCCACCGTCATCAATTGCCCAGCCTTCAGGGTTGCTGTGGTTTGCGTGTTGAACCGCGGATCTTCATGGATATCAATGCCCAAGCTATGCCCCAGCCCATGGCCGAAGCGCCCCTCATAGCCGCTTTGGTCAATATAGTCCCGGGCCACAGCGTCGACCTCACGGCAGGACCTGCCGGCGCTCACCGCGTCCTGGGCCATTTGCTGCGCCGTTTTCACGGTTTCATACACCTTTTTCATCACGTCGCTGGGCTCGCCCAGGGCGATGGTGCGGGTCATATCCGCGCAATAGCCACCCACCTTGGCCCCAAAATCCAGCGTGATCATATCCCCCGCCTGCACGGCGTAATCGCTGGGGACGGCATGCGGCAAGGAACCGTTGGCGCCCGCCGCCACAATGCTGGAAAAAGAGGCTTTGTCCGCGCCATGGCTGCGCAAGTCAAACTCCAAAAGCAAGGCGATCTGCTTTTCTGTCATCCCCACCTTGATTTGCGGCACAATCCGCTCAAAGGTATCGCCGGTGATCCGGCAAGCCTTTTCCACCAGGGCAAGCTCCGCCTCGTCCTTGATTTCACGCAGGGCTTCCACCGCGCCGCCCACAGGCTTCCATGCCACGCCTTTGATGGCATCCTTCCACTTTTCAAAGGCTTTGACGGTGAGGGTGTCATCCTCATAAAACACTTTATCAATGCCCAGCTTTTGGCACAGGCTGGCCACGATGTCTTCCTGGGTTTTGCCCGCGCCGGTCATGTGAACCTCAAAGCCCGGGCTCTGTTGCGCCGCCTGCTCCACATAGCGGAAGTCCGTCACGATGGCGCAGCATTCCTCCGCCACCAGCACCACGCCTTCCCCTGTATAGCCCGAAAGATAAAACAGATTGGAGGGGTTATGCAAAAGCACCGCATGATGCTTGTGAAGCATCATGGACGCAAACAACTTTTTTGCCCGCGTGTTTTCCAAAATTCGCATCCTCCATTTCTTGCCGCCGGACTCCTACAGGCGACTCCAATGCCACCATAGAGTGTACCACAAAGCCAAAATCCGCGCCACCTTTTTTTCAAGATTCGCGCGGATTTTTTGGAATCGTGCAATTGTTTGGAAGGCTTCACCGCTTGCGGGACTTCTCCCGCGGGATCTGCCAGAGCGATTTTTCCCCCTCTTTCGGATCATATGTAATTTTCGGCTGCACGGCGCCTTTGCCCTCCACAAAGGGCGCAAGCTCCACAGCGGAAGAATCCTGCATCCGCTCTATCACCCGCCGCGCCTCCTCCCCGGCTAGCAGCACAGGGCGATAGTCATTATACCGCTTTTCCCCGCTGATGCGGATGGGGTGCAGCGTCAAAACCAGATCCTGCTTTTCCCCGCCCACAAAGCGCAATTCCGCCCGTAACACACAGGCAGCGTAATCCCTGGGGCGCAAGTTGCCGCCGAAGCTGCAATTGCCCAGGCTGTACAAAACCGGCGTGTCCCGCATCAGTTCAATGCCTTGCACCACATGCGGGTGGTGCCCCACCACCAGCCCCACGCCCTTGCCGGCCACGTATTCCGCCATTGAGCGCTGCTTGCCTGAAGGCCGGTCATCGTATTCCACGCCGGCATGCAGGGTATGGGCGATCCACTGGCAGCCCACACTGCGAAGCGCCGCCCATTGCTGATCCAGCCGCTCCTTGCTTCCATCGGACAAGGTGAACACATTCGCTGTGAAGCCGATGCGAATCCCATCCTTCTCCAGCACCGTCACGGTATCCTCCCCAAAGTGGGCCACGCCGGCGCCGTCCAGGGCCTGCAGCGTATCCTGATACCCCTGCTCCCCATAATCCCTGGTATGGTTGTTGGCCAGATTCACGCATTCCACGCTGCCCTGGCGCAGAATTTCGGTATACTCGGCAGAGCCGATGAAATTGTATTGCTTGCCCTCCTGCTTGTCCAACTCGCCGTCGGACAGCACGCCCTCCAGATTGACCACCGTCAGGTCGTCCGTTTGGAAAAGCGGGCTTACCTTTTCAAAGGGATAGGCCATGCCCCGTTCGCCTACCAAGTTGGCAAAGCTCTTCTCCCAATCCGCCGTGGCTTTAGGGCCGCCCAGGGTACAATCCCCGGCAAAGGTCAAGGTGAACGTCACATCCTTGTCGCTCACCTGCATGGCGGTCTGCAACAATTCCACAGGGACAGCGGATGCTGAAAAGGTATATATTTTGACCTCCTGGGCCGCTTTCGCGCCGGAAAGCCCTCCCCAGGCCATCACTACCAGCGCGCAGAGTACCCAAATATGGCCGCGTCTCATGGCCATCACCTCGTTTCCTCAGTATAGCACAGGGGCTTCCTTGGTGCAAAGCGGGCCTGTCCTCTATTTGGGGGACTGGCCAAAGCAAGGAACCGTAATGCGTACCTCTACCACCCGCGTACCCGTGCCCACCTGCATGCTGGCATCCAACCCCGCGTCCCGCATTTGTTCCACAATCCCGCGAATGGCGTTCACATACAGCCGGTGATCCCGCATGATGGGCACCACCTTTCTGCCCTTGGGCACGGGAATGGGCATCCGCTGCAGCGTGGCTTCGATCAGCTCCTCCGCCTCTTTGACGGAAAGCCCCCGCTCCGCGATATGCTCCGCCATGCGCATCCGCCCCTGCTCCCCTGGAATGGTGAGCAATGCCTGGGCGTACCGCTCGCAAAGGCCAAAGGAGCGAAGCCGTTGCTTGGTGCCTTCTCCCAGGGTAAGCAGCCGCAGTTTCTTTTGCACTGTCCCTACCGATCGGCCCAGGCGGGCGGCCAGTTCCGCCTTGGTCACTAGCTCGGTCTCCAGGATTTGCTGATATTCCTCCGCTTCATCCAGGTAATGCAGCTTTCCCTTCAAAAGGCTGTTGAGCAGCGCGGAAATCCGCTCCTCCAGGTTCCACTTGGGACTGATCACCGCATCCACACAGTTTTGCCCCAGGGCGCGCAGCTCCTTAAGCCTTGTTTTTCCTGCCAAAAGCCGGTAGCCCCCATCCTCCCGCAAGGCCAAAAGCACCGTGGCGCCCTCCCGCTCGGCCTGCGCTTCTTCCGCGCTCAAGGGCAGGGGCCGTTCCTCCTCCTGCCAGCCGGAAATATCGCTGATGGGTACCCAGCAAACCTGCTCTGCCGCCATAAGCATGGTTTCGTCCCCCCTATCGTGAAAGCCTGGGGCTGGAAATGCCCCCACGCCCTCGCCTGTCTTGGGATGAGCGCGCCGACTTGCCAGGCATACCCTCCCCCTTGGCATGCATGACCCGTCCGGCGCGCTCATGACTACAAATTCAAGCCGCAGGCCGCTTTTCCTCCCGCGCCCATGGGGGAATCGTTCGCCAAAAACAAACAGGCGCGCCGTAAAAAACAGCGCGCCTGTGAGCTTCTTTCGGGGATCCTTGTCAGCCTTTGTCGGATTGTCCCAGGGGTATGCGGCTGGGGATGCCAGCTTTGCGAGGATACTGTCGAACGGTTTTTTGCATTTTTTCACAAATCACCAGGGCATGCTGCCAATCGGGCTGAAACGCCATTGCCACCGGCAGGATTTCCACCGGCTTCCCTCCCAGAAGCGCCGCCGCGCGGTTGGCAGCCTCCGCCTCTTCCTTGGCGGCGGGGCCTTTGTAGCAAACCATTTTCCCGCCCGCCTTCACCAAGGGAAGCAAGAGCTCGCACAGCACCGCCGTGGGCGCTACCGCCCTGGCCACCGCCAGGTCGAAGGCTTCCCGAAGGGTTGCCTCCTGCCCGCCGTCCTCGGCCCTGCGGTGCAGGGTTTGCACATTGCAAAGCCCCAGTTCCTCCGTCACCGCATCCAAAAAGCGGATCCGTTTGGCCAGGGAATCCATCAGCGTCACGGAAAGGTCTGGCCTTGCAATGGCCAGCGGCAACCCTGGAAAGCCCGCCCCGCTGCCCACATCCACCAGTTTGGCGCCTTGAGGGAAAAGGCCGTGAAGCGTCAGGGGCGTTAAGGAATCCGAAAAGTGCCGGTCCAGCACCGTGTCAAAATCCGTGTCCCCCGTCAGGTTCATGCGGGTATTCCAATCCGAAAGCAGTTCATGGTATACCGCAAGCCGCAACGGGGCGGCTCCGTCGCAAGAAAGCCCCATGGCCTCCAGCCGTTCCTTGATCCTTCGTTCCTTTTCGCCGCGGGTCATAGGGGCAACCCCAAATACTTAATCCCCCAATACTTCACCCAGGCCAGGGCCTCCCGCATATGATTCTTGCACCAATGATACACGTCGTTCTTGGCCGGGCTGCCCACCCCTTGCGGATGGACGCCCATATCCCTGGCCATGGAAAGCGCCCTGGGCAAATGATAATCGCTGGTCACCAAAAGTGGCTTCTCGCACTGGATTTCCCGCAGGATGTCCAGCGCAAACGTCAGGTTCTCATCCGTATTTTCCGATGCGGCATCCGCGTATACCGCGCTTTCCGGGATCCCCTCCGCCACCAGCAGCGCCCGCATGATCTGCCCCTCGGGCGCTGGCTCGTCCTTGCCCTGCCCACCGCAGACCACAATAGGGCAGGGGTGGAGCGCATACATCTCCTTGGCCTTGTCCAGCCGCCAGCGCAGCTGCACCGAGGGTTCCCCCGTGGGGAGCACCTGGGCGCCCAGCACGATGATGGAATCATAATCCGATGGCGCGGGCACCTGGGTTTCCGCCACATACACAAACCCGACCAGCCCCGCGTACAGGAAAATCCCCAAACATGCCAAAATCAAAATCATTCGCTTGATCCATCTCCACCGAACCCTTTTGCGGGCCTTCACCACCGGTTCCGATGGCTCGATCCTTTTTCTCTTCATATTTCCTCCAGGTTTCTTCCGGCGCTTTTCTCCCGTTTGAGCAACTCATGGCGGATGCGGGTCTCCCCCGCCGAATCCGCCACGCGCATACAA
Organism: Eubacteriales bacterium; assembly: GCA_031554475.1. GTDB lineage: Bacteria > Bacillota > Clostridia > Christensenellales > Aristaeellaceae > Limiplasma. The sequence continues at coordinate 7,445 of JAVBVF010000008.1, read as the reverse complement.
ACGCCCGTGGGGGTGGGCTCCCGTTCTAAAAAATGGTTGGAAAGCATGCTCAGCGCCCGTCCTTCCGCCACGATGATATGATCGGCCAGCACTACTTCCAGCTTTTGCAAAACATCCAAAAGCGTTCGGGTGACCTCCACATCCCCTTGGGAGGGCACCAAAGAGCCGCCCGGATGGTTATGGCACAAAACCACGCTGTGGGCGTTGTGGGTCAGCGCCACCTCCGTAACCACCCGGGGATAGGCCAGCACCTCGGACAGGGATCCTTTGGCCACGAGGGCGCTGTGAATCACCTGCATCTGCGCGGTCAGGCAAATGGCATAAAACATCTCCCGCCGTTCGTTGGCCAAGAGGTGAATGCAAAATTCCTCGGCTTCGCGCCGGTTGGAAAGCCTGGGCCGCTTGCCGATTCTCTCCAAGCCCACATATTTGTTGAGCTGGGAAAACATGTTCAAAAAAGTCGCCGAATACTCGCCGATGCCCTTGACCTGCTTCAATTGATCGGCCGGAGCGTGCAGCACGGCGTGAAGGGACCCAAACCGGTCCAGCAGTTCATGGGCCAGCGAGTTGATATCCTTTTGCGGGATAGCATAATATAGCCACAATTCCAACACCTCGTGAGGCGCGAAGCCTTCCAGGCCGCCCTGCTGAGCGTATCTTTCCCTCATGCGCATGCGGTGTTTCGCGTGTTCCATTCTTGACCCTCATCTTTTGCGTGGTTGGAGCGCAAAGCGTTCCACAGCGGGTAGTATACCACAAATCTTCCCAAAGGAAAACCCAGCGGACCGGCAGGGTTTGGCTTTGCCCTTTCGTTTCCATTGCCAGGGCCCGAGCATCCCGTCTGAAATTTTTTCCCGCCAAGGGTTTTATGGAAGCGTTAAATGTAGTATACTTATAGTTGGGATGTTATCAGCAATACGAAAGTGGGGCAACGAACACATGCAAACCTTGTGGGCACAAATCAAAACCGTTCTTTGGAATGTGTTCAACCGCCCTACCGTCACGGATATTTTGGATATCTTTATCGTGGCCTTTTTGCTGTACGAGCTGTTGATGCTCACCAAGGAAACCCGCGCCAGCGCGGTTTTGAAGGGCTTGGCCATGCTGATTTTGGCCAGCTGGGTCAGCGACCTCTTGGGGCTTACGGCGCTGAACTGGGTGCTTTTGAATGTGGTCAACAACGGCGCGGTGGTGCTGGTCATTTTGTTCCAGCCGGAATTGCGTAAAGCGCTGGAACAAATCGGCAGCGGCGCCCTCAGGGATTCCCTGCACCTTACGGGCCAGGAAGAAAGCAACCATATCGTTCGAGAAATCACCAATTGCCTTTTGTCTTTAAGTCGGCGCAGGGTAGGCGCGCTCATTGTGTTTGAACAGCGCATCGGGCTCAAAGACGTCATCGAAACAGGTACCCGTTTGGATTCCGCCATCTCCGCCGCGCTTTTGGAAAACATCTTTGAACCCAACACGCCCCTGCATGACGGAGCGGTGCTCATTCGTGGCACCAAAATTATGGCGGCAGCTTGCATCCTTTCCCTGAGCGAAGGCAAGGGCATCAGCCGCGAGCTGGGTACCCGCCATCGGGCGGCGCTGGGCATTACAGAGACCACCGATGCCATCACCCTCATCGTCAGCGAGGAGACAGGCATCATCTCCATGGCCAAGGCCGGACGGCTGACCCGTCACCTGGACCGGCCCGCCCTGGAACAGGTACTGACCTCCATGTACCATCAAAAAGAAGCCAGCCTTTGGTCCACTTTGTTGGAGAAAACCAAGCGGCGCAAAGGAGGCGCGGCATGAACCTTGAACCCGAACAAAATGAAAAAAAGACAGTCGCCCCCGAGAAACGCACCATCTGGAATGAAGTCAAGCGCTTGCCTCCCAAGATTTGGCGAGTCTTTTTGCACAACCTGCCCTGGAAGCTCCTGGCTATCTTTTTGGCCATCTGCCTTTGGGCGGGCTTGATCACCCAGGATCCCACCCTCACCCGGGAGCGTGTGTTTGTGGACGTCCCCGTTACCATGATGGGCGCGGACACACTTTTGCGCAACGGCATGGTGGTGGTGACCGATTGGGACCAGGAGCCGCTCTCCGCGCGCTTGAGTGTGGACGTGCCCCAGCGGGAATACAACACCGTCACCTCCGCCCACTATAATCCCCGCATTGATTTGACCCGCATCACCCAAACCGGCAGGCAGGCGCTGAAAATCGCCACCACGTCCACCACGGCCTATGGAACCGTGCGGGAGGTGGTCCCCGACAGCATCGAAGTGGTGGTGGACGAATACATCACCAATTATCGGGTGCCTGTGAACATTGAGCGCGCCGGCCAATACCCCAAAGGGTTTTATGGCACGACCCCCTCTTTAGACCCGGCCGCCGTATCCGTTAGCGGGCCCAAGAGCATCATTGACCAGATTGCCCGCGTGATTGTGGACTTTGATGTCTCCCATCTGCCCGCACAGGCGGGGCTTATCCGTACGGCCATGCCCATGCGCTTTGTGGACCGGGATGGCAAAGACATTGTCAACGACCTCATCGACGTGACCAGCGCGGGCGTGCTGCTGCGCTCCGTTGTGGTGGAGCAAACCCTGTACGCCACCAAAACCTTGCCCATCAGTTCTTTGGCCCTTACCACCGGGGTCCCTGCCGCCGGGTGCGAGGTGAAATCCGTGACCGCCACCCCCAATATTTTGGTGGCCGCCGGAGACGAAATCGGACTCAAGGCCCTGGATTCCCTGTTTTTGGAAAAGGCGGTGGATGTCAGCGGGCAAAGCGAGTCCTTTACCGTGGAAGTGGAGATCAATCAGCCTTCGGAATTGGTGTACCTGAGCGCCAAAACCGTGACCCTGTCCATTGAAATCGGCCCCACCATCAGCGTAAAGGAATTTGACGGGCTGAAGCTGCTGTTTTGGGACCAAACGGAAAAGCGCACTGTACACTCCGACTTAACGAGCATCTCCCTTACCCTGACGGGGCCTTCCACGCTTTTGGACGGTATCAAGCCCACTGCGCTGACCGCTTATGTGGATGTGACCGAGCTGCCGGAAGGCGAGCATGAATTGCCTATTTTGCTCAACATCGACGGCGTAGACGAACAGAAATTCACCTATGACATCTCTCCCAAGCTAGCCAAACTTCGCATTGAGATCAATTGATCCTTCCTCTCTGCCTTCAGGCCGAACGCGGAAAGGAGTGGTTGAATGAACGGCTTTACCAGTGGAATGTTAACCTTGCTGCTCAGCTGGATCCGCTCTTTTGTGAACGATCTTTGGCTTGCGTTAAGCAGCGAGGGGGGCAGCTCCTTTCTCTCCTTTTTGCAGGAACATTGGAAAACTGTCTTTGTAGGGCTGTGCCTTGGCGGGTTTGTGGTAGACCGGATCGTTTACCTCATCCGCTGGCGGCCCTATTATGTTTGGAGCACCAAGTGGGGGCGGCTTAAGCGCAGACTCAAAGGCGAGGATTTATATGAGGAAAAGCCTTATCTCCCTCTTCCGGTTTCCTATGGGGCTTCTGTGGATGCGCCGATTCCTGCTCGCCTGGTTCCCCAGGAACACGGCCTGGAGGATACACGGAGCTATGCTCCCCTTGAGCCCTTGGAGCCGGAGAGCGCCACCATCTCCTATCCTAGCCTGGGCAGCGAAGCCCAGATGCCCATAGAGCCCGTTTTTGACGATACCTCCGTGGCCTGGACCTCCCCCGCGGAGGAGCAAACCCGAGTCATGGGCTCTTCCCTCTACGCTCCAGGCCCCATCCTTCCCATGGACGCTTATCATGAGCCCTTTGAGGCGCTTTCCGAAGATTTACCGCCGGCCTTTGGTTCTAGCAAGCCGGAACCGGAGCAATACCTGCGCGACGTGCAATCGGGCTTTGCGCCGCCACCCACACCGGAAGAGCTTTATCCGGCGGACGGCCCTGGGGACCCCTCCGCACCGGTTCACCCTGGGCTTGATTCCGAAACCTTTCAGCAAAACATGGGCCTGCGGTGTGCGCAGGACAAGCCCACCGCCAGCGCAACGGAGGAGCCCTATTTGAAGCCTGCCACGGATTTCCCCAACACTTCCTTTATGCCTTATTACCGCTCCCCCGAGCAGGAAAGCGCTCCCCGGGGCAAAAGCGCCTTTTCCAGCATCGCCAAAAAGGCGCGGAGCCTGGTCAGCATCCACGATGAGGACAACCCGCTTTCCATTCGGGATTTGCAGCCCACCGTGGACATTAAAGACGCCTTCCACGCCCCGGTTTTCCCTCACAAAGACGACGAAAGCGGGGAGGAATAAGGATGGTTCCCCAATCCCGCTACTGCATTCTGACCGGAAACTATGGCAGCGGCAAAACGGAACTGGCGCTGGCTTTAGCCCGACATTACCGCAAAACCTGCGCCGGACGGATCGCCCTGGTGGATCTGGACATTGTGAACCCCTATTTTCGCAGCGCGGAGCACAAAGCATTGTTGGAATCAGAGGGTATTGAGGTGCTCATGCCTTCTTTTGCCATGTCCACGGTAGACATTCCTTCCCTTCCCGCCGCTATCCAAGGGGTGTTTGCCCAGGAGTACGCCCATGTGATTATTGACCTGGGCGGGGATGATACCGGCGCCACCGCCCTGGGGCGGTATGCCCCCGACCTGGCGCCTTTGAAGGATCAGATCGCCATGTTGTATGTGGTGAATCCTTTCCGGCCCCTATCGGGTACGGCGGAGGACATTGTTACGCTATTTACCTTGATTGAGCGCCGGGCGCGGTTCCGCCCCACCCACTTGGTGACCACTGCCAATCTCCAGGAATGGACCACCGCCCAGGACCTGGTGGCCGGACAAGCCGTGCTGGAAGAGGTTTCCCTGAGGCTTTCCCTGCCCATTGGCATGGTGGTGGGCCAAGAGCCCTTGCGTAAAGATTTGCCCCCTGCCCTGCAGGACCTTTTCTTTCCCATCTCCCCGTTGATGAAGCCGGACTGGCTGGTGGAGGGGCCATGACGCTGCCGCCGTTGCCCGCCGCCTTTTTATCCCGCATGGAAAAGCAGCTGGGAACCCAGGCAGAAGCCTACTTTGCCGCCATGGAACAGCCCCATGCACGTGGGCTTCGGATGAATCCCCGCAAGCCCATCCCCCTTTCCCTGGTGGAGGGCGTGCTGGACCCCATCCCCTGGGAGCCCAACGGGTTCTACTTGTCCTTAGAAAGCGCGGCGGGAAGTCACCCCCTTCACGAAGCGGGGGCGTACTACTTGCAAGAGCCCAGCGCCATGATTCCCGCCCGGGTTTTGGCTCCCAGGCCTGGGGAAAGGGTGCTGGACCTATGCGCCGCTCCCGGCGGCAAAAGCACCCAGCTAGCCGCGCTGTTAGAAGGCTCTGGATTGCTGGTTTGCAATGAACCCGTGCCTTCCAGAGCCCAGGTGCTAAGCCGCAATATCGAGCGCATGGGAATCACCAACGCCCTGGTAGTTAGCGCTGATCCCACCCGCCTTGCGGAAAGATGGCCTTGCGCCTTTGACGCTATCCTGGTGGACGCGCCCTGCAGCGGCGAGGGCATGTTTCGCCGCCATCCGGAAACACGGCTGGCGTGGACGGAAACCGCCGCCGAAGGCTGCGCCCAGCGGCAGCGGCACATCCTGGAAAGCGCCTACGGGATGCTGAAGCCTTTGGGGCGTTTGGTCTACAGCACCTGCACCTTCAACCCTCAGGAGAACGAGGAAGCGGTTGCCGGTTTCCTGACTCGCCACCCAGCTCTGCAGCCCATTGCCTTTTCCATATCCCTGGAAGCACAGGGCGAAACTTGCGCCGCCAACGGGATGCTGCAGATTTATCCCCACCACATAGCGGGCGAAGGGCATTTTATCGCTCTCCTGCAAAAGGGGGATGCGCCAGCAGGGGCCACAGGCCAGCAAGCGGAATTTCTGCCACCCTGGCATTGGTTTCAAAAGCCTTCCGCTCCCTTGCTCAGCGCCTATGAAACCTTTCGTCAAGACCACCCCCTTCCCATGCCCAACGCCATGATGGGCGACTTGCTCTTCTCCGCTCCCCACCTGCCGCCCCTTGCCGGCATCAAGGTCTATCGGGCGGGGCTTTCCCTGGGCGCGCTCAAGGGCAAAACCTTTCTGCCGGATCATGCGCTTGCCATGGGGCTGCCTTGTCCCCCTGGGTTTCCCACTGTGGCTTTGACCCTCGCCCAGGCCCGCGCCTACCAGCGTGGGGAAAGCCTGGCGATGGAGAATCTGCCCAAGGGCTTTGCCCTGGCCGCTTTTCAGGGGCTCGTCCTGGGGTTTGGAAAAGGCAGCGACGGGCAATTGAAAAATCACTATCCCAAGGGACTCCGCCGTCCCTAGCACAAAGGAGGAACCATGGAAAGCATTCAACTGAAGGGAACGGACATCTGTGCCAGCCGGTTATGTATGGGCGGCTGCCCTGCGGGAGAATTCGGCTGGGGCAACGTGAGCCGCAAAGACGTGGAAGCCGCCATGCTGCAAGCTGTTGATAGGGGCGTGACTTTTTTTGACACCGCCGACACCTACGGCCTGGGTCGTTCCGAAGAGACCCTGGGCGAGGTCCTCCATGCCCATCGTTCCAAGCTCGTGCTGGCTACGAAATTCGGCGTGCGGGTGCAAAACGGCAAAACTTTTTTTGACAACCATCCCGCCTATATCCAGGAGGCGCTACACTTTAGTCTCCAACGGCTGCGCACGGACTATGTGGATCTCTATCAGGTCCACTACTTGGACGGAACGACCCCTGTGCCGGATATGATGGAAGCCCTGATCAAGCAGAAGCGGGCGGGAAAAATCCGCGCCATCGGGCTGAGCAACATCACCTCCGCCGACATCGCAGCCTTTTTGCCCTATGCCAACGAATTGGCCAGCTTTCAAAACCATTTCAGCCTTGCCCATCGGGACGAGGAAAAAAGCATGCGGCAAATCGCGGCGGAGCTTTCCATCCTTCCCTTGACCTGGGGCAGCCTGGGGCAAGGGATCCTTACTGGGAAATATGGGAAAGACGTGCATTTCGAGGCCAATGACCGCCGAAGCCGCCCCATCTACGACAATTTTTATGGCGAGAGATTGGAGAAGAACCTTCGCATTGTAGAGGCCATGCGCCCTATCGCGGAGGCCCATCAGGTTCCCTTGGCCAGCGTGGCCGTCCGCTGGATCTTGGATACCTTGCCAAACAGCGTTGTGATCACCGGCGTCAAAACGCCTGCCCAGGCCCGGGATAACGCGCTGGCTTTTTCCTTTGCGCTGAGCAGGGAAGAGGTTGAGCTGCTGGCCCAGGTGTCGGCTTAATTTCAACAAACGCCCAAATTCAAAAATCAGGGGCTATGCCTGGCTGTCAAAAAAGGTTCCAGGAGACGGCCTCCGGCGGCTAAAGGGCTGTTGCCCTTTAGAATCCCTTTGCTGAAACGCCCATTTCATGGGCGTTTCACAGATGGGTCCAGGGCACAGCCCTGGCAGAGGTTTGGAGG
>JAVBVF010000003.1:0-60098 GCA_031554475.1 Eubacteriales bacterium | reverse complement strand
GGCCTAGGGGTTCCACCTGTTCCCATTCCGAACACAGAAGTTAAGCCCTAGCACGTCGATGGTACTTGGCTGGTGACGGCCCGGAAGAGTAGATCGCTGCCGCATTCCATTCGCAGCCACATGGAAATCATGTGGCTGCTTGTTTGTGTACTGAAAACCACTGACTAGGCCAGTGGTTCGGAGAAAGGCTTCTGCCGATGAAAATAACCATCCACCGGCTCCGCCGATGGATGGTTCAGCTTGCTGAAAAAGGCCCGTTTGCTTTGTCAGCTTCGGCGGCTAAGGGATGTCACGTACGTCCTTGTACGCTCCACCCCTTATGCCGCCTCGCTTCCGCGCACCCGGATCAGTTTGAGCAAGTTCCAGACCCGTGCCAAAGTGCCTTTGTCAACGGTCTGAACCATCCACCGGCTCCGCCGATGGATGGTTATTTGTGTACGCTTGTTCATTGGTATGTGCTTGTTCGCTGGCTTCGCCCCGCGGCGTTAAATCCCTCGGCGTTAGAGCCATTGACGAAAACAGGCGGATGTCTTTTGGATTTTTTGCCACCCCTTGGATTTTTTGCCACCCCGCTGTGCCTCGTCCGCTCAGCGTAGCACCACTGTGCCTCGCTTCCTCGGCTTTGCGCAAGGACAGAATCTATAGATTACGCTTAGCGATCACAAAAAGCCCCAAGGTCATCATGGACCAAGGGGCTTTTGTTCAAACCTGCGTTTACTCTACGGAATAGGGCATCAGGGCGATGGCACGCGCGCGCTTGACGGCCTCGGAAAGTTGACGCTGGTGTTTGGCGCAGTTGCCACTCATACGGCGGGGCATGATCTTACCGCGCTCGTTGACGAAGCGGCGAAGGCGGTTGACATCTTTATAATCGATGTACTCGACCTTTTCCACACAGAAGCTGCACACCTTGCGGCGGGGTTTGCGGCCGCGGGGGCGTGGTCTTCTTTCACCACGATCTTCAGACATGGGTTGTACCTCCTTACCGGAAAAGTAGAGGAATGGTCACCACTGAACGCATTCCATTAGAAGGGCAGATCTTCGTCGTCCACCTGGGAGAAGCCTAGATCCGCGGGAGCGGAAGAAGGCTTGGCATCGGAAGCGGAGGCAGTATAGCCGCCGTCCTCCTGGCGGGACGAGAGAAATTCAACATCCTCGGCGTTAACTTCTAGCGTAAAGCGGGTACCGCTGCCGTCTTTGGCCTCATAGGTGCTAACGGAAACAGAGCCCACCACCGCCACCTTACGGCCTTTGGCTAAAAACTTTTGACAGGTCTCGCCCAATTGCCGCCAGGCGGTTACGCGGAAGAAATCCGCTTCGGGTTGGTTGGCGTTTTGCGAAGTACGGCGACGATTCACCGCCACAGTGAACGAGCAAACATTCACGCCGGTGGAAGTCGTGCGCGATTCAGGATCCCGTGTTAGGTTACCGATGATGGTGAGCTTATTCATCTTTTGTCACACCAACCTTTACTCGGCGGAATCAGCCGGAGCTTCTTCGATCACGACGGTTTCCACAACTTCGACCACGTCAGCGGCGGGGGCCTCCTGGACGGGTTCCGCCGGTTCAGCGGGAGCAGCCATGGGAGCTTGTACACGCACGGGACGGGGCTTCACGCTCTGCTTCTTTTCCACCAGCTTGATGACCAAGTAGCGAAGCACGCTGTCGCTGATTTCGAGATTACGCTCGATTTCGCGGGGAAGATCCCCTTCACTTTTGAAGGTCACCAAAACGTAGTAGCCTTCCAGCATATCGTTGATGGGATATGCCAGACGACGCTTGCCCCACGTTTCGTCAACCTTTTCTACTTCACCGCCGTTTTGCAGGATCAGCCCGGAAAATTTTTCGATCAATTCCTTGCGGGCAGTTTCCTCCAGTTTGGTATCGATGATGTAGGTGAGTTCATACCTATTCATACCTTTCACCTCCTCTTGGACGTATGGCGCTCCGCGTTTAGGCGAAGCGCAAGGATGTGCCAATTTGATATTATATCAGCAAGGCGTACAAAGCGCAAGATGATTATGCAAAATCAACTGAAATTTGCCCGTGAAATTTTCTTTGCTTTTCATGGTTCATACTTCAGAAATTGTGATATAATTCGAAAATGTGAGATCGTTATTCGATTCACAAAGTGAACTTGAACCCATACTTTGATGTGTACAGCAGCCTGAGGGGATTGGAAAAGAGGAAGTTGCCTTGGATGCGTTAACGGTTTTGCCATGGTGGAGCTATGGCTTGGCAGGCCTTTTGGGAATCGCCTTTGGATGTGTACAAATTTGGTTTTTGAGGAAAGCTATTCAAACGGAATCCCCGAAGCAATGGCTGATCGCCGTAAAATTTTTGCTGTGGGCGGCAGCCTTGCTTGCGTTTGCGTTTGTTTCCATCGCTTTGCTCATAACCTTTGCGGTGTGCGCCACGTTGGCGATGCTGGTGGGTTGCTGCTGGTTGTTTCAAAAAGCGCGAAAGGAGGCAAAGTAAATGCTAGAGGTCAGCCTTGAGCAAAAACCCTTTGAGGTCTTGGGGGTCAACGTGGGGTTGTCTGTGGTGACCGCATGGTGTGTGTTAGCCGTTTTGTTGATTGTGCTGGTACTGATTCATTTTTTGGTGGTCCGGCGCATGAAGGACAGCCCCAAAGGCATTCAAAATGTGCTGGAACTAGCGGTGGAGGGCGTTTACCGGTGGAGCGAGGGCAAGGTCGGCGAGGCGGGCCCCTTTGTGGCGCCGGTGGTGACAACGCTGATGGTCTATGTGTTCTGCGTAACGGTAATCGAGCTGTTTGGCATCGCTCCGGCCACGGAGGATATCAACTGCACCTTTGCGCTGGGGATTTGCACCTTTGCGCTGGTGAACGTAACGGGCCTCAAATTTAGAGGCATTAAGGGGCGTATTCACGGGCTATGCACGCCGTCGCCCGTGGTGATGCCCATCAGAATTATTACGGACTTGATTGCGCCCTGCTCGATTGCCATTCGTTTGTTTGCCAATATTATGGTCGGCGGGATTATTATGCAATTGATCTATTCTGTGATGCCGGTCATTTTACCGGCGGCTGTGGCCGCGTATTTCAACCTGCTGCACGTAGGGATCCAAACCTTTGTGCTGGGGCTGCTGTCGCTGGTCTATGTCAGCGAAGCGGTGGAATAAGGGCGGCGTTTCCTGCGCAACCGCGCGAAAACGATAGATGGAAATGGTACTGTAGTAAAAGCGGAGGGATTGCACATGAGTATTACCTTGGGTTTGATTGCGATCGGTGCGGGAATTGCGGCGCTATGCGGAGCGGGTGCGGCGCTGGGCATGGGAAATGCCACTGGCAAAGCGACGGAGGCCATTGCGCGCCAGCCGGAAGCGGCCGGTAAAATCAACAGTTCGCTGATGTTTGGTTTGATCATGATGGAGACTTGCGCCGTATATGCGCTGCTGGTAGGTATTTTGATTGTTTTTATCCTCGGCGCGAAGGTATAAGCGCTTTGACCACACATTAAGGAGGACTACGCATGGAGGGCATGTTTAACCCGTTGTCCATCCTGCTGCACGTCGCAAATGCGGCCATTTTGCTTGTTTCGCTCTATTTTCTTTTGCTCAAGCCGGTGCGGAAGTTTATGGACGCGCGCACCGAAAGGGTGAACGCGCAGCTCAGAAGTGTTGATGATGCGAAAGAGGCGCTGGAAGAGCAGAAGAAAATCATGGAGAACGAAGTGCTGGCCGCCCAAAAGACCGCCGCCGATACCGTTGCCGAAAGTGTTGTCCAGGCGCGGGAACAGGCGCGCAAGGTGATTCAAGAGGCGCACACCGATGCCGAGCATGTGCTCAAGCAGGCGCAAATGGAAGCAGAATCCATGCGCAAATCCGCGCGGGAAGAGATGCGCGGCGAGGTGGCTGGGCTGAGCGTTGCGCTGGCAGGGAAGCTGTTGCAGCGCGAGGTCACCGAGAAGGACCATGAGAAGTTGGTCGAAGAATTTCTCAAGAAGGTGGTCTAGCCATGGCGCAGGATGAAGAAAAGCGGTCGGGCGAGAAATTAAGCGAGGCGGCTCTGTTGCTGGCCCAAAAGGAATTGGCCCAGGGGCAGGAGACCGTAGAGGAAGCGGTGCTTCGGGGCCGCATCGTCACGGGCATGCCACTGTCGGTGGCAGCGCAAAAGCGGATTGCCAAGCGCTTTGAAGAGGTGCTGGGCAGCCGAGTTCGGCTGTCTTGCCGCCTAGACAAGAAAAAATTGGCCGGCATTCGTGTAGAAATCAACGGATATAGTTACGACGGCACGCTTCGTGGGCAGCTCAGTGATCTGCACAAATTGTTGACGCGCCCTGACGAGGAGGGACGATGACCTTGACGACGGACTGGAAGCAAGTAAGCAGCAAGCTACGCGAGCGCCTGGAAGGCTATGAGCGCACCGTGGAGATTCGCAGCACCGGCAAAGTGCTGTTCGTGGGCGACGGCGTTGTCCATATTGACGGGCTCAACGACTGCAAGCTGGGGGAACTGATCGAGACCGAGGACGGCAGCTTTGCCATCGCCATGAATCTTGAGGAAAAGCAGGTCTATGCCGTTTCCTTGAGTGACGAAGCGGAAATCGCCGTGGGAACGGCGGCCTTTGGCACGGGGCGCGTGCTCTCCGTTCCCTGTGGAGAAGCGCTTTTGGGGCATGTGGTCAACCCTCTGGGCATGTTATTGGATGGCAGCGAGCGCATTGCCAGCGCGGACTTTTGCCCCATCGAGGTGCCCGCGCCGCCGATTTTGCACCGCAAACCCGTCCATAAGCCCATGCAGACCGGACTTATGGCCATTGACGCCATGGTGCCCATTGGCAGGGGGCAGCGGGAACTGATCATTGGCGACCGGCAAACCGGCAAGACCAGCATTGCGGTGGATACCATTTTGAACCAAAAGGACACGGGCGTGGTATGCGTTTATGTGGCCATTGGGCAAAAGGCCTCCAGCGTGGCGCAGCTGATCACCCATTTAAGGGACAGGGGAGCCATGGATTATACCATCGTGGTTAGCGCCACCGCCGCGGACAGCGCCACCATGCAATACATTGCGCCCTATGCCGGCTGTGCCATGGCCGAGTGGTTTATGAACAAGGGCCGCGACGCCCTCATCGTGTATGACGATTTGAGCAAGCATGCCGTGGCCTACCGTTCCATGTCGCTGCTATTGCACCGTCCCCCGGGACGGGAAGCCTACCCGGGCGACGTGTTTTACCTGCATTCCCGCCTTTTGGAGCGGGCGGCCAGCCTGAGCGATGATCTGGGCGGCGGCAGCCTGACGGCATTGCCCATCATTGAGACCCAGGCGGGTGATATCTCCGCTTATATTCCCACCAATGTCATTTCCATTACGGACGGCCAGATTTTTCTGGATACGGAGCTCTTTCGGGAGGGGATCCGGCCGGCCATCAACGGCGGCCTGTCGGTGAGCCGCGTGGGCGGCGCCGCCCAGCGTAAGTGCATGCGCAAGGTGGCGGGCTCCTTGCGGCTGGATTTGGCCCAGTATCGGGAATTGCAGGTTTTTGCCCAGTTTGCCAGCGATATGGACGCCTCTACCCAAGACAAGCTGCGGTATGGCGCCCATTTGACGGAGCTTTGCAAACAGCGCAACAATGAGCCCATGACATTGGCCATTGAAGTGGCCTTTTTGTACACGGCCACCCAAGGGCTTTTGCCCAAGGACATCACGCAAAAGGACTTGATCACCTTTAAAGAAGGGTTTCCGTCCTTCTTTGAAAGCCACTATCCGGCACTGTGCCAAACCATCCTGAGAGTGGGAGAGTTGAGCAAGGACGATGAAGCCACCCTGCGCCAGGCGATCCAAACCTGGTTTCAAGGCAAGGGGAACGGAGGCTTGGCAACCGCCGCCGGCGGCAAGGAGGCGGGGCGCGCATGAGTTCCATCGCCGAGATCAAGCATCATATCAAGGCGATTGACGATACCGCCAAGATCACCCGCGCCATGCACCTGATCGCTTCGGGCAAGATGAAAAAGGCCATCCGCGCCCATGAAGAGACCATGCAGTACTACAATCGGGTGCGGGCCAATATGCGCTTTATTCTGGATAACTCGCCGGAGGGGTTTAAGAGCGCCTTTTACCGCGATCATGGCATGCGGGCTGCCTATCTGGTCATCGCTGGGGATAAGGGCATGTGTGGCGGGTACAATCAGGACATTCTCAAAAAAGGGCTCAAGATCGTACAGGATGATGAGCACACCACCACCCGGGTGATCACCTTTGGCAATATGGCCACCCAGTCCTTCAAGAAACGCCGCGTGACAGTAGATGCCTCTTATTTGACGGCGGTTCAAAGCCCCACGCTGGATATCGCCCGGGAGATCGCGGCGGATTTGTGCCAGCGGTTTCGCGAAAACCAATTTGACGAAGTCTTTATCGCCTTTACGCAACTCCTGAAGGGGGGCATCACCAGGCCCACCATCCTTCACTTATTGCCCATCACCAAGCAAGCGGTGGCGGACGTGGAGCCTATGCATACCCCCTTGGCCGGATTGGCGCTGGAGCCCAGCGTGGGGCAGGTACTGGACTCCATGGCCCAGCATTATGTGACGGGCATGCTGTACAGCGCCCTGGTCCAAAGCTATGCCAGCGAAAACCGCGCCCGGATGACCGCTATGGAATCCGCCACCCGCAATGCCGATGAGATGCTCAAAAAGCTCAAACTGGCGCTGAACCACGCGCGGCAAGCCGCCATCACCCAGGAGATCAACGAAATCATCGGAGGAAATCCGGATTCCTTTACGCTGTAAGCGAGCGTTGTGCGCCTTTTGGAAGGCCGAAGAAAAAGGAGATCATGCATATGGTCAAAGGAACGGTTGTCAGAATTGTAGGGCCGGTGCTGGACGTGCACTTTCACACGGGGGACGTGCCGCCCATTCATACCCTTTTGCAGGTGGTGGACGGCGAACGCACCGTTGCGCTGGAAGTAGAGCAGCACATCAGCACCACAACCGTGCGCTGCATTGCCCTGGAAAGCACGGAGGGCTTGGCGCGGGGGCTGACGGTGGAAAGCACCGGCGCGCCCATCACAGTGCCGGTGGGCTTGGAAATGTTGGGACGGGCCATTGACGTGCTGGGCAGGCCCATCGATGGCAAGGAACCGCCCAAAACCGAGGAGCATATGTCCATCCATCGCGCTGCGCCGCCTTTTTCCCAGCAGCAGCCGGTGGCCAAGGTCTTTGAAACGGGCATCAAGGTGATTGATTTGCTGGCGCCGTATGCCAGGGGCGGCAAAATCGGCCTGTTTGGCGGCGCGGGCGTAGGCAAAACGGTTCTGATCTTGGAACTGATCCACAACATTGCCACCGAGCAGGGCGGGTACAGCGTTTTTGCGGGCGTGGGCGAGCGCAGCCGCGAGGGCAGCGACCTGCTCAATGAAATGACGGAATCGGGCGTGATCGAAAAGACCGCCTTGGTATTCGGCCAGATGAACGAGCCCCCGGGAGCGCGTATGCGGGTGGCCATGACGGGGTTGACCCTGGCGGAGTATTTTCGGGATGTGAAAAAGCAAAATATGCTTTTGTTCATCGACAACATCTTCCGCTATATTCAGGCGGGCAGCGAGGTGTCCGCGCTCTTGGGGCGGCTTCCCAGCGCCGTGGGGTACCAGCCCACTCTGGCCACGGAAGTGGGCGAATTGGAGGAGCGGATCACCAGCACCCGGGATGGATCCATCACCAGCGTGCAGGCCATTTATGTGCCTGCCGACGACCTGACCGACCCCGCTCCTGCCGCCATTTTTTCCCATTTGGATGCCACCACGGTTTTGAGCCGTTCCGTAGCGGAAATCGGCATTTATCCCGCAGTGGACCCCCTGGAATCCAGCAGCCGGATCCTGGATCCTATGGTGGTGGGGCAAGAGCATTATCAGGTGGCCATGCGTGTGCAAGAATCCCTGCAGCGCTATCGGGAATTGCAGGACATCATCGCCATTTTGGGCATGGACGAACTGAGTGAGGAGGACCGGCAGGTGGTGCACCGGGCCCGCCGTTTGCAACGGTTCTTAAGCCAGCCTATGTTTGTGGCGGAGGTGTTCAGCGGGATTCCTGGCCGGTATGTGAAACTAAAGGATACGGTGGCCTCTTTTAAGGCCATTGTGGACGGCGAAGCGGACGGCCTGCCCGAGGACGCCTTCTACATGGTGGGAAACTTGGAGGACGCCCGCCAGAAGGCCAAGGAGTTGGAGGCGAAGGCAAATGCCTAAAACCTTTCATTTGAGCATTCTCACGCCGGAACACGAGTTTTATCAAGGGCAGGTGGAGATGCTGACGGTGGAGGCCATTGACGGCAGGGTTTGCATTTTGGCCGACCACGCGCCCACGGTCATTTCGCTGGCGGAAGGCGAGTTGGACCTTCGGGACTTGGAGGGGCGGGAACGGTGGGCAGCGGCTTCCGATGGATTTTTGACCGTGACCCAGGACGATGTGGTGATGATGGTGCAATCCGCCGAATGGCCGGAAGATATCGACCGCGTTCGCGCGGAACGGGCGGAGCGGCGGGCGCGGGAAGCGCTTTTGCAAAAACAGAGCCGGCAAAGCTATTTGATGAATCAAGCCATGCTTTTGCGGGCGACCACACGCTTGAGAGTCAGCGGACGGCGCAGCGTGAACCAGTAAACGGCCATAGGATACCCCGTTGCAGCTTTTTGAAAATTGATGGTTGACGCAAACCGATGAACGCGATATAATATTTGCATGGTCGCAAGCTATGTGGTTCCCAATCAGCACTGCAAGGCGATGCGAGATGAGCGAGGGGAGGGATAACAGTGTCCGAGGTACGTATACGCGAAAACGAATCCCTGGAAAGCGCTCTGAAGCGGTTTAAACGTCAATGTGCTCGTACAGGTGTTTTGGCAGAGGCTCGTAAGCGCGAGCATTATGAAAAGCCCAGCGTGAAGCGCAAAAAGAAAGCGGAAGCAGCACGGAAACGCAAATATTGAGTTGCTCTTCCTGTTTGTAAGCAATCCCTCTTCTTGTGAGAAGAGGGATTTTTGCATTTTGGTCAAAAACTGGGCGGTGCAGGACATTGCTAAGATTTTCTAGATACGGTATACTTTGTTTAACGCAAAGGGCGTTCACCTTCCAAGAAAAAATTTTCCTATGCAAATAGTATGAAATACCAAGGAAAATCGGGGCTGCAGTCTCTTTTTGGATATGAAAATCCAAGAAAGGACAGGAAGTAGCAAAGGTTTCAAAACGTGAAAACCTTGCTATTGCTAGGTTGCTATGCTACAATAGGATGAGGAGAAGGTTGCGATTCATGCCATTCCGGCAGGGAAGAGGAGATCCGTGCAAATCGCTCTACTGCTAAAGCCGCATGCCAATGCTCGGTATACACAATCTTTAACGAAGTTGGCGCTGGCGGAACTCCGGTGTATGTTGAACGCATGGGGGATTTGTGGAGAACCCAGGCTTGAAAACATAGCGGGGGCGTCCTTCCTCACTTTTTCGAGCGAAGAGCTGCCCGGCAAGGCATGGGAAGCCATTTCCAGCCATTCTGCGGTTTGCTTTGCGGCAAGCCGGGAAGGTGGATTATTGCGACCGATCCCACTCCAACGGCAGGATTATTTATCAGATGACATTGCGGAGGTGCTAAAGTATAAAGGAAAGACCAATGCAAACTTTACGACCATGGTACTTCACTGCGCGCGTTGCGCATCCGATTTCGCCCGATGGGATGAACCGCTGACGATCCTGGATCCGATCTGCGGCCGCGGAACCTCGTTGTTTTGCGCCATGCAGGAGGGCCACAACGCCATTGGTGTGGAAATCGACGCCAAGGCCTTGGCTGAGCTGGATGCCTATTTCGTGCGATACCTGAAATACCATAAGATGAAACATCGGAGAGAGACCGCGTCCGCCACGTTGCCGCATGCCCGTAGCGCGAAAGAAATTCGCTATGTTTTTACGGGTATGCCCCAACCCCATGGACAGGCCCAGACCCTGCGGCTTTTCTCCGGAGATACAAAAGATGTCCGATCTATGGTGGGAGGCAAAAATTGTCATTTGATCATTGGAGATCTTCCCTATGGCGTTCAACACGCTCCCAAGGAAAAAGGCGGACTGTCTTCGCTGGAACAGTTGCTCAAAAGCGCTTTGCCTGAATACGCTCGGGTATTAAAACCGGGCGGCGCGCTTGCACTGGCGTTCAACACCTTTACCTTGCCCAGGGAAACGGTAGCGCGTCAGATGCGGGCAGCAGGATTCACCGTAATGGAACAACAACCGTACGATGATTTTTCTCACTGGGTGGAACAAGCCGTCAACCGAGATTTTGTTGTCGCCAGACTGGAAAAGTAGATCCCACTCCTTTCTTCTCCTTATGCATCATTCATGACAGTCCCCAACAGACAGAATAGAATACGCATGATTACCGACGTTTGATCACAAGGGGGGTTCTCATTGCAGACCAAGGAATTGCAAGGTATGACTGTGGTTCAGTTGCGCAAAATTGCCCGTGAACATGGTGTGAAATTGAGCGCTGGCATCGATAAAGACGGCATCGTGGAGAGGCTGACCGCTTTTTTTCATGCGCAGCCTCCGGTTTTCGCTGATATTTCTAGGGAGTAGGAACCCAAACTGCATGAAGCGCCGCTGTCTGCGGACGTGACGTCCGTAGAGCCCGCTTCCCGTGCTTATACGGGGTGGCAGCCGCCTAAGGGGGCGGAAGGGAGTGGCGGGCCTGAACCGCAGCCCACCTATCGCCAAGCCTGGCAGGCGCGGACGGCCGCCCAGCGCCAGCCTGTGCAGCGGCCTGCCTGGCAGGCAACGCAACGCCCGGCACCTTCGCCAACGCGTTTCGGCCCCCAGGCCAATTACATCCAAAATCCATCCACCCTGCAGGAAGCGCCGCAGGAAGAGGGCGGGCATTTTGCTCCGGAGCCCAGGCGACAGGAGGCCCCTGCGCCTCGTCTGGAGGGCTACCGTTTAGGGTACCGCGCCGCGCCCCAACGGCCCACTTATGGCCGGCAGGATATGGGCCGAGGCGAATACCGGCCGCCATACCGTCAGGAAGCGCCCTATCCACAGCGCTCCGGCTACCAGCAGCCCATGGGCTATGCTCCCATGAACCCGCCTGCCAACGATATGTATTTTAATGATTCCGTTTACAAACCCATGCGGGATCCGGCCTTTGGCGAGCCCTACACCCAGGGCGGTCCGTTGCCGGACATGCTGACGGCCAGCGAAGGCGACAGGGTCGGCGGAGTGTTGGAAATTTTACCCGATGGATATGGCTTCTTGCGAGCCGATACTCTTTTGCCGGGGAAGGATGATATTTATGTCTCCATCGCCCAAATCCGGCGGTATGGCTTGCGCACGGGGGACTTTGTAGAAGGCCGTTCCCGCCCGCAACGGGACAGCGATAAGTTCGCGGCCCTGCTGTATGTGGAAAAGCTGAATGGCCACGATCCCGTGGAGGACAAGGATCGCCTGTCCTTTGACAGCCTGACCCCCATTTATCCCAACCGGCGAATCGTGCTGGAGAGTGAAAAGAATCGGGACAATATGCCGATTCGTTTGATGGATCTGGTGGCGCCCATTGGTTTTGGCCAGCGCGCCATGATCATCGCCCCCCCCGACAGCGGACGGATTTTCATGCTGCGGGAGATGGGGAAGGCCATTAAGCAAAATGACCCGGAGGCGCACATCATGATGCTGTTGGTGGATGCCGCGCCGGAAGAGGTGACGGAAATCCGCGAGGATTTGGAGGCGGAGGTGTTCGCGTCTACCTTTGCGGAATCGCCGGAAAGCCAAACCCGCGTCAGTGAAACCATGCTGGAAAGCGCCCAACGCCTGGTGGAGGATGGCCGCAACGTGGTGATCCTGCTGGACAGCTTAACAAAGCTCACCCGTGCCTATCAATCCGCATTGACCCAAAGCGGACGGGCCCTCACCAACACGGTGACTCCGGCTGCTTTGGTGCGCCCCAAACGCTTCTTTGGCATGGCCCGTAATACGCGGGAAGGCGGAAGTCTAACCATCATCGCCACCATTGCCATTGAAACCGGTTCCCGGGTGGATGATATCATTTACGAGGAATTTAAGGGGACGGCCAATATGGAACTTCGCCTCTGTCCGCCCCGGGCCAATGCCCCGTTGTTTCCGCTGATTGACCTGCAGCACAGCGGCACCAAGAAGGATGATATGCTTTTTGGGGAGCAGGAAAAGGAAAGCCTGCGGGCCATCCGTTCGGTGCTGGGTTCGATCAGCAACGAGGAGGCGGTGGCGCAATTGATGGAAATGATGAAAAAGACCAAGTGTAACGAAGATTTTTTCTTGCGCCTGAAGGACTGGATGGCCCTTTGGGAGAAGAGCGGAGTCATGAACAAGAAGGGCTAAAGCACAAGGATCGAAGAGACCGCCATGCGAGAAGCATGGCGGTCTAGCTTGTTGAAAAAGCTCCTCTTGCGTCGTCGGCTTCGACGGGAAAGGGCAGCAAAGGGAAGCAAAGGGAAGCGTGTGCCCAGTGGGCACTTTGCCAAAGGCAAAAGCGACCCGAAGCTGGGACTTGAGGCAAGTGGCTGAGCGATAGCGAAAGCCACGCCGAGCGAAAGTCCGGAAATCACGTACATCTGTGTGCGCTCCTCCCCTTATGCCGCCTTGCTTTCTCGCAATAGGAACTTTTTGAACAAGCCCCAGACTATTGGCAAACAAGGTTTGTCAACGGTCTGGACCGCCATGCTTCGCGCATGGCGGTCTTTCTATGGCGCGCAAGGCGTTTGGGGGAGCTCCGACTCCAGTCCTAACACATCCGGCCATATCCCTTCTCCGGCGATCAGAAAGCCCATGAGCATGCCAATGTGCATATCCAGATGCCTGTGCTGTGCCAGAATCAGTTGAAATCTGGAGTAGGGGCATTGGGGAGGCGTTTGCAACAGTTGCTCCTCGGGCAAGCCCCCCAAATAGGCCAAGATTTTTTCCTGGGTTCGCAGAGCGTAGTCCCGCAACTGGGCTTTGGATAAGTAGCCGGGGGTCTTTTTGTCAAGATCGTTTAGCCAGGGGGAATGGAACGGGGGTTCTGTATAGAGACAAGGATTGATATACCATTGATCCAGCGAATGCAGGGTATGATACACATGCTTCCAGAGGGGCATTGCACAGTATTCCTTTTCCCAGTAGGCATCAGGAATGCTGTTGAGTACATGATTCAGGCTCCCTAAGGATCTGGCTGTTTGATCACGGATTATGCCAAGAAAGCCAAGCTGAGATTCCATGCACACCTCCATTGTGGGCGAAAAAGAAGGAGCGGGGCGATGTTCGCCCCGCTTGGTTTGTCAATCTGCGCGATCTTTCTTGGCTTATGCCTTGGGGCCCGCGTCGATGATCTTCTGATCCATGTTCTGGTACTTGGAGAAGTTCTTCTGGAACAGGCCAGCCACCTTTTTGGCGGTCTCTTCATAAGCGGCAGCATCCGCCCAAGTCTTTTTGGGAGTCAGCACGTCATTGGGCACGCCGGGGCAAGATTTGGGCACCATCACGTTGAAGATGGGATCCATTTCAAACTCGCTCTTTTCCAGCTCGCCGTTGAGGCAGGCGGTGACCATGGCGCGGGTGTAGGGCAGGCTCATGCGCTTGCCGCCTTGGCCATAAGCGCCGCCGCTCCAGCCGGTGTTGACCAGGTATACGTTAGCGCCGCTCTTGTCGATCCGCTCGCCCAAAAGCTCGGCATAACGGGAGGCGGGCAGGGGCAGGAAGGGAGCGCCAAAGCAGGTGCTGAAGGTGGCCTGGGGCTCGGTGACGCCGCGCTCCGTGCCAGCCAGACGGGCGGTATAGCCGCTGACATAGTGGTACATGGCGCCTTCGCGGGTGAGTTTGCTCACAGGGGGCAGTACGCCAAAGGCGTCCGCGGTGAGGAAGATAACGGTATTGGGGGTGCCGGCCACGCCCGGGATCTGCGCGTTGGAAATGAACTCTACAGGATAGCCCACGCGGGTATTTTCGGTGAGGCTTTCATCGTTGAAGTCAAATTCGCGGGTTTCCGGATCCATCACCACGTTTTCCACCAGGGCGCCAAAACGGATGGCATGGTAGATTTCCGGCTCGTGCTCTTTGCTCAGGTTGATGCACTTGGCATAGCAGCCACCCTCGATGTTGAAGATGCCGTCATCAGACCAGCCGTGCTCGTCGTCGCCGATGAGGTTCCGGTTGGGATCGGCCGAGAGGGTGGTCTTGCCGGTGCCGCTCAGGCCGAAGAAGATCGCGCTGTCGCCATCCTTGCCCACGTTGGCGGAGCAGTGCATGCTGAACACGCCGCGCTTGGGCAGGAGATAGTTCATCAGGGAGAAAACGCTCTTCTTCATTTCGCCGGAATACTGGCTGCCCGCTACGATGACCATCTTTTTCTCAAAAGAAAGGATAATGGCCGCTTCGCTGTGGACGCCGTCCAATTCGGGGATGCATTTGAAGCCAGGAGCGGAAACGATGGTGAAATCGGTGGTAAAAGTTTTGAGTTCGTCCTGGGTGGGGCGAAGGAGCATTTGGTGCATGAACATGTTTTGGCTGGCCAGCTCGTTCACCACCCGCACGCCGATGCGATATTTGGGATCCGCGCCCGCAAAGCCGTCAAAAACAAAAATGTCGCGGTTTTGCAGGTAGGCGCACATCCGGTTGTAAATCGCGCTGAATTTTTCAGGGCTAATGGCAATATTGACCTTGCCCCAATCAATCTCGTCGTGGATGGAAGGCTCGTCAACAATGTAACGGTCCTCGGGAGAACGGCCGGTGTACTTGCCTGTTTTCACAACCAAGGCGCCGGTGTTGTTAAGCGTACCCTCGCCGCGGGCAAGAGCCATTTCCGTCAACCGACCAACGGGCAAATTGTGGTAGACCGCCTTGGATTCGATGATGCCCAGGGAAGAAAGATCCAGACTCATGTTGATGGCCTCCTAGCAAAGAATCAATGTGGTACGGCGGATTGGATACCGCTTTTACACCCAGGGAGAGTGGGAAACAGCACAATCTCACCCTAATTCAAAAATTCTCCACTTACTCTCCAATTTCCTCTTGCAAATCGAAAAAATTGTGAAATTCTTCGCAAAATCGAAACAAGGGGAAAGCCGTTCCGCCGGGAACGGGGCGACAAAGGGGTGGCGTGGAATCAGCATAGCGCCTGGTGACAAGCGTTGGCGAAGCGGATCCATTGTTCCACAGAAAGCGCTTCTCCCCGCACGGTGGGTGACAGGCCCTTAGCCTGCAAGAGAGAAACGACCTGCTCGCCGGCCAAAGGCAGCACCCCTTTGATGGCGTTCACAAGGGTTTTGCGGCGCATGCCAAAGCCCGCCTTGACCAGTTGAAAAAGCAAGCGTTCATTGTCTACTGGCAAAGGGGGGGCGGCGCGCATGGAAAGGTGGACAAAAGCGCTATCCACCTTTGGGGGCGGCGTGAAAGCCTGGGCGGGAACCAAACGCCCCATGGAGGGCTCGCAATAATACTGGCATTTGACACTCAGCAGTCCATAGTTCTCGTCCGATGGCTGCGCCATGAGCTTTTGCGCCACTTCTTTTTGCACCATCACCGAAATTTGCCGGAGGGGCAAATGGCTTTCCCAGAGCAGTTCAAAGATGGGGGTGGTGATATTGTAGGGGATGTTGGCGATCACGAAAAAATCCTGGCCCAAAGGAGCGCAAAGCTCTGGCAAATTTTGATGGCGGATGTCGCCCTGAACCAGGGTCACGTTGGGATATACCCCTAAGGAGGCTTGCAAAAAAGGCATCAGGCTATGATCGGCCTCCACGGCGGTCACGCTTTTGGCCGCTTCACATAGGCAGCCCGTCAGCATGCCGCTGCCAGGGCCGATTTCCAGCACCGAGTCCGATGGGGACACACCGGTGGAGGCCACCAGCTCCCGGAGAAGGTCTTTGTCATTGAGAAAATGCTGACCCAAGTCATGCTTGTAGGCTTGTCCGTCCTCCCTGCGTTGCCGTGCCTTTACGAAGGATTTTTTCAAGAGTCAGCCTCCTCGTCGTCGATCTGCACCAAGTCACGGCCAAAGGCCTCTACCAGCATACTTTGCACCTGTTCATGGGCGGCTTGCTGCTGGTCTCCTGCCAGATCACCTTCCAAGACGGGTTCAAAGACCGAGGGGGTTCCGGCCACTTCGGTAAGGATTTGCGAGATCAGCTCCTTGCGGGGCGGCTGGTTCAATTTTAGATAAGAAAAATCCTTTTTGGCAAAGGGGATCAAAACTTGGTACACATTGCCCTTGGCGCCCAAAAAACGTTCGCTGCGCAAAAGGCCAAAAAGTGGGGGCTCCTTTTTGCTGATGGCCGTTAGGGTGTTCTGCCAAATAGCCTTGGGGTCCCCCGAAGCAGGAGGAGTGCTTTTTTCCACGCTCTGGCTGGAGGAAGCGGCGGGCTGGGCCGCTTTTGCGGCTTTGACAGGCTCCAAAGGAGCCCCTGCCGCTATTTCTTTTGCCGGAGCCTCAGGGAGCGGAGCGACCGGCGGGGCGGCAACCGGCCGCCCTTCCCCGAAGGCTTCCAGGCGTTTTTCTAGCTCCGCCACCCGCTCCAAAAGCGCGGGCACATCTTCACTTTGTGGAGATTCGCAGGCTTCCAGAGCGGCCACCTCCAGCCCGATGCGGGGTGTGGAGGCAAAGCGCAATTCTCCTTCCGCCCGCATGAACAGAGACAGGATCCGTAGCAAGCGTTCTTGGGAGAAGGCATCCGCCTGGGCGCGGTATCGCTTTTCATCTTCGTCGGTGACTTCCAGCAGGGAAGAGGCCTCTGCGGAAACCGCCTTCACCGTGAGCAGGGCGCGGAAATGGGCGGTCATTTCCCGCAAAAAGACCTGGGGCTCTCGGCCGCTTCGCATCAGTGCGTCAACCTGGCGCATGACCGCCTGCCGGTCCCGCTGGGCAATGGCCTGGCCAAAAGCAAACAGAAAATCGCGGTCCGACGCGCCCAGCACGTCTCTGGTTTGCGCGGCGGAAATGTGGCCATCGGCCGCGCCGGCAACGCACATGTCCAAAATGGAAAAGGCGTCGCGCATGGCGCCCTCGGCTGCCCGCGCCACCATTTGGAGCGCCTCCTCGTCTGCGGTGACCGATAATTTGGCAAGCGCCAGCTTCATTCTCTCTACGATCAGCGCGGAGGGAATCCTTCCAAAATCATACCGCTGCACCCGGGACAAAATGGTGGCGGGGAGCTTTTGGGGCTCCGTGGTGGCCAAAATGAACACCACATGGGCAGGCGGTTCTTCCAGCGTTTTGAGCAGCGCGTTAAAAGCGGCGGTGGAGAGCATGTGCACTTCATCGATGATGTAGACCTTGTATTTGCCCAGTTGCGCGGGGTAGCGCACCTGTTCCAAAAGCTCGCGGATGTTGTCCACGCTGTTGTTGCTGGCGGCGTCTAATTCCAGCACATCCAGCGTGCTTTCGCTCAAAATGGCTTTGCAAGCAGGGCATTCCCCGCAAGGATCGCCATGCATAGGGCTTTGGCAGTTGATGGCGCGGCTCATGATTTTGGCCAGGGTGGTTTTGCCGGTGCCGCGGCAGCCGCAAAACAAATACGCATGCGCTATGCGTCCGGTTTCAATTTGGTGGCGCAGGGTTTTTACCACCGCTTCCTGCCCAATCACCTGTTCAAAAGCCGCGGGCCGCCATTGACGGTATAATGCCTGGTACGCCATGGAAAACCTCCTGTGGGTAACGGCGGTGCGCGCGTACCCTGTCGAAATCAATTTATTATAGCACAATTCCGCAAACAATACCGCCGGAAAATTGCGCAACCTGGATAAGGAAACCTTTCTGCGCTTGTCTTTCCCAAGTATTTGCAGTATGATGCTAGTTGTGGAAAATGGGCGTAGTGAGCCCATGGAAAGAATGTGAACAGGAGTAGAGCGGAATGCAACAAATTCGGGGGCGGATTCGCCCTTTCCTGGGAACCAAAGCCTTTTACGCAAGCGCCCTGAGTGTGATGATTCCGGTGACCATTCAGCAACTGATCAACAACCTGTTTAATGCTGTGGATAATTTGATGGTGGGAAGTTTGGACGTAAACGGCTTGGCTATGAGCGCCGTGACCGTGGCCAATAAGCCCTACATCATCTTTTTTGGTGTGTTCTTTGGGATCATGGGAGCGGGCGGTTTGATGCTCAGCCAGTATTTTGGCGCGAATGACCAAAAGACCTGCCAAGGCATTTTTTCGTTGCAGATGCTGTTGGGCTTGCTCAACGCCCTGCTGTTCACGGTTGTGCTGTTTTTCTTTCCCCGGCAGATCATGAGCATTTTTGTGAAGGATGAGCGAACGGTGGCCATGGGGATCCAATATTTGAAGGTCGTGGCCTTCAGCTATTTTCCTGTAGCGGTGAGCAGCACCTGTATCTTTTCCCTGCGTTCTCTTGGCAAAAACCGGATCAGTATGGTGGTGAGCCTGGCCACCATGGGGATGAACGCGGCCTGGAATTATATCCTGATGTTTGGAAAGCTGGGCTTCCCCGCCTTGGGGGTGGAGGGCGCGGCATGGGGCACGGTGATTGCCCGTGTGTTTGAAATGGCGTTTTATTTGGTCCTACTTTTGCGCAAGCGCATGTATTTTTCCATGGACTTGCTGGCGTTTCAAAAGCTGGACCGCAAGGTGTTCCGTTCCTTTCGCAATAAGGCGGTCCCGCTGGTGTTCAACGAAATCCTGTGGACGGTGGGAATGAATGTTTTTTTCTGGAGCTATGCCAGGATCAACGAGGCGGCGGTGCCCGCCATTGTCATTTCGGAATTATGTACGCAGATCGCGGCCGTGATGGCCATGGGGACCTCCTCCGCCGTATCGGTGCTCATCGGTACGGAGCTGGGCGCTAATGAGCTGGAAAAAGCCAAGGAAAACTGCAAAAAATTGTTCACCTTGGTGGTGGGCATCGGGTTGGGCTGCGCGCTTTTGAATATCGCGCTGGGCATTGTGCTGCCGTACGCGTTTCCGCTTTCTAAGGAACTGCGGGGGATCGCCACGCAATTGACCTGCCTGATCGCCCTGTTCGCGCCGTTGAATTTCATGTACGGGTATTGCTTTTATTGCTTGCGGGCGGGTGGGGATACCCGCAATGCCGCGCTCTTGGACAGCGGCTACATGTGGGCGGTGCCGGTGCCCGCCAGCCTATTGATCGCCCTCTTTTTGCCTCACTGGATGCCGCTGTTTTGGGCGGTGCTAGTGGTGCAGGTGCTGATGAACGCCAAAATCGTTTTGGCATTGCGGATTGTGCGCAAAGGCAAATGGATAAGAAACATCACCTTGGCGGCGGAATGACGCGAAAGGACAAGAAAAAGGCGGAAAAGCGCCGGAATTGTACAAATTCCTGGTCAAATGGTATAATAATCACTTAGGGATTCCATCCCAGGGGAAATGCGGGTGAGGAGCAGGAAAGGAGGGAAATGCAATGCGCAAAGATGTGAGGCGGAGAAGCCGGCTGAGGAAAACGCTGGTAACCGTATTATGGCTTTGCCTGTTTTTGCTTTCCTCCACAGGACTTTTGCCGCTGCTTGCTTCGGTTGCCCAGGGAGAAGAGTTCGCGGATAAAGTGATCGACGAGGTAGAGTACATTGAGCCCAGGCTTCCTTCGGACGTGGATCCTTACGATCCGGAGCATCCCGAGGAGCTGGCGCCCGAGCAGTTGTACGCCAAAGCCGCCATTTTGATTGAAGCCACCACCGGCGAGGTGATCTTTGAAAAGAATGCGGACCAGCGGATGTACCCCGCCTCCACCACCAAGATTTTAACGACCCTGCTGGGCATTTTGATGGGCGATATGAACCAGGTGGTGACCCTTTCGGAAACCGCGGGAAACATTCCCGACGACAGCTCCACCATCAAGCTGGATGTGGGAGAGACCATTCGCTTTGAGGATCTGCTTTTTGCCACCATGGTACGCTCGGGCAATGAAGGCGCCAACCTGATCGCGGAAACCATCAGCGGCAATATGAACGATTTTGTG
Organism: Eubacteriales bacterium; assembly: GCA_031554475.1. Lineage (GTDB taxonomy): Bacteria > Bacillota > Clostridia > Christensenellales > Aristaeellaceae > Limiplasma. Next base: position 40,179 of record JAVBVF010000003.1, on the reverse strand, counting down.
GCGCTGATGAACCAAGCCGCCACTGACCTGTACCACTGTACGGATACCCATTTTACCAACCCCAACGGGCTGCACAATGATGAGCATTATACAACGGCCCGGGATATGGCCAAGATTGCCAAGGCCTGTATGGAGAACGAGCTGTTTCGCAAGATCGCCAAGGTGTATTCCTATTCCCTGCCCAGGAGCAACCTGCGGGGAGCGCGGGTCGTGGTCAGCGCATCGGATGCGCTTTTGAACCCCAACAAAGAGGACAACCCTTATTATTATCAGTACGCCACGGGCATTAAGACTGGCTATCACAGCCGCGCGGGCTATTGCTATATTGGATCGGCGGAAAAGGACGGCGTGGAATTGATCTCGGTTTTGTTTTACACCTCCCGTTCCGGCCGGTGGACCGATACCAAAAAGCTGATGGAATATGGCTTTTCTCAGTTCGTCAGCATGACGCCCCAGGAATTGTATAATGAGAACCCCATTGTGGTGGAGACCTCCGGTTTTTCCATGGAGGATAAGGAGTTGGGGCGGCTTCCGCTTCAGATCAAGCCACGGGAAGGTACGCGGACCGTGAACATCGTGGCCACCAAGGAAGAGATCGGTACCATGTCCCGCAACCTCAAGCAAACCGTTTTGATTGATTACACCCGGGATTTTGCCGCGCCCATTGCGGCAGGGGAAACGGTGGGTACGCTCACCTACTATCCGCCGGATGGCGGAAGCGCCGTAGTCTATGATCTGGTGGCGGGGCGGTCCGTTGAACGGCGTATGAACGCGCCCAAGAGCATTGAGGAAATTGAGGCGGAGGTCTATGCGGACCCCAACCCCTTCCCACCCTTCTCGCTGGAATTCTTGGGAATGATCCTGGGGCCTTTTGTGGGGCTGTTCATTGTGATCCGGCTTTTGTTGCGCTTGTTTCGCAGAACAGGCAGACATAAGAAGGGCCGCGTGCCCAAGCCAGGGAACCGGTATTTCCGGTAAACAAGCACTTCTTTGGGAATCTTGACAAGGAGAAAGGGGGAGGGCGATGGTCGCGCAGGTCATTGTGGATGTGGTTCATACCAATGTTGCCAAGCCCTTTTCCTATCTGATTCCGCCGGGGATGGAGGTCAGTCCGGGCACGCGGGTGAGCGTGCCCCTGGGCCGGCGGCAGGTGGATGGCCTGGTGGTGGGGCTTTTGTCGGATACGGAGCTCACGCCGGAGATACCCCTTGCAAAGCTCCGCCCCATTGCAGGGAGGATGGACGAGTTTGCGGCAGTATTACCGCCCCTTTTGGACCTGGCGGAGGAATTGGCGGAGGAAGTGCACTGCCCGCTGGCGGAAACCCTGCGATTGATGCTGCCCGCCGCCATGCGCACTGGCAGGATTCAAAAGCGCACCGAGCCATTTGTGCAACTCGGCGCGGGGGTAAATGCCCAGGAAGCCGCAGCGCTGGAAAAGCGCTCCCCTAAGCGGGCGACGCTTTTGCGGCTTTTGGCCGATGGGGAGCCCCATAGGGTCAAGGAGCTGGCGGAATTGGTGAAGGAACCCAGGGAAGCCTTGAAGCACCTGGCGTCTCAAGGGGTTTTGAACCTGTTTGAGCAGGAGGAATACCGCAGCCCCTATGAAGAAATGGACGCGAAGGAATCCCAGCCGCCGCCCCTGACCCAGGAGCAAGAAGAAGCGTTGTCCCAGATGCTTCCCTCGGTGGAAGCGGGCCAGGGGGCGTTCCTCTTACACGGGGTCACCGGAAGCGGAAAGACGGAAGTGTATCTGGCCATGGTGCGCAAGGCCTTGGACTTAGGAAAGGGCGCCATCATTTTGGTGCCGGAAATCGCGCTGACGCCACAGATGGTGCTTTGGTTCCGCAAGCGCTTTGGCCCCCAAACCGCCGTGCTGCACAGCCGCCTGACCGATGGTCAGCGCTATGATGAGTGGCGGCGGATTCGCAAGGGGGACGCGCGGGTGGTGATCGGCGCCAGATCCGCGGTTTTCGCGCCGGTGGAGCGGCTGGGGCTGATTGTGGTGGACGAGGAGCACGAGCAGACCTACGTAAGCGACAAGCACCCCCGCTATGACGCTCGCCGCGTGGCCGTGAGCCGCGCCAAGCGGGAGGGCGCTACACTTTTGTTAAGCAGCGCCACGCCCAGCATTTTATCCTTTGCCATGGCCATGCGGGGGGACTACACGCTCATTGAAATGCCCACGCGGGTGCTGGGCAGACCGCTGCCAGCGGTGACGGTGGTGGACATGCGGGAGGAGCTGGCGGCCGGTAACCGCTCCATCTTTAGCCTTTGCCTGATCCAGAAGCTGAAGGAATGCCTGGAGCGGGGAGATCAGGCCATGCTATTCCTGAACCGCCGGGGCTATCATACCTTTGTGAGTTGCCGAAGCTGCGGGTATGTGGCAAAGTGCGATCAGTGCGATATCAGCATGACGCTCCATCAGGTCTCGGGAAGCGAGGAGGGAGAATTGCGCTGCCACCTTTGCGGCGCGGTGAAGAAGCCCCCCGAAATTTGCCCGGAATGCAAGAGCAAATACATCCGGTATTTTGGCATCGGTACCCAGCGGGTGGAGGAGGAGCTGAAAAAGCTGTTTCCCCAGGCCAAGGCCATCCGCATGGACATCGACACCACCAAGGAGCGGGACGCCCACTATCAAATGCTCACCGCTTTTCGGGAGGGAAAGGCACAGGTGCTGATCGGCACGCAGATGATCGCCAAAGGGTTGGACTTTCCCAGGGTGACGCTGGTGGGGGTGGTTGCGGCAGATCTATCCCTGAACCTTCCTGATTACAGAGCCCAGGAGCGCACCTTCCAGCTGATCACCCAGGTGGCGGGGCGTGCGGGGCGGGCCGAGGCGGTGGGGGAAGTGGTGGTGCAAACCTACAAGCCCGATAATCCCTGCATTATCGCCGCCGCCGCCCAGGATTACCGCAGCTTTTTTACCCAGGAGTTTCAACGAAGGCGAACAGGGTTATATCCGCCTTTCACCCTCCTGGCAAGGCTATTGGTGGAAGGCGCCCAGGAAAGCGACGCCAAGGAAATGGCCCAGCGCCTTTATGAAACCCTACAGACCTATTTGCTTTCCCATCCGGCGCAAAAACGACGGGCGCTCCTGTGCCGGCTGGATGAGGCGCCGGTGAAACGGATTCGCGGCTTATACCGCTATCATGTACTCTTAAAGCTCTTTGACCATCCGGACGCCCAGCCGATTTTGCGGCTTTTGTCCGAATTGAGCGCCCTTAGCGATGAGCGAAGCCATGTATATGCGGAGATCAATCCAGCGTCCATGATGTAGCAATGATGACGGAAATTCCGAGGAGGATTCGAGATATGGCGATTCGAAAAATTATGGAAATTGGCGATGAGAAACTACGCAAAATTGCCAAGCCTGTGGAAAAATTTGACTTGCGGCTGCGTCTGCTTTTGAAAGACATGGCCGACACCATGTACAAAGCCGAAGGCGTGGGCTTGGCCGCACCCCAAGTGGGGATTTTACGCCGCGTGGTGGTGGTGGATGTGGGGGAAGAGCTTATTGAGTTGGTGAATCCGGAAGTAATCGCCATAGAGGGAGAAGACGCCGGCCCCGAGGGGTGCCTGAGCATTCCAGGGCGAAGCGCCATTGTGAAGCGCCCCCAAAAGGTCACGGTTCGCGCCCAAAATGGAAAAGGAGAAGCCTTCGAAATGACCGGCGAGGGCTTTTTGGCCAGAGCGTTTTGCCATGAAATCGATCATCTAGACGGCGTTTTATACGTGGATAAGATGGAGCGGGAGATCTTCCCCGACGAGGAAGAGGAAGAATCGGAGGAGGGCCAGGCGGAAGAAGGGGAGACGGCCCCTGTTGCCCCTGAGGTTTCCCCAAAGGAGGCGCGCATTTGAGCCTTCGAGTCGTGTTTATGGGCACGCCGGAGTTTGCCGTGCCCTCCCTGCAAGCCTTGGTGGAGGCGGGATATGAGGTGGCGGGCGTATTTACCCAGCCCGATCGCCCCAAGGGGCGGGGAGGCAAGGTACAGCAAAGCCCCGTGAAGGACTATGCCCTTGCCCAGGGGATTGCTGTTTATCAGCCCAACCGCATCCGGCTGGACGGTGTGGAGGATTTGCGTCGCCTGGCGCCGGAAATTTGCGTGACCGCAGCCTTTGGGCAGATTCTATCCCAAGAGGTGTTGGACATTCCGCCCATGGGCACGGTGAATGTTCACGCATCCTTATTGCCCCGCCACCGCGGCGCGGCGCCTGTGCAATGGGCGGTACTGCAAGGCGATGGGGAGACCGGTGTGACCACCATGCTGACCGATCGGGGGATCGACACGGGGGATATGCTTTTGCGTTGTGCCTGCCCCATCACGGAAGCGGATACGGCGGGGACCCTGCTTCACAAACTCTCTTACATGGGGGCGGAGCTGCTTGTGGAAACCCTGAGGCGCTTGGAAAAAGGGGATTGCCCGAGGGAAAAGCAAAGCGAGGCTCTTTCCACCTACGATCCCATGCTCACCAAGGAAATGGGATTGTTGGATTTTACCGAGGGTACGCAAGCCTGCTTACGGCGGGTTCGTGCCATGGATCCATGGCCGTGCGCCTATGCCGAACTGGGGGAAGGCGCGCTGAAGATTTGGAAAACCAAAGCAGCGGAGGGGAATCCTTCGGCGGCTCCGGGCACGGTGCTTTGGGCAAATGATAAGCAAGGCCTGGTCATCGCTACGGCGGACGGGGGAATCGAACTGGTGGAAATTCAAGCTCCGAACGCTAAACGCATGGAGGCAAAAGCATTTTTGAGAGGTCACGGCATGGAGACCGGAAAGCTCTTGCATGAGGTGAAATTATGAAACCTACGGAAGCGGGCAAACCCCAAACGGGTTCAAAATTCGATGGGAGAAAAGGCGGGAAACCAGCGGCCAAGCCCAGCGCAAGGCCTATGGGAAAACCCGTAACGAAGCCCGAGGGCAGGCCAGGGGAAAAGGCCTTTGGGAAGCCCAGCGCAAGGCCTATGGGCAAACCAGTGGCGAAGTCCGAGGGCAGGCCAGGGGACAAGGCCTTTGGGAAGCCCAACGCAAGGCCTATGGGTAAACCCGTAACGAAGCCCGAGGGCAGGCCAGGGGAAAAGGCCTTTGGGAAGCCCAGCGTAAGGCCTTTTGCCAAACCAGTGGCGAAGCCCGAGGGCAGAACAGGGGAAAAGCCTTTTGGGAAGCCCAGCGCAAGGCCTATGGGGAAACCCGGCCCCAAGCCAACGGTCAGTGGTGTCCAAGCCTTCCCCTCTCCTCAAAGGTCAGGGGGGGCGAAGCCCAGCAGCTTTGGCAGGCCGACCCGCCCGATTTCCCGCCCAGGGGCGGTGCGACCTGCACCCAGAAGCGTGCCACAGGAGGCGTCAGGGCTGTCCCTCGGCGCACGGCGCTTGGCCCTGGAGGTGCTTCGTGATGTACGGCAAAACGGCGCTTTTGCTCAGCTTTCGCTCAATGAAAAGCTCTCCAAGTCCCCACTGAAACCTGTGGATAAGCGGTTGGTAACCAGCATCGTCTATGGCACGCTGGAAAATCAACTCCGGATTGATTACGCGTTGGACAAGTTTATGGAACGCCCTACCCAAGACCCGTTGCAACGGGATATTCTTCGCCTAAGCGCGTGTCAGATTCTGTTTCATGACCGCGTGCCCGACAGCGCGGCGGTGAATGAAGGCGTGAAGCTAGCCAAGGCCATGGGCATGGAGGCATCCGCCGGTTTTTTCAACGCGGTGCTTCGCAATCTTTCCCGGGGCAAGGCGGAAATCCCTTGGCCGAAAAAGGAAGAGGGGCTGGAAGAGTACCTGCATATCATGGGTAGCATGCCTATGTGGATTGTGGAGAAATTGATTCAGGCCTACGGGGCGCAAGAGGCCGAAAACGTGATTTTATACAGGGAAACCGAGCATCCGGTGGTGGTTCGCCCCAACCGGCTCCGCATGACGGACGAAGCCTTTGAGGCCCTTTTGGCCAAGAAGGTCTGGAAGGCGCGCAAGGGCATCGCGCCCCACGCGTATTTGGTGAGCGGCGCTGCGGAATTGGCCATGGACAACGACTATCGTGATGGGCTGTTTTCCATCCAAGGTCAGAGCAGCATGCTGGCGGCGGAGGCGGTGGAGGCAAAGCCTGGGATGCGGGTGCTGGATGCTTGCGCCGCGCCGGGCGGGAAATCCGCCTATCTATGCGAGGCCATGCAAAACACCGGCCGCGTGTTTGCCTGGGAGCTGCATGAAAAACGCGCCATGCTGCTGGAAAGTCTCAAGCGGCGTCTGAACCTGGAGAACCTTCGCATTTCCGTGCGGGATGCCGCCGAACCCAAGCCCGAGATGGATGAAACCCTGGATGCGGTGCTGCTGGACGCCCCCTGCAGCGGGCTGGGCGTGATGGTGCAAAAGCCGGACCTAAAGTACCGCTTGAAGCCGGAGGATATCGGGCCGATTGTGGAAACCCAAAGGAGACTGCTGGAAACGCTTTGCCATTATGTAAAACCCCAGGGCGTTTTGGTGTACAGCACATGCTCTATTCTGCCGGAGGAAAACAAAGAGCAGATTGAGGGCTTCTTGGGCAAACATCCGGAATTTGAACTGGAAGCCTTGCCAATCTCCTTTCCGGAGAACCTCCGCGAGCAGCAAACGCCCTTAGGGCTGCAGCTGCTGGGGTATCGCGACGGAGTGGAAGGCTTCTATATTGCCCGCTTGCGCAAGAAAAAGGGGTGCGTATGACGGAAAAGCGAATCTTGCTGGATCATACCACGGAAGAGCTGCAAGGCCTTTTGGTGGAGTGGGGCCAGCCGCCCTTTCGCGCCAAGCAGGTTTTTGAGTGGCTTCACAAGGGCATTGCCTTTGCAAACATGGGCAACCTGCCCAAGGCCTTGCGGGAGAAACTGGCCGAGGAATGCCTGGATCTTCCCCTGGCGGAGCATGGCGCTTTTGCTTCGGGGAAAGATGAGACGGTGAAGTTCCTGTTTGCCTGTTTCGACGGCAATCTGATTGAAAGCGTGCTTATGCGCCACCACTATGGGTATACCGTATGCATATCCACCCAGGTGGGCTGCAAGATGGGCTGCGCCTTTTGCGCCAGCACGCTCAACGGCTGCGTTCGCAACCTAAGCGCAGGGGAGATGCTTAGCCAGGTTTTGCTGGCCAACCGCCATTTGGGGGAGCGCGGCAGGGTAGGCCATGTGGTCTTGATGGGCAGCGGAGAGCCGCTGGACAACTATGAACAGACAGTGCGCTTCTTGCGCCTGGTGAACGATCCTGCCGGACTGAATATCGGGCTGCGTAACATTTCCCTTAGCACCTGCGGGCTTGTGCCACGGATCGCGGACTTGGCGCGGGAGGGGCTGCCCGTCACGCTGAGCGTTTCCTTGCACGCGCCCAACGATGTCATCCGCAGGCAGATCATGCCCATCGCCCGCCGCTACCCCATGGAAGAGTTGATGGGGGCGGTGCGGGCTTACGTGAAGGAAACAGGCAGGCGCGTTGTGTTTGAATACGCCTTGATCGACGGGCTCAACAGCCAGCCGGCCCACGCCAGGGAATTGGCCAAGCAAATCAGCGGGCTCCAATGCCATGTGAACCTGATTCCGCTGAATCAAGTGGTCGAAAGCCCCTTAAAACCAGCGGCTCCCGCCGCGGTGCAAGCCTTTATGCAAACCTTGGAAAGCCTTCATGTCTCGGCCACCTGCCGAAAGGAAATGGGGGCGGATATCAGCGGCGCCTGTGGCCAACTTCGCCACCAGCACTTGAAAAACATGACAAAAATTGATAGGATATCGTAAAGATCTGTTTGGGAAGGGGGTCATCAGTATACAGGCGTATGCGAAAACACATCAGGGCTTGGTACGGACCAGCAATCAGGATACCTTACTGATGGCGCCCAATGTGTATGGTGTTGCGGACGGCATGGGCGGCCATAATGGCGGGGAAACCGCCAGCCGCGTGGCGGTGCAGGTGTTAAAGAACGCTTTGCAAGGGAAAATTCCGGAAGAGCAAGCCCTGAAGCTGGGCGTGGAAGCGGCCAACCGGCGCATTTTTGAAATGGGAAAGCGGGATAGCACGCTTCTTGGCATGGGGACCACGGTGACCCTTTTGTGGGAAGGCAAGGAGAAAATGCTGATCGCCCATGTGGGAGACAGCCGCGCGTATTTGTTCCGCGACGGGCAGCTGATGCGAAAAACGGAAGACCACAGCATGGTGGCGGAACTGCTGAAGAATCATGTGATTACGCCGGAAATGGCGGCCAACCATCCTTATAAAAGCGTGATCACCCGCGCCTTGGGCATCGACCCTATCGTGGTGCCGGATATTGTGGAAGTCGAAAAGCAGGAGGGCGATCTTTGGCTGGTTTGTTCCGATGGGCTTTACAACATGGTTCCTGACGAACAAATTCAAGAGGTCTTGCAGAGCCAAACCGGAGACAAAGCCGCCGAAAAACTGCTGGAATTGGCCATTGAACATGGAGGACAAGACAATATCAGCTTTGTGCTTTGCCGTGTCACGGAGGTGGCGCAGGCATGATGAAAGGCATGATTTTTGCCGAGCGCTATAAACTGGCGGACTTTATCGGCCAGGGCGGCATGTCTTTGGTCTACCGTGCGGTGGATATCCGTACGGGGCATAGCGTGGCCGTGAAAATTTTAAAAAGCGAATATAACAGCGACAAGGAATTCTTGGAGCGGTTTCAACGGGAGGCGCAGGCGGCCAGCCTGATGTCCCACCATAATATTGTGAATCTCTTGGACGTAGGCATGGAGGGCGAACACCGTTACCTGGTGCTGGAGTATGTCAGCGGCAACACGCTCAAGGAGATCATCCGGCAGAAGGGCCGCATGAGCACCAATACGGCCATCCAGGTCGCTATCCGGATTTTAAGCGCTTTGCAGCACGCTCATGATAATGGCATTATTCACAGGGATATCAAACCGCAAAATGTGCTGGTCCACTCCGACGGCCACGTGAAGGTGGCGGACTTTGGCATTGCCCGCATGACCAACGCGTTTACCATCAGCAAAGGGGACACGGTGGTTGGTTCCGTGCATTATTCCTCGCCGGAGCAAGCCTCGGGTACCGTGGTGGACGCCACCAGCGATATTTATTCCACCGGTGTCGTGCTTTACGAAATGCTCACAGGGCAAGTCCCCTTCTCTGGGGACACCCCCGTGGCGGTGGCCATGCAGCACATCAAAGCTACGCCGCCGCCTATTGAGGAATTTAATCCCGACGTGCCGCCAGCTGTGGTAGCCGTGGTGATGAAAGCCATGGAAAAATCTCCCAAGAAGCGCTATCAGAGCGCGCGGGAGATGGCGGACGCGCTGATCCGCGCCCGGGACGGCAAAGAGGAGGTCCCTCCTCCCTCCACGGGGGGAGGAGCAAGCCGTATAGGCGCGCAGGGTAGCCCGCCTCCGGGCAAACGCCCGCCCGAGTTCCGTTCCCGCGTCGGGGGAGGGCAGACACAGCGCACGGCCGCACGGCGCAGGCGGGGCAAGCGCTATCTTTCCCTGGCCTTTACCTGCCTGATGGTGGCGGGCGTGCTGGCGGTGCTCACCCTGGGCGTGCTGCAAATCTATCACCAGGTGACCAGCAGCGCCATCGCGCCCGAACTGGTGGGGCTTTCGGTGGAAGAGGCGCAAACCCTCACCAAGCGGGCGGGACTCAACTGGCAGCAGACCCAAATCAACCACGACGCCATTCCGGCGGGGACCGTGATTTCCCAAATCCCTGAGGCGGATGTGTCCATGATCAAGGGCGACAGCGTAGTGGTTACGGTGAGCCTTGGCCCTGTTTCCGCCGTGATGCCGGACCTGACTGGCCAAACGAGAGAGGAAGCGGCTGCCAGACTCAAGGAAAAGGGGCTTGCTATGGTGGTGTTCAAGATCGCCTCAGCCGAGCCCTTGGATACGGTGATTTCGCAAAGCCCAAAGGCGAACGAGCATCTGGCTATGGGCTCAGAGGTGGAAGTGACTATTTCCGGCGGCAGCACCATGGTGCCGGACGCCATGGGGAAATCCTTGGAGGACGCGCAAGTGCTTTTGCAGGAAAGCAGTTTGGTGGTAAGCAAGGTGGAATATATCGAAACCGAGGACCCCAAAGAGTTTGGCAAGGTGGTGTCTCAAACGCCGGCTGCGGGAACCATGGCCACCTTGCAGGCGCAAATGACGCTGACCATCGCCAAACAGAGCAAGCCTTATCACTCGGAAATCAGCATCACGCTTCCCAAGGCGGAGGCCAGCCGGTCTTTACGTGTGATGCTTTTGGAAAACAAAAAGGAAGTAGAGCAGTACGAAAGTTCCGTTCCCGCGACAGCCAGCGAAACAACCCTGCTGGTTCCGCTTTCCTCCGAGATCAAGGGTACGGCGGTTTGCAGGGTGTATGTCAATCAGGTCCTTTGGGAGGAACGGGAGGTGGAATGCCAGTGACGTTGCCGCGGCAAAGCCTGCCTGAGGGCTTGATCGTGAAAGGGGTCGGCGGTCTGTATTACGCCCAGGGTCCAGACGGCGTTTTGCACGTTTTGAGGGCCAAAGGCAAGTTTCGCAGACAGCAAATGACGCCCATGGTGGGAGACCATATTCTTTACACGCCGGATCATGGGGACGAGCATGGCTGGATCGAGGATATTTTGCCCCGTACCAACGCCTTGGTCCGGCCGCCCGTGGCGAATGTCAAGACCATTCTTATTGTGCTGGCGCCGGAACCCGCGCCCGACTTTTTTCTGGTGGACACCTTGCTGATCATGGCCCATGAACAGGACATCACCCCGGTGCTGGTGGTGAACAAATGCGATCTTTCCGAGGCGTTGGGCGCAGAGGTGCGCAAGGAATATGCGCAAATGGGCTGCAGAATCTTGGAGGTCAGCGCGAAAAAGGGCACGGGGTTGGAGGAGCTCAAGGCCATTATGCGGGAAGGGATTTGCTGCTTTGCGGGACAATCCGGTGTAGGAAAAAGCACGCTTTTGGGCGCGGCGGCAGGGCTTTCGCTGCAAACGGGCGAAATCAGCCGCAAAATTGCCAGGGGAAAGCACACCACCCGCCATGCGGAACTCATGATTAGCGGGGAATTTAGCGTGCTTGATACCCCCGGGTTCAGTTTGCTGGAGCTTTGGGATAAGCTGGAACCCATCCGGCTGAAGGCCTTTTATCCCGAGTTTGAGTCATACGAAGGGAGGTGCAAGTTCTCCCCCTGCTACCATTTCAGCGAACCCGGCTGCGCGGTTCTTGCCGCGGTGCAAAGCGGCGAAATAGCCGCCCAGAGGGTGGAGCGTTACCATGTGTTATTGCAAAAGGTAAAGAAATCTTGGAGGGAACGGTATGAGTAAACTGGCGCCATCGATTCTCGCGGCGGATGTGCTTGGGCTAGGGGAAGCCATTGAGCTGGTGAAGGCCACCGGCTGCGATTATTTGCATTTGGATATTATGGACGGTGTGTTCGTTCCCAATATTTCTTTTGGCCCCCATTTGCTGGCCGGCCTGCGCCAGGCGGTGGACATGCCCTATGATACCCACCTGATGATCAAGGACCCCCTTCCCTATATCGAGGTGTTTGCTAAGAACGGATCCCAAGCCATTACGGTGCATGTGGAGGCGGAGCACTTTGAAGAGAGCCTGCAAAAAATTCGGGCCTTGGGCCTGCGGGCGGGAGCGTCGCTCAAGCCCAAAACCGCCGTTTCCGCCCTTGCCCCCTATTTTTCCCAACTGGATTTGATCCTGGTGATGACGGTGGAGCCTGGCTTTGGCGGGCAAAAGCTGATGGAGGACCAGGTGGGCAAGATTGCCGAATTGCGGCGGCTAGGGTTTCAGGGAGAGATCATCGTGGACGGCGGCATTACCCTGGAAAATGCCCCCGCGCTGGCCCAAGCGGGAGCGGATACCCTGGTGATGGGAACCTCTTTTTTTGGCGCGAAAGATCCGCAAAGGGTTGTGGATGAGGTCCACGCGTTGTAAAGGAGTATCATTTTATGCCCTTTGGGAGAGGCTTACGGTATAGAAACCTTTCCAAGAAGGTGGGATAAGCATGCCGAAAAACGGCCAGGAGTTTTCTGTTTCCGCAAAAACGCCTTCCGGAGCGAAGGAGCCAAAGCCGCTGCTGGTCTTGCATCCGGATAAGCCCGGGATGAAGCGGAGAAAAGTGTTGCATTAAAGCAAGGCATCCGGCCCCGCCGCGCCCAGAGCGCGGCCTTTTTTCGTGGCAAAGCATTTGACAGAGCAACCCGTCATGCTATAATAAAGGGAAGGGCTTTGCCAAAGTGAAAAAGCTCTTGGAGGATGTGCAATATGCAAAAACATTCCATCGAAATTGGAAGTCGGGAAGTGGCCCGGGCCGCGCTGACCATCAGCATGTCACGGGATAGGGAAGAAGAGCAGCGTTTTCGCGATGCCATTTTGCAAGAAGGGATTTTGGCCGCAGCGGCGGATTTTGGCGGCGAATTTGTGCCTGGGATCATCCGCATTGTGGAGCGCGCGGTGGTGGCCGCCAAACGAGAGCGGGTCATCGGCGAGTCTCATTTGGAGGAAGGTGGCGTGGCGGGCGCGGCACGGGAGGCGCTGAACCAAATCACGCCCAAAGCGCTGGGTATGAGCGTGGGCGGCAAGATCGGCATAGCGCGGGCAGGTGAACATGTGGCGGTAGCGGTCTTTTTTGGCATAGGCTTGGGTCATTTGGACGAGGTATGCGTCGGGCTGGGCCATCGGGCGATTTAATGTCAAAACGAAAGAGGGAAAACCCTATGAGCATTTCCATTGCCATTGACGGCCCCAGCGGAGCGGGCAAAAGCACCGTGGCGGATGAGCTGGCGGCAAAGCTGGGGATTTTGCATTTGGATACGGGCGCGATGTATCGGGCTTTTGCGTGGCGGGCGTTGGCCGCGGGCGTAGATTCGCTGGATGAAGCGGCGCTGAGCGGGCTTGCGAAGGACACGGAAATCACCGTGGCCTATGAGGACGGGAAACAGCGCACCCTGGTCAATGGCGAGGATGTAACGGAGCTGATTCGCACGCCGGAAATCAGCATGGCCGCTTCCAACGTGTCTAAATTCGGCGAGGTGCGCCGTTTCATGGTGAAGCGGCAGCAGGAGCTGGCCCAAACCCAGTCCATGATCTTGGATGGGCGGGACATTGGAACCAAGGTATTGCCCGATGCTACCTTGAAGGTGTTTTTGACCGCGTCGGCGGAGGTGCGGGCCAGGCGCAGGTTTGAGGAGCTCCAGGCCAAAGGCGAGGCGGTTTCCTATGCAGAGGTCCTGGAGGACGTGCAACGAAGGGATTTGCAGGATTCTACCCGGGAGATCGATCCGTTGCGCCCCGCCGAGGACGCGGTGATCGTGGATACCTCGAACATGATGCAGGCGCAAGCGGTGGAGGCGATCGGGGCGCTGATCGAGCCGAAGGTGGAGAGTATGCTTGGGCAAACGAAGCCAGCCAAGCCCGAAAAGGAACGCTTTTCCTGGACCTATCGGGCGGCCGTGTGGCTATCCGGCGCGCTGTTTTGTACGTTGTTTCCCATTCGCTATCACCATGCGCAAAGGGCGCTAATCGAGGCGCCGTTCATTTTGATCGCCAATCACAACAGCATGATGGACCCCCTGGTGGCAGGCTGGAAATGCCGCGATTACCAGCTTCGCTTTTTGGGCAAAAAGGAATTGGTGAAAAATCCTGTTTTGAAGGCGCTTTTCACCAATATGCGCATGATTCCGGTGGACCGGCACAACATGGACATGACGGCGGTGCGGGCCTGCTTGAAAACACTCAAAGAAGGGCACCCGCTGGGCATCTTCCCCGAGGGCACGCGGCATAAGCAGGGTGTGATGCAGGACTTGGAAAGCGGAGTCGCCATGATTGCGCTTCGCAGCGGCGCGCCTATGCTGCCGGTTTATATCACCGGCAAGCCGCAATGGTTTAGGGCTGTCCACTGCTATTATGGAGAGCCGATTCCGACAGCACAGTGGGCCAAGGACGGTATTGGGAAAGAAAACTGTGAGGCGTTGCTTGCGGCCATTCGGCAGGTGTATGCGGAACTGGTGGCGGAGCACGCGGCCCAGGGAACACATATGTAAAATAGCGAAAGGTTTTTTGCGGCCTGTTGGGAAGCAAGCAGGAATCGCAAAAAACTTGGCGAATACACAACTTGATATACGGTGGAGGTTGAAGGGATGCCAATCCAAATTGCGGAGCACGCCGGATTTTGTATGGGTGTGCGCCGCGCGGTGGAAGAAACCTTGAAGGCGGCGGAATCGAACCCTGAAATCGTGACGCTGGGGGAACTTGTCCACAATCCGGAGGTGATCCGGCACCTTCGGGAAAAGGGTATACGGGAAGTGGACAATCTGTCGGACTTGGCAGGGAAAACAGTGATCATCCGCAGCCACGGCGTATCTCCGCAGGTGCTGGAAGAGCTGGAACAGCGCCACGTCAAGACCATTGATCTGACTTGCACGTATGTGGTGCGTTTGCATCAGATTGTGGCGAAATACAGCGCCGAGGGAGCTCCCGTCATTTTGGTGGGGGAGCATGACCATCCCGAGGTCTTGGGGACCATCGGTTGGTGCAAAGGCCAGGTGTACACGGTCCATGATCTTGCGGAAGCGCGGGATTTACCTTTTCTCGAGCGGGCGCTGGCGGTTTCGCAGACCACCTTCCCCCACGAAAATTGGGAAGCCATTTTGCCAGAGCTTTTCAAACGGGTCAAGGCACTGACGGTGCAAAACACCATTTGCAGCGCCACCATTCTCCGGCAAACCGAAGCCAAAAAATTGGCCGCCAAGGTGGATGCCATGTTGGTGGTGGGCGGCCTTCGCAGCGCCAATACGCGCAAGCTGTATGAAACCTGCCGGAGCATTTGCAAGCGGACCCTGTTAGTGGAGCGTGCGGCGGATATTCCGCCCAGCTTTGCAAATATTCATTCGGACTCAATTGGGATTACCGCCGGTGCGAGCACGCCGGTTTGGTCACTGAAGGAGGTTTTCACACGCATGACTGGTAATGAACAAAGGGATCAGAGGGTTACCACCGAGGAGGCGGAAAAGAGCAGCTTTATGGCCGATATAGAGGCGACGCTGGTCAAGATCCGCCCCGGACAAACGGTCACCGGCACGGTCGTGCAAATCACGGACGATGAAGTATGCGTCAATATTGGCTTCAAATCGGACGGATTGATTAAGCGCGAAGATTTGGTGACGGAAAACGTCAAGCTGGGCGATGAGATCGAAGTGGAAGTCGTCAAGGTGAACGACGGCGAAGGCAACGTTTTATTGTCGCAGCGCAATATCCTCAACCGCAAGGCATTTGCCGCCCTTGTGGAAAAGCATGAGAAAGGTGAATATGTGGACGGCGTGGGCAAGGAAGTTGTGAAGGGTGGTTTGATCGCCATCGTGGACGGCATCCGCGCGTTTATTCCCGCCTCCCAATTGTCCAACCGCTATGTGGAAAAGATCGGCGAGTTTGTGGGCCAGCCCATGAAACTGAAGATCATTGAGTTGGACGAGCAGAAAAAGCGGATCGTAGCCAGCCGCCGTGCCGTGGTCAAAGAGGAAGCGATCAGCAAAAAAGCGGAAGCCTGGAGCAAGCTCCATGAAGGCGATGTGATCAAGGGAATTGTGCGCCGTTTGACGGACTTTGGCGCCTTTGTGGATCTTGGCGGCGTGGACGGCCTCATTCATGTGACGGATCTAACATGGACCCACGTGAAGCATCCCTCCGAAGTGGTCAAGCCCGACCAGGAAGTGGAAGTCAAGATTTTAGGGCTGGACCCTGAGCGCGAGCGCATCCAGCTGGGCCTGAAGCAAATGCAGCCCAAGCCTTGGGACGCTGTTCCCGAAAAGTACCCCGAGGGCGCGGTGGTGACGGGCAAAGTAGTTCGCATCACCACTTTCGGGGCCTTTGTAGAGCTGGAGCACGGCGTGGACGGCCTGGTTCACATCAGCCAGTGCGCACCTACCCGCATCAACAAGGTGGAGGACGCGGTGAAGGTAGGCGACGAGGTGCAGGTGAAGGTGCTTTCCGTGGATCCGGAAGCCAAGCGCATCAGCCTGTCCATTCGTGCGCTGCAGGAGCCCGAACCCGCTGAAGCCCCCGCCCAGGATGACGGTGAGGAAGCCGTGGCGGTGGATATCGAAGCCGTGGGCGCGAAGCTGGAAGAAGAAGCCCAGGAAAAAGGCGAAGAATAAGAGCCTGAATGGCAATGAGATGGAGCTTGCTCAAAAAGTCTCGGCTTGCACGAAAGCAAGGTGGCATAAGGGGATGAGCGTACACAGACGTACGTGATTCCCCTTTGCCACCGTAGCTGACAAAGCAGGCGGGGCTTTTTCAGCTTGTCAGTAAACCCTTTTTGGAGGCTCCGCCTCCAAACCACTGCCAGGGCTTCGCCCTGGACCCATCTGTGAAACTCCCATGAAATGGGCGTTTCAGGAAAGGGATTCTAAAGGGCAACAGCCCTTTAGCCGCCGGAGGCCGTCTCCCGGAACCTTTTTTGACAGCCAGGAACCACCGGCAAAGCCGGTGGTTTTCCGTTGTGCGCGGCCCTTGCAGACATTGCCGCCCGCTTGCGCCCCCTGGGGAATCGTGCTACAATAGGCCGTACCTTATGAAGCACACAGATCATGGGGAAAGGAACTGAGCATGGCCAATATTACCGATCTGATCGCGGAAGGCAAAGCCAAACGGTTTTACGCAACGGAAAACTCTGATGAGGCTGTGGTCTACTATCGGGATGAGACGTTTGCGTTTCATGGGCTGAAACGAGGCCGGATTATCGGCAAGGGCGAGATCAACAACTTGATCTGCGAGTATATGTTTACCCTGCTGGCCGAAAAAGGCGTTCCCAACCATTTTATCCGGCGCATTGACAACCGCTGCTCTTTGGTCAAGCGGGTGGAGATCATTCCCGTGGTGGTGAAGGTGCGCAATATCGCCGCCGGCAGTTTGGCCCAGCGAATTGGGTATCCGGTGGGAACCCACTTGAAGAATACCGTCGTGGAGTATTGTTTAAAAGCCGCGGAGTTGGAAGACCCGTTGCTAAACCTGAGCCATATCACGGCCATGGAGCTGGCTACGGTAGAAGAGATCCAGCAAATGGAGGCCATGAGCCTGCGGGTGAATCACGTGCTCAGCGAATGCCTGCGAGAGATTCATATTGAACTCATTGATTTCAAATTGGAGTTTGGGCGTTTTCATGGGGAGCTTTTGCTGGCGGACGAGGTGTCTCCCGACACTTGCCGCTTTTGGGATGCCAGGACCCATGAGCCTTTGGATATTGACCGTTTTCGCCATGATTTGGGAGATGTAGAGGAAGCCTATCGGGATGTATTGCACCGGTTAACGGGCTATGTTTTGAAGAGCAGCGAGGAGGAGCAGGACGGTGTTTGAAGGAAAAACACTCATGATCACAGGAGGCACCGGCTCCTTTGGCGAGGCGGTGTTAACCCGTTTTTTGCACACCGACATCAAAGAAATCCGCATTTTTAGCCGCGATGAAAAAAAGCAAGACGACATGCGCCACCGCTATCAAAATGATAAGATCAAGTATTATTTGGGGGATGTGCGGGAAATCGGCAGCGTGAAAAACGCTCTGCATAACGTTGATTATCTGTTTCATGCCGCCGCGCTCAAGCAGGTGCCGTCCTGCGAGTTCTTCCCCATCGAAGCGGTGAAAACCAATGTGCTGGGAACGGACAATGTGCTGACCGCCTGCATTGGGGCGGGGGTCAAAAAGGTCATCTGCCTTTCCACGGACAAGGCGGCTTACCCGGTCAATGCCATGGGGACCTCCAAAGCCATGATGGAAAAAGTGTTCATTGCCAAAGCCCGTACGGTCTCCCCGGAACAGACACTGATTTGCGGAACCCGCTACGGCAATGTGATGTGCTCACGGGGATCGGTGATTCCGCTGTTTGTGGAGCAGATCAAAGCAGGCAAACCCCTGACGGTGACCCATCCGGACATGACCCGCTTCATCATGAGTTTGGAAGAGGCGGTGGAATTGGTTTTGTTCGCTTTTCAAAATGCCCAAAGCGGCGATATTTTGGTGAAGAAAGCGCCCGCTTGCACCATTGGAACCCTGGCCCAGGCGGTGAAGGAAGTGTTTGAGGCGGACAACCCTGTGCAGGTGATTGGCATGCGGCATGGGGAAAAGATGTATGAAACCCTCCTCACCAACGAGGAATGCATGCATGCCCAGGATATGGGCGGCTTCTTCCGTGTTCCTGCGGATGTGCGGGATTTGAACTATGATAAGTATGTGGTGGAGGGCGACCAGGAGCGCAATTTGCTGACTGAGTTTAACAGCAGCAATACCCAGCTTTTGACCCTGGAACAGGTGAAGGCCAAGCTCATGGAATTGCCTTACATTCAAGCGGAGCGCAAGAGTCTCCTAAACGTGTGATTGTCATATGGGTTTACAAGGAAGAGGGCAATGCCAAAGGCGTTGCCCTCTTCCTCGTAAAAATTTTGTCAAAAATCTAACAGAATGGCAGGGGACCAGGAAGGATATGGAGAATAGGTAGAAATGGGAATAGATTGAGCCTTTTTGACTCTATCTGATAGGGAGACTGATCAATACCATGGAAGGAGAACAAAAATGCACAATTCACAAGACCTTCATCAAGTGCTGACGCTCCGTCAAGCGATTGTGAATGGAGACGAAAAGCGTCTCCAGGAGCAGCGGGACGCGGGCAAGCTGACGGCGCGGGAACGCACGCAAAAGCTGCTGGACGCGGGCAGCTTCGTGGAATTGTTCACGCTGGTCAGCGACAAGGAAGAGGGAGCGGGCGTGATCACGGGTTATGGTACCGTGCAGGGCCGCCCTGTCTATGTTTTTGCGCAAGACTTTACGGTGCGGGGCGGGGCCATGGGGAAGCTGCAGGCGCAGAAAATCGTGAAGTTGTTGGACATGGCCGCCAAGACCGGCGCACCTGTCATCGCGCTTTTGGACAGCGCGGGCGTGCGGATTGACGAAGGTGCAGCCGCTATGAGCGCCTATTCGGAAATCTACCAAAAAATGGCGCGGATGAGCGGCGTGTGCCCCATGATCGCGGTGGTGCTCGGGCCCTGCATCGGCGGAGCAGCACTCCTGACGCAGGTTGCGGATATCGCCATCATGGCCAAAAAAGTGGGGCAGATGATGGTGTTTGGGCCCCAGGTGCTGGCCGCCATGAATGGCCTTGAGGTGAATGCCGAAAAGCTGGGCGGCGCGGACGTGATGGCCCAGCAAGGGGGCTGCGCCCTGGTGGCGGATGATGAGGATGCCGCCATTGCTTTGGCGCAGAAGGTGTTTAGCCTGTTCCCCGCATGCAACGCAGAGGATGCGGAAATCATCGATACCGACGACATGAACCGCTTGCTCCCGGACGTGGACCCCGCGAATGTGGACGGGTTGTTTGCGGCGGTGGCGGACGCGGGCAGCGTTTTGGAACTCTATGAGAAATATGAATCCTCCATTCGTGTAGCAATGGCCCGCATGGGAGGCCGCAGCGTGGGCCTGGTGGCTACGACCGAGGGGAAGCTCACGGCAGGGGCGCTGACCAAGGCGGCTCGTTTTGTGCGCCTGATGGATTGCTTTAACCTGCCTGTGGTCAGCTTTTTGAACACCCAGGGCGTCTATGTAACGGATCTCGCAGCCCAGACCGCGCTGATGGTAGCGCAATGCCAATTGCTCTATGCCTACGCCGAGGCTACCGTGCCCAAGCTGGCCGTGGTCACAGGCGACGCCATCGGCCAGGCCTATGTGGCCATGGGCGGCAAAGCCAACGCCGATGTGACCTATGCCTGGCCCACCGCCGTGATCTCCGCCTTAACGCCGGAAGCCGCCGTGGCAGTGCTTTACGCTGGCGAGGTGAAGGCGGATGTCAAGCTAACGGTGGAGGAGGCCCGTGCTAAGTACGCGGACGAGTACATCCGTGACGTGGCGGGGGCCGTAAACGCCGCCAAGGCCGGTGTGGTGGACGATGTGATCCAGCCGGCCCAAACCCGCGCGCTGCTGATTTCCGCGTTGGAAATGCTGGCCAGCAAGCGGGATAGCAACCTGCCTAAGAAACATGGCAACCTGCCCCTGTAAGAGAGCGGAAAGGAAGGAATAGCGATGAATCAGCTTACATTCGGCCTTTCTGTGACGATCCTAGGGATGGTTGTGGTGTTCGTGGGATTGATCGTTTTGATCCTTTGTGTCAAAGCGATTTCCTTGATCAGCGGAACCAAGGCCCCCAAACAGGCGGCCGTTCCCCCTGCACAACATTGCGTTACGGTGTCAAGTGTTTCCCAGGCTGCGGCCCAGGGCCCGTCACCGGAAGTGGTTGCCGCCATTACGGCTGCCATAGCGGCTATGTGGCAAGGGGAAACGGGCTTTGTGATCCGGCACATGAAACGTATCCATAACGCGCCGGCGTGGAACCGCGCTGGGCGAGAAGAACAAACATACAGCCGCTTCTAAGCGGCAATCGAATGCGATTGAAGGAGGGCTATCCCCATGCGTCAATTTAACATTACCGTGAATGGTCAGAGTTACCAGGTTTCTGTGGAAGAAGTGGGCGGGTTTAACGCCCCTGCCGCCGCCCCTATGATTTCCATGGCAGCTCCTGCCCCTGTGGCCGCCGCCCCTGCTCCGGCTCCTGTGGCTGCCGCTGCGGCCCCTGTGGCCGCCACCCCCGCGCCTCAAGCGGTTTCCGGCGGTGAAAAGATTTCTGCGCCCATGCCCGGCACCATTTTGGACGTCAAAGTTGCCGTGGGCAGTGCTGTGAAAAAGGGCGATATCCTTTTGATCTTGGAAGCCATGAAAATGGAAAACGAGATTATGTCCCCCGTGGATGGCACAGTGTTGCAGATTTTAACCAGCAAGGGCTCCAGCGTCAACAGCGGAGACGCGTTGGTTGTGGTCGGCTAAGTTCCTTAGAAAGTAGCGCTGCGCAAAGAAAGGGAGGTGCCGCAGCTATGGAGATCAATGTAGGGGAGAGCCTGGTTCGTTTGGCGCAAACTTCGGGCATTTCGGCGCTTTTGAGCGATCCGTTGCCATTGGTGATGATCGCCATTTCATGCCTGTTGATTTACTTGGCCATTGCCAAGCAGTACGAACCGCTGCTCCTTTTGCCCATCGCCTTTGGCATGTTGCTTGCCAATTTGCCCCTGGCGGGCCTGATGGACCCGCCCAAGGGGGACACGGCCGGCGGGCTGTTGTACTACCTTTACCGGGGAGTCAAGCTGGGGATCTATCCGCCGCTCATCTTTTTGGGGGTAGGCGCGATGACGGACTTCGGCCCTCTGATCGCGAACCCCAAGAGCCTGCTTTTGGGCGCGGCTGCTCAGCTGGGAATTTTCATTACGTTTATTGGCGCTTCCGCCCTGGGGTTTACCCCGCAGGAAGCGTCCTCCATCGGGATCATCGGCGGCGCGGACGGCCCCACGGCGATTTTCTTGACGGGAAAGCTGGCGCCCCATCTGCTGGGGCCCATTGCGGTAGCGGCCTATAGCTATATGGCCTTGGTACCGGTGATTCAACCGCCCATTATGCGCATGCTGACCACGAAAAAGGAGCGCGCCATCGTGATGGAGCAGCTTCGCCCTGTGTCCAAGCGGGAGAAGATCATTTTCCCCATCGCGGTGACCTTGGTGGTGAGCCTGCTTCTGCCCTCGGCCGCGCCCCTGGTGGGCATGCTGATGCTGGGGAACCTGTTCCGCGAGAGCTTTGTGGTGGACCGGTTGAGCAAGACCGCCCAGAATGAGTTGATGAACATCGTTACCATCTTCTTGGGGGTGACGGTAGGCGCCACGGCCAATGCCAAAACCTTCCTCAGCATGGATACCCTTAAGATCATTGCGCTGGGCGTGGTTGCCTTTGGCTGTGGTACAGCGGGCGGCGTGCTTCTGGCCAAGCTGATGAACAAACTTTCCGGCGGTAAGATCAATCCGCTGATTGGTTCGGCGGGCGTGTCCGCGGTGCCTATGGCGGCGCGGGTGAGCCAGGTGGAAGGCCAGCGGGAAAACCCTGGCAATTTCTTGCTGATGCATGCCATGGGCCCCAATGTGGCGGGCGTGATCGGCTCGGCCATTGCGGCGGGCATCCTGCTGAGTATGTTTGGAAAATAAGTCGAGATCTCTGAAGGGAGAGATGAGAATGCCTAAGGTGGGAATTACCGATACGATTTTGCGAGATGCGCACCAAAGCCAGGCGGCGACGCGCATGCGCATCGCTCAGATGGTTCCGGCGTTTGAAATGCTGGACAAGGTGGGCTATTATTCCTTGGAATGCTGGGGCGGAGCGACCTTTGACAGTTGCCTGCGCTTTTTGAATGAAGATCCCTGGGAGCGCCTGCGCACCCTGCGCAAGGGTTTGCCCAACACCAAACTGCAAATGCTCCTGCGGGGCCAGAACATTTTGGGATATAAGCATTACAGCGATGATGTGGTGGATTTCTTCGTGAAAAAAACCGTGGAAAACGGCTGTGATATCATCCGCTGCTTTGATGCCTTAAACGATCTGCGCAATATGCAAACCGCTGTGAAGGCCACCAAAAAGTATGGCGGCACGGCGGAAGTGGCCATGAGTTACACCATTTCCCCTGTTCATACGGAGGATTACTTCGTGAAGCTGGCGGGGGAGATCGCCAAGATGGGCGCGGATATCATCTGCATCAAGGACATGGCGAACCTGCTGCTGCCCTATGGCGCGTACTCCCTGGTGAAGCGGTTGAAGGCGGAAACCAACCTGCCCATTGTGCTGCACACTCACAACACCACCGGCACCGGAGACATGACGCTTTTAAAGGCGATCGAAGCCGGTGTCGACGTGGTGGATACGGCCCTCTCTCCCTTGGGCAACGGAACCGCCCAGCCTGCGACCGAGGCGTTGGTGGCCACCCTGCAAGGCACGGAATATGATACCGGCCTTGATCTGAAGCTTTTGATCGAGCTAGCGGCGTACTTCCGCGGTGTGGCCTCGGAGCTGACCAAGGAAGGCTGGCGGGATCCGGAGCATGTGCTGGCGGTGGACGTGAACACCTTGCTCTATCAGGTGCCCGGCGGCATGTTGTCCAACCTGATCAGCCAGCTCAAGCAAGCCAACGCTATGGATAAGTACTACGAGGTGCTGGCGGAAGTGCCCCGGGTGCGCGAGGACTGCGGATATCCGCCCTTGGTAACCCCTACCAGCCAGATTGTAGGAAGCCAGGCGGTGATGAACATCCTGGGCGGCGAGCGCTACAAGATGGTCACCAAGGAGACCAAGGGGCTTTTGCGGGGCGAATATGGCCGCCTCCCTGCGCCGGTGAACGAGGAAGTGCGCAAGAAGGTCATCGGCGACGAAAAGGTGATCACCCATCGCCCTGCCGACGATATTCCCCCGGAACTGGAGAAGTATCGTGAGGAGATTCGGGAATACTACCAGCAGGAAGAGGACGTGCTCAGCTATGCCCTGTTCCCGCAGGTGGCCGTGAAATACTTCCAATACCGCCAGGCTAAGCAATTGGGCGTGGACAGCACCATGCTTGATAAGGAGCAAAAGGTGATGCCGGTGTAAGGCGAGTCTATCAAAAAAGTGGCGCGAAAGCGTCACTTTTTTTGTATGCTGATCCCGGTTTTAAATGGGGAAGGCAAGCCACTGTTTCAGAATGGCTCCTGTATCCCAGACCAAGACGGGAGGCTCTTCTTGGGGAGAGGTTTCCGCAAGGGATTCTCCCTTTGCGGGTGCTCGCCAGGGTTCCTCATCCGCTACGGCCAAGCAAAGAGACGGATACAGAACACACCACCAGTTTTGCCCCTCTCCGCGCCCTAAGGTGATGCGCAGCGCCCGGTAGTTTCCAGTGGGCAGGAGTACGGAGCCGTAGGCCTTAGCGGGCAAGGGCAAAACGCCTACCTCAGCGGTTACCGCGCCCATAAAGCCCTCTTGACGGGCGGTGCTTTCGGCCACAAGGCGCATAGCTTCGGCTTTTTTTTCAAGCTGGGCATACACCTCCTCCGCGCTTTCACCTTGGAAGGCATGCGGAAAAGCAACCAGGATGGCGTCCCGTACGGAGAGCTTGAGGGCCTGGGCTTCCATGGAATCATCCTCCGCAAGAATATGCAGACGGATCAAATCGCCGCTTTGGTAGGCCACAAGCAACTGTTCTTCCTCTAGCGTTGCGGCAGAGGCGGATAACAGACAACCACAAACCCATATCCCCACTGCCAATAAGAACCCCATCCCCATACGTGACATGCTGCGCAAAACGAACCCCTCCTTCTTTCATGCTTACAGCATGCCCAGGGAGGGACAGCCATATACATCCTATACATGCGGGTGCGTTTGGGCAGATCCTCTGGTTGAAAATTTTTGAAAAAAGTGTATGCTATAGAAGGAAGCCGACAGTGCTTCTTAAGCCGGAGAAGCGGGCAGAGACGGGTTCGCCCGTTTCGCGCAGTGATGGAGGGAATCGCATGGGCTATTATTTTGATTGGACATGGATTTTGGTGTTGCCCGGTCTTTTGTTGGGGCTTTGGGCGCAGTTTAAGGTGAACCATTCGTTTCAAAAATACGCCAAGATCGCCACCCAGCGCGGAATAACCGCTGATCAAGTGGCCCGGGATATGCTCAGCCGCAGCGGCAACGGAAACGTGGCAGTGACCGCGGTGAGCGGGAGATTGACGGATCACTTCGACCCCAAAAGCAATACCTTGCGCTTGTCGGACGGGGTGTTTGGCAGCCAGAGCATCTCGGCCATCGGCATTGCCGCCCACGAGTGCGGCCATGCCATGCAGCAGGGGAGCGGCTATGGGATGCTCAAGTTGCGATCCGCTTTGGTGCCGGTCGTAAACATTGGCAGCAATCTGTATTTCCCCATTTTCATGGCGGGGATCCTATTTAGCTGGAAACCCCTGATGACCGTGGGTATTGCCTGCTTTGCCCTGTCCCTTCTGTTTGCCCTGGTTACTCTGCCGGTGGAATTTAACGCCAGCAAACGCGCCGTTTTGACCCTGTCTGAGGGCGGCTATGTGACCCAGGAGGAACTCAAGGGTGTGCGGGCGGTGCTCAGCGCTGCGGCGTTGACCTACGTAGCCTCGGCCATCAGCAGCCTTTTGCAGTTGGTGCGGCTTTTGATCATCTCGCGCGACCGTGACTAAGCTTAAGAAAGCCAAACAGGAACAAGAGGCGCCCAATACCCTCTTTCGCGTAGCGGTGAGGGATTTGGTGGAGTTCTCTCATTTTTCACAAGATATTTTGCCCTCTGGCGGGCTTTCCCAGCTTTGGGCGGGAACCAAGGCGCATCAGGAACGCCAGAAGACACAGGAAGGGGAAGCGGAGCGCCCCATTAAGCACGTGTTTGATTGCATGGGGGAGAGCATCACCGTATATGGGCGTATGGATGCCTTCACCTCTGGGGAAGTCCCTTTTGTGGAGGAAATTAAGCTCAGCGAGCATGGGCAGCACCTGACCAGCCCCCTTCCCGCCCATCGGGCCCAGGCGGCGGTTTACGCCGCCATGGTGGCGTTGGAGTTTGAGGCAGCTAGCGTGCGCTTTGCCGTTGTCTATGTCAATGAAGCGGGAAAGGTGCTTCGTGCCTTCCCGGAGGAACTTTCCAAGGAAGCCTTGCTCATGGAGCTGGAAGCCTTGTTGCAACCCTATGCCGCTTTTTTGCATAGGGAAAAGGCCCATCAAAACCGGCGCAACCAAACGTTGCAAAGCCTTCCCTTTCCCTTTGCCCAGTATCGGGAAGGACAAAGGGAGATGGCGGCGCAAGTGTACACGGCCATCGTTCGCAAGCGCCGTTTGTTTGCCAGTCTGCCCACCGGCACAGGCAAAAGCGCGGCAGTGCTGTTTCCGGCCTTGAAAGCCATGGGGCAAGGACAAACCCAGAAGCTGGTCTATTTGACCGCCCGAACCACAGCCCGGCAAAGCCCCGTAAACGCCCTGGAATTGATGCTCACCCAAGGCCTTAAGGCACGGATCATGACCCTCTCCGCCAAGGAAAAGCTGTGCCCTGGCTTTCGCCGTTGCCATCCTGAGGATTGCCCCAGAGCCAGGGGGCATTATCTTAGGCAGCGGGACGCGCTAGCGGACATGCTGGAAGTTCCGCAGATATGGACGGATGAGCGCATTTTGGCTATGGCGGACAAGCATCAGATTTGCCCTTTTGAATTTGCCCTGGCCCTCACAGAGCTGGCGGACGTGGCGCTGATGGACCTGAACTATGCCTTTGATCCCTTCGCCCAATTGAAGCGGCTTTTTCAATTTCGCAAGGATTTTACCCTTTTGGCGGACGAGGCGCACCACATCGTGGACAGGGTGAGAGAGAGCCTTTCGGGAGAGTTGGACAGCGGCATGCTGAGGGAGGTGCGCACGCGCTTTGGGAAAGCCATCGGGCGGAAGCATCCCTATTATGCCGCACTAGGCCAGGCCATTGCAGCGCTTCGGGCGGTTTCATTGGAACCGCCGGCGGCGGAGGCCGGCGCGACTGCGGATGGGCCTGGGGAGTTGCCAAAGGAAGCGCGGCTTGAGGCGCTGCCCAAAGAGCTGTACGATGCCGCCGAGTCCCTGTGTTTGGCGGCCTATGCCCTGTTTTTTGACCCGTTGCCTCACGGAGAGGTGATGGACGACGCATCGGCAGTGGTGCGGTTGTGCGCGCCATTTCTATACGCGGCGGATCACTTGGACGAGGACTATGCCATTTTGGTGACGGCGCACGGCAGGGAACGCCAAGTGGAATTATACTGTCTGCTGCCCGCCAAGGAGATTAAACGCGTCACCAAGAGGCTGAACGGAGCAGTTTTCTTTTCGGCCACCATGGCGCCGCTTGCCGCCACCAAGCAGCTTTTGGGCGGTGGCGAAGAGGATGCGTGCTTTTCGCTGCCCTCGCCGTTTCCGCCGGAAAACCTGGCGGTGCTGCGGCGGCCTGTTTCCACCAAGTACGCCAGGCGTGAGCAGAGCGCGGCGGCGGTGGCGGGCTGTATCGCCGAGGCGGCGCGTTCAAGGCAGGGGAAATATATTGCGTACTTTCCCAGTTACGCGTACCTGCGGCTGGTGCTGTCCCATTTGGAAGGCATGGACACGCCACCTTTGTATGTGCAGCACAGCAATATGGATGAGGAAGAGCGCCAGCGTTTCTTGGAGGCATTTTCGAAGGATGACCAGCCCAAGCTGGGGCTATGCGTGCTGGGAAGTCTGTTTAGCGAAGGCATTGATTTGCCGGGAGAACAGCTCATCGGCGTGGTGATTGTGGGTGTGGGGTTGCCCGTGCCCAGCCTGCGCTTGCGGATGGTTCAGGAGTGCTACCAAAAGCATTTTGGGGATGGCTTTGGCTTTGCCTGCCGGATTCCAGGCATGCAAAAGGTGTTGCAAGCGGCGGGGCGGGTCATTCGCAGCGAGACGGATCAAGGGCTGGTTGTTCTTTTGGACGAGCGGTATTTTGATGGGGAGTATGTACGCCTTCTGCCGTCGGAATGGCGGTTCACAAGCGGCAGCATGGAAGAGGCCGTAAAATCTTGGAGGGAGAAGCAAGCATGAGACAGCACGTAAGAAAGCTCGCGGTGGTTTTGGCGGTCATTCTCGGGGTGATGGGGTTGGCGCAGGGATTGGCGGAGGAAGGGAGCCGTGGCATTTTGTATCGGGTGAACAACGGAGAGGCAACGGTGTATTTGCTAGGCTCCATCCATGTGGGGAATGAAACGATGTATCCCTTTGGAGAGACCCTCCAAGCCGCCATGGCCGCCTCGGACATCTTCGTGTTCGAATGCGACGCCGCCTCCCCCCAAGCGATGGAAATCGCCAAAGAAACGATGTATTTTACCGACGGCACCAAGCTCAAAGACGTGGTTTCTGAGGAGCTTTACGCTGCGTTGGGCAAAGCCTGTAAAAAGACGGGCCGCTCTTTGCGGGGCTTTGAAACCATGAAGCCCTGGGCTGTGATGACCCAGCTTTCCATGGATGTGACCGCGGCGGAAATGGGGATTGAAAACGTGCGCAAATCCGTGGAATGGGGCGTGGAATCCATGGTGCAATCCTTTGCCGCAGAGAACCAAAAGCAGGTACAGTACCTGGAAACCACGCAGGAGCAACTGGGTAATTTTGACCGGATGACCATGCCCTTGCAGGTGTATTTGCTGGATCAATCGGTGAACGCGATTTTGCACCCCGAAGGGGTGACCGGCATGGAGGCCTCCATTCAGGAATGGCCCTCCTGGTGGCGGGAGGGAAACTGGCAGGCCTTTGCCCAGGGATATTTGGCCGGATACCTGGAAGAACAAAAGGCCCAGGGCAAGGTGGGCCTTTTGGGAGAATACCATCAATTGTTGATTTCCAGCCGAAACGAGGCCATGGCCAACGCCATTGAGGCTTATTTGAACGCGCCGGAAACCAGCGGATATTTTGTGACTGTGGGCCTTTTGCACTTGGTGCTGGAGGATGACAGCATCGTGACCAGACTGAAAGAGCGGGGCTATGAGGTGGAGTATCTAAGCGCACCGTAATGCGCGGGCTTTGCATTTTCGCTTAAGGATTAAAATTCATTCTTCAGGCTTCGGGCGAACAGGTTTTGCAGGGTTTCGTGTGGATTGGCGTTTTCATATAATACTTGAAAAACGGCCTGGCAAATGGGCAAATCCACCTGATGCCTTTGCCCAAGCTCTACCAACGCCCGTACGGTGGAATGGCCCTCCGCCAGCTCATGATAGGTTTCGCCCCGCACAAAGGCCTCGCCAAACTTCCGGTTATGGCTGAACTGGGAAAAGACGGTGGCCTCGTAATCGCCCAAGTGGCACAGGCCATACGCGGACAGCTCATTGCCGCCCATGGCCGCGATGAGCCGCGCCACCTCCCGGGTACCTCTGGACATGAGCGCGCCCTTTAAGGTGGGAAGCCCAAAACCGTCCAAAAAGCCCGCCGCGATGCCGATGACGTTCTTAGCCGCCGCGCCCAGCTCATTGCCGATCAAGTCCTGCCCATAGTAAAAGCGGATCAGGTTTCCGGAAAAAGCGCCCACCAACAGTTCCTTCACGTCCTGCCGCTTGCTGTCGATCACCATGCAATTGGGAATGCCTCGGGTGAACTCCTGCACATGGCCTGGCCCTAGCCACACAGCTACGGCGTTGGCGGCATCCGTGTTTTGTTCAACGACCTGGGAAAGCCGCCGCCCTGTGGATACCTCCAGGCCCTTCATGCATAGCACGAAGGTTTTGTGCGTGAGCCCCAGGGGCGCAAGCTCCTCCATCAATCCCTGCAGGTTTTGCGAGTTGATGGAGATGAGAATCACATCCGCCTCTTTTACGCAGGTGATATCTGTGCAAAGGGCTACGGACTGGGGAAGTTCCAAAAGATCATTTTTGCGCTCGCTAAAGAACCGCTGCATATCCTGGGAAGTCGGACGCCCGTACAAAACCACCTCGTGTCCGAGGCTATTGATATACCAAGCGATAAAGGAACCCCAACGACCGCAGCCGATCACCGCTGTTTTCATGAATCAACCTCCTTGTTGCCAGAGGATTATACCATGAAAAGCGGCGGGGATGCAAAAATGCGTAAAGCACCACCTGCGCTGGGCCCAAGAGGCGGCGCAGGTTTTGAAAATCGCCGCGTGTGCGCTTTTGGTGGCCGTCCACTCCTATTCCAAGCCTTCCCAAAGAAAGCCGAAATGGGTTTTGCAAAGGCCATCGATAGGACGTTTGGAACAGTCACAGGCGGAGCAAACACCTTCGGCGCTGACCGTCCTCCAGATACTGAAAAATTGCCCCGACCTTTCGCGGCTGGGGCAATTTTCATGGATCGCAATGCTTACGGTCTTTTTTACTTTTTGGCGCTTTCCTCAATGGCCACCGCAACCGCAACAGTAGCCCCAACCATGGGGTTGTTGCCCATGCCGATGAGGCCCATCATTTCCACGTGAGCAGGCACGGAGGAGGAGCCCGCAAACTGGGCGTCGCCATGCATGCGGCCCATGGTGTCGGTCATGCCATAGCTGGCGGGGCCGGCGGCCATGTTGTCAGGATGCAGGGTACGGCCAGTGCCGCCGCCGGAAGCCACAGAGAAATACTTCTTGCCGTTTTCCATGGCCCACTTTTTGTAGGTGCCGGCCACGGGGTGCTGGAAGCGGGTGGGGTTGGTGCTATTGCCGGTGATGGACACATCCACCTTTTCCAAACGCATGATGTCCACGCCCTCGGTAACGTCATCGCAGCCATAGCAGCGAACCTTGGCCTTTTCGCCATCGGAATACGCGGTTTCCTTCACGATCTTCACCTTGCCCATGGAATAATCCATCTGGGTTTGCACATAGGTGAAGCCGTTGATGCGGCTGATGATGAAGGCGGCATCCTTGCCCAGGCCGTTCAAAATTACCCGCAGGGGCTGCTTGCGCACCTTGTTGGCGGTGCGGGCGATGCCGATAGCGCCCTCGGCGGCGGCAAAGCTCTCATGGCCGGCCAGGAAGGCGAAGCATTCCGTTTCTTCCCGCAGGAGCATAGCGCCCAGGTTGCCGTGGCCAATGCCTACTTCCCGCTGATCTGCCACGGAACCGGGGATGCAGAAGGCCTGCAAGCCCAAGCCAATGGCCTCGGCGGCTTCGGCGGCGGTTTTCACGCCCTTTTTCAGCGCGATGGCCGCGCCCAGCATGTAGGCCCAAACCGCGTTGTCAAAAGCGATGGGTTGCACGCCGCGAACGATGCCGTCTACGTCAACGCCCTTGTCTTTCACATATTGCGCCATCGAGTCCAAATCCGAGAAGCCATACTCGGCCAGAACCTTTTCGATCTTTGCAATTCTTCTCTCGTATCCTTCAAATGTAGCCATGTTCGCTCACCTCTTATCGAATTTTACTGATGGCGGGGGTCAATGTACTTGGCGGCCTCGGCAAAACGGCCGTAGGTGCCCACGTTCTTTTCATAGGCTTCCTTGGGGTCCACGCCTTTTTTGATGGCTTCCATCATCTTGCCCAGGTGGACAAACTGGTAGCCGATGACCTCATCATCCTTGTCCAGGGCGAGTTTGAGCACATAGCCTTCGGCCATCTCCAAATAACGAACGCCCTTTTTTAGGGTGCCGTACATGGTGCCGATTTGGCTGCGCAAGCCCTTGCCCAAGTCCTCCAGGCCCGCGCCAATGGGCAGGCCGTCTTCGGAGAAGGCGCTCTGGGTGCGACCATAGGCGATTTGCAGGAACAATTCCCGCATAGCGGTGTTGATGGCATCACAAACCAAGTCGGTGTTCAGGGCCTCCAAAACCGTCTTGCCGGGCAAAATTTCCGCGGCCATGGCGGCGGAGTGGGTCATGCCGCTGCAACCGATGGTTTCAATCAGGGCTTCTTGCACGATGCCCTCTTTCACATTGAGCGTCAGCTTACAGGTGCCCTGCTGAGGAGCGCACCAGCCCACACCATGGGTCAGGCCGCTGATGTCCTTCACCTCACGGCTTTGTACCCACCGGCCCTCTTCGGGAATGGGGGCGGGACCATGGTTAGGACCCTTTTTAACGCATACCATTTCTTCCACTTCTCTGGAGTATTGCATGGATGGTATCCTCCTGTTCCAACTAAATCTGTAATGTGGACACATACATAAATAGTATACCATAAAATGTGTTTTCATAAAAGGGGCGCGAGGGCATTCGCTGAAAAAAAGGAGGGGGCGAAGCGTTCAAACGAGGGTAAAGTGCTAAAGTAGAGGAGGTGAAACCAAAGGAGAGAGGGCGAAGCCAAAAGAGAGGGGGTGAAACCCCAAAAGAGAAGGGCGAAGCCCCAAAAAATGATGGAAGCGGAACAAAGCGGGAAAAATATGGTATACTACTGCCAATGCCAAGAAACGCGGAGGAGAGACCATGGGACGATTGGGCGATTTGTTGCGCACCGAAAGGCTTCGGCGGAACATGACCTTAAAGCAGGTGGCAAGGCTCGGCGGCGTAAGCGAAGGATATTTGAAAGACGTGGAGGCCGGAACGCGCATCATCGCGGATGATCAGGCCCGCCGGATTCTGAAAAAGATGGGGCTCTCCGAGCATACGGAGGCTGGCTTTACCCTGGACGATATCGCGGCCACAGTGGATTTGGAAACGGTCAAACCCAAAGCCGTGCCGGAAAAGCCTCAGGCCAAACGTAAGGAAGAAGCCCAAAGGGTTTATTCCAGCAGCGAAGAAGGCGAAAAGCCGCAAAACGCCGGAGGCGTTTGGTTGGACGCACTTACCAGCGTTTTGAAGCGGGTGCCTGTGTATAACGCGGTGATGAAGGAGATTGACCACCGCTTGCTGCCCATTTTGGACGGGCGGATTGAAGGCGCGTCGCCAGAAAAGGTATTCTACTGGTCGGCGCCTGACGATAGCATGCGGGGTTTTCGCATTTTAAGGGACGACCAGTGCCTGGTCGTTCCTGCTGCCAGCCCCATCGACGACGCGGTGATGCTTGTGGAATATGAAAAGAGGCGAAGCCTGCGCAAGGTGAAAAAGCTGGACGCGGTGCATGTGCTTTTGCAGGGCTATGATCGGGAATACACGGCGGAAACCTGCGCGCTACCGGATGTGAATTTCATCGGACGGGTGGTGCGGGTGGAATTTTTCTTGTAAGGGCCATGGGGCGCACCATCAGCTAAGCGCCACGTCCAGCACCATCATCACCAGAAAGCCCAGCATCACGCTGAGGGTGCCCGCGTGGCTGTGTTCGCCTAAGTGCGCTTCGGGAATCAGTTCCTCCACCACCACATAGATCATGGCGCCCGCTGCGAAAGCCAGAAACCAGGGCATAACCGCAACCACGCTTCCGGCTAGGAGCACCCCCAGGATGCCCGCGATGGGCTCCACGATCCCGCTCATGGCGCCCCAAAAGAAGCTCTTTGCGTTTGAGAGGCCTTCCTTTTTCAGTGGCAGGGAAATGGCTGCGCCTTCGGGAAAATTCTGTAGCGCCATGCCCAGCGCCAAGGCCATGGCGCCGGAAAGGGACATGGCTCCCGCGCCGCTACTGGAAAGCCCAAAGGCAAGGCCCACGGCCAAGCCTTCGGGAATGTTGTGGAGGGTGACGGCCAGAACCAGCATGGTGGTTTTGGCAAAGGAGCTGGGCAGGCCTTCGGCCTCCTCGCTGCCAGGGTGCAGGTGGGGAAGCAGCCTGTCCAACAGCAGCAAAAACAGCGCACCCAAGATGAAACCGCCTGCCGCCGGAAACCATGGAAGGGATTGGCCCTGCTCACGGGCCATCTCCATAGAGGGGATGAGCAGGGACCATACTGAGGCCGCGATCATCACCCCGGCCGCAAAGCCGAGGAAGGCCCGCTGGATGTTTGGGGGGATTTCCTTGCGGAAGAAAAAAACCGTGGCCGCGCCAAGCGCTGTGGCCAGGAAGGTAAAACCGGTACCGAGCAAAGCAAGCACGAGCGGAGACATGGAAGCACCTCCTGGGAATGATTGCAACTACTCCTAGTTTAGCATAAAATGGGGAAAGTGAAACCAGTGATTTGTCCGCCCCGGGGCGGATGGGAAACGGAGGCGCCTGCCAGTGCAATATCTGCGCAAGATCGATGAGGCCAAGTGGAAAGAGTATGGAATGCTGACTTTGGGCACGCTGCTCATTTCCATCGGCGTGTACTTTTTTAAGTTCCCAAATCACTTCTCCACCGGCGGCGTAAGCGGCCTTTCCGTGATTTTGGGGCATTATTTCCCCTCTGTTTCTCCAGGCGCTTTCGTTTTTATCATTAACCAAGGGTTGCTGCTCGTGGGTTTTTTGCTGTTTGGCCGCTCCTTCGGCATGCGCACAGCCTACTCCAGCCTGCTGATGTCCGGCGTGATTTGGGCCTTGGAATATATTTTTCCCATGGACAAGCCCATGACCCACCAACCGCTTTTGGAGCTGATCTTTTCGGTGACCCTTCCCGCGGTGGGCAGCGCCATTCTCTTCAATTTGCAGGCCTCCAGCGGCGGAACGGACATCGTGGCCATGATCTTGAAAAAGAAAACCTCTGTAGACATTGGGAACGCGCTGTTCTGCGTGGATTTTCTGATTACGGTGGCGGCCTGTTTTGCTTTTGGCATGGAAACGGGGCTGTTTAGCATGCTTGGGCTATTGGTCAAAGCAGTGCTCATTGACATGGTGCTGGAAAACATCAAAATCCACAAATGCTTCCAAATCATCACCAGTCATCCGGAGCCCATTGTGGAGTATATTGTGAAAACCTTGAACCGGGGCGCCACAGAAATGAAGGCGGAGGGAGCCTACACCAAAGAGGAGAAGGTGGTCATCCTGACGGTGGTGAACCGTGCTCAGGCTGTGAAGTTGCGTAATTTTGCCAGGCAAACGGATCCGCTGTGCTTCATTCTGATCACCAATACCGGGGAAATTATCGGCAAGGGCTTTCGGGGAGCCTTGTAGGGAGGACGAAAGATGAAATTCAAAAACGTCTTGATCGCGGTGCGGGACATCGAGCGCTCCAAAGCGTTCTATCGTGAGGTGTTTGGGGAAGAGGTAGTGGAGGATTACGGGATCAATGTGGTGCTGGGCTGCGGCCTTTCCCTGCAGCAGGACTTCGACTGGCTGGCCTGTGTGCCCAAGGAGAGCGTCCACTACCAAAGCCATGCCATGGAATTGTATTTTGAGGCCGAGGACATCGAAGCTGCGGTAGCCGGTTTCCAAGCCCGAGGGGATATCCGCTTTGTTCATCCCCTAAAGACCTATGGCTGGCAGCAACGGGTGGCCAGAATTTACGATCCGGACGGCCATATTTTGGAAATCGGGGAGAGCATGGACGCGGTGGTTGCCAGGCTCTTTGCTCAGGGGCAAACCAAAGAGGAGATCGCGGCCGTGACGCAGCAAGGGATGGCCTTTGTGGAAAGAGCGCTGGCCAAATCGCAGGTGCAAAAGCAACAAACGCCTAAGGCGTGAGAAAAGAGGGGACTGCCATGACGGCCTTGCTGATTTTGATTTATATTTCGTTCATTAGCCTGGGCCTGCCGGACTCGTTACTAGGCGCGGCCTGGCCGGTGATGCACGGGGACCTGGGAGCGGATATTTCACTGGCGGGCTTGGTGGCCGTGGTGGTTGCCGCCGGCACGGTGATTTCCAGCTTGTTTAGCGCGCGGTGGATTGCCCGTTTTGGCACGGCCAAGGTAACGGCGGTGAGCGTGCTTTTCACTGCCGTGGCCCTTTTGGGTTCGGGCCTGGCAAGCTCTCTTTGGGTGGTGCTGCTGTTTGCGGTACCCTTGGGGCTGGGCGCGGGCGCCATTGATTCCGCGCTGAACAACTTTGTGGCTTTGCATTATCAGGCGCGGCAGATGAATTGGCTGCACTGTTTTTGGGGGCTAGGCGCATCCTTCAGCCCTGTGCTGGTGGGTACGCTTTTGAGTGTGACGGGGACCTGGCGGTCAGGCTATCTGGGGATCGCCGCGATTCAAGGCATGTTTGCCGCCATTTTGCTAGCAACGCTGCCCCTATGGAAAAAAGCCTTGGGACAAGGCGCCCAAACCGAGGAAAAGCCGCGGGTTTATCCCTTTAAGGAGATCATTGCCAGGCCGCTGGCCAAGCCTGTGTTTTTGGCCATGCTGTGCTATTGCGGGGCGGAGTTTACCATCGGCACCTGGAGCGCCAGTTTTTTGGTGGAGGCTCGGGGCATCGCTCCGGAGACAGCCGCAGCGTGGGCAGCTACGTTCTTTGCGGGCATCATGGCGGGACGGTTCCTTTCCGGAGTCGTGGCGATTCGCTGGAAAAACCGGCAATTGATTCGGCTTGGGCAAATGGTGGCGGTGCTAGGGATTTTGTTGTTGCTTTTGCCGGCGCCCACCTGGCTATTGCCGGTGGCGCTGTTTGTGGTGGGGCTAGGTTTCGCGCCGGTTTTCCCCGGCATGATTCACCAAACCCCGCACACCTTTGGCACGGATATTTCCCAAGCCATGATTGGGGTGGAGATGGCCTTCGCCTATATCGGGAATATCTCTATGCCGCCTTTTTTTGGCTTGGTGGGCAGCTGGCTGGGGATGCAAACCATGCCCCTGTATGTAAGTATATTGGTGGCTGCCATGATCCTTTGCACAGAGTATGTGGCCAGAAGAGCCAAGGACAAGATCGCGGCATAGCATTGAGGGTTGAAATGCGGATAGGGTTGAAATGCGGATAACAGCACAGGGCGGGAGAAGGATTTGTCTTCTCCCGCCCTGTGTTTGACCGTGGAAATGTTGAGTTGGAAAGGCGCTTAAAACAAGTGGAGAACCAGGTAAAACGCCAGGCAAAGCTGGCCTGCAAAGTAGATGATCCGATTGAGCGCCAGAAAGACAAAGCGGTCACGGTAGTAGTCCCAAATCCCTAAGAAAATGTCGGAGAGGAAGAAGCAAAGTCCGCCCAGGGAGGCGGCCAGAGTCACGGCAGAAGGAGCCGCGATGACCAGGGACATCGCTTTGGCGGCCATCAAGGTGACCAGCACGGTATAGGCTGTGAGCTGCCCCTTCTCCTTTCCCATTTTCCACTTCTCCCGGGTTTGAAAAAACAAGAGAATGCCAATCAGCAGCGCCCAAATCACAAATTCCCAAACCGTGATGGGAAACTGCAGGTAGAAAGACATAAGCAAGCAAACATGCATGGCGCCAAAAAAGAAGATTCCGAAGCGGTACTTCTTTAGGTTCAGCTGGATGTATTGGAGAAAAAAGTCCGCAGGGACCGCAAAAAAAAGCCCCAGGGCGAAAAGCCAGGAAGCGGTTTCTTTCAGCAGGCTGGCAGCTGCCAGGGCACAACCCGCCGCCATGGCGGACAGGACCACCTTGGCCAACGTGGCGGGCCAAAAGCGCTTTTGTTTTTCCAACACGCAGTAGAAAAAAAGCAGCGCCAAATAGGGGAGGCAAATCACGTAAGGCATGGTTTTCTCCTTTTCAGCGGCGGATTTTGCGCGTTTTTATTCGAATTGCTCAAATCGCCTGCACCAAACATATTTGGAGATGGCGCTGTTTTGGGCGCTGCGCACGTGGGTGCAGAGCAGATCGCGGATATAGGGCGGCAGCAAGCGGTTGTATTTGACTTCCAAAATCATTTCTCCATGATCGAAAGGGGAAATGGTCGGCACATGGCGATTGAAGAGGTCTGTGGACAGGAGGCCGGTGCGCAGCTGCTTATCAAAGGTGATGCGCACCTCTTCGGCGGGGTGCAAATAGGCTTCCCGCACATAATCCACCAAGACCACCGGCCGCAGGAAGTTCAGCTTCATTTCGCGGTACACATCCCGCAGAAGGCCGCTGCCCGTGCGCTCCAGTCCCGTGGGGTCCCCCGCGATGAGCTGCTCGGCCAAGAGTTTGGGAATGGCCATGGAGCGCTTGGAAATCAGGGCGCCTACCTTGGTTTTGCATTCCATGCGAATGAACGTATCGGAAAAGTCGTAGATGCGCAGACGGTACTTGTCGCGGTTTTTGACGCCATCCACCTTGTCCACCACCGCGTTGTTAAACAGGGTGTCAAAATAGAGGGAGCGGATGTGGTATTCGTTATTTTCATCCCCGTTTGGATCTCTGTCCAAGGTATGATCCAACACCCGGGAAAGCACCTCGTACTCCAGAGGGCTGATAAAGAATTTCAGTTCATGCCTCAATGGCACGGCAATTTCCAAACTGGTCCATCTCCCCTCAAAGGATTACGCGCCTACTTCGCTTTGGCAGGCGACCAGCGTGGCATCATGCACGCCCTCAATATCCAGCATCCGCGTGACGATTTCATGGCGGTCGCTCAGGCGCACTTCATAGGTCATTTCCGCGCCCGCCCGGGTGAGGGTTTTGGAACGGAGCTTGAAGCTCTTCACGCTGCGGCCCAGCTCTTTGGTGATGGCGGGTTCGCAGTATTCATCATAATGCATCACCAAGAGATAGGCGTTGGGAGCGGTGAACTTGGCAAAGGTCAGCACAAACATGAGCACAGAGATGCAAAGCACCACGATGAGCGCCACCAAATGCAAGCCGGCGCCCAAAAGGATGCCCATGGTGAGAGACCAAAACATATAGGCAGTATCCATGGGGTCTTTCACGGCGGTACGGAAGCGCACAATAGACAGCGCGCCCACCATACCCATGGACAGCGCGATATCACTTTTGATGCACATGACCACAGGGGTGGTGATGAGGGTAAGCATCACCAGGGTCAGGGTGAAGGAGGGGCTATACAGAACGCCGCGATAGGTTTTGCGGTAAACGATAGCGATGATGATACCGACCACAAAGCCAAGCCCAAGGGCGATGAAGAG
Source organism: Eubacteriales bacterium (assembly GCA_031554475.1). Classification (GTDB taxonomy): domain Bacteria; phylum Bacillota; class Clostridia; order Christensenellales; family Aristaeellaceae; genus Limiplasma. Next base: position 2,091 of record JAVBVF010000003.1, on the reverse strand, counting down.
GTCCGTGGGAACGATGGACTTGAACTGGGCTGCCAAACCGGTGGCTTCGACCAAAGACGTGGCGCTGGTGAGCTGAAATAGGGAAGAGAAATTCATGCTGGAATGCCTCCTTGGTGTCTAGTAGGAATGGGATATCCGGAAAGAAGGAGGGGGTTAGCCCCATTTCTTCTTGGGATTGAAGATGGCCTCCAGAGGGAGGGGAGCTAAAGCCCCTAGTCAATACGCCATCATCTACATCCTGTATGAAATCAAAATGTAGCCGCCGCAGAGGCGAACCGGCATACAAAAAGTATTATATCACAATTTCCATGGGAAGTGAATCTGGAAGTTGCAACGGAAGGGGGGGAATTTAGATTTATGACTATAAGAATTTTATTGCACAAACAATTCTTTTATGTTAAAGTCTTAACAGGATCACGATCGCAATCCAAGGGACGATTAATGAATATTCTAATATATGGCAAAAGCTCTACGAAGTGCCAAAGGCTGTAAAATTAGCGCGAAGGTTACGGAACAAATAGAGTTTTGTTATACGCATGAATCTTAAGACTTGCGGCATGAAAAACTCCTGCAATAGGTAGCATGGCATTTCACCAGATGATGACAAAGTTTCCATATGCCTATTGAGATAGGCAGTGGGTATCAAGAAGGGGGTACACAAACAGCCCTAAGGTGGGTGAGGAAGGAGATGCGCTTCATTGTAACGACGGGGGGGCGATTCATAGGAGCCCAGTAGAATGTCTTTGCGAAACGTTTGGGATAGGCCCATTGCGCCATAGTGCCATCTTACAAGGATAAGTGTAGTATATCATAGGGCCCTAAATTTCCACAGTGGAAAAAAGATGTTGGAGGAATACAAATGAAAAAAATTCGAGTCATTGCATTTGTGGCGATTATGATACTAAGTATGTTTGCGCTGGTAAGCGCATCGGCCGCTTGTGTCCATAGCTGGGCAACGACTTCGACAAAACTTGCTACCTGTACAGCGACTGGCACAAGCAACCAATTGTGTACAAAATGTGGCGTGAGACGATCCATTACGTTGACCCAACTAAGCCATACTTGGACGCCCACTTCCGCTAAACCTGCTACCTGCACAGCGACTGGTCTTCGTTATGAAAAATGTTCAAGATGCGGCACAACACGGACTGTCACCTTGGCTATGCTTGGCCATAGTTATAAGGCGGCAACCTGCACTACAGCGAAGAAATGCACAAGATGCGGGGTTACTTCTGGCAGTGCGCTGGGGCATGGCTGGACGCCCACTTCCACAAAACCAGCTACCTGCACAGTAGCTGGTACTCGTTATGAAAAGTGTTCGAGATGTGCCACAACACGGGCTGTCACCCTAACTGCGCTTAGGCATAGCTATAAGGAGGCAACCTGCACTACAGCGAAGAAATGCACAAGATGCGGGGTTACTTCTGGCAGTGCGCTGGGGCATGGCTGGACGCCCACTTCCACAAAAGCCGCCACCTGCACAGCGACTGGTCTTCGTTATGAAAAATGTTCAAGATGTGGCGCAACACGGACTGTCACCTTGGCTATGCTTGGCCATAATTATAAGGCGGCAACCTGCACTACAGCGAAGAAATGCACAAGATGCGGGGTTACTTCTGGCAGTGCGCTGGGGCATAGGTATGTCCATCAAGATACGAGTCCAAGCTCTATAGGCACATATACACAATTCTACGCAAAACATAATAATCATAATGATTTGCGTTATGTATCTAACATGATCAAACACTTTGAATGTAGTCTTTGTGGTTTGAAAAAAGATGAAGAGATCATAGTATATGGAGATATCATGTGTGATATTTATTAAATAGTGACGTCAATAAAACAGCTGACGATGCAGAAATAATCATCAGCTGTTTTATTCTGTTGATGCGCGTTTACTCTTTTGGTTTTGATTCTAACATTTAGATAGAAGTTAAGAATCTGCGAAGGCGATAACGTACAATAAGTTTCGCAAAAAGGAAAAGGGTCGAAAAAGACATGGCCCAAAATCTCTGGTAGAATGAGGTTGCAAGACAACATTCAAAGGAGACAAAAGCCATGTCCGAGAAGATTGTACAACTGAACGAGGAA